>JACMNQ010000076.1 GCA_014378465.1 Oligoflexia bacterium | reverse complement strand
GGCCTCTTTCGGGGCGCGAAGACATCGATTCCGTGCAGAACGATTTCAGTCGTTTTCACGCCGCTGAAAATCAAGGCCAGAGCTGCAGCGAGTTTGGGATTGATGGGAAGAGCGAAGATCACTTCCTTCCGTGCCGCCTGCTTCAGGACGTCTTCCCGGCATTCCTTGAAAAGAAAGCGGGCCTTGGAATGCACTCGCAACAACCGGGTCTTCCTGCCTGATGTCGTGCCGGCGCGAGTCCCGCTCTGGCTTCCGACCTCGGGGCCAGAGAAATTTTCATAGGCACCTTCGAATTTGCTCAGGCGTTTGGCCAGATCATCAAGATCGTATTCAAATTCATCGCTCTCCAGGTAGGCCTTGAATTCAGCACCGGATTCCTTGAGTGAAGAGACCGCGTCTCGCGCGCTCCGCTTGAAGCGCTCGACGACTTCGCGGTTGACGGTCCCGCCGACCTGCTGTTTGAGCTGTTTTGAAGCTCTCCTGACGGCTGTTTTTGCGGCCTTGCGCGTCTGGTGCGCGACATCTCGAGCCAGGACCTGGGTCGCGCCAGAAGCGACGTCCCAGAGTTGCCCCACTTTGTTCTGAGCCGCATGCGCCTTTTCGTTCAGGCCTATTTTCAGGCTCTTTTTCAAATTCTTCACTCTGGGAGCCGCAGCTTCACTCAGTGATTCAGCAGTCGACTTCAAATTCTGAAGATTCTTCAGAAGCTTCGTTGATTGAGCCGCTTGGTTCGCCAGTCGCTTGAATGGATTTTTCTTCATGAATTGAGCTTACACTTCAGGCTGAAAATTGGCCAGACTCAAGGCCGTTCGGCTGCTGTGGTCAGGTGAAGAGGACGGGGTTGCACTGTCTGACAGTTGAATTTGCAACCCCCCCCCCGCGTTCATGATCATGTCCAGATGCACGGTCGAGTTCACGCAGCCTTGATATGGCGACAGTCACTCAGGACATCCATCAGGTAGTCCAGCATCAGGGCGTAGTGCATCTGCGTGACCGGTTTGTCATTTTCAAGGTCCTGCAGTTCCATTTCACATTTCTTCTGAATCACCAGCAGCATCATCTGAAGCTCACTGACCTTGTGATGGTAGCGGACCGCTTCATCCATCGTGGCATTGAAGTCCTGAGTCGTGGCAATTCCTGCATTCAAGGCGCTCTGAATTCTCTCAATCTCTCTCATCGTCATAATTGCTTCTCCTCCGTGAAGAGCGTCATGGGTGTTATCTGGCGCCCACTAACACTGCATTTCACGTACCGTTTGCGCTCCGATCGTTTCCGAATTCTCAAAGATTACGGCGGGATGACAAAGTTTTGACGATTCTCAGCGGCCCGGACCCAGAACTCGACGGAGACGAGCGCGGACAAAATCGATGTGTTCGCGAAGCACGTAGATGTGATCTGAAAAATCGAGGGGGATCTTCATCTGATTCACGCGTTCCTCGATGCGGTCGAGCGTGTCCAGAAAGTGAGCGTACTTTTCACTGCCCACGCCAGGTTTGATCTGAGTCTCCAGAAATTTCAATTCGCCGTACCGCTGAAAAATCCGGGAACGAACTCGCCAGTTCATGATTCTCGGGATCATGCGGATGACCGGCAGAAGCAGCGCCACCATTGGCAGGATCAGGAGGAGAAATCGGTCCAGCAGCGTGGCCAGCCAGAAAGGCAGGTGTTTCTGCCAGAAGGGGACACCTGATTTGTAATAATTTTTCGCGTCGTCGCTGAGAGGAAACTGATCATCCTTGTCGGCGGGAAATTCGTTTTTCGCTTCGAAGATTCCAGGCCCATTGTGAACCTGAGAGGCCGCCTTCAGAAGCAGGTAGATCAGAGCGGGATGGAGTGAGTCCCTCACGAGAAGAGTCGCGGTGGGGGCGATCAGGTGGATGTCTTCCTGAGGCAGATTGTTCTTCAGATCCATGGCGCCATGAGGGAGTACCAGATGGTGAAGGTAGGGGATCTGCCGAGTGATCGCTTCGGCCTGATCCAGACTCATCAATCGAAGGTGCGGGTTCTCGATGAGAGTTTTGATCAAAGGCTCATCGGGCGTGCCCAGAAAGATGGCGGCATCCACTTCCCCTTTCTGGAGGGCTTCGGCACCGGCGTCCCAACCGAGGTCGACCAGTCGAGCGTTGGCGTGGCTGATGCCGCCGGTTGCAAGCAGGCGCAGGCTCAGACTGCGAGTGCCACCGCCCGTTTTTCCGACAGCGATGGTCTTGCCTGCAAACTGGGAAAAGCGTGAAAGCGATTCGCCTTTCGCACCGGGCCGGTAAAACAACCAGATGGGCTCATAGTAGAGGCTGCCGAGCGAGACCAGATTCGGGGCTTCATCCGGGGATCCAACTCCGTCCTGGACAAAGCCGATGTCGACATCGGACTTCGGATCCTTGAGTCGATTCAGATTTTCCATCCCTCCACTGGAGGTGATGATCTGGAGATCCACACCCTGCTCTTTGAGGAGGCTCTGATAGAGTCGAGCATACGACGCATAGTCCCCCTCGCCATCACTCGTGGAGATGACCAGGTGATCCGGAGGTGCGGGATTGAACCGCTGATAGATCAGAAGCAGAACGAAAGCGAAGCACACCATCAGGGGGATGATCACCCAGTAGACCCGCCTGATTGGCCGACCGAAGACCGTGGTGCTCGTCAGCGGCGCGAAGGCGGATTCAGGATCGGGAGAACCGGTTTCTTTTTCAGGGGGTTGCATTGATTGCAGAGGGTAGCACCGGGCTCAGAGGGAGCTCAATGAGATTGATTTTTTCTTTGAATATCGAGGGCCGATTTGATTAATCAGAAGGACGCGATGTCGCACACCCCCCAGACTTCCAGAGAACCTTCGAGTGCTCCTGCCCAGGCTCCTGATCATGAGCTGTTGAGGGACCGCGTCTTTCTTTTTCTAGTCGCCGGAATCTATTCGTCCTGGAGCGCGCTTTACCAATGGATGGGAGTTCCGCAGACTCGCTCGGACATTCTGGGACGGCTTGCGGTGTCGCTCCTGCCCCTCCTGGCTCTGGTCTGGAGTCTCGTGTCAGGCCTAACCCCCAGAGTGCTTTTTCGTGTGACTTCATTCTGCATGTGGCTCTGTACGGCGCACTATTTCTACCTGACCGCCGAGCACATCGACAGCACCACCTACATCATTGGAACGTTCATCACGGTCTTCGCCATCGGTTCTTATTTTCTGACACGCACAAGTCTGCGCGCTTACGCGCTGTTCTCCATCTTTCTCACACTCCTCATGCCCAGTTCCGCGACTGCCGCGTACCCGAAACTTCTCTTTGTCTCCGGCATGATGACTGCAGTTCTGGTCTTCTACTACGCCGCTTCGGCGCGTTTTCAACTCTTGGATCATGAGCGTGAAAGCCGTGAAAGAATCACGGAACTCTTCACGAAACTCACTGAAGAACGGGTTCGCCTGCAGGAAGGTCAGGAACTGGCCAAGGTGGGAAACTGGGAGTGGAAGCCGGGAGACGCGACCGTTTTATGGTCCGAGGAGCTTTTCCGGATCTATGAACTTCCCAACCTGAGCGGCAATCTCGTCGCGGAGAACACGTATTTCGGTCGACTCCATCCGGACGATCTGCACCTCGTCGAAAAAGGGGTTCAGGAAGCGATCGCTGAACGAAAGTCTTATTCTTTTGAACACCGGATTCTCCTGGACGGCGGACGGATCAAATGGGTGCTGGCCAAGGGCCGTCCGGTCTGCAACGAGGCAGGCGAACTGATCACTTTGCGAGGGGTCGCTCAGGACGTGACGGAGCAGAAGAATGCCAAGGAACAGTTGGCCCTTCAGCAGGCCAAATCCATGACCTCCGCGAAAATGGCGGGACTCGGACAGATGGCCGGCGGAGTCGCCCATGAGATCAACAATCCGCTCACGATCATTTATGGCAAAGCTGAGCAACTGGTCTGGCTTGCAAAAAAGTCGCAGGTCGATTCTGAGCTGGTCGAAGACACCGCCAAAAAGATCAAGGAGACCGTGATTCGCATCAGCAAGATCGTGAAGTCGCTGCGTGCTTTTTCCCGGGAAGGCAGTCAGGATCCATTTCAGATCACGCAGATCGGCGGCATCATTCAAGACACGGTTGAACTCTGCCATCAGAAGCTGCGGCACCATGGGGTTGAATTTCGGGTGCTGGATGCCGAAGCCTCAGAAGAGAGAATCGAATGCCGTCCTGTGGAAATCTCGCAGGTGCTGCTCAATCTGCTGAATAACAGTTTTGATGCGATCATGGGACTTTCGGAAAAGTGGATCGAGCTTCGAGTGGTCAAGTCTGGAGATCACTTGCTGCTCACGCTCACGGACAGCGGCTCTGGAATTCCGGGTCCGGTGCGAGAAAAGCTCTTTGAGCCCTTCTTCACGACCAAGGAAGTGGGCAAGGGCACGGGACTGGGTCTCAGCGTTTCCAAAGGCATCATTGAGAGCCATGGCGGAAGCATGAAGATTGATCATGACTCTCCTCATACCCGTTTCGTCATCCGTTTGCCGGTCCGTCAGTCCTCTTCGTCGTGAAAGCGGCGTGATCAGGTGGGGACGATGGGGCATGACTGGCTCCAGAATGAGTCTGGGACTCCATCCGTTTTCATGACATTCTTGAATGCATGAGGATTGTCCCGAAGCTCATGATCGCAGTGCTGCCGCTCATGGTGCTTGGGCTGCCAGGGCTGCTGCTGCCGCCGAGCATGAAGACAGTCCAGGCGAGTGACCCAGCGACTTCAAAAGCCTCCCTCAAAATTCAGGACTGGCGTACATCAGCCCGGCGTTTCACGGGCGAGTCCGATCAAGTCCGTGAAAATTCGATCACTCTGCTGCGCAAGGATCCGGAGCTCCTTCCAAAATTGAAGAGGGCCCTGGGAACCCAGGACCATTTTCTCGCCCTGGACGTCATCTCCGTCCTGAGGCTTCGTCCGATGTTTGACCCTCTCGTTCAGTATTCCGAACACGACTGCACAGGGTACTCCTACCATGTGATCAACTCACTCCTCGAAGCGCGTGACCAGGCTCAGGTGATCCAGGTCTATCAGGATCGGCTGGAAAATCCGAAAATCTGCCCGGCTGCGAAACTCGCCATTCTGGATTCGCTCGGACGCATGAGTTTCGAGCTCCAAGCGCAGCAGATCGCGAAATCTCTCCAGCATGACGATCCTGAAGTTCGTTCCGCGACTCTTTACTACCTGCGGAGCTCCATTCTGAGACTGCACCGGTTTCATCAAGTCTCGTTTCTCGAAACTTCCATTCAAGACGCCGCCTTTCAGATTCGACTCCAGACCCTTTATCTCCTGTCGGAACTGCCGGCTTCGACCCGGAAACCGCATGCGCGGGAAATCAGAAGCGTGCTTCAGCTCTGTCGCACGGACACCGTGCCCCAGGTCAAGGCACTCTGCATGAGCCTGAACAGGTCGTTCTTTCCCTCAACTTCCGTGGGAACTGACGCGGGCAGAAATCGGAACGGCCCGTGATGCGGAAGTTCACGATGCCGAAGTTCTGGGTCACGGCGTGGTTCATGTTCTTCCTGATCATCGCGGGAGACGGTTACCTTTATTTCAGGAGAAAGGAAGCATCAAGGCAGCGTGAAGCTCGAGTTCCCGCGGAGCTCTGTCATGAGGCTTACCTGAATTTCTACGCACGGCCGAAAGTCGATGTGCGCGTGATCTTCGGTTACAAGGACGCGAGACCTGCGCGCTTCGTGGCGGACCGGTATGAGCGCATGCTCTTCATTCAGCGGATTCTGGAACCGTGCACGGACAAGAGCTTCGCCTGTGGTTTCACACGTTCAAGGACCGATGCGGATCTGTTCACTCGCAAGATCAACGGACCTGCGCGCGGTGCCCCGGGCAAGTCAGTGCTCCCGGCTGAGGAGAAGCAGGTGGACCTGCGTGTGTTGCAGAGTTCAGCCGGACCTGACGATGAGGAGAATCGACTGGATCCCTTTCAAAAGTGGCGAAGCGAATACGCCAGTCGATCTTTTCTGCAGGGACTTTCTGAAGCGGACGCGATTTTTTACAACGGGCATTCGCGTGGGGGAGGCGGGCCGGAATTTGAACCCCCTCTGATCCGGGCCGACCATGAAGTGGACTTCAAGTGGTACCGGGAGCATGAACTCGGTCTGATCCCGATTCTCAACACTTTTGAACATGCGCCGTCCAGGCTCAAGTTGCTTGGTCTCTATTCGTGCGCTTCAAGTCGGCATTTCATGGACCGGGTGCTGGCGGCAAAACCTGATCTCGGACTCATCACGAGTCCCAGGCTCATCTATTTTTCGGATGCGCTCGAGAGTTCCCTTGAGGCGCTCTCCGCACTCCTGGGGCTTCAGTGCCAGGAAGCCTTTCAGGAGTCCCTGAACAACCGGAGATCTCGAGCGAGTGGCGCTCGAGTCTCAGGTTTCTTCGAGGAGAAGAAGTGATATTCAGTCCTGAAAGGACAGTCTGAAAATTCCGGCCGCTCAGTGAGCGCGACCGGCGGAACTTGCACCCAGGTTGACGGGGCTTGGGTTCACGGCTGCCGGTGCAGCGCTGATCATGGCGGCAGGAGCGGCATCACTCAGAGTGAGGGGGGCAGGCGTTGCGGAATTGTCGGCCATCAGCGTGCCGGAAAGAGCGGGAGCCGCTTCGGCGATCGGAGCGGCGTCTGGAGCGGTGGGGATCGCACTCAGCGAAGGGTCCGCCGAAGGATCGGACAAGGTGGTGTCGGACGCTGCCATCTGGGCAGGGGCCGAACTGCAGCCGGACATCAAACCCATGACTGCGGTCAAAGTGGCTACTCTCAAAACAGTTGTCAACTTTTTCATCACATCTTCTCCTCTTAAATTGAATACGGTGCTTACAGGGCTCTATTCAGCAAGCGGTGCGCCATCAAAAAAGACACAGGGAGACTCCCGAAGGAATGCACGAGTGTTTCGCAATCAGCCCACTTGAGTGTGCACTTGAGTGAAAGGCCCCCTTGTGGGAAGATCTGAACCATGCCGAATCCGACGCCCGTTTCCGCTGCCGCCCTTCTCTCGCGCCTGAAGGCGGAGTTTGGTCCTGATTTCTTTTCACAGGAAACTTCCGAGTTGCTGGAGTATGGAAAGGACTGGACGAAGGAAATCCCACCCAATCCACTCGTCATCACTTTTCCGAGAACGACCGGGGAAGTTTCGCAACTGCTGCAAATCTGTTCGGAACTGAAGTGCGCAGTGGTCCCTTCGGGAGGACGCACAGGGCTTGCCGGTGGAGCCGTGGCGGCTCATCAGGAAGTCGTGCTTTCCCTTGAACGCATGAATCACCTCAGCGCGGTTGATCCGCTTTCGCGAACGCTACGGGCTCAGGCAGGAGCGGTGACTGAAGCGGTTCATCTGCACTGTCAGGCACAGGGGCTCATCTGGCCCGTGGATTTCGCTTCAAAAGGATCCAGCACGATCGGGGGCAACATCGCGACCAATGCGGGCGGAGTGAACGTCATTCGCTATGGCCTCACGCGGCACTGGGTGCTGGGACTTCAGGTGGTTCTCGCCTCAGGCAAAATTCTTGAACTCAATGGTGCTCTCGAGAAGAACAATACGGGTATTGATCTCAGACAGCTTTTCATCGGTTCTGAAGGCATACTGGGAGTGATCACTGAAGCGACGCTCAAGCTCGCGCCCGTCTCGCGGCCCAGTGAAGTGTTTCTCTTCGCGGCCGAATCGCTCGAGTCCGTGCTTCAGGTCTTTGAACACTGCCGGCGTTCACACTTCACACTCAATGCGTTTGAATTCTTCACGCAGCGCTGTCTCGAGCGTGTGAAGAAGAATCTCAACCTCCGTTCGCCTTTCACGGAAGAATCGAACTTTTACGTCCTGATTGATCTGGAGAAACCCGGTGACGGAGCAGGCGCCACTGAACTCGAAGCCTGGCTTGAGGCTCTGCTCGGCCTGTCCGGCGTCAAAGATGGAACGATGGCGCAGAACTCCCATGAAGCACGCAACCTCTGGATGCTCCGGGAAGGGATCTCGGAAAGTCTTTCCTCCACCGGCACTCCCCACAAGAACGATGTTTCGCTTCCGATCTCGCAGCTCAGCGGTTTTTGTTTCGAGCTCGAAGCCTTCTTTCAGGCGCAGTACCCGGACTGGGAGATCTGTCTTTTCGGGCACATCGGGGACGGCAATCTTCATATCAACGTGATGAAGCCGGAAACACTGAGTCGTGAAGACTTCAAGGTCCGGACCGCGCTGGTCGACCGCGACCTGTTCACTCTCGTGCGGAAGCATCAGGGCAGCATTTCAGCGGAGCACGGCATTGGCCTGCTCAAGAAGAACTTTTTGAGTTTTTCGAGGTCACCGTTGGAAATCGAACTTTTCAGATCACTGAAGAAGGCCTTGGATCCTGGAAATATCCTCAACCCGGGCAAGATCTTCGATCTCTGAAAACTGCAGCGAAACCTGCAGGAAAGCTCGCTCAGAAAAGAATGCGGGTTCGAATGCTGGCTGAGAGTTTCTCGACCGCTTCCTTGACCTGAGCTGACACGTCCTGCTCGATGTCCATGATCAGGTAGCCGATCTCCGAATCCGTCGAAAGCATCTGTCCACGGATGTTTGAATTCAGATCCGAAACGATCTTGTTGATGTCGCGCAAAACGCCTGGAACATTCTTGTGCACATTGAGGATGCGGTGGGTGCCGGGGACGGGTTCCGCTTCGACTTTCGGGAAATTGACCGCGCCGGTGCTGGTGCCGTTGTTGATGAAGCCGAGCAGACTGGTGGCGACTTCGACGCCGATGGCGGCCTGAGCCTCTTCAGTGGAGCCTCCGATGTGAGGAGTGAGGATCACATTGGGCAGTCCCTGAAGTTCAGAAACGAATTTTTCATGGTTGCCGGAAGGTTCGCTCGGAAAAACGTCCACGGCAGCGCCGCCGATATGGCCTTCGCGAATGGCGGAGGCCAGGGCGGGAACATCCACCACCGTGCCGCGCGATGCATTGATGAGGCAGGCGCCCTTTTTCATCTGAGCGAGCTGTTCAGCGCTCATGAGATTCTTCGTGCTTGGGGTTTCCGGGACGTGAAGGGTGACGAAGTCCGAGGCGGCGAGCAGCTCACTCAGCTGGTTGCAGCGTCGGACATTTCCCATGGAAAGCTTCGGCGCGACGTCGAAAAACAGAACGCGCAGTCCCAGTCCTTCAGCGAGCACTCCCACTTGAGCCCCGATATGACCATAACCGATGATCCCCAGAGTCTTGCCGCGGATCTCATGACAGTGACTGGCCACTTTTTTCCAGACGCCTTCATGAACTTCTTTTGAGCGATCGCCGAGCTGACGTGCAAGAAAGATCGTTTCAGCGAGCACCATCTCGGCGACGCTTCGGGTATTGCTGAAAGGGGCATTGAAAACGGGCACCCCCAGACGGTTGGCGGCTTTCAGATCCACCTGATTCGTGCCGATGCAGAAGCAGCCGACCGAGAGAAGCTTCTTCCCTGCTTTGAGAATCGCCTCGGTGACCTGAGTTTTGCTCCGGATCCCGAGAATGTGAACCTCCCGGATTTTCTCGATCAACTCCGCTTCGCTCAGAGAAGTCTTGAGAGTCTCGACCTGAAAACCTTCCTGCAAAAAAAGTTCATCCGCATTGGGATGAATGTTTTCCAGAAAAAGGACTTTGATCTTCTCTTTGGGATAGGAGGTGGTCATGGGATTTAAAATGACATGACAAGGCCCAGGAGTCTTCTGAAATCCAAGTGATGCGCTTGGTCAGTCCTTGTACTGGATCATCGAAATCCATTCACCGAGCTTGGGAGAAGCGATGACGAGGGACCAGATTTTTCCTCCACCCCCCGAGAAAGTGACGGTCGTCCTTTTGGTTTTCACATTCGCTCTTCTTCGAACGGCCGGGATCTTGAAATCCCTGCCGCCGCCCACAAGAACAATCTGCCCGTTGTCGGAGCCCAATGAAGCGAGGTAATCGCCCTTCGGGATTTCAATGATGCCGCAGACTGCATCCTTCGACAGTTGGATTTTCATCGCCGGTCACTGAGCCCGACGACAGTCGACCTGAAAGATTTCGGTCTTGTCGTCTTCCTGGGGTCCGGTCATCCCAATGGCTCCGAGGCGATCTGAACCCACCTGAGCGGCCGCGCCCGCGAAAGCGACGACGCGGTGGTTGCCCTGAGCGTCTTTCAAGCTCAGTGAAAGCTGCAGATCCTTTTTACCGTTCAGCGCCTGGGCCTGAATCGTGAGAAATCGTTTTCCATCACTTGCCGGGACAGGCAGGTCAATTTGATAGCGATCGACCACGCGGTCGTAGGTCTGAGTGGTCATTTCAAATTGAGTCGAAGTGCTGCGCCCATCGAGGTACCAACAGTGATAGTTGAGAAGATCCGGCGGCGGTCTGGCCGAAGGTGCTGAAAGCTGGGCTGCCGGCATGCGTTCTTCCGCGGACTGAGACAGCCCCTGCGAAACAGGGGGAGGGACCCCTGCGGAATTGCCTGAAAATACGCCCGAAAGACTGGCACAAGCTGAAAGTGAGAGCAGGACAAAGGTCACCAGCAGAGGCAGGGGGTCGGTGAATTTTCGGGCAGGAATCATTGAACGGTCACTCCTTGAAGGTACTCCCTGAACGTCCACTCCCTGGACGGCTGTTGAGCTCTGTTCAAGGATAAAGCAAGATTTCCCATCAAACGAGTTTAACTTTTGCCAAACTCGCTTTTGCGCTGCCACGGTTTTGACGGAAGTGCACTGCGACGGATGGCTGATGAGGGTTGAGGATGAGTGAGGGGTTAATGGTTTGATCCTGGGAAGCGGATCCTTCACACTGAAAGAGTGATGACTCCCACCCGATTTTCAGTTCTTGCAGTGTCCGCCTTCAGCGCATTCGTTGCCGTTTCGCTGCTTGTGAGCACTACGGTTCGTGCGGCTGAGGAAAACTTCGACGTTCCGGAGTCCGAGTGTTCCGAGATCAGAATGGATCAGGCCGGAGGCAGCATGGAGCACATTCCGGTTCATGATCAGGGACGAATCGGAGACTGCATGGTTTACGCGGAGACGGAGCTCTTTGATGCCTTTCGACATCAGACCGAGCCTTCCGATCTGCGAGTTTCGTCGCCCTTGTATACCACTTTGGCTTCGACCACGGATCCTGCCGCCATGCCGGAAGACTTCCGGGGTCAGATTGAGACTTTTCCTTCCGTGCCCGGGACGGTGGAGAGCACTCCCTACATCCTTCACTACCTGCTCAATCATGGGAGCTGTTCCCAGGCCGTGATGAACGCGAAATTTGAAAATGAACTGCCCGAAAAATGGGTGGGTGAACTTTATGGACTGCAGAAGAAATTTCAAAACTATGAAAGGCGCCACGGGCATCCACACTTTCTCCTGCAGAAGAAGAAGAAAAATCAGTGGATCACCGAGCATTTTCCGGCTCTCGGGAGTCCACAGGCTCGCGTTCATGTCTCGAAGGCCGAGTTTTCAAGGCTTTTCGGTGAAATGAATTCCTGTCCGGCCCTGCTGATGCCGATCAGCCGCCTCACGGATCTCATGAGCGCGGATCCCGCCGGTTTCATCACTGCTCTCATGGACCTCTCGTGCCCCGAAGCGGAACTCCTGAAGTCGACCTCCGTGCCGAAGGCCATCAATTTCGTTCCGGTTGAACGACTTGAACAACAGGTCCGAAACAAGTTGCAGGCCCTGCTGAATGAGAATTCTCCACTGCCGGTCGCCATAGGCTTCTGCAGTGCCAAGATCACCAAAAGAAAACGCGCCAGGGGCCTGAAGGAAATCAAGGCCTTCTTCAGGCACCGCGGATGCGGTGGACACGAAGCCCTGGTCATCGGACGCCGTTACAATCGCGAGAAAAAGTCCTGCGAGCTTCTCGTGCGAAACTCCTGGGGCGCGAACACGAAAGCTTACCGCTCCTTCGTCGAACCCGAGAACGGCAACGTCTGGGTGTCCTACGACCTCATGATGAAGAACGTGATCGACCTGACTTATATCGAGCGGTGAACGCGAGTGCGTTATGAGCGGTGAACGAGTTCTTTCGCCGGATCTGCGAAGATCTTCTTGAGCGTCTTGGACATGTGGCTGGCCTGCACGCCGTCCACGACCCGGTGATCGATGGTGACGCCGAGGCGAAGTTGCTGGATGATGGTGAGCTGACCGTTCTTCACGGCGGGCATTTCCTGATAGGATCCCATCGTCACGAGCATGGGTGAGCGCGCAAACGGAACCAGAGCGCCCCACGCGACGTCCAGCCCAAGCGAGCCCACGTTGGTGACCATCACGCTGCCGAAGGCTTTGCGAGGCAGACCCAGAGCAGGAGACCAGAGGTTCAGGCTGTAAAGAATGAATTCGACGACTTTCATCACCAGAGTGCTCATGAAGTTCGGAACCTGAGTGAAGATCGATTTCATCCCTTTGTAAGACGTGTCCTTTTTTTCCCGGATGCGCTGAGAGCGCTGGTTCACTTCATCGGAGATTTCAGCGAGGGATTTCCGGTCGGCGTCGTGAACGCAGAGCCCGGAGAGATCTTCACCCACCGAGTCCGAGGCGACCATGAAAAATACATCGATGGAAGATCGGGGATGCAGACTTCCGAAGCGGATCACACAGTTGATCTCCGGGTGTCGCTTGAGAACCTCCGCGACCGCTTTGCCCATGAAGTGGGTGATCGTGATGCGCTTGCCGGTTCGCGTTTCAATTTCCTTCATGTACTCAAGCGCTGGCCCGACATCGAGTTCAAGCAGCCCATAGATCGTCGGGTCACCGTAGCCACGCCAGGTGCCCAGTGCGATCCTCCGCCAGCTCGAGAGGCGGAGCTTCTTGCCATAGTCGATGTTTTTTTGGATCCACATGTGTTCTTCAGTTGTAGGGCACCGGGAGCCCGAGGTCAATGGATGCTCGCTTCGGCATGGACTCTGCAATTCATGTGGGTCTATGACGGAGCGCGCAGAATGCAGACGGATCCTGATCGTGGATTCCTATCCGGATTTGAGACAGGTCCTCAAAGACCGTCTGGTGGCGAAGGGTCATGGAGTCAAACTCCTGGACAATGCGGCTTCAGCTCTTTGGATGCTGCAGAACTGCGCTGATTTGGATCTCCCTCACGTCATCCTGGTGGAGCTGGATCTTCCGGGAATGAACGGGTGGCAGTTTCTGCGAATTCTAAAAACCACGCCGAGACTGTCACGACTTTCTTCTCTCGTTTATTCGAACCGACAGGACCATTCGGGAGCGGCCCCCGGGCGGGTCGGCCGTTCATCCGCCACTTTTGATGATCTGATGACGAGCCTCGAGCGAGTCTGTGCTGAGAAGCTTGCAGCTGCGGCGAAGACCCCCGGTCGCACCGCCCGTCGATTCAGGACCTTGCCGTCTGAACAACTGGAGCTCGGGCTTTCGCAGAACAAGAAGAAGACGGGTTGAAACCCGCTTGCCTGACCCGCCCTGCTCAGAGGTGTTTTCTTGCCCATTCGCTCACCGGCACGTCAAAGGAAAGATTGCCGGAGACGATCTGAGTCGCGAACGCTTTCGAGGGTTCAACGAAGAGATCATGCATCGGCTTGACCTGCTTCAGAAACTGCTTCTGAACGCCTTCAGGCTTGCGCCCGCGTTCAGCGACATCGCGTGAAAGGCGGCGCTCGTAGCGGACTTCTTCAGGAGTGTCGATGAAGAAACTTTCCGAGAGGCAATCCCGGATCCCGGGCTGCGAGAGGATCAGCGTTCCGTCGAGCAGAAGCACCGGAGGCGGCAGAAGTCGTGTCGTCTTGATCAGCCTCTTGTGCGTGGCAAAGTCATAGATCGGCACTTCAATGGATTTGCCCGCCTTGAGAAGCAGCAGGTGTTCATGGAGGAGCGCAAAATCAATGGCACCGGGATGATCAAAGTTCACATCCTCGCCGTCACTTTTGAAACGCGCACTCTGATCAATGTAATAATGATCCTGGGCCAGCGCCATGCTGATGCTCTCACCCAGTGTCTTGTGAAGCTGTTTCGTGAAAGTCGTCTTGCCTGAACCACTCCCACCGGCGATTCCGATGATGTGGCAAGTGGTCTTCTTCTCCATCGCTCAGGCACCTTCCGTGTCATAGAGACGATCGCCGGCGTCGCCCAGGCCCGGAAGAATGTAACCGCGCGAATCGAGTTCGCGCTCGATGCTGACGGTGCAGATCTCCACGTCCGGATGAAGCTTTTTCATTTTTGCGATGCCTTCAGGCGCTGCAAGGAGACAGACGAACCGGATCGGACCGACTTCGTACTGCTTGAGTCGATCGATTGCGGCACAGGCCGTATCCGCCGTAGCCAGAAGTGGATCAATGAGCAGCACTTTCTTGCCCTTCACGACTTTTGGGAGGCGCAGGTAGTACTCGACCGTGCTCTTGATGAATTTGTCGCGGTAGATGCCGATGTGGCCGACCGTTGCGAAGGGAAGGACGCGAAGCATGCCGTCGAGCATCCCGTTCCCGGCTCTCATGATCGAAATCAGAAGCAGGCTCTCGGCCACGGTTTCGGACTCGGTGGCTTCGAGCGGAGTTTCAATCCGTTTTTTCATGAGCTTCAGGTCGCGGGTGGCCTCATAGGCCAGAAGCTGACTCATCTCCTCGACCACGAGTCGAAAGCTGTTGGGAGTGGTGGTCTTGTCCCGGAGAACGG
Source organism: Oligoflexia bacterium (assembly GCA_014378465.1). Taxonomy (GTDB): domain Bacteria; phylum Bdellovibrionota; class UBA1018; order UBA1018; family UBA1018; genus UBA1018. The sequence continues at coordinate 38,615 of JACMNQ010000076.1, read as the reverse complement.
TCAGCTTGTGCTGAAGGACGGGATGAGTGAGAACTCGACAGCCGAGCGAAGTCTCAGTGGCCGTGGCTGCTTTGATCGTTTGAGTCATGATCGGGTCTCCTTGAGAGTCTGTGCGTCCAAAAGGCGCATGCAGGCGAAAAAAAATTTCAAAATACGGTTCCGTCGCTGTCAATCTGAAGCGGAGGGTTGCCGCTGGGTCTGAGTTTCATCGCAAGCCTTCGCCCCGCCCACCAGGTTCCGCCTTCGAGCACGCGTGCGAGGGGCAGCTCTTCATCGGTTTTCTTGAGAGCGATGCGCACTTCACGGGCGAGGTGCTCGAGTAAGGTGACCGTGAGAGCACGCCATTCAATGACGAGCTCCGAACTCGGGTGGTGCTTCTCCGTGAGGAGCGCCTTGTCCTTGAGTTCAATCAGTCCCGAATCGATCAGGAGGCCACCGTTGCGGTACTCCGCCAGGCCGGTGAGGCCGCTGGGTCCGGTGAGTTCGCTGATTTCGAGCCCAAATTCCTGAAGGGGTTCGATGAGTGAGTAGGTGAGCCACTGCGAAAGCTTGTGAAAGGGCACCATGCCCGCAACCGTGTTCGTCTCGCCGAGGAGTCGATGATTCCACACGTCGCCCAGCGAAACTCCTTCAAAAGTGAGTCGTCCTGGCCAGATGGGTCCGAGCCCAAGCAGCACGCCGAGGAGCAGTTCATGCGACGGAAGCTTGCCGTCCTTCGTGTCACGCGCGACGGTGAGATAATAGTTCAGCAGATTGCCGGGACGCGCGGCACTTTCCGGGTCATCGGCTTCTTTGGTTGCGCCGCCAAAGTGAACAGGGTCATCTGCCATCGCCTTGCCCAGGGTCTGGAGCAATTTCACCCGGCCACCGAGTCCGATGAGCGGATTGGTGGCGGAAACCTGAAAGCCTTCGGCCAACATTTCAACCGTGAGATCCTGCAGTCCTTTTGCATCGACCTGATAGGGTCTTGAGTTGTCCGAAGAAAACGAGCCCGCAAGAAACATGTGAAAGCTCGCGACTGCGAGTCCTTCGGAGCGATTGAACGATTTGCCGGAATCCGGGGCGCTCTCGGTGTACTTCCAATCAGCACCGGCGCCTGCGTCCAGAAGCACCGACACGACCGCGAGATCCAGTTTGGATTTCACTTTTTCTTCGGGAGTGAAGGAGGCGAGTGCCGAGGTCAGCTTCGAGAGTCGGTCCACACTTCCCACCTGAAAATGGCCCCAACGCGAATGAAAAGGAATCTCAAGCGACGGGTAATTTCCAAGCGTCGTCTGCACGACCAGATCCGCAACTTCTTTCAGCTTCTCCGGATGATAGGTGAAGTGAGTCTTCCCGGCGACCGTGAGGTCAAAGAGAAGTTTTGATTTCTCCCGGACCGCACGCGGCGAAAGGAGGTAGCGAAGATCGCTCGACAGGTTCGCGTTACTCATTCAGGCCTCGGCCTTTGGCTTTCTTGAGGGCTTCAGCGTCCGGAATCACTTCAGTGGTGAAGTACCCAGCCGCTTTTTTCGCATCCATTTCGACCTGTGCATCCTTCGGAATCAGATCTTCCGGAATGGAGATGCGGTTGATGATCTTGATGCCGCTCTTCACGATTGCATTGTACTTCATGTCACTCATCGAGATGAAGTTGTCGATCTTCGTGATGCCGAGCCAGTGAAGGACGTCGGGCATGAGTTCCTGAAATCTCATGTCCTGCACGCCGGCCACACACTCGGTGCGCTGAAAGTAAGTGGCGGCGCTGTCTCCGCCTTCCTGTCTCTTGCGGGCATTGTAGACGAGAAACTTGGTGACTTCGCCCAGCGCACGGCCTTCCTTGCGGTAATAGACGATGACGCCGGCTCCCCCTTTTTGCGCGGTCTTGATCGCTTCTTCGATCCCGTGCACCAGGTAAGGTCGGCAAGTGCAGATGTCGGAGCCGAAGACGTCCGAGCCGTTGCACTCGTCATGAACGCGGACGGTGAGTTCCTTCGAAGGATCACTGATCGCGCTCACGTCTCCAAAGATGTAGACGGATGTGCTGCCGATCGGAGGGAGAAAGACCTTGAGGTCCGGGCGAGTGACAAGCTCGGGGAACATGCCACCGGTTTCCTGAAAAAGAACTTTGCGGAGTTCACCTTCGGTGATCTTGAAGCGTTCGGCGATTCCGGGAAGGTACCACACGGGTTCGAGGGCGGCTTTCGTGACGACGACATCCTGCTCTTTGCGCAGGATCTTGCCATCGACCTGAAGGCGGCCCTTCTGAATGGCATCGACGAGTTCGAACATGTGGATGTGAGCTTTGGTCACGGCGATGGACGGGCGAATGTCGTAGCCCTTTTCGAAGTAGCTCTTGAAGACGTCAGATACGACGGCGCCCCAGGGATCGATCGAAACGATCTTGCTCGCGGCTCCCGGATCTCCCCCTTGTTCTTTCGGCGCTTCTTTGGAGTACCATGCGGGAAACGGGCCCATCTTCTCGACCGGTGAAGTGTTGGTGAGATCGGGGCGGTGATCGACGGGCAATGCTCCCGCAGCAGTCGCGAGTGCGCGGTAGATCGTGTAGCTGCCGCTGTGAGTTCCAATCGCATTCCTGCGGGACGCATCCGTGAGAGAAGCGACGATGGGGCCGCGCACCAGAGGGTCCTTCGCATCCCAATGGACCGGGAGTGCCTGCGAATGCACCAGTCCCGGGTGGGAAGTGAGGACGACATGGGAAGATCGGCTTTGCGGGGGAGTAGGGCTCATTTGAAATGCTCCTGATGAAAACTAGAGTCTCGGTATTCAATTCCGGAGTTGAACTGGGGGTCCAACTCGACATTTGATCGGCTTTTCAGCTCATCCAGTTCTGGTCCGTGGACATCGTCCACTTGGTGGTGACCTTCTTGAGAGAAGACCAGAAGTCCAGACTGCTTGGACCGGTGATGTCGCCATGTCCGAATTTGGAATCGTGAAATCCACCGAACGAAAAGGGTTCGCGTGGGACGGGAACTCCGATGTTGACTCCGATCATTCCGGCTTTGGCTTCTTGCGCGACTCGGTCCGCGACCGCGCCATTCGCAGTGAAAACGGAAGCGGCATTTCCGAACGGACTGGAATTTTCAATTTCAAGCGCTTCCGAGAGCGTCTTGCAACGAATCACGCTCAGGACCGGGCCGAAGAGTTCATCGGTCGCCGCGTGCGTTCCCGGCTTGACATGATCGAGGATCGTGGGTGCAAGCCAGTGTCCGTTTTCCTGTCCGGCGGGAGCCGCCACTTTGCGTCCATCAAGAATCACTTCAGCACCTTCGACTTCCGCCTGCGCGATGGATGCGTGGAGGCGATCCCGGGAATCCTGAGAGATCAGGGCGCCCATGTCCCTGGAGAGTTGAAAGGATTTCGCATGAGTGACGATCCTGTCCAGAATATGCTGAGTATCGCCGACCGCGATCAGAGTGCTTGCGGCCATGCAGCGCTGGCCCGCGCAACCCGTGAAGGAATCGGTGATCCCTCGGCTTGCCATTTCGACGTCCGCATCGGGCATGAGGATGATGTGATTCTTCGCGCCGCCCAGGGCCAGGACGCGTTTGCCGCTGGCTGAACCGCGCTGATAGATGAGTTTCGCGACCGGTGTGGAGCCGACGAAACCCACTGCGGAAATCCCGGGATGATCGAGGATCGCTTCGACTGCGGTTTTGTCGCCTTGAATCACGGTGAGGACTCCATCGGGGAGTCCCGCTTCCTTGAGTGCGTTGGCAATCGGCATCGAAGTGAGGGGCGTCTTGTCCGAAGGTTTCCAGATGAAGCTGTTGCCGAGCGTGATCGCGATCGGAATCATCCACATGGGAACCATCGCTGGAAAATTGAAAGGAGTGATGCCCGCGACCACGCCGAGTGGCTCACGTCGGTATTCGCACGATACTCCGCGTGAGACTTCCATCTTCCCTCCCTCGTCCAGATTCTGAAGGCTCAGTGCGAACTCGAGAACTTCAATCCCTTTCATCAGGCCCGCGCGGGCTTCCGCGAGAGTCTTTCCACTTTCAAGACTGATGGTGCTTGAAATGGTCTCGAGGTCACGCAGCAAAATCTGCCTGAAACGGAACATGACCTGCGAGCGTTCCTTGATCGGAGTGCGGCCCCAGCTCACTGCCGCTTTCTGCGCTTCTTTCACGGCCTGATCAATGTCGGCCTTCGTGCTGGATTTTGCCTGTCCGATCTTCTTGCCGAAGTAAGGACTGGAGATGTCGAAGCTCGGTCCGGATCCCGCTTTCCACTGGCCACCGATGGAGTTCAGACAGTCGATTGGCTGGGTCGGTAAAGTCACTGAGTTTTGCATCCCCCCTATTTCTCCCGATCCTGAGAAAAAGACCAGAACTTTTGGGGGGTGTCCTCAAGTGAGAATGAAACACCGGGGCCGTAAAATGCAGTGCATTAAAAGGCCAAAATGCAATTCGGTGTTTTTACTCGAGGTGAGCCAGCCCCTTCTGATAGTAAATGAGGAAGGAACTTCGAAGTCACTGTGAAATGAAGGGGAGACATGACCGCACGATCAAGCCAGGTGAGCAAGAAGACACTTTGGGTCTTGGCGATCGTTTTCAGTCATTCCATGAAATTCCGCAGCCGACTCTTTCCGTTCGGGGTTTTTTGCGCGGCTTCTGCCTGGTGCGGAACCCTGTCCGCTTTTTCAGCCCCTCCGGTCATACCTCCAGTCGTCGCTCCGGTCATCGGCGGCAGTGAAGTCGTTGCGAGTGATCCAGTCGCTCAGACCACGGTGCTTTTGAAAACCGGCCCCCACCCAAATGATTTGTGCTCGGCCACTTTGATTTCAGAGAGTTTCGCGATCACGGCGGCACATTGCCTTGCGGGCGCAGTCGATGGACTGCAGATCATCTTCGGAACGAATCTGGCCACTCCAGCTTCAGTGAAAAGAATCTCGCCAGTGGTTGCGGCACTGGCTCATCCGAACTACCACTCACAGGCCGCGCAGGACCGTCTGGACGTCGGAATCGTCAAGTTCACGGGAGGATTGCCAGCGGGGTATCACGCGGTTCGACTGGTTCAGGCGGCAGCGGTTTTCAGGAGTGGGCAGACCGTCTGGATTGCAGGGTATGGGACAAACGATCCAGCTTCGGCTTTGGGGTTCGGTGTGCTTCGGAAAACGAGTGTGAAGATCCAGACACCCCGGTTCGGCTCCACAGAAATCACCCTGGATGAAAGCAAAGGGCATGGCGCCTGCTACGGTGACTCGGGCGGTCCTGCCTTCGTGAAGAATTCAGGCGAGCTCGAGATTTTTGCCATGACCAGCCGGGGTGCTCCCGGTGAGCCGGATTGCAAAACTTGGGCAATCTACACTCTGATCCGGCCTCACCTCGAGTTCTTTCGCTGGGCCGCGAACCAGTTGAAAGAGATCAGATGAAAGGTCTCTGAGGCCGGCAGCACTTGCCGAGCCGAGGCTTGAGGACTTGAATTCAGAGCCTGTTCGGGAAAGTGCGGATCACTTTGCCCGTGAGCACATCGCCTTCTTTTTCGAGAGCATTGCGGGAGGCCCAGCGTTCGTAAACTCGTTCCGTCATCAGCAGTACCGGATAGTCATGGTGCGCGGCCGGGGCATCAAACTTCACGGCGAAGGCAATTCCGCCTTCATTGTTCGCGGCCATCATTTCCACGAGGCGGTAGCCGGCGAGTCCCCCAAGTTCAGCACTCAAGGGACGACTCACGCAGATTTTACGGTAAGTGATGTCTTCGCGTGAGTGAAAGATGTCCTGCTGAGTGAGAGAGGCGTAGTGCTTGGCAAGGTCGAATCTGAAAATCACGCCATTTTCACGCGGCACCGTGGGCAGATACTTCCATTTGCCATCGAGTTGACCCAGGAAGACATTGAGGGTCATGGGATCGTTTTCAGCTTCCGTGTAAACCATGCAGTACTGCGCGCGCTGCTCAGCGGTGAGGCTGGGAATGATGCGGTTCGTGCCGGCTGGCCCCGGAGCGTACTTGGGTTCTGTTTCGTCCTTCCCGCAGGCAGCGAGTCCAAAAACCAGGAGCGCGGCGGTCGAACTGAGGATGAGAGAGCGCAATCGGAAGCGGGGGTGAGCCTTCATTTTCATATCTGGAATGTTCCTTGAGGATTGGCGGACGGGCAAGCAATTCATCGAAGTTTCTTTGGCGAATTGAAAACCGATTCAATCAAAACGATGGAGGGTCTTGAACTGCGACGGTTTGGGCCTCGACCGGATCACGCCGTCTTTTCCAGCGTGATTTGGCCGTTTTCCATGCTCAGGATGCTGAAGCCGCCTTTCAATGAGAAGAGGAGTGGGGCGGCCGCGTCCTTCTCCACCTGGATCACGAGTCTCGCAAGGCCTTCGGCCCGGCAGTGCTCTCGCAGGCGCTCAAGAAGTGCCGTCGCGATACCGAGCCCTCGGTACTCAGGCAGGACTCCACAGAGGCTGATTCTGAAAGCTTCGTCATCGGCGGTCTCGCGCTGACCGATCATGAACGCGACCGGTGTTCCTTCGACGAGGGCAAAAGTGAGTCGGTTACTCCGGGCAGGGCTGGCGAAATCGCCTGCCTGATTGGATGAAACTTCCCATGCTTTTGAAAAGCGATTTTTCCAATCCGTAGGAAACACGGCCTTTCCAAGCCACTGGAGCTGGCCTTGATCTTCGCTCGCTTTGAGTTCAATTTCGATTTTCGCGAAACGCGGCGCAGGTCGACTCATGCCTGCCTTCTGAATCGTTTCAAAAAACATGTCGCGCGGCCTGACCCAGACCTTTCCCAGTTCATTCGGATAGAGAGCTTCATAGATCACCATCTCCTCGAGAGTTTCGCTGTGGCGCGCCAGTCCGAGGTACTTGTACGGCTTCTTCTTGTAGTGGTGGTAGAGTTTCGTGCTGGAGTGGGGCATGCGCCAAAACTACCTGCCTTCATGGCCCGAGGCCAGCTTTCAGTTGCCGGCGAGCAAGTGGCCGAGTATGCATTCACCATGACTTCAAAACAGCCATTCAAAGGGGTCGTTCGGGTTGCTCTGGCTTTTTGCGTGGGACTTGGCGTGGCCTGCAGCACTCCGGCGCCGAAGGAACTGTCCGAAGCCCAGCAGCTTGAAACTTCCCTGCACAAGGGGGCGGTGATCGCGGGTGACAATCCGGATCCCTCCGTGATCCGGGTCGGGACGACTTACTGGGCGACCGCCACGTCGTCTGCCTGGGCTCCTGAATTTTCAATCCTGCGCTCCGAGGATCTCGTGAACTGGAGCATCGCAGGCGCAGTCTTTCAAAAACGCCCGAACTGGACGGACGGAAATTACTGGGCTCCCGAAATCGCGCAACTTGGAAGCAGTTTTTACGTCTACTACGCCGCCAGGCAAAAGGGTGTGCACGGGCACATGTGCCTGGGGGTCGCCACAGCGTCAAAACCCGAGGGGCCTTATCAGGATCATGGACCGATCACCTGTCACGCGGTCGGCGCCATCGATGCTGCGCCCGTGGTGGATGATGCCGGAAACAGGTACCTCATCTGGAAAGAAGACGGCAACAGTGTGAAAGCGCCCACCCCGATTCGAATTCAGAAACTCTCAGTGGATGGTCTCAGGCTCGAAGGTCCCCTTCAGGAACTCATTCGCAATGACGTGCCTTGGGAAAGGGAGCTCGTCGAAGGTCCTTTCATCAAGAAGCATGGCGACTACTGGTACCTGTTCTATTCCGGCAACAGCTGTTGCGGTCGAGAGTGCAATTACGCGCTCGGAGTCGCCAGAAGTCATGACCTGCTGGGCAAGTGGGAAAAAAATCCCGCCAATCCTGTCCTCAAGGGCAATGCGGTCTGGAAATGCCCGGGACATGGATCCATCGTGACCGATGCGCAGAACCGGGACGTGCTGCTTTACCATGCCTACCACGCCAGGGATTTTGTCTATGTAGGCCGGCAGGCGCTGGCGGATCAGATTGACTGGCAGTCGAATGGCTGGCCCACGATCAATCAGGGTGAAGGTCCGAGCCTGCATGCGGATGGCTTTCTTGGAGTGAAGCTGCAGAATCAGGAACACCACTTTCAGGATTCTTTCGCAGGTCCGGCGCTCGCGCCGGGTTGGCAGTGGCCCCAGAATGATGAGCCTCAGGTCACCTTCGTGAAATCGAAGTCAAAGCCCGGCGCGACTCAACTTCTGCTGAAGCCCGGCAAGCAGTTCGGCAGGAAGTTCGGAAAGCGATCGGCGGCTGCGAAAAATGCGCTCGCTGCCGTGCTCGCAAGACCGACGACCACGGGTGATTATACCGCGGTCACTGAATTCGACGTTGCGTCACTCGTGAAGGGAACTCAGGCCGGACTCTCCGCTTATGGCGAAGCTCCGAGCGCGCTGGGCTTGGGATACCGAGACGGCGAGCTCCATGTCTGGAAGCGTGAAAAAGGGAAGACGGAAATCCTGGGGACCTGGGCTGCGCCGAAAGGCCCGCTCCTTCAGCTCCGGATGACCGCGCGCCAGGGGTACCTCTTTCGGTTTGAAGCCAGTACCGATGGCAAATCCTGGACTCAAGTTGGAGATGAACTGAACGGCGAGTATCTGCCGCCCTGGGACCTCGGCATTCGCGTCGCGTTGACCGTGGGCGGAGCACGCGGTGCCTCGGCGCGCTTCAACTCATTTCAGATCACGCCCGTCTTGCCTTGAATTTTCCGCGGAGGTGATCCCCTGATTCAGGCTTTCTTCAGGTGCCAGGCCTTCGGCTGGGTGAAAGCGACGATCCCGGCAGTCGAGAGAGTCGAACCCATGCCCGAGTGCCCGCGTCCCGACCAGGGCAGGGCGGGGCTCACTCGGTCACAGCAGTTCCAGTAGGCCGTGCCCGCGTGCACTTCACTGAGGATCAGGTGCGCTCTTTCCGCGCTCGTCGTGTAAATGCCCGCAGTCAGACCGAACTTCGTGTCATTCATCCGCTCCAGCGCTTCTTCGTCACTGGACACTTTTTGAATGCCGATGATGGGTCCAAAGCTTTCTTCTTTCATCACATCCATCGAGTGGTTCACGTGGGTCAGAACCGTGGGCTCGAAATAATTGCCGGAAAGGCCCGTGACTCTTCTGCCGCCAAGAAGAACTTCGGCACCTTTGGCTTTGGCATCCTGAAGCTGGGCCTCAAGAACGGCGATCTGAGCTTCGCGGGTCAGGGGCCCGATGTAAGTCCGGTCGCTCAGCGGGTCACCGATCACGAAGCTCTTCACCGTGGCCTGAAAAGCCTTCACGAACTCCGCATGGACTTTTTCATGAACATAAATGCGTTCGACTGAGCAGCAGCTCTGACCCGTGTTGTAGAAGGCGCCATCAGCCGTGGCGTCGGCGACCGCTTTGACATCGACGTCATCACAGACATAGACCGGGTCTTTTCCCCCGAGCTCAAGCTGCACTTTGATCATTTTCGGAGCGGCCGCTTCGGCGATTCGCTTTCCGGTCGCGTAGGAACCCGTGAAGAACACGCCCTGGATCGGCTGTTTGAGAATTTCGGCTCCCACTTCTCCAGCCCCGATCACCGGGATGAAGACGTCCTTGGGAACGCCGGCCTGATGCAGGAGTTCCGTGATCGCGAGTCCGCTCAGAGTCGCGAATTCTGACGGCTTGTAGAGCACTGCATTTCCGGTGAGGAGTGCCGGAATGATGACATTGGCTCCGACGAGATACGGATAATTCCAGGCCGAGATATTGGCGATCACCCCGAGAGGCTCCAGCGTGATTCTCTCTTCGAGGCCCTGCTCCGGGCGACTGACGACCGTTTGCGGAAGCAGCGTTGCTTCGATGTTTTCAATGAAAAAATCAATTCTGCCCAGGACGCCCGTCAATTCACCGCGCGATTGACTGATGGGTTTTCCGACCTCAGTCGTGAGAAGGTTTGCGAGTTCGTCCTTGCGAGTGACCAGCGCATCCCGAAAGCGCGAAAGAATCTTCTTGCGGTCGGAAACGGGGACGCGGGCCCAACTGCGCTGTCCGCTGCGGGCTCGCGCGTATTTGGTCGCGACACTTTCGGGAGTGTCCATTTCAAGTTCGCGGATCAGGGTCTGGGTGGCTGGATTGATGACTTTCAAAAGATCAGACATGGGTTCATCCTTCTGTTGAGAACGGTTCAAAGCCGGGAGAAAGCGGGTGAGCTGGAGTGAAGGGGGACGACTCCACGCGCTCCGACTCGTTTTGATACTTCCTGAAGAAATTCGGTCAGGATCGGTGCACTGCTCAGGAGTCGCGTGTCATGGGGGTCTTGAAATTCTGGATGCCACTGGGCTGCAAACACGTAACGTCCATCGGAGTGAGCCGGGTCCAGACGGATCGCCTCGATGATCTCATCCGGATCACTCCTGGCCTCGATGATCAAGTTTCGGCCGAGGTCCTTGATCGCCTGGTGATGAATCGTGTTGATGCGCGCGCGCGTGAGTCCACCATAAAGTTTCGAAAGCTGGCCCCCGGGTGCAAACGTGGCCTCATGAAAGTTCTGATCGTAGATCTCCCAGTTCCGGTGATTGACTGCACCCGGCACCTGCATCTCGATGTCCTGAAAGAGAGTGCCTCCGAGTGCCACATTGATCAATTGAGCCCCTCGGCAGATGCCCAGGACAGGTCTGTCGGTTTTCATGAATTCACGGACCAGCTCGATTTCGTACTGGTCTCGAAACGCATCGCCTTTCCACCGGGGATCGAGCGGGGTCTCTCCATACGTCTCGGGCGCGACATCCGAGCCGCCTTGAAGCACCAGTCCGTCGAAATCTCGCACAAGTTCAGGGAGTGTGACTTGTCGACTTTGACCCTGAGGAATCGAGGGAATGAGATACGCAACCGCCCCCTGAGACATCACCCAGTGGACGAGAGACTCTTCAAAGTACTGAAGTGTCTTGCCCTTGAAGACCCCGCGCGTGGGATCCGCGTGAAAAAAACACGCGGAAATCCCGATGCGCAGCCTTCGACCCGGAAGTGGACCGACGGGCAGGTGATTTTCAAAAGGCTTCGGCTCAAAAGGCTTCGGCTCAGAAGGCTTCATGATAAATGCCCAAGAAATCTTCCTGCGTGCACGCACGAGGATTGTTCTGATGGCAGCCGTCAAGAATCGCGATTTTCGAAAGCGCTTCGATCTGGTCTTTTTTGATGCCCACTTCGGAGAGTCTGCTCGGGATGCCGATTTCGGCTTTCAGTGTCTGCAGCCAGGTGAAGAAAGCTGCGGCACTCGGCTTTTCAAGTCCAATCATCCGGGCCATGGTTTCAAAGCGTTCCGGTACGGCGGTGATGTTGTGCTTGAGGGCATGATCGATCATGATGCCGTTGGCGAGACCGTGGTGAAGATCCGCGACGGTCGAAAGCGCATGGGCGCAGGAGTGAGTGAGTCCAAGCCCCTTTTGAAAGGCGATGGCTCCCATCATGGACGACATCATCATGTCGGAGCGCGCTTCGAGGTCTGCCGGGTGAGTGACGGAGCGAGTGAGGCTTTTGGCCGCCAGGCGGATGCCTTCGAGAGCGATGCCGTCACAGATGGGGTGATAGCCTTTGGCCAGGTAGGCTTCGACGCAATGAGTGAGCGCGTCCATGCCTGTCGAAGCGGTGATCTTCGCTGGCAGCTCCAGGGTCAGGGCCGGGTCCGCGAACACGGCCTTCGCCAGGAGTTTAGGTGAGAAGATGATCTTCTTGAGGTGAGTTTCATCATCGGAGATCACGGCACTTCTGCCGACTTCGCTGCCCGTGCCCGAAGTGGTGGGGACTGCGATCCAGTAGGGGATCTCGCCGTCAATCGCGCGAGCTCCCGGCTGGTCATCTTCATAGTCAAAGAGATCTCCCGAGTGCGTGGCCATGAGAGCGATGGCTTTGGCTGCGTCGAGTGCCGCTCCACCGCCGAGCCCGATGACCGCGTCAGCGCGATGCGCTTTGAAAGCTTTGACTCCTTCAGTGACTTGAGATTTGACGGGATTGCCCCAGATCCCGGTGAAGCCTTCGGTCTGAAGTCCGGCTTCGTTCAGGGAAGCGCGCATTTCGGAGTAGAGAGGGAGTACAGCCACGCCGCGGTCGGTGACGATGAGGGGGCGTTTGATTCCGTTCTTGCGCAAGTGTTCGGCGATCTGCGAACGAACTCCTGCACCGAAGAAAATGGGAGTGGGGAAACTGAATTGATAAGTGTGCACCGGGTTCATTGAACTCATGGGGGTATCTCCAAAGGACGGGGTTGATTTAAACGATTTCCAAATAGCGCTGAAGTTCCCAGCTCGTGACGGAGTCCTGAAAGGCCCTCCATTCCCATTCGCGGGTTTTCACGAAATGCGAAACGAAAACTTCGCCGAACAGCTCATTGGCGATGCGAGAGTCGGCCATTCTGCGAGTCGCGTCCGCGAGATTTCGCGGAAGTCGCTCGGACAAGGGGTCATTGTAAGCGCTGCCCCGGATCGGTGCGGCTTTGAGGGACAGATTCTTCTCGACGCCGTGAAGTCCACTGGCCATGCAGGCCGCAACTGCCAGGTACGGATTGACGTCAGCCCCGGGAACGCGAGTCTCGAGCCGTGTGGATTTGGAACTGCCCGGAATCACGCGAAAGGCTGAAGTGCGGTTGTCCACGCCCCAGGCCGTTTTCGTCGGGGCCCAGAAGCCGTCGACGAGACGCTTGTAACTGTTCACATTGGGCGCAAAAAAAGGCAGAATTTCGGGCAAGGCTTGAATCTGGCCCGCGAGGTAACTGCGAAAGAGCTCACTCATTTTCTGGGGGTTGGAAGCGTCGTGAAAGAGATTCTGTGAATCATTCAGGTCCCAGACGCTTTGATGAGTGTGACCGCTGCAGCCGGGCATCTGAGAATTCCACTTGGCCATGAAACTCGGGAGGATGCCGAAACGGTAGGCGATCTCCTTGCTGGCCGTTTTGAACAGGACCCCACGGTCGGCGGACTCGAGAGCGTCTGAATACAGGATGGCCGCTTCAAAGACTCCGGGACCTGTTTCGGTGTGCAGCCCTTCAATCGGAATTCTGAATTGTCCCATCTCTTCCATCAACGCCATGAAATACGGTTGATTGAGACTCGAGCGGAGCACCGAGTAACCGAACATTCCAGGGGTCAGGGGTTCGGGGGCCGCGTAGTTCTTGGCGGCAAGGCTCTGAGGGGTTTCCTTGAAGTTGAACCATTCAAATTCCATCCCGCAGTAGGCTTTGTAACCCGCACTCTCTCCACGAGCGATGATCTTGCGCAGGAGTTTTCTCGGGCAGATCTCCAGCGGGTTGCCTTCGGGATCCTCAAAATCGCCCAGAAAAAACGGGACATCGTCATCCCAGGGAACATTTCTGTAGGTCGAGAGATCCACTTTCACTGAAGCATCCGGGTAGCCTGAGTGCCACCCCGTGTAGCTGCCATTATCGTAGCAGACGTCCGAAGAGTCCCAGCCGAAGATGACGTTGCAGAAGCCGAAAGTGGACTCGGCGATCGAAAGAAATTTGTCCTTGTGCATGTACTTGCCGCGGAGGACTCCATCGAGGTCAGTGACTGCGACCTTGACCCGGTTCGAAGGGTGCTGCCGCACAGCTTCGAGGATCTGCTCGTCAGAAAGTCTGGCGGAGAGTCCACCGGAAGTGACCGGCTTGCGGGAGGTTTCTTTCAGGGCAGAAATGCTCGGGGCACTCGAGAGTAGGGAAGGTCGCATCGGCTTATCCTCTTTCCTGAAGGGGGGGGTGGGTCACGGTTTGAAGGGCGGAAGTGGACGAGGTTGAATTGGCGAGGGTCATGGCGGAAAGAGGCGGAGTGGAGCGGACTTCGCGAACGCCCCGGACGGCCCGGACTGCAATGAAAAACCAGGCATAGGCCACACCCAGCATGCCGACGTAGATGACCGCCAGTCTGAAGTTGTAAACAGTCATGGCCACCAGCGAGAGGACCGCGAGAAGAAGTGAGAGGGTCGGCACCCAGGGATACAGAGGCGTCTTGAAAGGTCGAACCAGTTCGGGCTCGGACTTTCTCAGTTTGAAGAGAGCCAGAAGTGAAATCACGTACATCGTGAGGGCACCGAAAACGGAGATCGTGATGATTTCAGCGGTCTTGCCCGTGAAGAGCGCGATCATTCCCACTCCCATGTTGAGGAGGAGTGCGGCCGCAGGTGTCTGGCGTGTCTCGAGCGTGGTGCCGAGGATTTTCGGAGCATAGCCGATGCGACCAAACTCAAGCGTGGCCCTCCCTGCGACGAGAATGATCCCGTGAAAAGAGGCCAGAAGTCCGCAGACTCCAATCGTGATCAGGAGGTGGTAGTAGACAGTGCCCGTTCCCACGACGTGACCCAGCGCCATCGGGAGCGGCGAATCCGACGGGGCCGTGGTTCCGGGCGCGTAGACGACGGCTTCCCAGCCCTGGATCCCGACTGAGGAGAAGAAAGTCACTAGCGCCAGGATGATCAGAGTGATCATGGCCGAGCCAAAACCTCGGGCGAGATCTTTCTGAGGATTCTTCGTTTCTTCGGCGACATTGGCGATTCCCTCGATCGCCAGGTAAAACCAGATGGCATAAGGAATCGCCGGGAAAATTCCGGACCAGCCGTGCGGGAGGGGATTTTGGGCAAACGCCGTCCAGGTGAAGTGAGGGACCGCGATCCCCGCGAAAAGCAGAAGTTCAAACACCGCAATCACCGTGATGAACAGCTCGAACGCGGCTGACTGCCTGACGCCGTAAATGTTCAGTGCAGTGAAGAGGAGATATGCCCCGGCACCGATGGTGAGCGCGGGGACGCCTGGCAGGAAGAGGTGAAAGTAAGCGCCGATCGCGGCGGCGATGGCAGGCGGTGCGAACACGAACTCAATGCACTGGGAAACTCCGCCGAGAAAACCCAGTCTCGGTCCGAAGGCCCGGTTCGTATAGGCGAAGGCTCCTCCTGCACGCGGGATCGCGCATGAAAGTTCGGCGTAGCTCAGGACGAAAGTGACGTACATGACCGTGACAAGAAGGGTGGCGGCCAGGAGGCCAAAGGGTCCGCCTTCGGGAAGTCCGAGGTTCCAGCCAAAGTACATCCCTGAAATGACGTAGCCCACTCCGAGGCCCCAGAGGGAAATGGGGCCGAGAGTCTTCTTCAATGAACTTGAATGGGAGCCTGAAGGTGCGCTTGTCAGTGAATTCGAATTTTCGAGGAGTTGGAGCACTGGTTTGGCCATGGCGGTTAAATCCTCTCGTGAACTTTCTGAAGTCCCATTCGAAGGCATCATGAAACTGACTTGAAAACTGACTTGAAAACTGACTCGGAAGCTGACTCGGAAGCTGACTTGGGTTCGGTCAGACTCATTTACTCATAGCGGTGCGTAAAAATCGCGCGTGTCAAACAATGCAACGACCGTGCGAGTGGGGACCGGCAATTCAGGGAGGTTTGACCGTTGAGTCTTTGCACATTGCATGTGGACCCAGAAAACCCCGCCCGAAAAGCAGCGAAGAAGAATCCTTCAACACTTTTGCAGCGGTGTGCTATCTGACGTCATGGTCAAAATTCAACTCGAGACTCCCTTCAAGGCTGGCCTTCAGCTTCGCCGTTATCCTGTGAACAAAAACGAAACTCTTCAGGCCTGGGACAGTGCAGATGAATTGCTCCTCGAACACCTGGCTCAGCAGGGTCCGGATGCTCTGAAAGGGAAGCGGATCCTGATCATCAATGATCAATTCGGCGCCCTGAGCTGTGCCCTTCAGGGGTTTGAGATGACAACCTATACGGATTCGTACGTAGCGGCTCGCGCCATGGAGCTCAACTCCAGAGGAGCCGTGAAACCCATTCACGATCTGAAGGAGCTGAGTGGAAAGTATGATCTCGTCCTCATCAAGTTGCCGAAGAATGCTTCCTTCTTCGAAGACTGTCTCGCGCACCTGACAAAGCATCTCAGCTCGGGTTCACAGGTCATCTCGGCATCGATGGTGAAACACATGGCCAAGGCGAGTTTTGATCATCTGCAGAAGTACATCGG
The DNA here is from genome assembly GCA_014378465.1 of Oligoflexia bacterium. Classification (GTDB taxonomy): domain Bacteria; phylum Bdellovibrionota; class UBA1018; order UBA1018; family UBA1018; genus UBA1018. Next base: position 22,743 of record JACMNQ010000076.1, on the reverse strand, counting down.
CACGACGACGACGAGTCTTGCCGAAAAGAAAGCGCGTCTGATCTTTGCCCCTTTTCAGAAGGGACCAGTCGACTCCCCGTATCCAATCCATGTCGAGATGGATTCATTTGAAGTCAAGTTCGTCAATCACTCCAACCTCTTCAGTCGTGAGAGGCTGGATATCGGAACTCGCTTTCTGCTCGAGAACATTCCGGCGGGAGATTTCAAGACGATTCTGGATCTGGGCTGTGGAAACGGGATCCTGGGCATTCAGGCCCGCAAGCGGAATCCTCTGGCGAAGATCATCTTCAGCGATGAATCCGCGATGGCCCTTCAAAGCGCGAAGATCAATTTCGAAAGACAGTTTCCTGAAAGCGCGGCCTCCGCCGAGTACCACTGGACGAATTGTTTTGAGGACCAGACTCCCGACTCAGTGGACCTGGTCCTCTGCAATCCGCCCTTTCATCAGCAGAACACGATCGGAGATTTCATCGCCTGGCAGATGTTCACGGATGCACAGAAAGCGATGAAAGTCGGCGGGCTCATCCGAGTCATCGGAAACTTGCACCTCGGTTATGATGCCAAACTCAAGCGAATTTTCGGAAACAGCAAGGTCGCGGCTTCGAACCCGAAGTTCATGATCATCGATTCCAAGAAGTACAAGTGAAACGTCAGCGAATCTCATGAGGCAGCAGCACGCGCCTCATCTCTTCTGAGCCTTCCGGAGTGAGGCGTTTGGAAAGATCGAGGTGAATCCTCGATTTGAGCACGCTGAGGATCACATGACCGTCTCGTGATTTGGGGAACTTCTTCTCGCGGGCGATCTGCATCAGGTAGTAGATCGGTTCTTCTGTGACAAGCTCCTTCACGAGGTCTTTCTTCGGGAGCCGTCGCGAGCGGATCATGATTTCCTCGAAGAGGTGGCAGAAGTGCTGGTCGAAGTGCCGTCGGATTCTCTTTTCCCGCCGGTAATAGGTGACTGGGATCACTCGCGGGTCGGAGTACCTGGCAGCGTAATGTGCCGTGATCTCTTCCGCGAAGTGGACGGCGCGCTGGAGAGATTCCATGTCCCACTGGTTCACCGTCGAAAGGTCAAAGACGGCGGGGCGTCCAGACGGTCGGCCGCTGGGTTCTGGAAACAGCTCGGCATAAAGCTGCTCGACGCGGTCCGTGGGCAGAATATCCGGTTCCTGGAGCTTGCGCGACAGAAGAAAGAGCACCCTGAGTTGAACATCCGCCAATGCCATCGTCCGAGGTTATGCGAAACCGGGGCCAGTCAGCAACCTGCTTCAGGACCCGACATCCTCAGTCGAGGCCAAAACTCACACAGCGCATGGAAATCGATCCATTCTGGATCCCCTCATGTTCAAAGCGGAGAGTGTCAGACGTCTCACTTGCTCCCAGTGCATAGAGCAGTGGCAAGTAGTGATCGGGTGTCGGAACGCTGAGCCGCCCTGCCGCGGTCGCCAGGAAGTCCGTCTGCAAAGGAAGAAAATCCCGCTTTTCGATGTGTCTTTTGACCCAGTCGTCAAACTCAAGAGCCCAGTCCACGGGGGGAGCGTCCGGCTCCCGGCTGAGTTGCCTCAGGTTGTGAACGATGTTTCCGCTTCCGAGAATCAGCACTCCCTCGTCTCGCAAGGCGCGCAGGTGTCGCCCGAGCTCAAAGTGAAAACTCGGTGGCTCCGCCATGTCAATGGAGAGTTGCACCACCGGCACGTCCGCTTCAGGATAGAGGTGAGTGAGTACGGACCAGGTGCCATGATCAAGGCCCCAGGAGTGATCATCCAGCTGAATGGACGAAGACTGAATCAGACTTTGAATCAGCTCCGCCACCGCTGGGCTTCCGGGGGCCGGGTACTGGACGTCGTGAAGCGCCTTGGGAAAACCGTAGAAGTCATGAATCGTCTTCGGCGCTTTCATGTGCGTGACCCACGTCCCCGCACTCAACCAATGGGCCGAGATGCAGACGGTTGCCGATGGTTTCGGGATTCTCCGCCCAAGAAGTCCGATCGTCCGCGTGTAATCATTTTTCTCAATCGCGTTCATGGGAGAGCCGTGACCGATGAACAGGGAGGGCATGCGGGGTGTTCTCGTCATGATTTTCTCTTCAGGCTTTCCGCTTGCCGGAAAGTCTTGCATCGATGGATGCGGCTCCTCCGCCTCGAATGATCACGGCGACCGCCAGTCCAAGTGCGAGCAGGTGATATTCGAAGCCTTCACCTTTTTGCGTGCCGTACCAGTTCATGAAAAATCCATTTGGAAGGTGGGCCGTCAGGATCGCCACAGCCATCGTCAGGGCGATTCCAAAAGCGGCGATGCGGGTGAGCAGCCCCGTGATCAGGCCCAGGGCCCCGAGAAATTCCGCCGCGATCGCCAGAACTCCGAAAACTGCCGGAATACCCATTCGCTGCGTGAAGAAGTTCATCGTTCCACTGAAGCCGTAACCACCGAACCAGCCCAGAGCTTTCTGGGCGCCGTGCGGAAACATCACCAGCCCCAGCGTGAGTCGGAGCAGCGCAGCCACTTTGTCATTTGCCTGAGTCGCCAGAAGTCGGTTGAGCATGATGATCTTCCTGTTCATGAGTTTTTCGTCGCGATGCAATCATCGCAGAAATCAGGCTGTTGCGGTAGTGGACACAATCCGGAAAGTCTGTTCTCTTGAAAGGACAATGAATCTGAACCAGATCGCGGTCTTTGTCCGAGTGGTCGACAGCGGGAGTTTCACGCGTGCCGCTCAGTACCTCAAGCAGCCCAAGTCGCGAGTCAGCCGGACGATCGCGACTCTCGAAATGGATCTGGGTGTCGCACTCCTGTACCGGACAACGCGCCAATTCAGTCTGACTGAGGCCGGCCGCGCACTTCATGAGCGGGCCAAACCTCACATCTACGCTCTCGAAGGAGCGGCGGAGTTTCTGAAGGAAGCGTCCAGAGAAGTTGCAGGCGTTCTTCGAGTGACCACTGCGGAGGACCTTGCCTCGGCACTCCTGGGGCCTTTGATCGCGGAAGCCGGGACTCTCTATCCAAAAATGACCATTGAGCTGGAACTTTCCAATCAGGTGGTGGATCTGGTCAGGGACGGGATTGATGTCGCGATCCGGATCGGACCGCTCGAGGACACGACTCTGAAGGCGCGTTCACTGGGGAGCGTCGCTCTCATTCTGGTTGCGAGTCCGGATTACCTGAAAAGTGCGGGCTCCCTTCGCGAGCTCAGTGACCTCGAAAAGCATCCTGCGCTGGATTTCGCGACCGACGGTGACGGTAAAGAAGACCGCTGGAAACTTCGAGCCCGAGACTCCAAAAAATCCGAGAGCGTGAAGATCCGCGTCCAGTGTCGCTCAAACAATCCGAAGATTCTCCTGGATCTGGCCGAAGCCGGGCAGGGGATAGCCCTGATCCCGGAGTTTCTGTGTCTGGAGGGAATCAAAAATGGCCGACTCAGACGCGTGCTCGAGAAGTATGCGTCCGTTCCGTCGCCCGTGCATTTCGTCTGGCCATCACAGAAAGAAGCCAACCCGAAAGTTCGCGCTTTCGTTGATCTGGGGCTCAGGCGGTTGAGCCGCTACTTTTCCTGAAGCGATCAACGGCGATCTGGCCACCGGTTGAGTCTGAGTCACTTTTCCGCCCTGGACTGAATTCATACGAAAATAACGCTTTGCATAAATATGCGGTTTTTCGGGGCTTTTTGAGAAACCGGCCGCTTTGCCCGCATTTCGTTACGCTTTTGCTCAGCATTTCATACCCCAAGAAGTGGAAAGGGCTGTCCACAAGCCCGATTTCAGGTATGATCAGGGAGAATTCAAGGAGCGCTGCGAGGCAGGATTGCCCTAGGCTTGGATTCCAGTTACCAACCGCGCTCACCTATCCATCCGTGCCAGTTCGATCTGGGATGAGAAGACGGTGAGCCCGGGGATTCCCTTTGCCACTCCTTCATTCCCTCTCAGGTCAGGCAGTCACGGTATCTGTTTGAAGGATGAACTTCCATGGTAACTCAAAACGATTACGTCATTGCAGACATCAAACTTGCCGACTGGGGTCGCAAGGAAATCCGCATCGCTGAAACCGAAATGCCAGGCCTCATGGCGATCCGCGAAGAATTCGCTGAAAAACAGCCTCTCAAGGGCGCTCGCATCACCGGCTCCCTCCACATGACCATTCAGACGGCCGTTCTGATCGAAACGCTCAGGGCACTCGGCGCCGAAATCCGCTGGGCTTCCTGCAATATCTTCTCGACTCAGGATCACGCTGCCGCAGCGATTGCCGCAATCGGCGTCCCGGTTTTCGCAGTCAAAGGCGAGAGTCTCAAGGAATATTGGGATTACACCCACCGCATCTTCGAATGGTCTGACGGCGGCCACACGAACATGATTCTCGATGACGGCGGAGACGCGACTTTGCTGCTTCACCTCGGATCCCGCGCTGAAAAGGACCTTTCGGTTCTCTCGAAGCCAACTTCTGAAGAGGAAACCATTCTCTATGCTTCCATCAGGGAAAAGCTCAAGGTTCACCCGACCTGGTACTCCAAGCGCCTGGCCCAGATCAAAGGCGTCACTGAAGAAACCACCACCGGCGTTCACCGCCTGATTCAGATGCACGATCGAGGCGATCTGCGCTTTCCCGCGATCAACGTGAATGACTCCGTCACCAAGTCCAAGTTCGACAACCTCTACGGTTGCCGTGAGTCCCTCGTCGATGGCATCAAGCGCGCCACGGACGTGATGATCGCGGGCAAAGTGGCAGTCGTCGCCGGATACGGCGATGTCGGCAAAGGTTCCGCACAGGCCCTTCGTGCTCTGTCGGCTCAGGTCTGGGTCACTGAAATTGATCCGATCTGCGCGCTTCAGGCCGCGATGGAAGGCTACCGCGTCGTCACTCTGGACTACGCCGCCGAACACGCGGACATCTTCGTCACCACGACCGGCAACTTTCACGTCATCACTCATGACCACATGAGACGCATGAAGGATCAGGCCATCGTCTGCAACATCGGGCATTTCGACAACGAAATCGATGTGGTCTCTCTCGAACAGTACAAGTGGGAAGAAATCAAACCCCAGGTCGATCACGTGATTTTCCCGGACGGCAAGCGAATCATTCTTCTCGCCAAGGGACGCCTCGTGAATCTCGGCTGCGGCACCGGTCACCCGAGCTACGTGATGTCCTCTTCGTTCGCGAACCAGACGATCGCCCAGATCGAACTGTTCGCGCATCCTGAAAGATACCCACTCGGTGTGCACGTGTTGCCAAAGCACCTGGACGAGAAAGTGGCGCGCCTGCAGCTCAGGAAGCTCAATGCCGTTTTGACTGTTCTCCGGGAAGATCAGGCCAAGTACATCGGTGTGCCTTTGAACGGACCTTACAAGGCTGATACTTACCGTTATTGAGACGTCCTGTCTGAAAATGATCTGAAATGAAAGGGTCCGGGTATCAGCGCTCAGTCGCAGATGCCCGGACTTTTTCTTTTGCCCACCCTCTCAACAGATTCAGCGTGTTGAAGTCCACGGCGTCGGGTGATCTGACTTTTCGGTATCCTTCTTGAAGATGCGCAGGCGCAGGATCACGTCAGCGTCAGCTCCAAGGGGCACGGGTTGCTGGCGGTGATGACGAACTGCACCGAAAGGAACCTTATTCGTGCTGAACTTCAATTCCACTGTCCCGCTTTCAATTTTCATTTCCCCAAGATCACGGCTCCGCCAAATTTCATTCGCGGCTTTGACTGCGGGCACGATGACATTGTTTTTTGCAGGATGCGGCGGTTCAGCCCCCCCTCAGAGCAGAGCTCCCGTACTTCACGATCAGGCCACTTCAAACATGGATTCTCCCACTTTCGCCGGGGACGCGGCCGATGGGTTTCTGCCGAACAGTGAGCTTCCCACTCCTCTGGTTCGCCGAAATCTGAAAGCGGATTTTCTCATCTATGACGGCAAAGGGGTCGACTCGACCGATACCAGCGCAATCGTGAAACTCATCAGAGCCCATGGCCTGACGGAACGCACGATTTCAGAGAGCGCTTTGAACTCGCTCACTGCCGCCGAGTTCGCTCAGTACGGCACGTTCATCTGGCCGGGTGGGGACAACGAAGAAATGGATACGGTCATTTCCGCTTCCGCTCGGCGGGAACTCCGAAAGGCCGTGATTCAGAAGGGGCTGAATTATGTCGGCATCTGTGCAGGCGCTTTCATTGCAGTCGGACCTTCCGCCGGAGTGGAGGAGACCCCGGTAGCGGGACTTGCGCTTTTGAATGGGACCTTCATCGACAATTACAGGCCCGCCAGCGGCAATCCGATCTCCATGGTCTGGACTGATTTTCCGGACGGGTCCAGACGCGACTTGATTCTTTGGTGGGGCCCCTATTTTGAAACGCAAACGGGAGTCGTGGCCAGGTATTCCGCCGACGGAAGGCCTGCGATGATTCAGGGGCGTGTAGGTCATTCTTTCGTGGTTCTGAGCGGTCCTCATCCTGAGGCCCCCCAGAGCTGGAGAAAAGCGGGAGGGCTGGAGGACGAAGATGGTCTCGATACTGACATCGCCTGGAGGTTGATCCAGGCGGCGCATACCCATCATCCGCTGCCGACGTTTTAAGCGAGATTGTCGAGTCCTCTGGACCTGTGTTACTGGAAGGGGCAATGAGTCAATTTCGCCGGGGCATCGCCCCTGAACTTCTGCTTTCCCAGGTTCAAAACACTCTGCCTTACCTTTTCGTGGCAGGGGCGTCCGACACCGCCTTGGGAAAGCTCCCTCCTGCGAAAGTCATCGCGGAGTACTCGAGAGTTTCTGCCGCCAACTCCGAACCTGGTTTGGAGTCAGAACCTCGAGTCGACGCCCTGACCCACGTTGAGTACTTCAAGCTCTGCCTGTCAGCGCACTTTCTCACGGTGGGGACGCCAGTCCCGACGGACGTCGACAATCAGATCCGGTTGAAGCTCTGGCCCCGGGAATTGCCGCTCGAAGACGCGCTCACGATGGCGGACTTCGTTCTGGAAAGTCACGACTGGCAGGTAACCTTGCTCTCGAGCCGTTATACGTGCGGAGCCCCCGGGACTTCATGGGAAAAGGAAGCGGTCTCCGGACATCTGGGCGAGTGGTTCACGGTGGCGGCAGGCGCTTACTGCGCCCTGAAGCAGTATTCGGAGCCACTGGCGACTGCAAAACGTCAGGAACTTTTTGAAGGCATCGCGAGCGAAGTGCGCCGCCATTCCGAAGTCTTCGGGTCGCTCTGGCGAGCGGAGGCTGGACTGGCCTGCCTGCGCGCTTCTGCCAGTATCGCGCATAATTTCGGAGATCTCGACCGGGTGATGGACCTGTGGGATCTCGACGTCGGAGACCGTCTTCGACTGGAGTACTACAAGCTCGCGGCCCTGCCCTTTGATTCAAATCGAAAGCTTCGGTACCTGGGTCGCCTCTGGGTGGCGGGGGAACTGTATAAGTCGATCATTGAGGATAACGCCGGGAGCAGCGCCATGGCTCACGAGAATCATCGGTACTTCGCTCTCCGAAAGCCCAAGTGCCTGAGGCAGAGTCCGGAGTTTTTCATTCCGATCGGCCCTTTTTTCGATGAGTGGGCCCGCAAATTGGCGAAAGCGCTTGCGACTCCTGAAGGCAGGCTCACAGAAGCGAGTCTTGAGGTGGTCGAAGCCCTGAAGCACGGGTGGAACCGTCTGCCTCATACCTTGACTTACGGGAGGGCTCTTCGAGGCTTCTCTGAAGTGCATCCGGAGCTGGACCTGAGTCTGTTGCTGAAAACGCCCGCTTACCGAAAGGTCCTCGAAAATCCGCAGGCTCGTTTCGAGAAAAAGTGGAGCGAAGAGGCGCTCAAGCTGATGGACGAGATCCCTTCAAGAGCGTAGGCTCCTCCCATGAACATCAAGCCTGTCAGCGCCATCGACGTCTCGCATCCCGCCCAGCCCACCGCTGAAGAAATTGGCGCCGGTTACCGCCAGTTTGTCGGAGATGAAGTGGACCTCTGGCATTTCCCGATGATGAATGACGTCGTGAGAAATGCCGCCTATGAGAAAGCGCTCAAGGGCGCTCTTCATTCGGCTGCCGAAGCCGGACGAAAAAAGACTGTTCTCGAGATCGGCACCGGTTCAGGGCTTCTCTCCATGATGGCTGCGCGTCACGGCGCTGCGAAAGTGACGACGTGTGAAGCGATTCCGATGATCGCTCGCAAGGCCGAAGAAATCATCCGCAAGAACGGATTTGCAGACCGGGTGAAGGTGATCAATCGTCTCTCCACGAACCTGGCGGTCGGCGAGCAGGTCTCGATTGGCTCGGCCACCGGGCTGGCCGAACGGGCGGACGTGCTGGTTACCGAGATTTTTGATGACGGCTTGCTGGGTGAAGGAGCTTTCGTCGCGATCAAGCATGCGATCACACATCTTCTGAAGCCGAATGCCCAGATCATCCCGGCCGGAGTCCGCGTGACGGCAGTCTGCATCGAGTCTGCCGAGATCTTTGAGAATCACCGCGTCGCTCAGGTCTCGGGCTTTGATCTGAGCGCCTTCAATGAGTTCACTGTTCAGAAGTACATGGGCTACCACCTGAACAAGATGAAGTACCGGGCATTGAGCGCCCCGAAGCAGGTGTGGGATTTCGATTTTCACCACCTTCCGGGAACTGAAACCAAGCCCATCGAGTTTGAAGTGACCGAAGACGGCCTCTGTCACGCCGTTGCCTTCTGGTATGAACTCCAGCTCGATGAGACCACGACCGTGAGCACGGCTCCCGGACAGGCAGCACTTTCGTGCTGGAAACAGGCGATTCTTCTCAATGAAACTCCTCGACCGCTCAAAAAAGGCGAGCGTCTTGCATTGACGGCTCACCACGACACGGAGTCGCTCTGGTTCACCGCTTCGAGTCCGTAAAGAAGGATTCACCATGATTCAGAACACCCTGATTTCACATCCGGTTTCTTCAGCTCGTTTTTTCAGGACTTGCGCTGCATCCGTGCTGGGCCTGGCGGTCGCTCTCGGTGTGACCGCACTTCTGGAAACCTCCGCCTCGGCAGTCACGCCGTTTCCCTATACGGCGCGAACTCGCCCCTATTCGGGCTGGAGTGCTGCCACTCAAGGCGACACGAATACGACCGGCATGGCAGGAGCGACTGTCGCACTCCCTTCAAGCATCAGTGCCGCGGAAGCCAATTCTGCGGGCTACGCGATGGAAACCGGCAGCGTCTCGGCTCAGATCAATAAAATCAGCATCACCGACAAACGCCTCAAGCCCGACGGTGAATCCATCAGCACCAGTCAATGGGGGCTCGGTGTGAGCCCTGCACCCTGGGGCTACAGCGTCACTTACTATTCTCCGACCACCGAGGACGGAATTTATTCGTCACCCAATACCGGTAATTCGCGCAGAACCGAAGTCTCCATGAAAGAGCTGCGTTTCACCGTGGCGAGAGCTTTTCTGGACAGTCGCCTCGCAGTGGGAGTGAGTGCGGAACTGGACAAAGCGGTTCGTGAAATTGGCGACGTTTCCTACAATGCTCACGCTCTCAGTTATCGGTTGGGCGCCCTTTACCGCTTGCCGGATCGTTACGTGCTGGGTGCAAGCTATGCTCCACCTCTCACCATCGGGGCAGTGGGGGATGCGCAAGCGCAGTCGGACATGCCGGGTTTCAACCAAAGCGTGTCCCGTCCGGGGCAGCTGGTGGTGGGAGCGGGCTGGGTCCCCAATCGGTTCTTCAAAGTGGGAGTGAGTCTCGGGTATATCGGTCGTACTGAGAATACCGCTCTGCTCAGTGATCAGTCGGCGACGACCGGCGCAACTCGTTCGTGGATCCCGCGTGCCGGCGCAAGTTACGTGCTGGCCGAGTACACCAACCTCAAAGTGGAATTCGCGGGTGGCGCCTACTACGCGATGTCGAGAATTCAGGGGCAGGCCGGGCGAGTGCACGTGACGACGGGACTCGAAGTGAATCCCTACTTCATCAATCTTGGAGCGGGCTTTGACCTTTCAAAGGATTACAGGAACGTGATGCTTGGGATCGGCATCGACATCGTGCGAACGCTTCGCACTTTTTCAATCATTCCGGCGGACCCGGTTCCGGCTTATGAAGGCGCTTTCCCGAAAGCTTCGAAAGTCGTGGCCGATGGACTCCCCGACGCCATGACCCAGGGTGAGAAAAAGGAATTCAAGCCAGCGAGCGTCGAGGACGTGGGCAAGATCGTCAAAGAAGCGCCCCAGAACGTCGTCGACAAGATTCAAGGCAAGCCCACGACGGTCGAAAAGGAAGTCGCCAAACAGAAGAAGAAACATCCGAAAAAGAAAAAAGGGCGCAATTCAGGCGTCGTGAATTTCGGGGGCTGACGGTTTTTTGACTCCCCGATGACTCAAGTCGGTTCCGGAGTGAGCCGATCAGTCTCCATGACCATGCACGCGTTTCGATTCAGACTTTTCCCGGAATTTTTGCGGCTCCTGTCTGGAGCGGTCTCGCTGCTGGTATTGACGACCCTGGCTCTGGCCGGCGATCCAATCTCCCGCCTGAGCGAAGGAGCGCCTCACACACTGGGACGTCAGCTGCCTGAATCGAGTTACGTTTCGTTCAAGGCCAAACGCCTGGCCCATGCTCGAGTGGTGTGGCTCAATTTTCCGCTGCTGAAGGAAATGGGCATCGAAGTTCCGGCCGAGGGACTGACTCGCGAGTTCGAGAATGCCGTACTCGATGCATTCGCTTATATGGTGCCGCAAGGCCAGGACCCGGCCGAATTCTACACGGAGCTTTTCAAGACTTTCTATGCGGATCGCTACGGCGGGACCGGAATCGGTGTGAACTGGGGGAGCGCACGTGCGGGGATCGCCGGCGAAATTCAGATCAAGGGGATTGGCCAGACGCCGCTTCTCGGAGATGGCCAGCAATTTGATCACGCCCATGGCGGTGCTTCGTTCGAAGAATCCATTCGCGAAGCACTCATGGGCGAAGTGGCTCACGCGACTCTGCCTTACGGTGCGAACCGGGTCATCGCCATCCTCGACACGGGAACTTTCACGCACTGGAAAGATGGCGGCAAAGAACCGCGTGCACTCATCATTCGCCAGGATGCCGTCAGGCCCGCTCACTTCATGAATGCGCAGTTCGGCGCCGGCGCTGCGATGGCCAGGACCGACCCATCCAGAGTGTTGGCGGCCGAAAAGTTCCTGGACCGTGCCGCCCCACGGCCTGAACATTTTTCGGCGGAGGCCTGGGAGGGATTGAGACCTGGCCAGAAGTTCAAACTGGGATACTTTGAATTCGCGCGCAGACTGGCGGTTCAATACGCAACTGCGACGGCTGAGAGTTTCTATCATGGCGGCACCAGTCCTTCCAATGTCGAGATCAGCGGCCGTTTCATCGATTATGGAACGATGACCGCGCAACCGCAGCACGGCGCGATTCAGGTTCTTGCTCACGTTCAGCCTTTCTGGGAAACGGAGGAGCTGAAGTCGACTCTTCTGGTCACTCCTTTCCAGACCATGCTGTCCTTCGTACCGGCACAGTGGGGGCCCGATCTTCCTTTGAAGTCGGAACTCTCCGCGCAGTTTGACCGGGACTACGAACAGTCGCTGCGAGTGAAATTCATTGAAATTGCGGGAGTTCCTCCAGAGTTGAGCGAAGAACTTCTGCGGAACGCTCAAGTGGCGGAATTTGCAGATCGCCTGATTCAGCTGGCGAAAGAGCCGCTTGCAGGCAGGATCAATGTTGACAAGGCCATGCCATCACGCACAGGCAAGCATGACATTCGAAAGCTTCTGCTCGACCTCTCGCCGGGGTCATTGGATCACTCCACCTTCAAGATGCCCAACTTCCTTCCTGTCCTGCTTGAAGAATTTCCGGGTGAACTGGAGCGAAAGACCTTTCTCAATCAATACGCCCGCTTTCATCAGGCGCTCATTGACCGGGGGAGAGTGGACGGCGTCACACCTGAGGCGCTCCAGACTTACATTCATGAAAGCGTGAAATACCGCGCACGCGAAATTCCGGATCTCTATCGACCCAACATGCGTGCCGAAAATGATTTTCTGATCAAGAATTACAAGGAGACCGGGAGTCGCGATGCGATCTGGCAATCCATGGATCGCCGCATTCAGAGTGGGAAGCGTGTGCCGCTCACGGAGTCTGGCTACCGTCTGGTCCTGCCCGTCGAGAATGACCGGCTGGACGATCTGGCTGCTTTCAAGGTTTTTGATGCTCGCAAGAACGCGCACGAGATCAGAATTGAAGTGCCTGCCGCGGGCCAGGCCACCTACCGAGTTCTGGGGAATGTGATCAGTGCCGGCGAGCTTCCGAGTCTCTCGGTGTTGTACTCGGCAGATGGCTGGAAAAATTCCGCAAACTCCTCCTTGCGGAAGATCGGGGCTCATTACCAGCTCACGCTTCCCATGGCGGACGCGGAGTCGAAGTCTTCTCGAGTGGAGTTTGTGCTGCAGGGTCGGGATGCCCGGGGCAATGGGCGCTGGTACAGGAGGAATGGTTCAAACGCCGTCATCGATGCGGGCCTCAGTCTGCATTCAGAATGCGGGGGACTGGTTCAGAAAGTGGAATGAGGTCAATTTCACTGTCTACCGCCAAGGAGTTCAGAAGTCCCATCTGGTAATCAGGCCCAGAAACCGCTAAGACGCGGTCATATGAAATTTGATGCCCTGAACCTGATCCCCCAGCTCCTCCGCGCCGTCAAAGCCGAGGGGTACGAAACTCCGACCCCCATTCAAGCCCAGGCCATCCCTCCCATTCTTGACCGCAAGGACGTCCTGGCCTGCGCTCAGACCGGAACCGGCAAGACGGCAGCCTTTGCCCTCCCGATTCTTCAGATTCTCGCTGAAAGCGCCCAGGGTGCCAACCCGGAAGAAGCAAAGTTGCCCCAAGGCCCAATCCCCCGCGGCCAGTCCTTCAAGGCAGTGCGCGCGATCAAGGTCCTCATCCTCACTCCGACTCGTGAACTCGCTTCGCAGATTGCCGACAGTTTCACGACCTACGGCAAAGGGCTGGCGATTCGGAACACCGTCATCTTCGGCGGTGTCGGCCAACAGCCGCAGGTCAGAGCAATTCGCCAGGGAGTGGACATTCTGGTCGCGACGCCCGGGCGCCTGCTCGACCTCATGGATCAGCGGCTCATCAATTTTGATTCGCTCGAAATCTTCGTGCTGGATGAAGCGGACCGGATGCTCGACATGGGCTTCATCGCCGACGTGAAGCGAATCATTCAGCAGATCCCGAATCAGCGTCAGACGTTGTTCTTTTCAGCGACGATGCCGCCGATCATTCAAAAGCTTTCGGACCAGATCCTTTTTGAGCCCGTGCGCATTGAAGTGACTCCGGTCGCGTCCACCGTCGACAAGATCCGCCAGGGGATCTATCCCGTGGCCAAACGCCAGAAGACGGCACTGCTGCTGCATCTTCTTGAAGAATTGAAAGTCGAACGCGCCATCGTGTTCACGCGCACCAAACGAGATGCCAACCGCGTGACGGACGATCTGAATCACGCCGGAGTACGAGCTGCCGCCATTCATGGGGAGCGCTCCCAGCTTCAGCGCGAAGAAGCGCTCGAGAGCATCAAGAAAGGGCGCTCACGCGTCCTGGTCGCGACCGATATCGCCGCGCGCGGAATTGACATCGACAACGTGACTCACGTCTTCAATCATGACATCCCGAATGAACCCGAAAGTTACGTGCACCGGATCGGACGCACGGCCCGAGCCGGGACTGAAGGTACCGCTCTTTCCTTCTGTTCCTATGAAGAACGGGATTTTCTCCGCGACATTGAGCGCCTGATTCAGAAGAAGATCGAGATCCTCGAAGCTCCGGCTGGACTTGCGGAAGATCCCGCTCGGGTCAGACCCCCGCGCAATCGTCCAAAGCGCCCAAAAGACGGTGGACCCCGGCCGAAACTTGGCGGCCCCAAAGGTGCGCCCCGCGGCGGGCCGCTCAGCCGGAAGTTGCCTTCGGCCACGCACGCCAATCCAACGCCTTCGCCGAACAATCGCAAGCAGCGTCGCAAGAAGCTGCTCGATGGCAAGAAGCCAGCGGAGTGAAGCGCAAGGCAGGCTCGTGAAAAAAGGCCTGGAACCGCGAGGTCTCAGGCCTTTTCCTCACTCCAATCGAGGTGGGTGAGGCGTTACTTGAAAAGTCAGTCGTGTTTTATCGGGGCATCACTTGCGAACGCTGCCGCGGGCAGCGATACCGTCGAGCTGACTCAGGATCGGATGATCGCGTTCAGTGACGAAATTGATCACGACACCAGTGCGTCCAGCGCGAGCCGTTCTGCCGACGCGGTGGATGTAACTCTCCATCTGCTGAGGCATGTGATAATTGATCACGCGTCCGACATGCTCGACGTCGAGCCCGCGAGAAGCGAGGTCGGTCGAGATCAGGAGATCAATGTCGCCGTCGCGGAAGGACTTGAGGTTCGAGCGACGTTCGACTTTGTCCATTTCACCGCGGTAGATCGCGCAGGCGCGGCCGGTGTTGGTGAGTTCGAGCGCGAGTTTATCGCATTGTTCACGCGTGTTCGTGAAGATGAGCGTGCCGCCTTTGACTTTTTCAGTGAGGAGCTTTTCAAGGATGGGAAAACGCTTGCCGTCCGCGATCGGCTTGTTGACTGTGTTGAGGGTCGCGACCAGGCGATTGCTGCCTTTGCTCTTCACGACTTCAGCATCCTTGAAGAGTTTGTTCATGAGTTCCTGAACCTTGGGAGACACGGTGGCCGAGAAAAGGGCCATCTGGCGTTCCTTCGGGCAGGCATCGACGATCTTGTTGGCGTCGGGGAGAAAGCCCGCGTCCAGCATCTGATCGGCTTCATCAAAAATCAGCATGCGAACATCGCTGAAATTCACGAGACGTCGCTCGAGCAGTTTCACGAGGCGACCGGGAGTCGCGACGAGCACTTCGAAAGGGCCTTGGATGTTTCGTTTGGCGACTTCGAGGGTGGTACCGCCCAGGACCGTGCGCACTCGGAGGCGAGTGGTGTGAGTGAAGGGCTTGAATACTTTTGAGACCTGCTCACCCAGCTCACGGGTGGGAACGATGACCAGCGCGCGAGGCTGAGAGTCTTCAAGAACCGGGTTCTTCGCGTACTCGAGGCTCTTCAGGTAGTGGAGAACAGGGAGGGCGTAAGCGAGGGTTTTGCCACTGCCGGTTTCTGAGACGCCCACGATGGAGCGGCCTTCGAGGAGGGCAGGAATCGTCTTGTCCTGAATTTCGGTAGGAGTGACCAGGCCCTTTTCATCAAGGGTCGTCTGGAGGGAGGAGAGGAGTCGGAAGTCGGAAAATGAGCTCATGGAGCGCTTCGTACCTGTTATGACGCGCAAAATCAAGAAGGGAGGTTCAAAGGCGTCCAAAGAGTCAACGCTGACTGCTCTGCTGTCGAAGTTGACCCCATTGTGACCGATTTCCGGACTGTTAGCCTGTCAGTGGGATTCGCACGATATGATACAGAAAATGATTTCCAAGTTTCCAGTATTGCTCACAATTTCGCTCAATCTCGCGAGTTGGGGGGGGGGCCTCCATCAATGGAGTCCAGCGAACCGAAGGAGTCCTGCCTCTCAGTGTGGCAGGCCCAGGTTCGTTTCCGTCTCCAACACGAACACTCTGGCCCATGAACTCGGTCATTACGTGGGACTCAATCATGCTTCGAGTCCTCCGGGTAATGTGATGCTGAGCACTGATCAGGGCGGCGTGCAGACCGTTACAGCTGCCCAGTGCCAGTCCGTCAGAGCTAATCTTCCAACCGCCCTCGGCCCGATGCTGCGACATTGAGAAATGCTGAAGATCAGGGAGTCAGCCCCTTGAGAAAGTTTCTGAGAAACTGGTCTCCGCACTCGCGGTAGTTTCGGTGATCGGGGCGCCTGAAGAAGGCGCCGAGTTCAGTCTTGGAGATTTGCAGTCCTGACTTTTCGATGAGCGTGATGATGTCACCGTCCTTGAGTGCAAAAGCGACGCGGAGCTTTTTGAGCACCGTGTTGTTGGTGACCGGAACTTCGATGGGCTGCGGCGGGCGAGTTTCGTCCCGACCTCGCTTGTAAGTGACGACTCCATTGAGAAAATGAGCCATGACTTCGTGACCGCACGGCTCATAGCCTTCTTCTTCCTCACGTTTCAGGAATGCGTGCATCTCTTCCGGGGTGACTTCGTAATCCGCCAGGTTGATGATTTCGATGAGCTTCGCGTCACTCACGTTCAGGAGATAACGCACGCTTCGCAGGACGTCATTGTGGGTCATGGGTTTCCCTTTAACATAAATCACGGATTTTGCTACGTCAGGAGCATGATTCAAATCCAGGTCTGGTCCGATATCGTCTGTCCCTTCTGTTACATCGGCAAACGCCACCTCGAAGAGGCCTTGTCCAGATTTGAGCACCGGGATCAGGTTTCAGTGCATTGGAAGAGTTTTGAACTCGATCCTTCCGCCGAGCTGAATCCGACTTTGAGCCTCGCCGAGCTCCTTTCGAAGAAATATCAGAAGCCCCTGGAATGGGCTCATCAGGCTCATGCTCAGATGACGAAGCAGGCGAAAGCGGTCGGCCTGGACTATCATTTCGAAAAAGCGAAGCACACGAACACGTTTGATGCTCATCGGCTCATTCACTTCGCGGAGAAAACAGGTGGGGTACCGCTGCAGGGGCAGATGAAAGAAAGGCTGCTTCAGGCTTATTATACCCGCGGTGAACACGTGGGCGACCTGGAAACGCTCGCAAGGATTGCAGCCGAGGTCGGCATGAATCCGGAAGCGGTCCTGGAATTTCTGAAGACGGATGACTTTGCCGTCGATGTCAGACGGGACGAAGAAGAAGCGCAGGAGAGTGGCGTGCGGGGAGTTCCGTTCTTCGTGCTCAACGGCAAGTACACCATTTCGGGAGCGCAGCCCGTGGAGATGTTCGAGAGGGCGCTGAAGGCGGCGTGGGAAGACCGCGAGACCTGGCCGAGGGTCGAGCAAAGCGGCGCAGTCTGTGGTCCTGACGGCTGTGCGATCTGAGAAGCCTTGAATGAAAAAAGGGAGTGAACTTTCGTCCACTCCCTTTTCAGTTTTGAGCGAGGCGATCAATCCGCGGACAGATCCACGTTTGCAGCGGCGCCGGAGCTGGAAGAGCGGGAAACTTCATCGACGATCTTGAGGATCTCGCTGTAGTAGCCTTCGCTCTGGTATTTGCCGTCGAGCATTTCCTTCATCGCGACCGGGCCGAGATCGAAAATGGATCTTTCGACCGCGGAGAGCGAAGCGATCGGATCGACTGCAGCCGGTGCAGGTTCTGAGCTCTGCATACTTGGGGCGTGAGGAGATACCGAAGGTCCACCGGCGGCGGGAGCCGGCGCTGGAGCCGGAGCGGCTGGAGCCACGGAAACCGGCGCCGCAGGAGCTGGAGAAGCTGGAGCGGTAGCCAGAGCCAGAAGCTCTTTCAAGCGCTCTTCGCTCACCTGGCTCAGGATGCGCACTTCGCGGATCTTGCCGAGAAGGTCAAAGGCGAAGCCGTTCTGAGGCAAGGCGTGAAAGCGGCGAGCTCCCACATCGAGCGCTCGGAATTCCTTCAGGTCGCGTCCGCTCTTCTCAACTGCGCTGACGAGCTGGTAACGCTCTGAAACCGCCTGGGCGAGAGGATTCGGCAGAGAGTCGGGCATTTCCTTCTTCACGGTGCTCAGCACCACTTTGAGGAAAGGGGTGGCCGTATCCGTCAGGCCGAAAGCTTTGCGCATGGAGGAACTCATCGGGCGTGGGATCATGTGGGATTCAAACAGCGAGTAGCGGAACGGAATTTCAAGAGTGCTTCCGTCCTGTGCCGTGAATTTCACTTTCTCAGCCAACTGATCCTTCAGGAGAGAATCAATGAGGTCCACGATCTTCTCACTGCCGCCGTCGACTGAATCGAGGTAGTTGCCGGTCGTGTCGTCAAAGCTGCTGATGCCCGTGGCACGTTTGAGCAGGTATTGAGCGGCCATCACCTTGTCGACCCAGATCCCGCGGACGTCGATCTGATCCACATAGGCATTTTCACTGTCCGGAGCCTTCTTCGAATTGAAGGCTTTTCCGCCCTGAGCCACCACCACCAGGTCACTGCGGAGTTTCGAAGTGAAGGAAGGAGCGAAGCAGGAGACGTGATCTCCGAGAGCCGATGCCGGGACAACCGCCATGATGGTGTTCGGGTCAGCCTTCGTCGCGACCGCGCAGTTCAGGTCCGGAGTCTTGATCACTTTCAGGAAGAAATCCTGAGAGAGCTGGGTGGCCTGGTCAAGATCCTTCAGGAAGTCGATTTCCTTCCAGTCCTTTTTCGTCGGCTTGTATTTGGTCTGGATGCGATCACGCACTTCGAAGAAGGTGCGAAGTCCCATGAAAGTGAATTGAACTCCCGAGGCGTAGGCGGCGTCATCCATCACGCTGAAGCTGCGGCGTCCATTTCGGAAGTTTCTCAGCTTGTAGTTCTTCTCGTAGGATTCGATCAGATTCTGCGCGATGGCGAGGTAGGTGGTACCTTCGTCAAAACGGCGGCAGCCTGCATTCACACCGACGTTCTCGTCCGTGCAGTACTTGAACTGCTTGAGTGCGACCGGTGTACCCTTGCCGAGTTCCTTCAGGGTGCCTGGAACGGAAACGAGCTTGCCATCCGCGGCCATGACCTGGCGATTGTAACCGAAGCGAAGTGCGGCGATGTCGTACTTGCCCATCATGCGCAGTTCGTTGAGGGTTCTGTAGCCGTAGTCCATGATGGAGCTGTATTCCATCTTCTGGGCTGAGCCGGCGTCCTTGAGTTCCTGCTCGGTGTAGAAATTGTCCTTGTCCTCGGAACCTGAAAAGTTGTGTCTCAGTCCCATGTTGTGGCCGAGCTCATGCACCAGGGTCGGAAGCCAGACGTAAGGAGCGACGATGTTGATGATCTTCTCCTTTTCAGAGTCCGACAACTGATCCCAGGGTTTCAGGTCCATTTCCGAAAGCGGGCCGCTGAGCGCGACATTCACCGCGTCCTGAAAGTTGATCACTTCGGCGGGGGACGCATTGTATTTCGAAAGAAGTGCGACACGGTCATTCAGATCAGGCGACACATCCGCATGACGAGTGTAGCTTGAAGTGTCCATCTTCGCTTCCTGAAGTTTCCTTGAATTCTGAAGCAGATCTCCATGCGTATTCTTGAAGATCGTGCTTCCGGCCTTCGAAGGGGAGCTGAGGTTCGCGAAGTTGGGCACGTTCCAGGTGACGGAGACCGCGCCCGGGTCAGCCACGATTTTTGAAGAGTTCAAAAGGCTCGCGAGTCCCCAGGTCTTTGCAGAAGCACCACGAGAATCTCCGCCGGCTGCTGGAGTCGCCGATGGTGCGTCTTCCGTCTCATGCGTCGCGGCCTTTGCCGCTTCAATCTGAATCTTGCGCTGTTCGATGACTTCGTCATAAGTGCCGCGCACGAATTTCTTGATCGAGCCCAGGTACATGACGACGCGGGCATTCAGGATTTCGCCAGTTTTTGGATTGGCGACCTGAGGCCCGTACCCGATGATGCCGGTGGCCTGAGGATCTTCGACCATCACGATCATGTTGTTTCTCAAGTCACCGGGCTTGGCGCCGGCGGGATCCTTGAGCGTGATCTTGAGGTCAACTCCCGCTTTTTTGAAGCCGTCGTTCACGGCAGCGACCGCTTTGACGGAAGCTTCCTTGATGGCGGCGTATTCAGGCTTCGCGAAGTTGTCGCTCAGAAAGTACACGATTTCCTTGCGGCCAGGGTTCCAGCGATTCATCAGCTTGATCTGTTCTTTTTCTTCAGCCCGGTTGTCGACTGAGAGCTTGGCCTGTTCCGTGGTGAAGAAGCCGAACGTGTTCTCATCGGTTTTTGGGTAGGAGATGGCCTGGTAACCTGGCGCCGCGAGCTGATTGAGCTTCACGAAGGAGTACATGTACTTCACGGTGAAGGTCAGGTCCGACAGGGAGTCGATGTTGCTCACGCACATGAGGTTGGCGCGGTAAGTTTTCTCGATTTCGATGTTCAGGACACCCTTTTCAAAAACGTGCCCCACGTGGCGGGAGCCGAGCTCCTGATAGCAGGGAGTGTAGAGCTTCTGGATTTCGATCGGCAGCACGCTGACTTCCTTGACCTCAACCTTGTTGAAATCAGGAATGAAAAGTGACTTCTGGGACCAGCTGATGTCGTTGTTCTCCTCTTCCTGGTTGGAGCACTCCTTGACGGAGTTTTCCTTGCAGCGGTACTGAACGTGTTTGACCGGAATGCTGAGCACGGGCTTGTTGTTCTGGTCATTGTCCGTGAAGCGGGAGTCGTCTTCCGGCTCGTAAGCTTCAAGCGAGTTTTCGGTGAAACGCAGCTTCACGATCTTCGCTTCGCCCTGCCAGTTCGGCATGGTCGACTGATTGCTTCTCGGAGTGTCATTCATCGAAGGAGCGTAGATGTACTCGTCGTCCGTGTTGATCAGCGCCTTGGTGTAGTTGCTGTTGGCCTCTTTGAAAACGGCTTCATAGGGACGCTCTCTGGTGCAGCCGTTCAGCGCGAGTGCGGATCCCACGACCACCGTGGCAGTGAGTGCCCAGGTGATTCGGATGGAGTGGATCGTCAACCTGTTTGCTATTTTCATATTGAATTTCCTTGTTCTTGAAGGCGACTGATTGGACGGGAGGCTGGACAGCTGAAATGTGAAAAAGTCAGTAAGTGTAGGTCAGGGTTCCGTAGAAGGTGGAGCTGTAGCCGTTGAAGAGTGAAATGTTAGCGCTTCGGCCATTGTCCTTGAAGGCCTCACCTGCATTGGTGTGACCGATGGCCGTGCTGAGGGCCGCATTGAAGGTGTAAGAAAGTTCTTCATTGATGCTGTAGAGCGTTTGTGAATTGCCTTCGTAGGTCCAACTGAGCCCCGGACCGGCTGCCATATCGAGTCTCCATTTATCGTTCGGGAGGTAGGCGAGTCCCAAAGCGTTGACGATACCCAGGCTTTGATTGGACTCGCCCAGCGTCGACACTCGGTATTGATAGAAATCCTTCTGAGCCTTGAATACATAGGTGGCTTCAAAAGTGTTGACCGTTGCAGGCTTGAAAACAAAAGCCTGCTGAACTCCGACGGATCCCAGCAACGAAAGTTCTTTGCGGCTGATTTCGCTCGTGGGAAGCACGATGACCGCTCGACTGTTGGAATTCAGTGCAGGTCCAATCGGCTGACTCATGAGGGCAAGTGACAGGGACGAGTCTTTCAAGGTGGTTTCTCTCGCTTGAGTCAGCCCTTTGCTCACGGACATCCCGAGGGCCAATGTCCATAGGTCGGAAAGTTTGCAAGTAGGCCTCAGTCTGAAGACCATGACTGCTTTATGGTCCGTGGAGTCTGCAGGTGCGAAGTTGCTTGTTCCAGCTACTTCGGCGGATATTCCAAAAGTTTTGCTCACGGGAGAAGCGGGAGTGGCTTTGAGTACCTTCGTTGATTCCGCTTGAGGAACAGCCGGAATTGAAGAGGTGCCGGTCCCCTGACCGGCTGGAGACGTCTCCGTGGCAAAAGCAACTGACCGGGACGCAGACGCGCTGAGCAGCGCCAGCGTGGTCATGAGCGCGGCCGCTGAAACCGGTGCATGCTTCCTGAGTCGATTTATTAAACAACGATGGTTCACTCAACACACTTTCAGAGATCTTCTCCGAAATCCTCGTGCCGCACTGTGCAATGAGTGATCCAGCTCCAGTCACGGCGTAAAACTCCGCCAAAGCCTCATTAGAAGAGTTGAAATGGACTTGATGCCATGAAACCCAGACCGGTGGCAGAGTGCGCCTTTCGGGTTCTGGACAGGTGTCTAAAGTTTAGCTATTCCGACCCTTGCGGGGCTGTTTTGTCCCTGATTTCGCGGAAGGGCTCTTGCTCTCCCTGGTTTGTCATGTCGGCTTCTGCTTACTCGGCGGTTACCGTCGAAAGCTCCGCGCCCGATTTCCTGAACGAGGATTTCTGTTACACGCCCGCGCGCTCATCGGGCTACGCTGTCGAAGAGTCTGCAAGAGTCTGCGCCGGGGTGCAGAGCGATGTCTGTTTTGACGACGCGCGTTCATCCGGTCACAGCGTGCGCGAGGCTGCAAGTCTGTGCAGACAAGACCTTAAATAAGGGCTGATTTCATTTCAATTCAAGCTGACGCTTCCCGTCTTTCGATGAGCTGGAACAGGGGAGGCGTCAGCCGATTTGCCAAGTCCTGACCCATCTGAGACTGTTTTCAGTAAATGGGGGCTATTTAAGATGAAGGTTCGATTCTCGGTAGTGCTTTCTCTGATGCTGGGCGCTGTGCTGTTCGGTTTGACCACTCCTTCTTACGCCGAAAATTCGGCGGTGGATCACTTGAGCCATCTCTGGTCCTCGGATCATCAGGCTTTCAAAAGTTACCGCGAGGCTCCACATTCGCGGCGGGCGCGCGCCTTTTCGGCCCCGCTGGAGGCGACCTCAACGATCGACACCAGGTACCTGATTGACTCTCTCACCGTGCTCTCAGGTGAAAAGGATCCGGTTCTCGCCAATCGCGGAAAGAAGACGGGGCGCACTGCCGCTCGACAATTTTTGAAAGAAGAGTTCGAATCCTCCGGTTTCACGGTGTCTGAGCAGAACTACGGTTCCGGCTCCAATCTCATCGCGGAGCGAGTCGGGACTTCGGGTAAAATCCTGATCGTCTCCGCTCACTATGATTCCGTGAACAACGCGGGCGCGGATGATGATGGCACGGGAGTCGTCGCGATGCTCGCCACCGCTAAAATTCTCAAGGGAAAGGACCTGAAGCACACCGTTCGTTTCGTGGCCTTTGATGAAGAGGAGCTTGGACTGGTGGGATCTTCCGCCTACGCGAAGTCTCTGG
>JACMNQ010000075.1 GCA_014378465.1 Oligoflexia bacterium | reverse complement strand
CTTTCGCTGCCTTTGCTTCAATCTCAGAAGCTTTCATCGTGTAGTAAACTGTGACTTTGTCGCCGGCTTTGACTCCTGCAGGAGCCTTGGTCGCCGCATCACGTGTGATCTCAAACTTCTCCTTGCCCTTCATGACCGTGATTGAGGAATCACTGACGTCTTTGACCTCGCCCGTGATCTGATAATCCTTGCCCGCCGCGAGGCTGGTGGAAACAGAAGCCAAGAAAAACAGAACCGAAATCGAGTAGACGTTTTTCATCGTGGATTCTCCCTATCGCTTGTTGTCCATTGATCCGACTCAAGGGTGTATTACTGAACGGTGATGGAATCAATACCCACGATCTGCCCCAGTGCCCGTTTCGCCTTCATGAACATCCTCGTGAAAGGTTTACGACCCTCGGGTCCATTCGTGTAGACAGCCCATTGATCGCCCGTTCGTATCACCTGAGCCGGAAATCTCCCATAGTTCCCGCTGATTCCGTTGCGAAGGTAGACTACTTCAATGTCGCCGCCCTGAGCCGGCTCATAGTTCTTGCTGACGATGGTCACTACATTCGTGGAGTCCTTCTTCAACAGAACAATACCATCCACCAATTGGGCCGCTTCGAAGCGCTGCGGCTTCGCCTGCGAAAGAAACAGCAACGCAATCCCATTTGAATCCTCGTCGAGAATCAATTTCAGATCCAGGTCGCCTTCGACGGCGTCAGAGTTCACGCGAATCAGCTGCACTTCTTTTTCTGACTGCGCGTTCAAGGAGGCCCCAGATAATCCGACATTCCAGTGATAGCGAAGATTTTCATGAGCAGACGCGGCCGGAATTTGAGCGAGACTGAGGACTATGCCTGCAACCGCCATGGATAAAAAACCAGCTGCCGAGCTTTTGAAGCTGAGGGAGATCATGTGTGTAGTCCTTCCGATGTTTTGTACCTCAAGAATAAATCAAATCCTCAAAAGAACTAGTTCTGCCGCGTCATTAAAATGAATTGAATCGGAGCATCTTGCCGACTCATGGATTTTATCCAGTGAATACAAAGTGAAACATCAGTCGAGATGCCGACTTTTTTATCTTCAAGTTAGGTAATTAATCCGAAGGCAGGATCAGTTGCCCGATCCGTCAGTCCCAAAAGAACACCGACTGACAATTTTGAGTCAAGCCAGGTCCTTTTTAAATCAATCCTATGTGACAAATCAAAGCACCCTCCCCGGCTCAGTCTCCGAAAAACGCCCATATTGATTGATTTCATTGAATTAAAACCCATGGCATATCCCTCGCATTACTTAGAGAACGGAGGCAGTGAGAGGATACATCCTCTCCACCGAAAGGGAGCTCCCGACAGACTCCGGTCTGACAGGAACTTTCGATTGGAAAAGAAAGGAAGGAGGCTCGTTATGAAATTCATCAATATGTCACGTCGTTGCAGCGCCACCTCAGGGTCAGGGAATCAGCAGGCTCCCTACTACAACTACACTTCCTACGCCTCCAACTACGCCTACCGCCTCATCTGGTCTGTGTTTGGTCCTTCAAGCAGCTACCGGAATTTTTCAGCCTACTATTGCGACTGTTATCAATCCTAATCCCGCAACCGAAGACCGCAGATTGATAACAGCAGCTTCAGAAGAACTGTAAGATCACCCGCACACGCTCAAACGAAAAAAACCAACCGACAAGGATGCCTCGTCGTACCAACTTCAAGAGAATGGATTCTCGAGTCTCATGCCCTCATCGGCTGGAGATGAAGGTTGACGACACACACACTAGAAGGATGACCCCATGAAAACTCAATCTTTTTCCTCAGTCGAAGTGGTCTCGAAGTTCAAAGCCCTTTTCGAAGCAGAAAGATCCAAGCTCGTGTTCAGTACCAGCACCAGCTTCAACAATACGGATTTTCACTTTCAGAAGGATGACATGCTGGATGATGCCGATCTCACCAGCTGTGAGCTTGAGACTTCGATGAGACTTCGCCTCAGAAACCGTGAAACTCTGTTTCTGAAAAAAATCGATGAATCCCTGGCTCGCATCGCTGAAGGTACCTTCGGTCAGTGCGAAAGTTGTGACGAAGCGATCGAATTCAAACGCCTCGAAGCCCGTCCGACCACGACCCTCTGCCTGGGTTGCAAGGAAGAAGACGAGCGCCGTGAAGAAATTCACATCGACGGTCACAAATCAAAGAGCCTGGGCTCTCTCCGTCTCGCATAATCAGAACACCACGCCATAACGGAAAACGCAGGTCACTCAGCATGGATGCCGGCTGACCCAACACGGAAGTGTAAAAATCACTCATAGGATTTGAGTGCGACCAGGATGGTCTGAATTCTCTCATGGATGGGGAAAGAGCGCGCGTGGGTTTGCCTTGATTTGGACGTTGGGGCCGGATTTTCAATGCTGCTGCTCTCATTGAAAGACGGGAAGGGCCAAGGTGGGCGCTTCCCGTCTTTTTCATTCTGGACTTGCGGCAGAATTTGCCGACTGTTGAAAAGTCAGGAGCCCTTTAGACTGAAGAGATGAAGAAGAACTCGTTGATTCTCGTAGTACTGCTCGCTGCCTCACTCACCTCGTGCTCCACGACGAGATCTGAAAGGGGCTTGCGCACACCCGCCGACGAACGGGACTCAGAGACATCGGTCACCCCGGGAAGCCGCTTGGCTGAATACTGCAGCGATCCCGTGAAAGCGGTCTGCGGTACCCCTTCGGGAGCGAGCATGCCTCAACTGAATTCAAGCCTCCTTGCCGAAGCGATGACACAAGCCGGACAACCCGGAGTGCAGAAGCCTGAGGATCTGGATGAAGCGCATTATGGCGCTTACATGAGGGCATTGGACGCCAACGCGATCTCGCAGACTCGCTGGACCCCCCAAGCCCTGATGGAGCTGGTCATGGAGACGAAAGATGCGTTGGCTAGCGCAATTGACTCTCAATCGGAAATCTCCTCGAAGGATAAGGCTGAAATGAAAAGTGATCTGGCCGATCTCAACTACATGGGAATGGCCCATTACACGCGCCAATCCCATGCGGATCTGATGTCCTTCAAGGACACTTGCGGACAGGACGGCCTCAGGGCAAGCGCATTTTTTTCCGCCGATCAGGGCGCCGTCATCATCTGCCCGGGGTTGCTCACGCTGAATTTCGGTCGAATCACGGACATTCAATCCCTCAAAAGAGCACTGCAGATCGTCCTGGCTCATGAACTGGGCCACTCGATCGACAATTCGGAATTTCCGAAAAGCTTCAAGAAGCTGATTTCCTGCTTTGATTCTCAATTCAGGAACATGAACTCAGGCAACAAGATCGGGGGCAAGGATGCCAAGCGTGAGCTTGTGGCGGATTACTGGTCGAGCCTGTCTCAGGTCCAGATTGCGAAAAAAGGCGCTCTTGCCCCCGAACTTGCGGCGCAAACCTTCATCGAGGGCTATTCAATCTTCTGCAGTCAGGTGAAACGATCTGGCAATGATCCGCATCCGGCCGAACTCGCACGGATTTATCTTCACGCTTCAAATCCGGAAGTGCGGGCTTACCTCGGTTGTGTGAAACCGCTCCCGGAAGTGGCGGGCTGCAGCCTGAGCGGGCCTGTCGGAAAATAAAAACGGGAGCCGCTCTTTCGAACAGCCCCCATCTCGCCTTTTCCGTGGCGCACTCGAAAGCATCCGAAGAAACTCTGAGTGGCTACATTCCTTCGATCGCAGAGCCTGATGTGGCCTGGGTTTGGAATGAAAATCTTGCAGTTGTTTCGAGTGTAATGGCGATCCAGGAATTTGCAAATTTAACTGCGATATTTATTTTTGGCCGGGCTACTTGCGTTTGATTGGAAACCGTCTATATTTTTCGGTTCCCAAACCTCCCCGGGTTCCCCTCCTTCCACTCATCAGCTTACATTTCAAGGTAAAGCTGAAGCATGACGAATCCATCCGTGCCTGTCGCGCGGCAGCTTTGATCGGGTAGTGCACGATTCAAGCGCAGAAAATGCGCAGGCTGTGGCTGTTAAAATCAGAGGTGTGAGCCGTCGTTGTCTTGTGAGTGTTCACGAAGTATCGGACCACAGTTCGGCGAGTGCTTTGGCCGCCGAAGCGAAAACGGGGTCCGGTCGCATCGATGTTCTTGTGAACAAAGCCGGAATCACTTGCGATGCAATGCTGCACAAACTCACCGAAGACGAGTCTGATGAAGTGATCCGCGTGAACCTCAAGGGTCTCTTCAACATGGGTGAGGCCTGCGCCAAGATCATGGTGAAAAAGACGTCGGGACTAATCATCAATCTGGCATCGGTGGCCGGGCTCGGGAACATCGTGCAGACCCACTACTCGGCTTCAAAAGCGGGAGTGGTCGGCACGACTCGCACTTGGGCGCAGGAACTGGCGCGTTACTCCATCATTGTCAATGCATTCAGATTGATCGCGGTTTGAGCTGCGAACTTTCAGGGCCCTGACCTCAAAGGCTGGGCCATGAGCCTGCCCTGTCATGCCTTCAATGAAAAAAGGGCCCCCTGCTTTCACAGGAGGCCCTTGAAATCTCGATTCAGGTCAGATCAGAACTCACGGTCCTGCTGGCGACGCATGTAGGTCGGTACATCGTATTCGTCATCAGTCAGATTGGTGATGCCGAGGCGCTGAGCGATGGCTCTGGCGCGAGCGAGTTCGCCACCTGCTTCAGCGCCAGCACCCATGTTCGGGGTCTTGGCGTTCAAGCCTGGATTTGCCGCAGTCTGAGCCATTTCCTGCTCTTCGTACGACTCTTCGAAACCGGCTTGAGCGTCGACTGGAGCCTGGGGAGCGACAGGAGCGGCATTCTGCTGCAGAGCCTGTTGGGTCTGAGCATACTGCTGCTGAGTCTGTTGCTGATACTGAGGAACCTGGGGCTGCTGAGCATACTGCTGCTGCTGTGGTTGTTGTTGGTACTGTTGCGGAGCCTGAGCGTACTGCTGCTGAGGTGCCTGCTGGTATTGCTGAGGAGCCTGCTGCTGAGGAGCATAACCGTTTTGCATCGGTTGCGCGGCCTGCTGCTGCAAGTTCGTCATTGCGGCCATGGTAGCATACTGAGCCGGATTGTTCATCTGCTGAGGAGCCATCTGCGCGAGCATCTGGGCATTCGGCACCGGAGGAGCCATGTTGTTGTTCATGACAGACTGCTGAGCTGGGGGCTGAGCGAAGGCAGTCATGCCGCCGAGTCCGGTGGCGATGACGGTGACCTTGACCTGGTCCTTCATGGTCTCGTCAATGACGGTACCGAAAATGATTTCGGCATCTTCATGAGCGGCTTCCATGATGAGGGTCGTGGCTTCATTGACTTCGTGAATCTTGAGATTCGATCCGCCGGTGATATTGATGATGATCCCGGTCGCGCCGTTGATCGAGACGTCTTCGAGGAGGGGGCTGGAAATGGCGGTCGTCGCAGCTTCAACCGCGCGATGTTCACCTTCTCCATAACCGATACCCATGAGAGCGAGGCCTTTGTTGCCCATGATGGTCTTGACGTCGGCGAAATCGGAGTTGATCAGACCGGTGTGATTGATCAGATCAGAAATGCCTTGAACTGCGTTCAGAAGCACTTCATCGGCTTTCTTGAAAGCATCCATCATCGAAAGAGTCGCGCCGGAGATGGCGAGAAGTCTCTGATTCGGAATGGTGATGAGAGAATCGACATTCTCACGCAGCCAGGCCATGCCCTGATCGGCGTGCTTCATGCGCTTGCGACCTTCGAATTGAAAGGGCTTGGTGACCACACCCACGGTGAGGGCGCCGATTTCACGAGCGATC
Organism: Oligoflexia bacterium; assembly: GCA_014378465.1. Lineage (GTDB taxonomy): Bacteria > Bdellovibrionota > UBA1018 > UBA1018 > UBA1018 > UBA1018. Next base: position 127,105 of record JACMNQ010000075.1, on the reverse strand, counting down.
TTGGCGAAGATCGGAGCAGCACCGGTTCCGGTACCGCCGCCCATGCCTGCGGTGATGAACACCATGTCGGCACCGGCGAGGATTTCCGAGATCTTCGCGTAATCTTCGAGAGCGGCCTGACGGCCGATTTCAGGATTGGCGCCGGCACCAAGTCCCTTGGTCAGTTCCTGACCGATGGCAATTTTGGTTGGAGCAAGGGATGCGTCCAGAGCCTGTTTATCGGTATTGGCAGTGATGAATTCAACACCGCTCAGTCCCATTCGAATCATGGTGTTGATCGCGTTGCATCCGCTCCCGCCTACGCCGATTACTTTGATTTTGGCTCCGTGGCTTGCGACTTGGTCTATTTCGAACATAAGAAGATCCTCTTCTTGTATGAAGCGATCCGTTTCCGGCCCCGCTTCGTGGTTACTGATTTCGCCCGGGTTTCCTTTCAGTCGCCCCGGCTCCCCTATTTAAAGCAGATTCTTAAAATAAATCCTTGATCCAGGTTCGCATTGAGCCACGGACTTTATCGTAGATATTTTTGTCACGAATCTGGAATCTGCTTTTTACGCCATGGCGAGCTCCGTATTTCAGAAGGCCGACACCAGTAGCAAACTTTGGTGAATTGACGACGTCGCGCAACCCTCCAATGTTCTGTGGAATGCCGCGCTTGACGGGCATTTCAAAGATGAATTCCGCGAGTTCAGGCATACCTTCGAGCAGGCTTGCGCCGCCGGTCAGCACGACGCCGCCAGAGAGAAGCTCGGTATAACCGGAAGCCGTGATCTCACGCTGAATCAGAGAGAAGATCTCTTCGATGCGTGGTTCAATGATTTCAGCGAGCAGGCGTCTCGAGAGCACGCGGGGCTTGCGACCACCGACACCCGCGACTTCGATCGTCTCGTCAGGCTTGACGAGGGATGCGAGAGCGCAGCCATGGCGGATCTTGATCTTTTCAGCTTCAACCTGGGGAGTTCTGAGGCCGACTGCGATGTCGTTGGTGATGTGGTTGCCACCGATCGGGAGAACACTCGTATGGACGATCGCGCCTTCACGGAAGATCGCGAGGTCACTGGTGCCGCCTCCGATATCGATGAGCACGACTCCGAGGTCCTTTTCATCCTGAGAAAGCACCGCTTCAGCGGAAGCGATCGGCTCAAGGCAGATCTCCGAGACATTCAAGCCCGCCTTGTTCGCACACTTGATGATGTTCTGAGCGGACGACACAGCACCGGTCACGATATGAACTTTGCCTTCGAGGCGCACGCCGGTCATGCCGATCGGATCACGGATCCCATCCTGACTGTCGATGACGTATTCCTGAGGCATGATGTGAATCACTTCGCGGTCCAGAGGGATCGCCACTGCCTTGGCGGCGTCGATCACGCGCTGAACGTCCTGCTCGGTGATTTCCTTGTCCTTGATGGCGACGATGCCGGTGGAATTGAATGACTTGATATGGCCGCCCGCAATGCCGGTGAAGACATTCGAGATTTCAACGCCAGCCATGAGTTCAGCTTCTTCGACGGCCTTGGTGATGCTCTCGACGGTGGCGTCGATGTTGATCACGCAGCCCTTGCGAAGCCCGACTGAAGGGGCGGTGCCGATACCGATGATGTCGATCATGCCGTGTTCGGCAATCTCACCAACAATGCAGCAAATTTTTGTGGTTCCAATGTCTAAACCCACTACAAAGTCCTTTTTGGACATACAGAGAATCCCTCCCATGGGACTCCGGGGAGCACGGTAGGCTCACCGAAATTAGCAGGCATTTTTTGCCGTCTAAGAAATTCTAAGAACTACGGGCGATCTTGACAACAACTTTTTTTCCTAAATCTGCCCAAACCTGCTTGGCGGAGATCCCGTTGTCGATTAAGTACGCGAATACATGGCGAAGTCTGTCCGCCATATTTTCGAAGTCAGCGTCAATTTCTTGCCCCAAATGGACCATCGTACGACCCTGTCCACGCCCTCTTCCGAGTGGATAAGTCACCAATGCCCGAAATCCGCGTTCAGTATCGTAAGATAATGAGGAGATCTGAGAGACTCGTTCAAGCTTGGATTTATCCCATGCGGCCAGGAACTGGAGTGCTTTCAGAACCTGGGTCTTCGCAACTTCATGATTCTTTGAAATGCCGGTCAGGACCGGCAGATCCGGCTGACTCATCAAGTTAACCTTGCTGAAAATCATCCCGTTCGAATCCACATAGGACAGGTCCCCATTCGGTTTCTGAATGAGAGCCTTGGGATCTCGGAAAACCACGGTGATGGATACGGTCTGCGGGAAGCGCTTGGAGATGAGCACCTCACGAACCCAGGGATGCGTGAGCATGCGCGTTTCAATCCGGTGCAGATCGAGATCAAAAAGATTGGTGACATCGACCGGCACTGCCGCAAGATCCGTGATGGCCTGAGCGTCGACAGGCGAATTTTCGGGGAGGTCAGAAACCTCCACCACTCGAACCGTGAAGAGCGGTGAATGCAGGACGTTATAAAAACCGATACCGACCGTCATTAACGCAACGATCGTCAAGCAGATGACTGAGATTCTCTTGAATGAGTCGAAACCCGGAGATTGCAGAAAAGCCTTCATCTTGATGCCTCAATGCAAGCGTAACATTATTCCAATTTGAAGCTGCCAAATTTTGGTGGCGCGTGATAATTTTTTCATCTTATGAAACCATCACCCATTTCTCAAATTTCCAAAGTTTGCGTACTCGTGCCCCTGCTTGCAGTCATCACTGCAATGGCTGGATCCGGGTGTGCCACCAAAAATCTGAAAACCGGTCACGACGCTTCAAAAGCTGAAGTGCTTCCCCTCGTCGGCACCATTCAAGTCCACCGCTACAAGCTGGACAACGGACTGAAAGTTCTGGTGGTCGAAGATCATTCGTCCCCGACTTTTGCCTACCAGACCTGGTTTCGTGTCGGTTCCCGCGATGAGAACGTGGGTTACACCGGCCTCGCGCATCTCTTTGAACATATGATGTTCAAAGGTACGAAGTCCCTGAAAGAAGGCGAATTTGACCGAATCCTTGAAGGCGCCGGCGCCGAAGGCGAGAACGCTTTCACTTCGCGTGACTACACCGCTTACGTGCAGGAAATGCCGGCTGACAAGCTCGACATGATCGCAAAGCTTGAATCCGACCGCATGCTCAACCTCGTCGTCAATGATGACTCTTTCAAAACCGAGCGTGAAGTGGTTCAGAACGAAAGACGTTTCAGAACTGAAAACAGCCCGGACGGCCTGATGTACCAGGAAATCTTCGGGCTTGCGTTCACCAAGCATTCCTACCACTGGCCCGTCATCGGGTATCAGGAAGATCTCAATCGCATGTCGGCAGCGAACGCAGTCGACTTCTACAAAGGCTACTATAGCCCGAACCATGCAACGATCATCGTCGTCGGGGACGTCAAGGCCGATGCCGTTCATGAAATGGTGAAGAAGTATTATGGTGCTTTCAGCCCCCAGCAACCACCGGCTCCCTCCATTGCGGACGAACCTGAACAGAAGTCCGCTCGCCGCAAAGTGCTCAAGCTCAATATCCAGGTCGAGAAACTCATGGTGGGCTACCACACCCCCGCCATCACGAACGCCGACATCCCGGCGATCATGGCCTTGCGCGGAGTTCTCGCCACCGGCAAGAGCAGTCGCCTTCAGAGAGCCCTCGTCGAAACCGGCATCGTCAGCTCAGTCGACGCCTACGACATTGATGACAAGGATCCTTCCCTGATGCTCATCGGCGCCAATCTTCAGAAGGGCAAGACCGCCACTCAGGCTGAAACGATCATCCTTCGCGAAATCGCCCGCCTGAGCAAGGAGCTCGTCTCCAAGGGTGAACTCGACCGCGCCAAGAATGGTCTGTCCTTTCAGTTCTACCAGGGACTCGACAACAATCATGAAAAGGCCGGCTTCCTCGGCCGTTTTGAAACGATCGCCAACAGCTTCGAAGATGGCGTGCAGAAAATGAAGTCCGTGCAGATCGTGACCCCTGAAGAAATCCAGCGCGTCACTCGCAAGTACTTTGAACCCAGAAATCGTTCCGTCATCGTAGGGGTGAAAAAATGAGAACTCAAAATCTGAAACCAGTGTTCGCAGGACTTCTCTCGACTTTGGCCACGCTCGCCATCGTCGCTTCAGCCAATTCAGCCCAAGCCGTTGAAGTTGCCTTTGAAAGAGACACGAACCTCCCGGTGGTCAATCTGAACATCGCAGTCAAGGCCGGCGCGGTGACTGATCCTCAGGGGCAATCCGGGATCACGAATTTCATGGGCGAGATGCTCCTCCGTGGAACAAAAAAACACACCAAGGAACAGCTTGACCTCGCGCTGGACCAGATGGGCGCGACTCTCGAAGTTGAAACTCGCGCTGAAGCTCTGATTCTTCGCGGTGCCGTGCTGGCATCCCAGGTCGGACCATTTCTCGACATCGTCAATGAGATCATCACTCAACCCAGGTTTCCTGAATCCGAAGTCAAGAAGCTGAAATCCCAGATCGTCTCCAACCTGCTCGAAGAACTCGGCAGTGACCAGGCTTTGGGTGGCAAGCGCTTCACGCAATTTCTCTTCAATGGTCACCCTTATGGCAAGCCTGTCATGGGCAACATCAGGGATGTGGAGAAGCTCACGGGAGATCAGATTCGCAAACACTATGATGCCCTGATCAAGGACAAGCTCCTGCTGGTTGTCGGCAATGGTGACGCGAATGAAGGGCAGATCAGGAGTTGGGCTGATCAGTTGGCGAACGTTCGTCCTTCGGCACCAGGAGACAGGGACTTCGTCGAAGTCCCGCAGCCACAAAACCCGGAACATCGTCGCCTTCTCATCGTCGACAAGGCTGACCGCACCCAGACCCAGATCTCAGCGGGCCAGATTGGCATGCGCATGACGGATGCGGATTTCTTTCCCGTTTTCCTCGGAAATCACGCTTTCGGCGGCGGCTCCTTCTCGGCTCGACTGATGGTCGAAATTCGCGTGAAGCGCGGCTGGAGCTACGGAGCCAACAGCTACTTCAAACACGGCTTGAAGCCACGCTCCTGGCAGGTTCACCTGTTTCCGGCGTCCAAAGACACCGCGCAGGCACTGGCCTTGTCCCTGAAGATGATCGAGGATCTCCAGAAGAACGGCATCACGAAGGAAGAGTTTGAGTTTTCCAAGCGTTCCCTCGTGAACAGCGCGGGCTTCATGTACAACACGCCCAAGAAGCGCGTGGAGAACAAATTGCTCGAGCGCACCCTGAATCTGCCCGATGGCTTCATGAAGACTTATGGTCCTGAGCTGGCGAAAGTCACTCTCCCTCAGGTCAATCAAGCGCTCTCGACTTACCTGAAGCCTGAGAAGCTTTCGATTGCCGTTCTTGCGACGGCAGCGGACATGAAAGAGCCTCTGGCAAAAGCGGCGGGAGTTCCGCTCGATCAGGTTGTCGTCCAGCCCTATACCGAAGAGAAGTTTTGATCTCTCAAATCAATTGATCCTGTGGAGCCCTCGAGCAGAAACTGCTCGGGGGCATTTTCGTTTGGATTGAGAATCACACGCACTTTCGCTCAAGTCATGAAGCGGGCTCCTTGAGGCGCCCTGTATCGTGAGCACTGAATCGAAAGTCAGTTCTCAAGGAGCAACGGCAGTATCTGTCGCTTTGGTTCATGAGTCATGCCAAATTATAACCTATCCATTATCGACAATGGATGACGTAAAATGGCACGGTATAATCAGCCCAGAAACTTCACTTCTTCGTGCATCTCAATCCCAAGCTCCGCTTTCGCACGCGACTTGACGAGGTCAATCAGAGCTCTGACATCGCTCGCAAGCGCGCCGCCGAGATTCACGATGAAGTTCGGGTGTTTCTCGGAAATCTGGGCATTCCCGATCCTGTGGCCGCGAAGCTGCAATTTCTCGATCACTTGCCAGGCATGGATGCCGTGATCGCGAGGATTCTTGAAGACGCTCCCACACGATGGATATTCAGTCGGTTGACTGGCCTTGCGGCGTGCAAGGGTCTCATCGATGACAGCTTTGACCTGGGCGGGTTCTGAAAGAGTGACTTCCCATTCCGTATGGGTGATGACTTCATCACGAGTGAGAAAGTGATTCTTGCGATACTCGAATTGGAGGTCGGCGCCCTCGATCACTCTCAGGACTCCCGTTGAAAGATTGAAAGTTTCGACTTTGCGGATCCGGTCCCTGGCTTCACCGAGATGCGTGCCTGCATTCATCGTGATGACGCCTCCGATGGAGCCCGGCACTCCCGTCAGCATTTCAAAACCTGACCACCCTTCTTGCGCGGCCCTTCGAAGCAATGACGAGACCGCAACACCTGAACCGACTCTCAAACGATCGCCCTGGAGCGTGATACTGATGTCGATTCGACTCGTCTTGATCACAAGGCCATCATAACCGCCATCAGCGACCAGAATATTTGAACCCAGACCCAGGATGAAAGCATCAACCTTCGAGTGAGAGACGCACTCCCTGATCCAATCCAGGTCTGCGACGCTCTTTGGAATGCAAAAGATGCGAGCAGGTCCGCCAATGCGGTAATACGTGTGCTTGGCCAGGTTTTCACCGAAGGTGAGCTGTCCTTCGAAGCGCGAGCCATTTTCTTCGCACCACTTCCGTGCGGCTACAGTTTCAGGGCTGGGGGGATTCTGAGGATTCGTCATTTCAACTGACATGGGAAGCAGCGACAGCTGCTGCGACTTCGATCGCTTCGACCAGCAGATCCGGAAGCTTGGTGATGGTCCCTGCGCCCAGACAGAGCACAAGGTCGCCTTTTCTGAAGTCCTTCACCACGGCATCTCGGGCACCCTGCAGAGGCCCGACATAGAGAACGGATTTTCCGGCGGATATCATGATGTCACGAGCCAGAATTTCGGAGGATACTCCTGCAATGGGTTCTTCTCCCGCGGCATAGATGTCCGCGAGATAAAGCAGATCAGTGTCCTTGAAGCATTTCAAAAATTCGGCGTACGAATTTTGAGTTCTGGAATAGCGATGCGGCTGAAAAATCGTGATGATTCTCCCCTTCCAGAAGGAACGTGCGGCGGCCAACGTTGCCAGGACTTCAGTCGGGTGATGACCATAATCATCGACGATGATCTGTTGGAGAGATTCATTTTTCCAGCGAATGTCAAAGCGACGCTTCACGCCCGAAAAATCCCGCAGACCCTGCGCAATTTTTGAAAATGGAATTTCCAGACGACGGGCGATCACGATGGCCGCCAGCGCGTTGAGAATATTGTGCCGTCCCGGGACCTGAATTTCAATTGAGCCCAGTAGCCCTTCGTTGCGCGAATGCACTTCAAAGCGTGAATGCATCTCGTTTCCGGGGACTGAAGTGACCGCTTTTGCGAAGTAGTCGTTATAATCGGAAAAACCATAAGTCAGAAAGGGTTTGTGGAAGCGCGAAAGACAACGCCTGACTCCTTCGTCGTCCCCGCAGACTGCAGCCAGACCATAGAACGGAAGCTGACCGATGAATTCGGAAAAGGTCTCTTCGATCGCTTCCAGCGTTCCAAAATGATCCAGGTGATCACTGTCAATATTGGTCACGATACCAAAAGTGGCTGGCAAATGCAGAAAGGAGCCATCACTTTCATCTGCTTCAGCCACAACAAGTTGTCCCTGCCCCAATTTGGCGTTGCTGCCCAAGGCTCCGACTTTGCCTCCGATGACGATCGTGGGGTCAAGGCCCGCTGCCATCAATACGGAGGCCAGCAGGGAGGTGGTCGTGGTCTTTCCGTGAGTTCCGGCAACAGCGATGCCGACTTTTCCACGCATGAGCTCGCCCAGCATTTCGGCACGAGGAATGACTGGGATTCGGCTTTCACGAGCTTTCATCACTTCGGGATTCGTCGCCTTGACAGCGGAAGAAATCACGACAACGTGGGCACCCATGATATTTTCGGCCGTGTGCCCGAGGTGAATGCGCGCTCCCAGGGATTTCAGGCGACGGGTGGCTTCAGATTCGGCAAGGTCAGACCCACTGATCTGGTACCCCTGGTTCAGGAGCACTTCAGCGATCCCGCTCATCCCGATGCCACCAATTCCCACGAAGTGAAGCTGAGTCTGCTGTTTGTTATGCATGAGACCCGAATTCTAGCTTCTCAGCCGCTGGATTTCAACTGCCTCATTTCGTCTCGGTAGAAGCTCTGGTACGTGCGCACATCAAAGAGCCATTTTCCGTCCTTTTGAGCGAAAGGAATCAATCGCTTCTGACCTTTGGCTTCGGCTTCGACCACCGCACGGTTGCCCGCGATGTGCTCCGAACCGCAGGACAATTCCTTGATCAGGTCGTAAGCCGCTTTTGACAGGACATGACCACGGTCGGCGGCCTGAGGGCTGCCACTGGGCTTGGCTGCTGAAGCAGGCCCTTGGGCCGCAGTGCCTGCCATCTGATGAAGGTGCGAACTCAGCAGGTTGGGACGCAGAGTCCAGAGCTGGATGGACTTGAAGTCCTCTTTTTTTGCCGCTTCGATCATGGCATTGCAAACCTTTTTGGGAGAGTCAGCGGTGACGGCCCGCCCAGACTCCGCCCCTGCACGATGACTCGAGTCAATCGCCACAAAGCTGGTCGCCAGGCACATGGCGATCCACAGGGTTTTTGAATTGGGTTCGGATTTCGTTCTGTTTGCTGGACTCATGTGTTCCAAAGGAGCAAATTAAGGGCCAGAAAGAATCTGAACGACGTCGAAGGCGGACTTTGGGCGATAAAATTTGGAGACGGCTTCTTCCATCGTATCGAGCGTGCCTGGATTTTCTACACAGTCACGGATGATTTTCGCCAGGTCTTCGCCTTTGGATTTGAACTGGACCAGCAGCTTCGCCGCACCTGAATCCACGAAAAGCTGTGCATTCTTCTCCTGATGATTGTCTGACGCATAAGGAAATGGAATGAGCACGGATGCGCGGTGAACCGCCGCGATTTCGGCCAGAGTGGATGACCCTGCACGACAAACGAGCAGCGATGCGGCCTGATAGGCTTCAGGCATCTCGTAAATGAATTTTTCGACCCGTGCCTGAGTTCCCGCGAGTCGATGACCTTCGAGGGTGCGGGCGTGGTCACTCTCACCCGTCTGATGAATGAAACGAAGACGCGGCTTCAGATCTTCCAGAAAAGGAAGCGCATCAAGAATCAGAGTGTTGATTCCCATGGCTCCCTGGCTGCCGCCGAAAATGAAGATCGTGAAGGGATCGCGTGAAGCGGGAGGCATCGGCTTCATCACATTGCGAACGGGATTTCCGGTAACGTTGACTTTACGTCCTTTGAATTGGCTTTCGATTCCCGGAAAAGCGATCAACACCTGATGAGCGATTCGACTCAGAATTCGATTGGTCATGCCGGGCACCGCGTTCTGTTCCAGGATCGCGACTCGCACTCCCCACATCCAACCCATCAGTCTTCCCATGAGGACCAGTGGACCGGAAGCATATCCGCCGACACCGATCACTCCGGCAGGACGATCGCGCAGCAGGATGACTGCGGACTTGAGCAGAGAAAGAGGCAATTGCACGGCGGTCCTGAGCTTGCGCGCCAGGCTCACGCGCTTGAGGGAACCGAGACTGAGAAGTTCGAGCGGATAACCTGCGCGAGGCACGAGCTTCTCTTCGATGCCGCCATGGGCTCCCACAAAAATGATTTTCGACTGGGGATAAGTGATTTTCCAGGCGTCCGCAATCGCGATACCGGCCAGGACGTGGCCACCCGTGCCGCCACCAGCGACGATCAGAGTCGGATTCTTTTCACTCATTTACTTTTCACCCCACTGAAGAGGCCTTTGGCCTGAGGTCCCCGTGCCACGCTCAGCAGGACACCGACTGCGAAGAGATCCACCAGCAGGGCCGACCCTCCATAGCTGATGAAAGGCAGAGTCAGTCCCTTCGTGGGAACCAGTCCGAGCACGACTGCCATATTGACGAATCCCTGAAGTCCCAGTGCGAGAGTGATGCCAGTCGCAAGGAACATTCCAAACTTGTCGTTGTACTTTTCGTAGCTCTGGTAGGCGATCTTGAGCCCACGGTAGATGAAGTAACAGAAGGCGAGCGCGACGGCGGAGAGTCCAATGAAACCCAGCTCCTCACCAATGACCGCGAAAATGAAATCGTTGTGTGCTTCAGGAAGGTAAAAGAGTTTCTCTTTGCCATTTCCAAGCCCCACACCCCAGAAACTTCCGTGATGGAGTCCCAGAAGCGATTGAATGATCTGAAACCCTTTTCCGGTCGGATCGCGCCAGGGATCAAAGAAGGTCATGAGGCGTGCGCGACGGTAGGCGCTGCCCAAAACCAGCAGTGCGGCTGCTCCCCCGCCCACTCCAAAAATCAATGCGAGAAAGCGCTTGGGCATGCCCGCGAGAAACATCAGGGAAAATATCACGACCGTGATCATCACGGTGGTTCCAAAGTCGGGCTGAAGGAGAAGCAGAAGAAGCGCTGGAAAAGGCACCAGGAAAGTGGCAAGCACTCCTGGAACGAACTTCTGGAGCAATTCCTGCTTGCGATCAAGCTGCCTTGAAACGAAAAAGATGAGCGCGAACTTCGCGAGTTCCCCCGGCTGGAAAGTGAGAAAGCCCAGACGAAGCCAGCGCTGGGCTCCAAGGGTTCGCGTGCCGACTCCGGGAATCAAAACGAGTGCGAGGAGTCCTGTAGCGATGAGAGCGAACTTGTACGCCCAATGCTCCCACTTGCGGTAGTTGATGCGACAGGAAATGAGAAGAGCGCCAAAACCCAGGATCGCGAAGATGATCTGTTTCTTGATGAAAGCGAAACCATCTCCAGTCCGCTCCTGTGCGTAGATGAAGGACGCGCTGTAAACCATGAGGAGTCCAAAAATGACCATCGCCGCGACGGTCACCAGCAGGATGACATCGATGCCTTCGGCAGGAAGTGGCCACGGACAACTCGAGCCCAGCTCTTCACCTGAGGTCAGCCGACTTGGAGGTTTGGAACCCGGCTTCGAGCCGGGCTTCGCACCCGAAGCGGTGGAAGAGGTCGTGGACTTAGAGTTGGGTGACGAGCTTTTTGAAGTAATCGCCCCGCTCCTCGTAGTTACGGAACATGTCGAAGCTTGAGCAGCCTGGAGACAGCAGGATGATGTCTCCGCTCCGGGACTTCTGATAAGCGAGCAGAACCGCTTCTTCGAAAGTGCCTACCAGGTAGGTTTCCGAAAAATCACCGATTGCGCGGTTGATTTTCTCTTTGGCTTCGCCCAGCAGAATCAGAACCTTGCAGCGCTGCTGCACGTAAGGAACGAGTGGAGCAAAGTCCATGTTCTTGTCTTTTCCACCGGCGATCAGGATGATCGGGTTGGAAGTGAACGCGCCGAGACTCCTCTGAACGCTCATGACATTCGTGCCCTTGGAGTCATTGAAGAAGTAGACTCCGTCCTTGCGGCGAACGAACTCAAGGCGGTGGGCGACACCCTTGAAATTGTTGATGACGTGCTGGATCGCTTTCGGCGAAACACCCATGGCGCGTGCGGTGCAGATCGCGGCCATCAGATTTTCCTTGTTGTGATCGCCGAAGATGCGGAGCTGGGAAACGTCGTAGATTTCTTCTTTGCCGGTGACTTTGGCAATGACCTGCTTGTCGGCCGCTCTGAAATAACAGCCGTAGAAATTTTCAGCGAACTCTCCACCGATCTTGAGCGGGTCCTGCTTGGTGAACCACATGACCTTGCCGGAGGTTTCCTGAGCGAATTTGGCGACGTTGGCGTTGTCGTAATTGAGAACGACATAGCTGTTCTTGTCGCAGGCCTTGAGGAGCTTCTTTTTGGCTTCGATGTACCCGTTCATGTCCGGGTAACGGTCCAGATGATCTTCTTCGATGTTGGTGAACACTGCGACTGCGGGAACGAGCTTCTCAGTCAGTTCGAGCTGAAAACTGGAAAGCTCGGCGACGACTGCGTCGACGCGGCTGCCATCACTGATGTGATCGATGAGGGGCTTGCCGATGTTACCGCCCACATAAACCGGCTTGTCATCGGCTTTGAACATTTCACCGATGAGAGTGGTCGTGGTGGTCTTGCCATTGGTGCCGGTGATCGCGATCAAAGGCTCCTTGAGAGCGCTGGCAGCGAGTTCGACTTCGCTGGTGATCGGGATGTTGGCTTCGCGGGCTTCGTCGAGGGGCTTGGTGCTGAGCGGGACGCCTGGGCTGACCACGATGAGTTCAGCTGCGCGGAAAGTGAGTGGATTGAACTTGCCCAGTTCGTATTCGATCTTGAGTTCTGCACAGGCGTTCACGGAGTCAGCGAGTTCACTTTTCTGCTTCATGTCAGTGACCGTGACTTTGGCTCCCTGCTTGGCCATGTAACGGGCGACTGCAACTCCTGAGAGTCCGAAGCCGACGATGAGAACTTTCTTACCTTTGTACTTGCTCATGACACTTACCTCAACTTAAGGGTCGATAATGTCGCCAGAGCCAACAGAACCGATATAATCCAAAAACGAACGATCACTTTTGGTTCCGCCCACCCTTTGAGTTCAAAGTGATGGTGAATCGGAGCCATTTTAAAAACGCGTTTTCCGGTCAGTTTGAAAGAAGCAACCTGAGCCATCACCGAGAGTGCTTCCATTACGAAAATTCCGCCACAGAGTGCAAGCAGTATCTCATTTTTTGTGATGACCGCGACGATCCCGAGGGCTGCGCCCAGGGCCAAAGCGCCCACGTCACCCATGAAGACCTGAGCGGGATAGGTGTTGAACCAGAGAAAGCCGAGGCAACTCGCGGCCACAGAGCCTAAAAAGATCGAAAGCTCGCCTGAGCCCACGATATGAGGGATCTGGAGGTACTCCGCAATTTTGATATTTCCGGCGCAGTAAGCTAAAATCAGAAAAGTGACGGAGGTGGTGATCGTGGGTCCGACTGCGAGCCCATCCAGGCCATCGGTCAGATTAACCGCGTTGGATGCTCCGATAATCACGAACATCGCGAAGGGAATGTAGAACATCCCGAGCTCGATGCTCCAACCCTTGAAGAAGGGAAACGCGAGAGTGGCGGGCTCTCCGAATTTGTAAATCGCGTAAGCTGCAAAAAAGGAAATGATGCCCTGGCCGAGAAGCTTCTTCTTGCCAGAGAGACCTTTTGGGTTCTTGCGCACGACTTTGAGATAATCATCGATGAATCCGACGACACCGGTCGCAAGCGTGGTAAGCAGACAGATCCAGACTGAACGATTGGCGAGATCGGACCAGAGCAGAGTGGAAAATGCGATTGAAATGAGAATGAGTCCGCCACCCATGGTGGGAGTGCCCTTTTTGGACAGATGAGACTGCGGTCCATCCGTACGAATGACCTGACCCATCTGCATCTTCTGAAGAAGGCGGATGAAAGCGGGTCCGATCATCATCGAAAAAAGGACCGCGGTGATGCTCGCGCCAAACGTCCTGAAAGTGATGTACTTGAAGACATTCAACGCTGAATATTCCGTGTGGAGCGGATAGAGCAAATAAAGAAGCATGACCGAGATGCTACAGAATTTTAAAAACTCGTGTCAAAGAAATTGCAACGCTTCAGACGCGATTTCTCGATCATCCAGATGAATCTTGCGCACTCCCCCCGGGGTCGTGGGGTCAGCGATGATCTGGTAGTCTTCGTGTCCCTTGCCCGCGATCAGAATGATGTCACCCGGCCTGGAAGCCTGAACCGCCATGAATATGGCTTTTTTCCTATCGATCTCGACGTGCACCGGGGTGCTGCTTTCACTTTGGCCGTTCGTGCCATGCAAGATTTCCGCAATGATGGTTTCCGGATTTTCAGTTCGGGGATTGTCCGAGGTGATGAAAACCTGATCGGAGAGCTGAACGGCGATTTTCCCCATGAGCGGGCGTTTCGTGCGATCCCGGTCGCCACCGCAACCGAAAACAGTGATGAGCTTTCCACTCCCCTTGATCGCTTCAAGCACACTGAGGACTTTCTCCAGAGCATCCGGCTTATGGGCGTAATCGATGAGAATGGTACGCCCTTTGGATGCAGGAACTTTTTCCAGTCGTCCAGGCACGCAGGGAAGTGAGCGGATCCCTTCCGTGATGGCTTCAGCGGAGATTCCGATGCCTCGGCAGACACACAAGGCACCAAGAATGTTCGAAGCATTGAAACCGCCCACCAGTTCAGACTGAAAGGGAATGCCCTGATAGACGCCACAGATACCTTCGAGGCCGACCGTGACTTCAGAAGTGACTCGAAAACCATGGAGCACGGGACTTGGGACTGAACTCAGCGACTCCGCAAGTCGCTCGCCGTAATGATCATCCACGTTCACGGCCGCAAATGGAGTCTTGCCGGCAAGGCGTGACCTCTGCATCTGATCGAAGAACAGAATCGACTTCGAGGCGAAATAATCTTCCATGTGCGGGTGAAAATCCAGATGCTCGGGCGAAAGATTGGTGAAGATGACTCCGTCGAAAGCGAGTGCCGCCGTTCTCTTCTGTTTGAGGGCGTGAGACGAAACTTCCATCACGACCGCAGTGCAGCCTTTGATTTTCATCTGCTCAAGAAGTTCCTGCAACTCCACTGCTCCCGGAGTCGTGTGTGTCGACGGCAGGATTTCTTCACCGATTCTGAAATTGACGGTACCGATGACCCCCACGCAGTGGCCTGCGGCCTTGAGTATGGACTCGATGATGTACGTCGTGGTCGTCTTGCCACTGGTTCCGGTCACACCGACCATGAGCAGTGAGTGAGACGGGTTGCCATGAAGTTCTGCCGCGAGCTGGGCCAGTGTTTCGCGCGAGTCCTTCACCTGGAGGTAGTTCGGGTGATCGTGCGCGTTCTGACCGATCGCCAGAACTGCTCCAGACTTGAATGCCGGCTCAAGAAACCGATGTCCATCCTGGCTCACACCGTGAACTGCAATGAACAGGGTTCCGGGCCCGACCTGTCGGGAATCGGACGTCACCCTGGATATGGCCTGAGCGTTCTTGAAAAGTCCTGTCGCATCCGAGACCCAGTTGTCCCGGTCGAGTTGCGAGAGCAAGTCGCCCAAGGTCTTCGCTGAGGACATCAGAGCGGTTCCGCCATCTGCAGGCGCACGGTGCTGCCGTCCGCGATTTCTTTTCCTTCTTCAGGTGACTGGGACTGAATGATTCCGGCGCCGTGAAGGGCAATCTGGAATTTGTGTCCCTGCAGAGAGCGCAGTGCCTCGCGCGCGGTCAATCCCAGAAGTCCTGGCATCTTCCATGAAGTGGCCCCACCTGGAGTGGTGCTTTCCATCTGCACGGGATTCTGGGTCTCAGCCGCGCTCCAGCGAATGTTGTCATTTGAATCGAGCTCCTCAAGACTGATCGTTCGCATGGCTGCGGGAGCCTCTTTCTTTCCAGTGATCTTGGAAAGAGACTTGGCCATCCTGGTCGGAGCGTTGACCGATGCAAGAGTGCGAGAGCCATCCGAGGCGCTTGGGATACTGAAACGAGTCGCTGCTGCATTGAGTACGGCGTGAAACAGGGGGGCCGCGGTTTCACCTGCGAAGTAAATTCCCTGGGGTTCCGCGATCTGCGTGAAGATCACGAGACGAGGCTCAACTCCGACTGGATAACCGATGAAGGAAGAGATGTGCTTGGAACGGGAATAGCCACCCGTGGCCGGATCCACCATCTGAGCGGTTCCGGTCTTGCCCGCGACGACATAGCCATCCAGCGCAGCTTTCTTCGCGGTGCCGCCCTCCTGGGTCACGAGCTCCATCGCCTGAGTGACGCCGTCGGCCACTTGCTGGGTGAAAACCCGCACGGGAGGAGTCGGAGTGAATTTCGAGAAGGAACTCTTCAGAAGAGTTGGCTGCACGAGCCAGCCGCCATTGGCCAGAGCGGCGTATCCGCGAAGCATCTGGATCGGAGTGACGAGCACCCCTTGACCAAATCCGATATTGGCAAGAGTCAGAGGAGTCCAGCTCTTGCGCGGAGGAATTCTGCCCGAAATTTCGCCAGGGAAGCCGATCCCGCTCTTGCTGCCGATCTCAAGCGCCTTGAGTGTGGCGAGATATTTGTCTGCGCCGAGTTTCAGTGCGATTTTGGCCGCTCCAACGTTGCTGGAGACTTGAATGACTTTCTTCAGGTTGATCCATTCAAACTTTTCCTTGGCCTCAGCTTCCGAAATTTTCTTTCCCTGAACGTAGAAGCTTCCTTTTTCACCGTAAACCGTATCCGTGAGTTTCCAACCATTGCTCAGAGCACTGGCGACAAGGAACGGCTTCATGATCGAGCCAGGCTCGTAGCCATCGGTCAAGACTCGGTTGCGGCGATGATCCAGCGGGGCGCCCCGGTTGTTCGGATTGAAACTCGGTTCGTTGGCCATCGCGAGAATCTCTCCGGTGGTGGCGTCCATGACGATCACGGAGCCGGCCTTCGCGTTGGATTTGGTCACGGCATGCTTGAGTTCCTGTTCAACGGAGAACTGAAGGGACGAATCGAGTGTCAGAGTGATCGACTCCCCGTCCTTGGCGTCCTTGGCGGCAACCGCGTCCATGAATGTCGGGCGCCCAAGAGCATCGCGGATGGCAGCGACTGAAACCACTTTGCCCTGCAGTTGCTCATTGCCCCAGAGTTCAACGCCTTCGACTCCTTCAGTGTCGAGATTGACGTTTCCAAGCACGTGCGCGGCAAGTTCTCCGTGAGGATAGGCACGTTCACTTTCCTTGACCATCCAGAGCCCGCTCATGAGGTCGCCGCTCGGATCGATGATCTGCCATTTCTTGAAACGCTCGAGCTCCTGGTCCTGAATGTGTCTTTTGATCCAGACAAATTCACGCTTGGGGTCTTTCAGGCGATTGTAGATCTTCGAATACGGCAGACCCGTCGCTTTGGCCAGAAGCCGTGCCATGGTCTTCTTGTTCTGAATTTTTGAGGGATTTGCGGCCAGACTCTGCACTTCGAGATTGATGGCGAGAGGCTCACCGTTTCGGTCGAGCACCAGGCCGCGGCGAGGCTTCACGAGCACTCGAGAACTGAACTGACGCTTCGCCATCCCGTTCAGCTTCGGGTCGCCGATGAGCTGAATGTAGGCGGCGCGACTCATCACGCCTGTCGCCAGCAGAAGACATCCGACCATGATGACCGTGATTCTCTGTTTCATTTGAGGTGCACCACCTGATCAGCGCGGGGTTGATCGAGGTTGAACTTGGTACGTGCCAGAAGCTCCAGGCGGCGCGGGGACCTGAGGCCGGAGACTCGCATGCTCGCCTTTTCGCGTTCATGCTGCATGTTGGAAATCATCTTGTCCGTCTGAGTGATGGTGTACGTCGTGCGAACAATCGTCAATCGAAGCCAGACGGTGAGCGTCGCCATGGCGATCACCATCGGGATGGTCCAGAGAGGAATTTTGCGGTTTTTCTTCATGAAAATTTTCCCATTCTCTTCCGTTCAGACTTTCTGATCGGCTCACCCGGAATGGTTCTTTCAGCAATCCTCAACTTTGCACTGCGAGATCTCGGATTGCGACTGACTTCAACTTCATCGGCTTCGATGGGCTTCTTGGTCAGCTGTTCAAAATCCGATTCGCCTTTGAAAGTCTGTTTCACCTTTCGATCCTCGAGAGAGTGAAAACTGATGATCGCGACTCTTCCTCCGGGTCGTACGAAAAGTATAACACGGCTCAGGAGCTTATCGAGCTCTTCCAGCTCCTGATTCACAACTATTCTCAGTGCCTGAAAAGTGCGAGTCGCCGCATGGATCCGACCCCGTCGTGCTTCGGGGGGTACCGAATGAACGATGAGGTCGGCGAGTTCACGGGTGGTTTTGGGCATGGCACTTTCACGCCGTTTTGAAATGATGGCGTGGGCGATACGACGCGAAAAGCGCTCTTCGCCCAGATTCTGGAGGATTTCCACGAGTTCCTGTTCCGTCACGTTGAAGAGATAGTCCCGGCAGCTCACTCCCCGGCTGGGGTCGAGTCTCATGTCGAGCGGACCATTGGACTGAAAACTCAGCCCTCTTTCGGAGTCCTCGAGCTGATCACTGGAGAACCCGAGATCCGCCAGGAGATAGGCGACCGAGCGACCGGCAAGGTCCTCTTCGGAAAGTTCACTGAATCGGCGGTGCACGATCTTGAGGCGATCTCCAGAGATCTCCTTCGCGAAACGCTCGTGCCCTCTGGACACGGCACTCTCATCCTGGTCGACTCCCAGAACCTTGTGGTGGGCGATCTTCGGTTCCGCGGCGATGGCCTTCAGAAACGCATCCGTGTGTCCGCCGCCTCCAAAAGTGCAGTCCACCACCCAGTGCGGAGGAGTTCCCTCAGGGAGAGCTTGCAGCGCTTCGATCATCGCCTGCACGATGGGCTCCACGAGAATGGGAACATGAACGGTCATGTGTTGATCTACTCAGATTCGATGACGAAAGTCACTGGTCCATCGTTGATCAAAGTCACTTTCATGTCGGCTTGAAAGATCCCGCCCTGAGTCTTCACGCCCGATGCTTTGCTCAGTTCCAGAGCCTTTTCATAGAGAGGTTGCGCGATTGCAGGCGACGCGGCATTCACGAAACTCGGGCGATTGCCCTTGGCAGTATCACCATAAAGCGTGAACTGACTCACAATGAGGTGACTGTGGCTCTGAGCCCCGGGGTTGGAACCCTGGAGATCCAGAAGTGAAAGGTTCATCTTGCACTGCTCATCTTCAAAGATCCTGAGTTTCAGGATCTTCTGGATGAGCCACTGGAGCTCCTTCTCAGTGTCTGAGTGCGCGATCCCGAGGAAGGTGAGAATGCCCGGACCGATTTCTCCCACGGCCTTTCCCTCGACCACCACCTTCGCTGAAAGGACTCGTTGAATGAGAGCTTTCAAGACGTCAGGCCCTAGTAGTTGGAGCGGCGGGTCTGACGACTGACGGAAGCGACGTTGCGCTCGGCCAGTCTCGGTTTGAAGTAGGATTCGATCGCGCGACGGGCGAGGTAGGAAGACTTCACACGCCAGAGTTTCTCATGGACGGTGAGTGCGCAGATCGCGATGCGGTGGGTTCCCGCATGAGCGTAGCCGACGAACCAGTCGTACTTGCCCTTGGGATCATTGCCGAGAAGTGAGCCGGTCTTGCCACCGACGTCAACAAACGAAAAGCCGCCTTTGAAAAAGCCGCGGAAAGATTTCTTCGAAGTTCCACGCACCACCGTCTCACGCATGAGAGCGCGAATTTCGGCGGCGGTTTCACTGGTGACCGTCGTGTTGGCGAGCTTTGGCTCGGCGTTGTAAATGGGAGTTCCATCGAGAGCATGGACTGATTGAACCACATAGGGCTCCATCATGTTGCCGTCGTTGGCGATGGCAGCGGCCATGATCGCGCCCTGCATCGGGCTCATGGTGTTCTCACGAGTGTAGCCTGAAGCGGTTTCAGCCAGGGACCAGGGATCATTGGTGATCACGGACTTGCCCTGCTGAATCGGAATGTCCGCCGCGATCTTGCGATTGAAGCCGAAACGTCCTGCATAGTCCGCCAGGCTCACTGCACCCACATTATAGGCCCCGATCCGACCAAAGACGGTGTTGACGGATTTCGCGAAAGCTTCGCGAAGGGAAATCTGGTGAGTCCAGCGATTGACGTTCGATTTGAGAATCTGGGAGTGATAAAGCGTGTGATTGGCGCCATTGTAGGAGATCCGGGTATCGGCTGAGAACTTGCGTTCTGAAATTACGGCAGCCGCAGTCACCATCTTGAAAACGGAGGCAGACGGAAAAGTTGCGCGCAGAGCCAGATGATCCAGGCGAGTTTTGTCCCCATGGTTGTAGCTGATCATGGAAAGAACACGGCCGGTGGTCGCGTCGATCGCCACGAAGGCGCCGTAGTCGGGCTTGTAGCTCTTGAAGAGCTCTTCCATGTCTTCCTGAAGTTTCGCATCAAAAGCATACTGAATGATGGTCTTCTTCTGCTCACCGTCCACGGGCATGGTCATCTCAGTCGGAAGCTGCACGAACTTGCCGACGGAACCCCCGAGAGCCTCCGAAAGGTTGTCCTTGGTCAGGCCCACGGGCTTGGCGGCGACTGCAATGGATGAAAAAGCGGTCGTGAGACTAGGGTGACCTCCTCTTTGGTAGAAGATTCCCAGAACGGCCAGAGCAATAAAAATAAAAAGAGCCCCACAACGGGCTCTGGTGAGTTTCATACCTTGATTCTGGACCAGTGGCCAATCAGAGGTCAACTTTTTCATGAACTATTTGCAGCGAGCGGGTAAAAACTGCCCATCTAAAGCGCAGTTTTGGCCTTATTTATTGGCATTTCTGACTCATGGACCGGAAGCGATGGCACTTCAGAATTCGGACGGACTTCAAAAACCAGCGCTGAGGAAAGTTCGCGATCCCGATCCTGCTCCGTCAGATAACGGGCCTGGGTCATCTTGTGGAGAATGTCACTGACGGTATCCTGAGCATACTCAGTCAAATGTCTGGCACGATAGGACTGGGAGTACCGTTTGGGGCTGGGCAGGAGCATGGCCAGAAAAGCACCTTCTCGGGCCGTGAGTTCCATCGGGGACTTCTTGAAATAAAATTGGGTGGCGGCGTTGATCCCGTAGATGCCCTCACCCCACTCGGCGATGTTGAGGTAGCTCTCGAGAATCTTTCTCTTGCCGACGGATTCTTCGATGCGGACGGCAAGGATGAGTTCCTTGAGCTTGCGCCAGAGGTTCTTGTCCTTGTCAAGAAAGACGTTTCTCACGACCTGTTGAGTGATGGTGCTGGCACCGCGAGCGAAAGTCCCCTCTTCCCAGTCTTCCTTGATGGCTTCCTTGATCTGCCGGGCATCAAAGCCCCCGTGCTGATAGAAGGCCCAGTCTTCACTCACGACGATGGCGCCGATTCCAACCTTCGAAACCTGACCGAGACTGACCCAACTCGGCGGCCGTGACTTTGAGAGAGTGACTCGCGGAGGTTTCTTCGGTCCGAGGTAGTGAACGACCGGATACTGAGTCTTGAGGACGGACACATCGGGAAATTCGGATCTGAAATACTGCCACCCCTGCCAGGCAAAAAAGCCCACCAGGGTGACCGAGATCAAGCTGAGACCGAAAATAAAACGACCCATAAGTTTGAACTCGAGAGTAACACGGCGAGCTACAGGTTGAGAAACATTTAAATCATTAACAATCCCGCTTGTTTCGACACAATCCAATAGGTAAGCTCTCTCTTGTGCAAACCAAAAAGCCTGTAAAGAGAAAAGTGAAGTCAGCTGCGGCGACAGTTCCAGAAGCAGCCCCCTCCAAAGCCGCAAGTGACAAGGCCACGACGAAAACGGAAGACCTCTACTCGAACAATCCGTTCATCATTCCCAATAACAACCGGATCTACACGAACGAGAAGAAACTCAAGATCGCTCGCGACATGCTGGAGCGCTACAGTGGCAGCCCACCCGAGCGGTTTCGCAAACAGATCATTCTGACCAACTTCAACTACTACATCGAGCGCTTCAACGCGATCTGCGGAGATGAGATGACTCAGGGCTCCGCCCTCACCGTCGTTCACAGCGACAGTGCGGACGTTTCCATCGTCGACTTCTCGATCGGTTCGCCGATGGCCGCCATCGCCATTGAACTTCTCGCGTCAGTGGATCCGAAAGCGGTTCTCCTTCTCGGCATGTGCGGCGGACTTCACCGCTCGCTCAAAGTCGGCGATTTCGTGCTTCCGACCGCCGCGATCCGCGATGAAGGCGTCTCCAAGCACTTCATGCCCACTCAGGTGCCAGCGCTTCCCACTTTCAAGATTCAGAAATTCGTTTCAGACATCCTCGTCGAAAAGGGTCTCGACTACCGGACGGGTGTGGTGCACACCACCGATTACCGCTTCTGGGAGTTTGATGATAAATTCAAATCCGCGCTCTACGAAGAGCGAGCTCTGGCGATTGAGATGGAAACCGCCGCTTTGTTTGTGGCAGGATTTGCAAGCAAGGTTCCGATCGGTGCTTTGCTGCTGGTCTCCGATCTCCCCTTAAGAAGAGGCGGAATCAAGACCAAGAAATCGGCGAAAGCGGTGTTCCGCAAATTCACTGACCTGCAGCTCGAAATCGGCATCAAATCGATGAGCGAAATTGCAGTTCGCGGTGAACACATCAGACACTACAAGTGGTAAAAGACAGGGACAGTCGACATGTTTAAGAAAATTCTGGATTTCTTCTCAAATGATTTGGCCATCGATCTCGGGACGGCGAACACGCTCGTGTATGCTCGTGACCGTGGCATCATCATCAACGAACCGTCCGTCGTCGCCATTCATCGCAATGCGCGTGGACAGACCCGCGTTCTTGCCGTCGGCAAGGAAGCGAAGGACATGCTGGGCAGAACCCCGGGCTCGATTCAGGCGATTCGCCCTCTCCGCGACGGCGTCATCTCTGATTTCGAAGTCACGCAGTCCATGCTCAAGTACTTCATCCAGAAATCCAGCGAGCGCCGCACTTTCATTCGCCCCCGCATCATCATCTGCATCCCCTTCGGGATCACCCAGGTCGAAAAACGCGCCGTGAAGGAATCCGCTCAGTCCGCCGGAGCTCGCGAAGTGTACCTGATTGAAGAACCGATGGCCGCAGCCCTGGGCGCGGGCCTCCCGATCCGTGAACCGAGCGGGAACATGATCGTCGACATCGGCGGCGGGACCACTGAAGTGGCCGTCATCTCTCTCGGCGGGATCGTTTACTCCCGCTCCGTCCGCGTGGCAGGCGACAAGTTCGATGAAGCCATCGTCAATTACATCAAGCGCAAGTACTCCCTCCTCATCGGTGAGCGTACTGCCGAGCAGATCAAGCTCTCCATCGGATGCGCCTACCCGTTTGAAGAAGAGAAGACTTACGAAGTCAAGGGACGCGACCTGATCAGCGGCGCTCCGAAGACCATCGAAGTGAACTCGGAAGAAATTCGCGACGCCCTGGCCGAACCCGTTTCAGCCGTGGTTGACGCAATCAAGACCGCGCTTGAACGTACACCTCCTGAGCTTGCGGCAGATATCGTGGATAACGGAATCATTCTCGCCGGAGGAGGCGCCTTGCTCGCGAATCTCGATATTCTGATCAAAGAAAAAACTGGCTTGCCGGTAGCCCTGGCTGAAGATCCTCTCACTTGCGTCGTTCGCGGCTCAGGCAAGGCTCTTCAGGATATGGATCTGCTGCGCAAGGTGACCATTGTTTGAGCCGATCGATTTCGACACGGGGATCAAGTCCCTCCGTGAAGGAATCCGCACCTCGAGTACTGCACAACTGTGGACAAAAAATTACACCGGCGATCTCATCTGTCACCTCACTGGCTTTGACCCGGTAAAGAAGAGCTTCTCGCTCTGGCGTCCAGGTCAGATGGATGGAGATGAATTCAAGGCTCTGGTCACCAAGAATGGTGAAAAGAACTGCCATTTCACGATCTCGCTGGCTCAGGTTACCCTGTTTTTCAAGGCGTTTTTCGTGGACTGCGACGAGATCCATGCTCACTTCGCGGTTCCAGACAGCTTTTTCAAGGTTCAGCGCCGAGCTCACATGCGGATCTCAATTCCAAACGGATATGTCCTGAAAGTATCGTTCAAGAATCCGATTGATGTCACCGAAACCCTTCACAAGAAAGTGATCGATATCAGTGCAGGCGGGGCCGCCATCTTCGTCACTGGCGAAGAGCAGGTCTTTTTTGAGCGGGGGACGATTCTTGAGGACTTCGGCTTTACCATCAAAGGCAAGAACCTCAAGTGCAGGGCTGAAGTCCTCCACACTCGAGCCGTCCCGGACACCTTTCAGAAGCCAGGATACCGAGTTGGGGTGCGGTTTCTCGGGCTGAATGCTGAAGATACAGCTTATGTAAATGATTACGTGAACTCCGAGGCCCGCAAGTACATTCTTGGGCTTTAAGCTTGGCGCAAGATGTGCGAAGAAGAGGTATGGCAACCGTATACCTGACCCGAAAGATCACTTTTTGTGCCTCTCATCGCTTGAACTCCTCCCAGCTCTCAGTGGAGGAGAACAAACGGATCTTCGGCAAATGCAACAATGAGAATGGTCACGGTCACAACTACACCCTCGAAGTCACGATCAAGGGCGAGATTGATCCTAAAACGGGCATGGTGATGAATATCACGGATCTACGCAAGATCATGGATACCCACGTCGCGGACATCATGGACCACAAGCACCTCAATCTGGACGTGGAAGTCTTCAAGACGGTCAATCCGACTGCCGAGAACATGATCGTCGTGATCTGGAAGCTTCTGGAGCCGCACCTCGCGAAGGGCCAGCTTTTCGAAGTGAAGCTCCATGAAACGGACAATAACACCTCGATCTACCGGGGTGAGTGACCATGGCCTATAACCAGAGGGATTACTTTTTCAAGAAAGCGAAAGCCGAAAACTATGCGGCTCGCTCCATCTTCAAACTTGAGGAAATGGACCAACGGTTCAAACTCATTCGCCCCGGCATGAAGATCCTCGACCTCGGTGCAGCCCCAGGCTCCTGGGCACAGTATTCCTCCAAACAGGTGGGAAAGACCGGACGGGTCCTCGGCATTGACCTTCAACCCATCAAGATCACGCTCCCCAATGCACTCTTCATCATGGCCGACATGAGGCAACTCGATCTGGCCCGGGTCATGGAAAAGCACGGAATCGCCCCCCCCTTTGACATCGTCATGTCAGACATGGCGCCAAAAACGACTGGGATCAAACTGACTGACCAGATGCGCTCGGTGGAACTCTGCGAGCTCGCGCTGGAGACTGCTGAAAAGTTTCTGAAACACAACGGTCACTTCATCTGCAAACTCTTTCACAGTGAAGAGTTCGAACGTTTTCGCGCACTCATGAAACCGAAATTCAAGATCATCCACATCCTTCGTCCCGAGAGCACTCGCAAGGAAAGCAAAGAGATCTTCCTGGTCGGAATGAACTACATCGCGCCGAAAAGCGCGGCAGCCCCAGCCGCACCTGCCGCTTCGGCGCCGGCTGCGTCCGCAACTCCGGTATCGGGAAAGTCTGACCCAGCGTGATCAAGAGATCCGTGAAGCCAACTGCCAAAAAAACGGTTACCCAGCCTCAGCCTCTCTTCATCTTCTCCAATCTCGCCACAACTTTGGACGGCAAGATTGGCCCCGCCGATCGTTCATTTTTTCTCCTGGGAACCAAAGCCGACCATGAACAGATGCAGGTCCTGCGTCGCGAAGCCGACGCGATCTTCATGGGCGCATCCACTCTTCGAACATTCAAGCAGTTCTGCAAAGTCCGCGGTGTGGCCACTCCGAAGCAGCCCATGAATGTGATCCTGAGCTCAAAGCTCGAAGGCATCTCACCGTCCTGGGATTTTTTCAAGGACCCCGGTCTTCGCCGGACCTTCTTTGTCAGCCCAAAGGCTCCAGCAGCCAAAGTGAAAGCGCTTCAGAAGACTTCAGAAGTCGTCATCCTGAATCCGCTCAAGGGCAAGTCAACGACTGCACAGTGTCTGGAACATTTGCAGGAGTGCGGTATCCGCAGGCTTCTGGTCGAAGGCGGCGGTGGAGTCATGTGGGATTTTGTGAGTGAGAACCTGATCGACGAGTACCATGTCACGCTCACTCCGCGCATTCTGGGAGGGGCAGATGCGCCCACTCTCGTGGATGGCAAGGGTTTCAACCCTCCTGATCTTGTGAATCTGAAACTCTCCCAGTGCCGAGTCGTGGGTGATGAGCTGTTTTTGATCTATCGCAAGATCACTTGAGTGCCTCCGCATGCGAGGTAAATCGTCTACACGAACGGGGGAAGTCAGTCCCTCTGAGAAAAGTGTCTTTCCCACCTCAGCGAACACTCTGTTCGCTGAGGTGGGAAAACCGTGTAGCCAGGGAAGAGCTTGGGGCCTCAAAGAGTCAAAAAGCTCGCATCCCCGCGAAATTTTCTGCAGCTGGTTCGAGAGACCGTTTGAGGAAACGAAAGTGTGATGAAGTCAGATCGGTTCCCAGCGGATACACTTTTTCGAGGGAGAGCGTACAGTCTGTACGCGCAGGGTCGGAGTCATGCAGCGCTTGTGAACCTGAGCTGACTCATTTTGACCCAAAGAATGAAAGGGCGATTCAATCCCGGCAATTTCGAATCGATTGATGCAGATTCACCAGATGGGCATCCACCGGCAGCGAGCGGCCGGCAGCGGGATTTTCAAGGCTTCCTCGCTGTGAGTTCACTCACGTACCCATGGTGGAAGGGCCCTCAGTGAAGGAGAATCATCGTCAAGCCAGCATGTCTCAACGAGCGCGAATATTCGGATCGGCGGCGCAACCCGGGCAGCCCGCAGTGATGTCCTTGCTCAGGAGTGCCCAGAATTTGAAGAGCACCTTTCGGAAGGAACTCGCCATTATACTGACGATGGACACGACCACTGCCAGAATGAGAACGTACTCGACAACGGCCTGACCACTTTCGTCATGAAGAAAGTGTTTCATCTCTTTATTCTAGGGTATCATTGATCACTATGTCAGCACAGAATTCACCACCTGAGCAAAGCGACGGAAAAGTGCGGTCCACACTCTTCAAAGTTCTCCTGCCGATTGCCATCATCCTGCTGCTCGTGATCGGCGGCTTGACCCTCCTGAAAAGTCAGCTTCCTGCGCCGTCCCGCCCACCCGGAACCGGTCAACTGGCGGTTGGCGTCACTCTTCCCGATTTCAAACTGACTCCCCTGCAGGGTCCACCCATTCAGGCGTCGCAGTTGAAATCAAAAATCTCACTGATCAACTTCTGGGCAACCTGGTGCGAAGCCTGCGTCCAGGAAATGCCTTCAATCGTCGCCCTGAGAAATACCTACGCCAGCCGTGGCTTCGATGTCGTCTCCATCGATGTCGACGACAATCCTGAAGCCGTCGTTCCCAATGCCGTCAGAAAATTCGGCATGACTTTTCCCATCTACAAGGATCCTGACAACAAAACGGCTGACATCTTTGACGTCCATGCGATCCCGCTCACCGTGGTCATGAATCATGACCGGAAGATTCTCTTCATTGAAAGTGGAGAAAAAGATTGGAACAGCGCAGACTCACGCAAACAGATTGAAGACTGGCTGGCTGACGCCAAATGAGCCTTTCAGAGAATACCCTCACTTTGAAATCCTTCAGGCGCCTGACCGCCCTTCCGCTTTTCCTGACTCAGGAAAACAAGTACGTCTCCGGACTCGCGATGTTCACCATCGCCACGATCCTGTATCTGACGGCCAATCATTTTCACTTCTTTCCACCCCAGATGCTGCCCATGACCTGGGTGGATCAGGCAGTACCCTTCATCCCCCAGACGGTCTGGATCTATACGAGTGAGTACATCTTTTTCGGCGCGGTCTACATCACCTGCAAGGATCTGGTGAATGCGAACAAGTACCTCTATTCATTTCTCCTGCTTCAGGTCTTCAGTGTCAGCATTTTCTGGATCTGGCCGACCATTTACCCACGCGAATTGTTTCCTCTTCCAGCGACGATGGACCATCTCTCTTTCATGGCATTCACGGCCCTGAGAGAGACCGACACTCCAGCGAGCTGCTGCCCGAGCCTGCACGTCAGCAGTGTATACCTCTCGAGCTTCATCTTTCTGGATGATCAGCGAAAAAAATTCCCGTTTTTTTTCATCTGGGCGACTTTGATCGCGCTATCCACGCTCACGACGAAACAGCACTACCTGGTCGACGTGATTTCAGGGCTCCTTCTCGCGGTCGTCTTCTACTACGGCTTTCACCGCTGGATTCCTTATCGTCCCGTCGATGAATTGATCGCCTCCGACTACAAGTAAGAGCTATTTCAGTCTGGACGCCCGGAGGATCATCTCAACGGCATAAGCCGCATCCGATCCATTTTACCAGCGGCTTGCCCACAGCCGTCATTGCAGGCTCCGACCCCTCTCCAGACGAGGCCGACCCCGTGTGTAGCGGCATGCGCGGAACCAGCACCGGGAGGCTGCAGCAGAAAAGCCGTCACCCACCTCAGGGACGCGACGGAGACCTCAATCTTGAAGCTGAGTGGATTCTTCATGCTTATCCACGCTTGCCTCAAAACTTTCAATTAATGCGAATGTTTTTCTGAAAATATATCATGGAGATCATGAACCCAAGTCTGCATCGGAGACTCCACGATGCGTCCCACTTCAAAGCCACCCTTCAGAAAGATGAAGGTCGGAATTTTATCGACGTGCTGAGTGTTGGTGAAACCAGGATAGGTTTTGGCGCGATCGAGTGCAAAGAGCCTGAGCTCCAGAGGTGCTTCAGGCAGAAGTTCAAGCAATTTCAAGAATGGCGGGACCTGCTCATGAGTGTCGCCGCACCAGGTCCCGAGATAAACCACGATACTGACCTTGGGAATCTCTCTCGCGATCAGAGCGATTTCTACGGAATCCAGATCGAACTGAACATCTTCAAGGTGTTTTTCAAACCAGGAGAAAGCTTCCAGCTGCCGAGGTTCGATCAGGCCCGTGAGAATTTCAGTCATGTGGGGGTGCCCATCCAAAGCGGTAATACGTTTCTTCGAAAGTGGAAAAAGGAAGCACGGTGAAGTCGGCGTCCATGCCCGCAACGAGACTGCCCTTGCGAGCTTCGAGCCCCAAGGCCCGAGCGGCCGTGTACGTCACCGACGCGAGAAGTTCGGCGCGGCTCATGCCGAGATAAAGCGCCCCCATCGTCAGCACGAGCGGCAGGTTGAGAGTCATGCTCGTGCCTGGATTGAAATCCGTCGAAAGAGCCACCCGAGCACCCGCATCGAGCAGTTTACGGGCTGGAGCGTGCGGGGCTTTCAGATAGAACGCCGTCGCCGGGAGACAGACCGCCACAGTCTCGGACTTCGCAAGCGCAGCAATGCCAGCATCTGAAATCTTCAAAAGGTGATCAGCGGAAAGACAGCCAAGCTCGGCCGCGAGCGTCGATGACTCCGTGTTGGCGAGTTCATCCGCATGGACTTTGGTTTTGAGCCCGAGAGCCTTTGCAGCAGTCAGAATTTTTCGCCCTTCTTCGACGGTATAGTACCCTGCATCGATGAACACGTCACAGGTGTCAGCCAGCCCTCTTCGCGCTACTTCTGGCAACATCCGTTCAATGATGTCCTGGAGGTAGTCCTCGCGACTTTGATCCGGTGGGAAAGCATGTGCCCCCAGAAAAGTCGCGGTCAAGGTCATCTGCGGAAACTTTTTGCGCAAGCGAGGAATCACTTCGAGCACTTTGAGTTCCGCTTCGAGAGACAGTCCATAGCCACTCTTGATTTCGAGAGCTCTCACCCCAAAAGACCACGCTTCGCGCAGGCGTTCACACGCCAAAGCTTCAAGTTCCTCGATTGAGGCGGCACGTGTCGCGCGAACACTCGAGTTGATTCCGCCGCCCATCAAAGCGATCTCCTCGTAAGTGGCGCCACCGCAGCGAAGGGCAAATTCATCGGCTCGATTTCCGGCAAAGACGAGATGGGTGTGGCAATCGATCAGGCCCGGAATCACGGCTCGCTTGCCTTCGAGATCACGAGTGGGGATGGACCGGTACTCGGCTGGCAGAGCACCGGTTGCGCCGACCCAGACCACTTGATCGGGGACTTCGATGCCATCACTCATGCGGACACTGTAAACGATCGCGCCATCTGAAATACGGCCCAAGTCGGCTTCGACCACATGGCGGCCGCTTTTGGCACGGATCCCCTCACCCGTCAGGAGTTCGCTTGCATGGATGACCGCACGGTACTGCTTCAGCATGAGTTACTTCGTATTTCCGTGCGACGTGTTGCCGAGCGACTGAAGCATGGGGATGGACCCGCCTCGCTCTTTGAATTCTTCGCCCGCGATCTGGATCGCGATTGGATAACCCGCATCCGCGTGGCGCGCGACGCCCATGCCGGGGTCAGAATTCAAAACGCGTGACAGTCTGGCGTCAGCATCCTTCGTTCCGTCCGCGACGATGACCATGCCTGAATGAATGGAGTAGCCGATTCCGACCCCACCGCCATGGTGCAGGCTGACCCAGGTCGCGCCATTGACCGAGTTGATCATGGCGTTCAGAACCGGCCAATCGGCCACGGCATCTGAACCGTCCATCATCGCTTCTGTTTCACGGTTCGGAGAAGCGACCGATCCGCAGTCCAGGTGATCTCTCCCAATGACGATCGGAGCTTTCACTTTGCCTTCGCGAACGAGCTTGTTGAAAAGAAGTCCAGCTTTCTCACGCTGGCCGTAGCCCAGCCAGCAGATTCGCGCAGGCAGTCCCTGAAACTGAATGCGCTCTTCAGCCATGCCAAGCCAGTGAATCAGGCTTTTGTCATCAGGAAAAAGCTCGGCAAGCGCCTGATCCGTGACCTTGATGTCAGCGGGATCGCCCGAGAGCGCCACCCAGCGAAAAGGACCACGTCCTGCGCAAAACTGCGGACGAATGTAAGCCGGCACGAAACCCGGAAAGTCGAAAGCGTTCGAGACTCCCGCTTTGACGGCCTGAGCGCGGATGTTGTTTCCATAGTCAAAAACATGTGAGCCGCGCTTCTGGAACTCGAGCATCGCTTCGACATGCCTGCCCATGCTGGCTACCGATTTAGCGCTGTATGTTTTTGGATCCGATTTACGAAGGGCGTAGGCTGCTTCGAGCGGCATCCCGTGAGGAACATACCCGTTGAGTTCATCATGGGCACTGGTCTGATCCGTCACGAGGTCCGGATTGAAGCCACGGTCCAGGAGTTCCCAGAGAACTTCGGCCGCATTGCCTACAAGCCCGATGCTGACCGCCTTTTTTGCCTTCTTTGCGGCAGCGACCTGTGTGAGGGCATCGTCGAGATCAAAAGTAAGAACATCCAGGTAACGAGTCTCAATGCGTTTCTTTGCACGCTCAGGATCCACCTCGATGTTGAGTGATACAGCTCCCGCCATGGATGCGGCCAGAGGCTGGGCTCCTCCCATTCCTCCCAGTCCCGCCGTCAGAATCACGCGCCCTGCGAGATCCCCTTTGAAATGCTGACGTCCGGCTTCGGCGAAAGTTTCATAAGTACCCTGAACGATGCCCTGGGTACCGATGTAGATCCAGGAACCAGCCGTCATCTGACCGTACATCATGAGGCCTTTGTCTTCGAGCTCGCGGAAGTATTCAAAGGTCGCCCATTTCGGAACGAGCATGCTGTTGGAGAGAAGCACGCGAGGAGCATCGGGATGAGAAGGAAACACGGCCACGGGCTTGCCGCTCTGGATGAGCAGCGTCTGGTTGTTCTCGAGCTCCTTGAGGGCTTTCACGATCGCATCAAAACAGGCCCAGTTTCGTGCCGCTTTGCCGCTGCCGCCATAAACGACGAGTTCAGCGGGATTCTCAGCGACCTCGGGGTCGAGATTGTTCATGAGCATGCGCAGTGCGGCTTCCTGCTGCCAGCCCTTGCACTGAAGAGTGGTGCCACGGCTGGCGCGTACCACGCGTGTGCCCGACAAGGCCGATGGTGAGGACGGGCTTGAAATACCAGGTGAAGCGGAAATGGATTTGGACATCAGAGACCTCCCAGACATGTTTTTTCAAATTCTTTTTTGGCAATCAGAGTTTCGACGTACTTCATGTCTTCATGAAGGGAACGATCGGTGTCCATCATGGCTGCCTTCCTGCGAATCAGGCGATGCGCTTTTTCGATGATGACGGAAGACTTGAGAGGTCTCAGGAGATCAATCCCCTGCGCGCCGCTGAGAAGTTCCATCGCAAGCACTCGGCGCGTGTTGGTCACGACCATCAAGGCTTTGCGAGCTGCCCAGGCGCCCATGCTGACATGATCTTCCTTGTCAGCCGAGGTCGGGATCGAGTCCACGCTCGCCGGATGACAAAGCGTCTTGTTTTCAGAGACGATGCTGGCTGCCGCAACCTGCACGATCATGTAACCGCTGTTGAGTCCGCCCTTGGTGGTGAGAAATGCCGGAAGGCCGGAAATCGCCGGATTGATCAGCTTCTCCATGCGCTGCTCGGAGATACTGCCGATTTCAGCCACGGCAATCGACAGAGCATCCATGGCGATCGAGACGATCTGACCATGAAAGTTTCCGCCGCTCAGAATCTTTTTTTCATCCGGGAAAATCAGAGGATTGTCCGTGACGGAGTTGATCTCGCGCTCGATCACTCCGCGAACAAAAGCGAGCGTATCACGTGAGGCGCCGTGAACCTGCGGGATGCAGCGCAGACTGTAAGGATCCTGCACGCGTTCGCAGCCGACGTGACTTTCGGAGATTTCACTTTTGCCGCCCGAGAGCATGATCTTCTTCATTCTCCGAGCAGTTTCGATCTGACCTGGATGCGGACGCACTCGCTGAATTTCGGGTTCAAATGCAGCAGTCGTGCCGCGCAAAGCTTCCATCGACATGGCGCCAGCGAGATCAGCGACGTCGCAGAGGTGTTCAGCTTCAATCAAGGCGAGTGCACCGATGGCCGTCATGAACTGCGTGCCGTTGATGAGAGCCAGGCCTTCTTTGGCTCCCAGGCGAATCGGTTTCAGGCCAGCGGCCGCGAGGGCTTTGGCTCCGGACATTTCACGGCCTTTATAGCGCGCTTTTCCTTCGCCAATCAGAACGAGGGCGAGATGCGAGAGAGGTGCAAGATCCCCGCTTGCGCCAACGGATCCCTGCTCCGGGATCATGGGGCAGACGCCGCGATTGAGAACCTTCAGAATGTGTTGAACGAGCTCAAGGCTGACACCTGAATGTCCGAGCGAGAGATTCGCGCCGCGCAGAAGCACCATGGCGCGAGATTGATGGTCGGGCAAGTAGTTGCCAATCCCCACCGAATGCGAACGCAGGAGATTGTACTGCAGATTTTCGATGTCATGGGCGGCAATGCGTACGTTGGACAGAAGTCCGAAGCCCGTATTGACTCCGTACATCGTCTTGCCCTTTTTGATTTCAGACTGGAGGTACTGATGGGCTTTTTTGATCTTGCGAATGGCCGTGGGGGAAAGCTCCACTTTGCGACCGAGCACCGCGACGTCGTGAATATCCTGAGGTGTGATGGGCTTGAGGCCGAGTTTGAGAACTTCCATGACTTAGGACTCCATTGCTGATCTGAGCTGTTTCACTGCGGCGGCGCGATCTTTGGCGGCGAAAATCGCGGAACCCGCCACGAACACATCGGCGCCGGCTTTTCTCACGGCGGCGATGTTGTCGGCTTTCACCCCTCCATCAACTTCGATGAGGTATTTGCGGGAACCCCGCATCTGCGCGAGTCTTTCAATTTTTTTGAGCGCGCTCGGCATGAATGCCTGCCCGCCGAAACCGGGATTCACGCTCATCACGAGCACTAGATCGACCTGATCGAGAACTTCCTCAATCACGGAAATAGAAGTTCCCGGGTTGATCGAAACCCCCGCTTTGCAGCCGAGCTCACGGATCTGAGCCAGGTGTCGACTGAGGTGTGAAGTCGCTTCAGCGTGGATGGTGATGCAATCAGCCCCCGCCTTGGCAAAAGGTTCGATCCAGAACTCAGGATGCGATACCATCAGGTGGCAATCGACCACGAGCCTGGTCAGCGGGCGAATCGCTTCGACGACCAGAGGTCCGATCGTGAGGTTCGGAACGAAGTTTCCATCCATGACGTCCACATGCAGCCACTCGACACCGGCAGCTTCGACGGCTTTGATTTCGTCGCCCAAACGTGCAAAGTCGGCGGAAAGAATGGACGGAGCGAGGAGACCTGGGGCACGAGTCATGAATGCAGTCATGTGCTCGAGCTTAGCTCAAGTGGAAGAGACTGGCCACGGCCTCTTAGACCATTGAGAAAACCGGCGGCGTCGACTTCCTTTTTGCCGTCCCACTGGACACTCAAAAGCTCCAAAGCGCCGTCTGGAGTGCCTAAAAGGGCCATTCCTGCTTTTTCGAAAATTTTGCCCGCATTTCCCTGAATATCGCGGCGCAGCTTAGCGCGTTTGATCTTGAGTCTTTCGCCCGTGGCGAGGATCACGCTCGTGCCCGGCCAGGGATTGAGCGCGCGGACCTTTCGATCCAGCAGAAAGGCGGATTCGCTCGGTTTGAGGGCTTCCATTTCCTTGGCCAACTTCTGGGCATAAGTGACCAGCGATTCATCCTGAACCTGGCCCATCAGCGTGCCGGCCTGAAGCCCTTCGAGAGTCGGAATGATGAGCTCAGCCCCCATGGAGGCAAGTCGATCATGGAGCGTGGAGAGTGTGTCGTCTTCTTTCACGGGCGTCTTCGCCTGGAGAAGCACATCGCCTGCATCGAGTTTGGGCACGAGGTGCATCGTGCTGACACCCGTGACTTCATCCCCACCGAGCAGCGCCCAGTGAATGGGAGCCGCACCTCTCCAGCGAGGAAGGAGTGAGGAGTGGATGTTGATGCAGCCCAGTCTCGGGAGATCGAGTATGTTGCGCTTGAGGATCTGTCCGTAGGCGACGATCACGATGACGTCGGGAGCGAGAGTCTGGAGTCGTTCAAACTCGCCTTCCTGTGAAAGCTTTTCGGGCTGGAAGATCGGGAGGCCGAGTTCGACCGCTTTGTTCTTCACTGCTGAAGACTGGACCTCAAGCCCGCGCCCCACGGGCTTGTCGGGCTGAGTGTAGACGCCGACGACCTGATGGACTTTGTGAACCGCTTCGAGCGCACCCACCGCGAAGCCAGGAGTTCCCATGAATACCACTTTGAGTGTCATTGAAGCCTCAGTTTCAGATTCTTCATTTCTTCTTGGATTTTTTACGTGAAAAGGTCGATTCGAGCGAAGCGGAGCCCATCTGATCGTCGAGTTCGCGCTCGGCGCGTTCGGCTTTCAGTCTCTTTCGGACAAGTTCTTTCTTCAGCGGGCTGAGACGATCGATGAAGAGCCGGCCTTCAAGGTGATCCATTTCATGCTGGATGGCGACCGCCAGAAGACCGTCCGCTGACAGTACTTTCGTGATGCCATCGATGGTCTGGTACTGCAGCTTCACTTTTTCAGAACGTTTGACGTCGGCTGAATATTCGGGAACCGAAAGGCAGCCTTCGGAAAACAGGATGCTGCCTTCTTTGTAGATGATTTCCGGATTGATCACGATCTGCGGCTTGCGGTTGGAGATGATGCCGCCGTTGACGACTTCAGCACCCGCGGGAGCCGTCTGGCCATCCTCGAGCTCTTCATAATCATATTCGGTATCCAGAACCAGAATACGCTCGAGAATGCCGACCTGGTTCGCGGCCAGTCCGATGCCGGGAGCATGGTACATGGTTTCGAGCATGTCGTCGGCCAACTTGAAGTAAGACTTCTCCACCCGTTGAATGGGGGCAGCCTTTTGCGTCAGGATCAGATCTGGGTAGGTGTAAATTTTAAGTTTGGCCATGGGGGTTTTCTTTGATCTGGAGTCCCTGTGTTACTTCTGCTGACGAGCGATCAGCCCTGCTGCAATCACTGCGAAGACCATGCTGGGTAACCAGGCAGCCACGACCGGAGGCACTGCGCCATTAGTTCCCAGAGATAGTCCGATGGAGTAGAAAAGCCAATAGAAAAAGGTGAATCCAAGGCACATTCCCAGGTCTTTTGCCGCCCCTCCTTCTCGTCTGCTCCGGGTCGAAAAAGGAACGCCCAGAAAACACATGACCAGTGGAATGAAGCTCTGGGAGAGTCTGGACCAGAGTTTGACTTCGAAGCTCTTGGTATCGGTTCCCGCTTCCTGGGTCCGCTTGATGTATCTGTAGAGATCCTTGATCCGGAGACCGTCGACTTCTTTTTCGATTTCCTGAAAGTCCTTCGGGGTTTCAGCGATCAGAAGTCCCTTTTCCTGGAACTTCTGGGTCTGCGGAAACTGATCTTCCTTCGAAAATACGGTCACGGTGCCGTTGAGGAGCGTCCACCCGTTGGGAGTGAAGGTGGCTCGCTCGGCATCGACCGTCTGCAGAAGATTGAAGTCACCGTCAAACGTATAGACCGTCATGCCGAGAATGCTCTTGGTCTTTGAATCGAAAGCTCGCAGATTGTAGATCAGATTTTTTGAGCGGTACCAGATCTTGTTCTGCTTGACGTCGAGAAAGAAGTCCGTGCGCTTCTTCATGGTGCGCCAGTAGTAAGTGGTCCTGGTCTTGTAGAGGGGCGGCAGGATGCGGTCCTGGAGAATCAACATAGTGCAGCAAATCAAAAAGACGAGTGAAACCACCACCACGAGGATGCGGGAAAGACCCACCCCGATTGAAAAGCACGCAGTCAGTTCGTTGTTGCGATTGAGTCCGGAGAGCGTCAAAACCGTCCCGATCAACACGGAGGGCGGAGCCATCTGGACCAGGATGGAAGGAACATTCAGCAGATTATAGTAGAGCAGTTGGGTGGGAGGAAAGGAGTTGTCGAGCAGATCACCCAGAAGTGCCTGAAAAAGATAAAGACAGGTCAGCGAAAGAACCGCCAACGCGAAGTTCTTCAAAAAGCTCGCAGCGATATAGCGGTCCAATGTTCTCATGCCGGGTTTCTTTTTAAGCTACAACTTACAGATATTAGAAGGTATCGTATGTCAATCATGACAGATCACAAAGAAGGTTCGACTCCAGGCGCTGATACCCAATCGCGGAAAAAATGGTTCATTGAAAATGTGACCTCCCTGGGACTGGCCCTTCTGCTCGTGTTCATGATCCGCTCCAGTGTCGTCGAAGCCTTCAAGATTCCGTCGGGCTCCATGATCCCCACTCTCTTCATCGGCGATCACATCTTCGTGAACAAGTTCGCCTACGGCTTCAAGATTCCTTTCTCGGATCTGGTCACTGACCACCCAGTCTACGTCGTGAAGCGTGACCCGCCGAAGCGCGGTGACATCATCGTCTTCATGTATCCGAAGGACGAGAGCTTTTACTATATCAAACGCGTCATTGGAACTCCGGGTGACACCGTCGAGATCCGAAGCAAGGTTCTCTACGTGAACAATCAGATGGTTCCGAAGGAAAATCTGCCGCCTGCTCAGTCCGATCAGATCTTTCAGAATCTCGATGATCCCAAGTACAGTCAGACCAACCTTGAACTCTTCCGTGAGAAGATGGGCGAGAACAATAAAGACCACGTGATCATGCTCGACAAGAACAACTTCCTCGGTGAGACCTTCGGTCCGATCACCGTGCCGCCTGAGAGTCTTTTCGTCATGGGCGACAACCGTGACTTCTCCAACGACAGCCGCTTCTGGGGATTTGTCCCGATGAGAAACGTCAAAGGCAGAGCCGAGATCATCTGGCTCTCTCTCTGGATCAATTTCTCGGACAGTCAGTTGACGTTCAGACCCAGCCGCATCGGAACGATTCTGAAATAGGTTTCACTCGCGAGAGACTCCGTTTGCGTTCAGCTTCCTGAAACTCGTTCTGCGATTCTGTCCAGGACGCGTGCGATTTTTTCCCGAACCCAGGGGATTGAGTTCACCGGCCCGACCAGCTTCGGACCGACTTTGTAATAGACCACGATCAATGCACGTCCGCCCAGAGATTTTGATAAATGTTCGTCCCTGAAAGTCCGCAGCCTCGGCAGAGTCCGCTCATCACAAACATCCATCAGCGAAGTCGCAATGAAGCATTTTTCACCGGATAGAGTCACATACGCGGCTTTGAACTCAGCCTTGTGCACGGGCTTGCCGTTCCGCATGTACTTTCGAATCGCTTCTGAAGCCAAGGGCTGAAACGTGAAACCTTTGGAGAAGAGAACGTACTTGTCGAGGTAGTGCTTGAAGTCGTCCTGCTTGTTCGCAGATTGTGTCCGATCAAAAAGCTTCACCAGATCCCAGTAGATCCCGCTCAAAAGCACAAGCTCAGAGAGTTCAGTCTTGAGATCAAAATTGGCAGGGCTCAGTCCACCCCTGGAAGCCCCCTTCCAGTCTTCGAGCACCCGGATATAGGTCATGAAAAGTTTCGCCGCTTCAGAATACTGTCCGGCAGCGTAGTGCGTGGCTCCGTTGCGAGCCAACTCAAGTCGACGCTTCAGAAGCTCACGCTTCCGCTCGTCTTCGACCTGCTGAACCTGCTGTTCGATCTTGTTCCGAACCAGCTTGCGCTGAATTTCCCGTTGCGTCTTTTTTTCGTCAGACATCTGAAGCTATCCTATCCCGTAAGGATCCACATCGACAAGGAATGGCCATTTTTTTGAGTGAGAAATTTCCTTCACCCGGTGGATGGCCTTCTGAAGCGGCTGTATGGTCTGACTTTTCAACAGGATATCCCAGCGATAAATCCCCTTGGCTCGTTCAAGAAAAGCTTCGCTCGGTCCCAGCACATCCACGCCTTCATTCTGCTGAAGGGCCTGTGCCACGGTAGTGGCCCGAGTCTTCGCTTCCTGCTGATCGGTACTCTCAAAGCGAAGTCGCGCAAGGCGTCCAAATGGAGGGTAATGGAGCACTTCACGGAGTTCACGTTCGGTTTCCAGAAAGGCGTCTTCAGTGATGATTCCCTGCACTGCGTGAATGACGGGGTGATCAATATTGTAAGTCTGAATCATGACTTTGCCAGGATGTTCCCCTCGACCCGCGCGGCCAGCAACCTGGGTCAAAACCTGAAAAGCGCGCTCGGGAGCGCGGAAATCCGGCCACCTGAAGAGGCCGTCCGCAAGAATCACCACGACCAGAGTCACTCCCGGAAAATCATGACCCTTGACCAGCATCTGTGTTCCGAGCAATAACTGCGCTTTTTTATTCCGAAAATCATCCAGAATCTGATTGAGCCGCGTGGAACTGGTGACCATATCCCGGTCCAGGCGAAGAGTCGTCACGCCCTCCAGCAGTTTCGGGAGTTCGTCTTCAAGACTTTCGGTCCCCGCCCCCATGGGTTTGAGCTTCAGTCCCTGACACTTCTCGCAGAAGTCTGGAATGGGTTCAAAATGTCCGCAAACGTGGCACTTGAGTTGAACGCGCTTTTTATGAACAGTCAGGGAGATGGAACAATTCGGACACTCTTTGACGTCCCCGCAGTCTTCGCAGACGAGAAAGGCGGCATACCCTCTGCGGTTGAGAAAAATCATCGCCTGATTGCCGGCAGCCACGGTTTCGCGAATCGCATCAAGAGTTCTCTTTGCCAGCGGGGCCTGAAGTCCTTCGACTCTTTCCTCTTCACCGAGATCCACGATGTCCACGGTCGGGAGACCACCCACTGCGATTCTCTGCGTGAGGCGGGCGAGAGCGTACTTGCCTTCACGAGCGCGTTCGCGAGTTTCAAGACTGGGAGTCGCTGATCCGAGAATCACGCAGGCGCCGGTGAGCTTGGATCTCACGACGGCAAGGTCCCTCGCGTGGTACTTCACACGATCTTCCTGCTTGTAAGTCGGGTCATGCTCTTCATCAATGATCATGAGGCCGAGATCCTTGACCGGAGCGAAGACCGCGGAGCGCGCCCCGACGATCACTCTCAGTTCACCGGTCTGAAGTGCGGCCATCTCATCGCGACGTTTGGCATTTGAAAGCGCTGAGTGCCAGAGAGCGACTGAAACTCCCAGGCCTTCTTCGAATCTGCGGTGAAGCTGCGAAGTCAGCGCGATTTCCGGAACGAGCAGGATCACGCCTTTGCCGTCGGCCAGAGCGCGCTTGGCGAGCTCGATGTAGATCTCCGTCTTCCCGCTTCCCGTCACGCCGTGAAGGAGTGCGACTCTGGGAACACCCGAGTCAGGCGCGGCTGTTCTGCTTTTTTCGAGAATGGCGAGAGCTTCAAGCTGAGGCTCGGTGAGAGTGTGTCCCGGGATTGCAGCGACATGAGCGCCGCCCTTCAGAGCACGGGCTTTTTTTCGAGTGCTCCGCAGACCCAGTGCCGCGGGTGGAGCCGCACAGTGCAGGACTTCTCCAAGAGGCGAACAATAATATTTATGAGCCCAGCGACAGAGTTCAAGTACGTCGTGCGTGAAGATTGCGCCTTCTTCGCCGACTTCAAGGATGGCTTTGAGCTTTTCGGCCTTGATGTGCTCAGGAAGCTCGGAGTCTTCCTTGGGCGCCTCAACGATGAACGCATGAGTGGCGGAGCGACCGAAAGGAACCTTGACCCAGCCACCGACGTGAACCTTGTCCACCATTTCCGGCGGGATTTTGTAAGTGAAAAGGCCCTCGAGAGGGCGTGGGATGGCGACTGAAAGGATCACTTCATTTACCGAACTTCTTGGTAGAATTTTTTGATCGCGGCTTGCGAGTTTGAATCGAGAGAGTTTCCAACGTCCGTGAAGCCGACTTTGATTGGAGCCTTGAGCTCAAGGGAGTCCGGATTCATCTGAACTTCGACGGACTCAAGCTTGAACACCGGCTTGTCCTCTTCGAGATAGGTGATGAGTTTTGGATACGGAATCTCGCGAGTCACTTTGAAGTTCTCAAAACGAACTTCAGTCGGGTGATCCGCGTTCTGAATGTAACGAAGAGGCTCAAAGGTATCTTTTTCGATCCAGAGCTGATTGGTCTTGTCTGAACCTCGGATCTTTCCGATGGCCCAGGCGAGGGTTCCCTTCCAGCGAGTCAAAGCGGTGATTTCGACGGCGCGACGCTCTTCTTCAGTTTTGAGTGCGAGAAGCTCGGGCTCGGAGCGTACCGGGACATCCTTGGTCCGGAGCGCTCTAGCGAGCATTTCCGAGCGAGTCTCAAGCAGAATCAGGTCCGGCATCGGAGCATGCAGGTCCAGCTTTCTTTCATAAGCGAAGACTTCTTTGCCGGTATCATCAAACATGCGGCTCTTGATGGACTCGTTCGCATAGTCCACCCAGGCTGTTTCCTTGAAGACTTTCTGGGAGTCAGCCAGTACGAAATTGCTCTTCAGACGAATCGCCTTTGCTCCCAGGTGTTTCTTGACCATTGACCTCACGATGAATTGTGAAGGTGGCACATAGGCCTGCGCGACGTCGCACGCGAAGCTCGCGATGCAGGCCAGTCCCAGAGTGATTGTGAAAACGAGCGGGAATACTTTCATGTCATCCAATCCAGTGGGTGATCCGGTCAGCGATCCACCTGAGTCCGGTGCCTCATGAAAGAGCGCCAAACTCATTTAAGATGTTTTTTCATCAGCTCACGCACTCCCGGTGCGAGTTCAGGACGCTTCAAGGCAAAGGCCAGAGTCGCGTCAATGAAACCCAACCGGTCCCCGGTATCGTACCGGGTGCCCATGAACTGATACGCCAACAGTCTCTCTCGCTC
This sequence comes from Oligoflexia bacterium, assembly GCA_014378465.1. Classification (GTDB taxonomy): domain Bacteria; phylum Bdellovibrionota; class UBA1018; order UBA1018; family UBA1018; genus UBA1018. Next base: position 86,189 of record JACMNQ010000075.1, on the reverse strand, counting down.
CGCAAGAAGTTGCAAACCATCTGTGAGCTGAATTTCGCCGCCTTTGCCCGATTTCGTGTTTTTCAGGCAGTCAAAAATCGTGGGGCTCAGAACGTAGCGGCCGGGAATCGCGAACTGGGAGGGGGACTGACCCACAGCCGGCTTTTCGACCAGATGACTCACGTGCATCAAACGCTCGCTGAGCATCTTGCCACCGACGATCCCGTACTTGGAAACTTCTTCCATGGGGACTTCCATCACTCCGACCACCGAGGCCTGATGTTCATGGTAGAGGTCAATGAGCTGCTGGGTGCAGGGAATTTCTGAATCAATCAGGTCATCCCCCAGGAGCACGGCAAAAGGTTCATTGCCGATGATCGGCTGAGCGCAAAGGACGGCATGCCCGAGACCCATGGGGTTCTTCTGGCGAATGGAAATCAGGTTGCAGAGTTTTCCCACCGCTTTGGACAGGTCGGCGAGCTCCTGCTTGCCCTTCTTCTCCAGCGTGTCCTCAATCTCGTAATTGTAATCAAAATGGTTTTCAATCGCCTCTTTATGGCGCGCCGTCACGAGAACGATATCCCGAATGCCGGAGCGCACCGCTTCTTCGACGATGTGCTGGATCATCGGGATGTCCACGATCGGAATCATCTCCTTGGGGATCGCCTTGGTGGCGGGAAGAAACCGTGTACCCAGGCCTGCCGCAGGAATCACCGCTTTACGAACGCGCATTTTATCGCCAGAAGATTTCATCATTCATGCTCCAAAAGGATCGACTGTTTCCACTTGATTACAACTTATCTCGAGCCGGCAGGGCTTGCAAAGGATTGTCCAATTTGAGGATTTTAGCGTAAGCTCACACCCAAAGAGGACGCGTCATCATGAGGCTTTTCAATTTCACTCCGGTGCTCGCGGTTCTTGGAGCCTTTCTGGTTTCATCAGCGTTCACGGCTTCCGCATTTTCTTCTGACGTTCATTCCGCTCGAACTGCAGCTCTTGGCGGAGCGGGCCATGCAGGTCCCCTGCTCAATGACGCGATTTTTTTGAATCCTTCTTTTGGGTCTTTTCTCCCCACCTACAGCTTGGGTCTGAATTACCTGAATTATTCCGGTCCAGCCGTCCAGGGTCAGGATCCTCATGGCCGAAATTATACCGTATCCATCCTCGATGGCAGGTCCGACCTGTTTCAGGCAGGTGCAGCCTACACTCAGCGCGAAGACGGGACATTCATCCACGTGGGCGCTTCCAAAACCCTGATCAAGAGAATCGGAGTCTCCATCGGCGGCAAGATTTTCTACAACAATCCGGCAATCGCCAACGGCCAGGATCTGGATGCTTCAGTCACCGGGATTCTTTCCGAAACGATGCAGACTTCGATCACTTTTGACAACATTCTGGAGACGAAAGCGTCTCGGGAGCGTCACCTGACCCGTGAAATCGTCGTCGGCACCAAGTACAATCTCAAAAGCATCCTCCTCTTCTATGTCGATCCTCACTACGCACCAACCGCCACAACCGGAAAATTCGGACACGAAATCGGCGCCGAACTCGTCGTGATGAATGACTTCTTTCTTCGAATTGGAAATTTCCGCAATGCGAATATTCCGCATCTGGCCGCCCGCGGTCGTGGATATGGACTGGGCTTCGGCTGGGTTGGACCGCGCCTCTCGCTGGATTACGGCGTTCAGCGCGTGATCGAGCCCGTGGCCACGACGGCGCACGTCTTCAGTTTCACCGCGTTTTTCTGAAGAAGACTTTCGGCGCACCGCTCGAAGGATTGGTCCCGAGCACCAGATTCGTTTCAGGATAAAGCGCTTTGAGATTTTCCGCAGTGAGAACTTTCTCGGGAGTTCCCTCATCGAGCTGTGCCCCTGATTTCATCAGAATGCAGCGACTGGCCCATTCGGTCGTGAGATTGAGGTCATGCGAGACCAGCATGACCGCGTAACCTTCCTGGCTCAGCTCACCCAGGAGACTACCGATCCGGTCCTGATGGTGAAGATCCATCTGTGAAAGAGATTCATCCAGGAGCAGGTACCTTGAGCCCTGAGCGAGCGCACGGGCAAACGCGATGAGCTGGCGCTCCCCATTGCTCAGGGTCTGAATGTTCTGACCTTGCAGGGCCAGGCAGCCCGCGCGTTTCATCGCGGCTTCGATCAGGGCTTCCGATCGGGATCCGAAACCTCCGTCATGACTCGTCCGACCCATCTGCACGGCCTCAAAAGCGGTGACCGGAAAATCAGAACGAAGTTCACAGCTCACATAGGCGATTTTCCGGGCTCGCTCCGCCGGCGTGAGTTCGCTCAGGATCCTTCCATCGACGAGGACCTGGCCAGCCTGCCCTTTCTGGAGAGGGATGATTCCGGCGAGAGTCTTCATGAGTGTCGACTTGCCACAGCCATTGGGTCCGATGAGTCCAAGAATTTCGCCCGGACGAAGCTCCAACGAGTTCTTTTTCAAAACATTTTTGGTGCCGAAGTCGCAACTGATCTCTTTACCTTCAAGACTCATGCGGCACGCTCTCTTCCCTGAAAGAGGATCATGAGAAAAAGCGGGGCTCCCACGAGGGCAGTCACCACACCGACAGGCAGTTCGTAAGGTCTGGCCATGCACCTGGCGAGTGTGTCGGCAACCAGGAGCGCATTGGCTCCCCAGATCGCGCAGAGTGGTATCAGTTTCCCATGCAAAGCCCCGCAGTGCCTGCGTACGAAATGCGGAATGATGAGGCCGACGAAACCGATCATGCCCGCTCCGCTCACGCACAGCCCGATCAGAAGCGAAGTCGCGAGAATCATCTGGCGACGGGTGCCTTGCACTGAAATACCCAGAGCGGTTGCAGCTTCTTCGCCCATGAGAAGTGCGTCGAGCTTGCGAGAATGTGCGGCGATCCAAAGTGAAACAAGGGTCACGAGACTCAGCGACAGGACCGCACCCTGAATTCGCGCCCTCGAGAGATCTCCCAGAAGCCAGAAGATCGCGGCCTGAATTCCGTTTGGATCCACGAGGGCCATCCAGAGCGAGACGAGGCTGGAGCCGAGAAATCCGAGCATCACTCCCGACAGAAGGAGGATGGCGCCACTGGCCTGGGCACGGAGTGAAACCAGATAGAGGATGAAAGCGAAGGCACCTGCACCGAGAAAGGCCGGGATGGACAGTCCGGCGTAGCCTGCCGTCACTCCCATCGAGAGTCCGATCACAGCTCCCAGAGCAGAGCCGGAAGAGATGCCCAGCGTGTAGGGCTCGCAAAGAGGATTGGAGAAAAGAGCCTGCAAAGTGGCTCCGGAAACCGCCAGTCCGGCACCCACTGCGACCGCCATCAGGGCCCGCGGGAGACGAAGTTGTTTGACCAGCTCCCAGTCGAGTTCCTGAGTGGAGCCCAACCTGAGGGCGAGGTAAAAGCTCACCGCCAGAATCGCCAGGCCGAAAATGAAAGCTGTGAGAGTTTTTTTACCCGGATTATTCACGGATCGCTTTCTCCAGTTCCTTCAGGCCATCCAGCAGTCGCAAAGTCGGACGAAGGATGCGATCCCCCTGGATCACTTTGATCCGGTGATTTTTCACGGCGGATACGGAAGGAAAGGCTTCCCATTTCCTTGCAAACTTCTGATACGGATTGAGATCATCGGTCATGGCCAGAACCAGAATGGTGTCGGCGTTTCTTCGAAGGGCGTCTTCGAGCGAAGGTTTGGGATAGGCCTGCTGAGCGTCCGCATAGACATTGACTGCTCCGACGGTTTCGAGAGCTTCGTGGAGAAAGGATTTTCCTCCAGCGACCACAAGAGGTTCATCACCCACCTGGAGCAGAACCTTCGGGTGAGTGCGAGACTGGTTGCGCTTCCGAATGTCCGCAAGCCCGCTTCGAAGTTTCGTCAACATCACTTCTCCGCGTGGTCGTTCCCCCAGTGCCTGAGCCACGAGCGAGATCGACTCTTCAATCCCTTTCAGGCTCTGAGTCGCCACGACAACCACGGGAACTCCCGCTTCGCGGAGTCTCGAGACCTGCTCCTGCGAGTTTCCATCCGAAGTCGCGAGCACGAGATCCGGCCTCAGTCCGAGAACAGCTTCGAGATGAACTCGGTAATAGGGCCCCACCTGGCGGACCTTTTTCACTTCGGGCGGAAAGTCCGAGAATTCGCTCACGCCCACCAGGCGCTTGAGTGCGACGGAAGGTGAGCTGGAAAGTTCAACCACAAGTTCAGATAAAGAGGGAGCCAGGGTCACCACTCGCTCGGCATGGGTGGGAACTTTGATTTTTGCCCCGGTGGAATCCACAATTTCCACGGCTTCACACCTGCCACAGCCGAGAGCACTGGCCAGGACCAGGACTGCGAAAAAAATCCGTCTATTAGAAAGTTTTTTCACGGCTCTCAAGAAGCGCGTTCAGGTTGGACTCATGGCGAATCAGAATCACCAGAATGAGCAGCGCTCCGAACCACAGGTAGCCGGCGGTGGAATAGAGAATGAGATGGGTGATCGACGCGACCATCAGGCCAGCCAGACTGGAGAGGGAGCCCGTTCTCCTGGAAAGAAAGGTGATCACGAACGCCGCGAAGCCGGTGAGCGCGCTCCAGGGCGAGAGAATGAGGAGCACTCCGAAACCGGTCGCGACTCCTTTGCCTCCCTTGAACTTCAACCACGGTGAGTAGCAATGGCCAAGAACCGCCGCGAGGCCGGTCGCCCAGATCAGCATGGGCGAAACCTCAGTACTCGGCAGTCCAGCTGCATCTGCCCAGATTGCAAGGACGGGCGGAAGGAGCAGAATCACGGGGAGCATCCCCTTGAACATGTCCAGTGCCAGAGTCATCGCACCTGCAGGCCAGAAGCCCAGCACTCGACTCACATTGGTCGCTCCGATATTGCCGCTCCCCCGGGAGGAGAGATCCTTGACCTGAAACAGACGTGCCACCAGCAGCCCGAAAGGAATTGAGCCCAGCAGAAAAGCGATGACCAGAATGATGGCTGAGTGCGGAGAGTTCAGGGAGCTCAAGGTGCCATTCATACATTCGCACCGGCATTCACACGCGTGACTTCAGGATGCACCTTCTTGAGTCGGTACATGAGTGCCACCAGTCCCAGGATGAAGACGATGAGCGAAATGAACTGGCTCGTCGAAAGAAGGTCGTCAATGACGAAGCCTCGGATCAGGTCTCCGCGAAAAACTTCCACGACGCTCCGGATGATCGGATAGACGATGAAATAAGTCAGCACGACCTGTCCGTCAAAAGTCTTTTTCCTGAAAACCTGCATCAGACCGAAGAAGAGGATGATGAGAGCAAAGGACTCGTAAAGCTGAGTCGGGTGCAGAGGGATATCCTGCATCGTCCGATCCACGAGATCTGAATGAAGGCGGATCCCCCAGGGCATATCAGTCGGTTTGCCATAACAGCAGCCCGCGGCGAGGCAGCCCAGTCGGCCGAAAGCATGGGCGATCACGAGACCCGGAGCGAAGATGTCCATCACCTTCCAGACCGGAAGTTTGTATTTGCGAACATACCAGATGAGGAAGGGCACCACGGCGAGTGGCCCGCCGAAAAACACAAGGCCGCCTTCCCACACCCGGAGAATGGAGGCCGGATCCGCCATGAATGAGTTCAAACGGGTGATGACGAACAGCAGGCGAGCTCCAACGAAGCCGACTGCCAGGGACCAGAACGTGAGATCGAGCACTCGCTCTTCATTGAGTCCAGTTCGAAGGGTGAGTCGCTTGATCACGCTCACGGCAATCAGAAAACCCACGGCGATCAGAAATCCGTAAGTGTGGATCGGGATCGGGCCGATTTTAAAGAGAAGAGGAAACATGAGTGTCTTTCACGCTTTTCGAGGCAGTGTCGTTCGTGCCATCAGACGGACTCGTGGTGGTCGACACCGGTTGCTGCTGAACGAGGAGGTCGAGCATCAGAAGGCCCACACCCACGCAGATTGCGGAGTCCGCGACGTTGAAGGCCGGGAAATGATTGACTCCGATGAAGAAGTCCAGAAAATCGATCACGAAGCCGAAGTACACGCGGTCGATCAGATTGCCGACGGCGCCGCCCACCACAAGGGAAAGTGCGCAGGACAGCTTGATGTCATCCGCCGGGATCTTCTTGAAGATGTAGGCGATCGCGGCAAGCGCCACGATCGGAACGATCACGAAGAAGGGAACTCGGAAGGCGGGGTTCGCATCAGCCAGAAGGCCAAAGGCGGCTCCCGTGTTTCTTACATAGGTGAGATGAAAGAAATTCTGGATCATGGGAATGCTCTCGCCCAGACGAAACTTGTGATGAATGAGGTACTTCGTGACTTGATCCAGGATCACCACGCTGCCCGTCAAACTTCCCAGAAATAAATACTTTCGATTCATGATGAACTCTCCAAACGCTAAGATAACGCCCAAGTGGGACTAAGTAAAACGTAATACCGTCTGATTCTGACAGGTTCCGCAACGGAAAACCTTCTGTTCGAGCGGAGTTTGCTGAACGAGCTTGCCCGAATCGCGCAGTTCTTCGAGGACTTCGGCGGATTCTGTCGTAGAGGGACCCAGCTGCATCCACGACCCCGTGGCGTCGCCTGCGAAACTGACAAAACCACTCCCCTGCTCCAGTGGAACCTGATCGCTCTTCACTAGGGTCACGAGTTCACTGGTCAGAGGATTTTTCAGCTGCAGTCCTTCAAGTTTCCCGGAAGAAAAAGTGAGGAGAGGACGTGAGATCTTCTCAGAGCCTCCCGCCCTTTCAAAATTCTCCTGCAGCTTCAGCGCGCCGATCCAGATCTCGGTGCCTTCCAGAGTGGGGGCTTTGACCGCGACGTACATCGCGGAAGGATGAAAAGCGAGACCGGTCACCTGGACCAGAGTGTCGAGTGGCGTCATCCATACCACGGCAGAAACCTTATAGGCCCCTTCAGTCTTCATGATCGCCGCGACTTCCGGAAAAATCTTGAGCGCCTCCCGGCTGAAATCAAACTTGAGGTAGAAGGCCGAACTTCTCACGGTCTCAGAAGTGACTGCAGAAGCGGATTTTCGGCAAGTCGGACACCAGTTCACCACGACTCACCCCAGAGGACAATTCCGGTCGCGAGTTTCAAGGCGAGCTTCTTGTCCTTTTTTTCCATGTCCTGATAGTGCTCGGGAGTCCAGGCTGTCAGCGCGATCAGTTTTCCGAGAGGATGATGGGAAGCCGTTTTTCTGACTTCTTCGGGAATCGACGTCACGACGAAGAGATCGTACTCGGCGTCGGTGCAGGCCCGGCCCTGAGCGTGGCTTCCGAAGAGAATTCCCTTGGAGGAAATTGGTTCAAGTGAGGCCTTCAGACCTTCAAGATCGCAGAGGGCGGAGAACGTCTTGAGCACCTGCACATAACAGTGATCGTCCACCAGCCTTACGGCCCGGTCATGGTCCACAAAGCTGACCATTCCGGCTTCGTGCAGTTCGGTCAGAATTTTCGTCAGCCCTTCCGCTCCTCCCAACCCCCTGACTCCTTTCAGACGAGTGGACATGGCGCGAATCGGAAAAGAGGTGGTGGGCGAATTGAAAAGAAATCTCATGATCTTCTGCTCAGGGGTGGCAAAGAAAAGAGAATCAAAAGTCAGCGTTGATTTTCGAGAACGGACCATAACTTCCTCGGGAGGGTATTGAAAAAGCATAACACATGAACCTTCTCGAAAGTGCTCTGGAATCAGAGCTCATGCATTGCGTTATTCCAGGTTTTCTCGTTGAGTCTGCACGTTCAAGCATTTTACAATGCACAACCATTGCTTGAGAAACTTTTGAAAGGCAGGCATCCCTGCTCCTTCCCACCCCTCCAGTGTGATCCCCGCCCAGACGAGCAATGGCGGGAAAACGGAAATCAGCCGGTCGTCTGGCTCCGCTTTTGCAATCTTCGCTGCCCATGAAAAGTCAGATGCTTCGGCACATGATCTGGGGAATGGGAATGTTGTCTTCGGCTCTCGTTTACTCCGGTTGCGGCAAGCAGACCGTGGACGGGGAAATCGCCCCAGTGGATGGCGAAAAGGTCGTCAAAGGGACTACCTATTTCGGATCCCAATGCACTCTGGGGACGCTCCCGGACGCCGCTCCGGCCAAGATGGGAGCTCTCGAATGTGATACCCCTGCGCAGTTCATCGAGCTCAGCCAGGCCCCTTCGGGTTTCCTGTTTCAGGCTGACTGCAAGAAACTCTCGATCACGGTCCGGTCCAAGGATGGAAATGGTAAAATCGACGGAAATTTCAAAATGCTTCCGAATGGGACCTTCAATCTTTCGATCACCGACAACACGGTCGGAAGCGTCGGCATCAGGGGCGCGACCGGGACTCCGGGCTGTACCGCGTTTCCCACGCTCGATCTGGCCGGTGCAGTGGATTGCACTGACCTCGATCACGCGGTCATTCAGGTCGATACCCTCTGGAATCTCTCCAAAGGCAAGGCTCCGACCGGCTTTTCAGGCAGCGTCTGTGCACTTCCGCCGAACTGCCGCCTTCATTCTTCGGCCACTGTCAGACAGTGTCCATGAACTTTCAGCAACCTTGCAGAGCCTCAATCAGCCGATAATGGCCCTTGAGATCTGCATCCATCACCTCCATCCCGATTGGAAATCAACATGACTACCTCATTGACCACTCGCTCTTTGCTCACTCTCGCACTCACCGGACTCATGGGCCTCACCGCCTGTTCACACGGCATGTCCAAGCAAGACTGTGAATCCGCAGACTTCTACCAGATGGGCCTTGAAGACGGCAAAGACGGCAAGACCACGGACCGCCTTCAGCAGATGAAAGGTCAATGCAGTGGCCAGGGCGTCGCCATTGCGGAAGACAAATACAACTACGGTCGCCAAGTCGGACTTGCCAACTACTGTGATGCCGGGCGCGCTAAAAACGACGTCAAGGACGGCAAGAATGACTCAATCTGCATGAAGGACAAAGTTCCCCCTTACCAGAGCGCCTACACCCAGGAAGTGAACAATCTCCGTGCGAAAAATGCCAAGGAGCTTCAGGACCTTGAAAAGTCCCAGGCCAAGATTCAGCAGAAAAAAGACGAATTGAACAGGGGACAGAGCCAGCTGGATCAACAGGCAGGTTCCGTTCCAACGAACTGATTTCGTTTCCGCGGGAAATGAAATCCACAAAATAAAAAAGCCTCGCTCCGGAAGAGCGAGGCTTTTTTCGTGAATTGGCTGGCCTGCTAGGATTCGAACCTAGGAATGCTGGAATCAAAATCCAGTGACTTAAGCCACTTGTCTACAGGCCAATACGACTCGTAGATCGTAACACAGGTCATAGGGCGGAGCAAACGGTGGATTCTAGGAATCTTCTCTTTCAGCCTGATCTGCAGTCTGGGTGACCGGTTTCCCCAAGCGCTTGATTTCAGCGAGGTAAGCGTCGAGAATTTTATTTTCCATGACGGTACGAGTGCCTTGATTGAGAGGATGTGCGATGTCTTTGAAAACGCCGTCTTTTCGGCGTTTGCTCGGCATGGCCACAAAGAGTCCGCCGTTCCCGCTGATGATCTTGAGATCTCGCACCACAAAACAGTTATCCAACACGATCGTGATATAAGCTTTCAGCTTATCTTCGTTGACCGGAAAGATTTTAATCTCTGTGATATCCATTTTTCCCCTGCACTTGGAAGTGATACAAAACTTGACGTTCTGCCCATCCTTCCATAAAAGCCCGGGGGAGGAAATGAATATCCACTCCAAATAGGCCATTTGTCATAGATATGATGCACGCCAATCCACAGTTAAATTCCTTGATAACTCGGCGTGTCTACAGAGTTGCCCGTTTTCCAGCGGTTTAACCCACTTTTTTGCCGCTCAACTCCGAAGCTTCGAAGCTGAGCTCCCCATTGTTCACGCTGACTTGAACAGTGGATCCTGGAGGACAGGCGCCTTCCAGAAGTTTGAGGGCCAGCACATTTTGAACTTCGCGCTGAAACACGCGTTTCATCGGTCTTGCTCCGTAATCCCGGTCGTAACCTCGTTCCGAAAGCAGATCGAGCGCCTTCTGATCAAAGCTCAGCACCACTCCTCGCTCTTTCAACATCTCGTTCAGTTTTCCAATGTACTGATCAATGATCGAACGCATCTGCGCAACAGCCAGGTGAGAGAAGATCACCACTTCATCAATTCGGTTTAAAAACTCCGGCTTGAAATGCTGTTGCACGAGTTTCATCACTCCGTGATCGCGCTTCTTCACGTCACTTTCTTCGAGGATGAAGTGACTGCCGATGTTCGAAGTCATGATGATCAGAGTGTTCGTGAAGTCGACAGTCCGGCCTTGGCCGTCAGTCGCCCGCCCGTCGTCCAGGATCTGAAGAAAAACGTTGAAAACATCGGGATGAGCTTTCTCGATCTCGTCAAAGAGCAGAACCGAATAGGGCCTTCTGCGAACAGCCTCCGTGAGACTGCCGCCTTCTTCATACCCGACATAGCCGGGAGGAGCGCCCAGCAATCGAGCGACTGAATGCTTTTCCATATACTCACTCATGTCAAAGCGAACGAGCGACTGCTCGTCATCAAAGAGAAAACTCGCAAGTGCCTTGGCAGTTTCCGTCTTTCCCACCCCCGTCGGACCCAGGAACATGAATGATCCCATGGGACGATGCTTTTCCTGCAGCCCGATCCGTGACCGACGAACCGCATTGGAGATCGCTTTGAGTGCCGGTGCCTGCCCGACTACTCTCTGACCCAGACGCTCCTCCATATGGATCAGCTTCTGCTGCTCACTCTCCAGCATTCGAGTCACGGGAACTCCCGTCCATTTCGCGACCACATCCGCAATGTCGTTCTCGGTGACTTCCTGCTTGAGGAGAGACGGCGACGACTTCAGTCCACGGCTGTCTTTCTTCGTGCGCTCGTCAAGCTGGGCCTGGAGTGCCGGCAACTGACCATACCTCAGTTCGGCTGCCTTTTCGAGATTGCCGGTGCGTTCAGCCGCCTCGGATTCAAGGCGAATCCTTTCAAGCTGTTCCTTGAGATTCTTGATTTCGTCGACTTCCTTCTTCTCGCGCTCCCAGCGAGCCCTCAGTTCGGAGCTCTGAGCCTTGAGTGTGGCGATTTCCTCTTCAAGATGCTTGAGACGTTCCTTCGAAGCGGTATCCGGTTCCTTTCTCAGTGCCTGACGCTCCACTTCGTAGCGCAGAATCTTGCGCTCGAGCTGATCGACGACTTCGGGACGTGAGTCGACTTCCATGCGCAGCTTCGCGCAGGCTTCATCCATCAGATCAATGGCCTTGTCCGGAAGGAAACGATCCGTGATGTAACGATTGGAAAGGGTTGCGGCAGCGACCAAAGCCGCATCGCGGATGGAAATTCCGTGATGCACTTCATAGCGCTCCTTGAGTCCTCGCAGAATGCTGATGGTATCTTCAACAGTCGGCTCCTTGACGTACACAGGCTGAAAGCGGCGTTCGAGTGCCGCGTCCTTTTCAATGTGCTTGCGGTATTCGTTCAGGGTCGTCGCTCCGATGCAGTGAATTTCGCCGCGTGCCAGAGCAGGCTTCAGCATGTTCGAAGCGTCCATCGAACCTTCGGCCGCGCCTGCCCCCACGAGCGTGTGAAGCTCATCAATGAAGAGAATGATCTGTCCTGCCGAAGCGTGAACTTCCTTCAGAACGCCTTTCAGACGCTCTTCGAACTCGCCTCGGAACTTCGCGCCCGCAATCAGGGCTCCGAGATCCAGAACCAGGAGCTTCTTGTCTTTCAAGGTTTCCGGAACATCCCCGTTCACGATTCGAGTCGCCAGGCCTTCGGCGATCGCGGTCTTGCCGACTCCGGGCTCCCCGATGAGGACGGGATTGTTCTTCGTGCGGCGAGACAGCACCTGAATCACTCGTCGAATCTCTTCGTCGCGTCCGATCACGGGGTCCAGCTTCTGCGCTCGGGCTGCGGCTGTCAGATCCCTGCAGTATTTTTCAAGCGTCTTGTAATTGGCTTCGGGATTTTCATCTTCGATTCGGGCTCCGCCCCTCACTTGTTCGATCGCGGACTGCAGATGCTTGAGCTCCAGTCCAGAGTCCTTGAGGATCTTCGCAGCTTCTGAGGATTTCATCTGTGAGGACAGAAGCGCGATGAGAAAATGCTCTCCAGAAACGTATTCATCCCCGAGTTTCTTGGCTTCGTCCTCGGCATGGACCACCAATCGACTGAGGAGATTGGAAGTGTAAATCTGCCCGTTTCCTCCGCTGACTTTCGGAAGACGATTGAGCGCGGCTTCAAGTTTACTCAGAAGAAAGGAGGGCTTCACCCCCGCAAGTTCGACGATATCAGCGGTTGAGCCGCCTGCCTGCAGGAGGGCATGAAGGAGGTGCTCCGGATGCAGTTCCTGATGGTCACGGCGGATCGCTTCGGCCTGCGCCTGCTGAAAAGCTTCCTGTGCGGTACTGGTGAGTTTGGCTGCCATAAACTGATGCTCCTGTGCTTAAGAAGATGGGAGCAAAACGGAGGCCGTCAAGGCCCTCGTGTCAGTCTATTTTCAGCTCACTTGAGGTCAAGGACGACGACTGAGAACATTTCACGGCCCATCGGATCAGCTCGACGCACCCGGAGAAGATAGGTCTTCTTTTCCTTCACGACTGAGTAAAATGCGTCGACATCCTTGACCGCCTTGCGGTCCACTTCAAGGATCACGTCTCCACGCATGATGCCGGCTTTGTCGGCAGGGCCGCCATAAGCCAGATCCATGACGATGATGCCTGAGATCTTGTCAGCCATCCCGAGTTCTCGAGCCATCTCCGGAGTGAGATTCTCGAGCTCCATGCCGGTCTTCACGCGGGCCTGTCTCTTTTCCTTGCTGTCTTTTTTGGACTCAGGCTTGCCCGTGGGCTGGGCACCCGGTCGCAGAGCCACTTTAATGGACAATTCCATCTCTTTGCCCGCACGTGAAATTTTCATGGGAGCAGCTTCATTGACAGGCACTGACGTCACCGCCGAGACCAGCTCAGCAGATGATGTGATCTTCTTCCTGTTGAATTCAAGGATCACATCGTACGGCTTGAGGCCGGCTTTTTCAGCGGGTTCCCCCGGGTAAACGTGAGTGACGAAGGGGGCTTTGAGATCTTTGGCAAAGCCGAGCTTCTGGGCCACATCGGGTGAAAGTTCATTGACCAGAACTCCGATGTAACCACGAGCGACGGTCCCTTTGCTCCTGAGCTGAGGCAGGACTTCCTTGACGAGGTTGATCGGAATCGCGAAACCGATTCCCTGTGCTCTCTGATCGATCGCGTTGTTGATGCCGATGACTTCGCCCTTGAGATTGACAAGCGGCCCACCGGAATTGCCCGGATTGATGGGCGCGTCCGTCTGAAGGTAATTGGCGAGTTGAAAATCAGGAGCCATTCTTTCCTTCGCCGAGATGATTCCGTGAGTGACGGAATGCCCTTGTCCAAAGGGGTTCCCCACGGCAATGACGTATTCCCCGACTTCGAGCGCACCTGAATCTCCCAGTGCCACAGGGACGAGCGTGCGTTTGCTCTTGACCTTGATGAGTGCAAGATCAAGTTCGGGATCACGACCGACCACTTCACCATCGGTCGGTTTTTCGTCCGTCGCTTCGGTGAAATGGATCTTGATCTCGTCGGCACCCGCCACCACATGATTGTTGGTGAGAATCAGCCCACTGGCATCGATGATGAAACCGGTCCCGAGCGACATGGCCAGAGGACCTGAAGCGTTCGGATCGCCAGGCTGTGAACTGCCCTGGTCTTCATCATCCGGTTCAGCTTCGAAAGGGCGTCCGCGATTGCCGCCGCCATTTCCACCCCCATGCTGTCTGAGAAAATCTTCAAAGAATTTTCTGAAAGGATCATCCTGTCCACCCCGACCATAAGGACTCTGCACTTTTGAGAGAGTGGAGATGTTCACCACTGAAGGCACGATTTTCTTGGCAAGATTGACGAAAATATTCGCGTCAACCGCGCCTGAAGGGCTCGTCGCTGCCTGAACGGATTTTGAGGACTGGACGGCGACCGTGATAGAACTGGCGACGGTAGCGACTGCCAACGCTGAAATCCAGATACGTACTTTGGAACGGGGGCGAAGGGGGTTCATAAATTTTCCGAGCTCCTGGAGCCAGATCAGCTCTGGCCAACTTTTTTCTGGGTTTCAATGAAGCGCATGCGCGTTTCGAAGAGGAGTTGTTCGAGCAGCCGATCTTCTTCCGCGGTGCGATTGCCTTTGGTCTTTTCCCAGAGCAGTTCCAGGAGATCAATGTTCTGTCTGGCGAGTTCCAGATTCACTTCGGGAGTGTGCCCGGACTGGGGCTCTGTGACGCCCAAGCCCATGAAGGCTGCCGAAGAAACTGAAAGAATGAAAGTCGTTAAATCAATTTTTCCAATTTCCGGTCGAGTGTTCATCCCTTGGAATTACCGCGGACTCCAGGGAGAAACAAGGGCGCGCACGCTCTAAAATGCCAGAAGTCCCTGTTTTTTCCACGGATGGACCTGGTGAAGTTGAGTTGCAGCGACGTTTCCGGAATAGGGCCATCTCAAATTTTCGTTCTCAATCTTTCGCAAAGCATTATTCAAGTCCGACTTGGCCGCGTCAACCTGAGCACGATCCTCGGGTCCGCCTGCCCAGAGCAGGAACCGGATCCAGGGCAGTACCGTGAGAAAGCTCACGGTTCCAAAGGTGAGCTTTTCGCCGCCGGAGAGTGCTTCGAAGAACTGTCCGTGAAGAGCAGTCCTCACCCACCTGGAAGGAGCAAGTCTGCAAAGCGGAGAAGCGAGTGCAGCGCACGCACTTTGAGAAATCAACTTCAGGTTTCGGCACCGACCTTCTGCCTCCCTGACCACTGCAACGAGCTCTGACTGAGACATCAGAGCCAGAGCGCCCTGACTGACATAGATTCTTGCAGAACCCGGAAGTAGGGAGCGCATCACCAGAATGTTGGCCGAGGGGTCAGGAAGTACATGAAGAGTCTGAGGCTGATCGGGAGCAAGTTTGATCCGGGTCGGCACTCCAGGCTGGATCCGGTCAAGAATCTGCGGCGACGCAAGGAGTGCCACAAGAAAAATCACGACGGTCAAACCCAGTCCGATCCAAAGTCCGACCGCACCCAGAGCCAATCCGGAAAGACCGGCCAGTAGAAATCCGGTCGCGAAGAAAACTGAGAGGAAGCGAAGCAACGTCACATTCAGATTTTAACGCTTTGAGAGGGGTTTGGCTACCCTTCTTGTATCCCGCTCGAAGCCATGCGAAAATGAATCGATGTCCAGCTCGAACCCTTTTCACAGACTGCTGATCATGACGGCTTTTTCAGGCGTGGCGTTTTCAGCAGCAGGCTGTGGTCAGGGAAGTGGCCGCCTGAATGATTCCGTGCCCAGTGGGGTGATTGAGGCGCAGGCCGAATTTTCCGGCAGGAACGGCAACACGGTGACCGGCACCGCTCTCATCTACAACACGAATCCCGATCACCAGAGAGTGCTTCGCCTGCAGGACCTCAACTCACCCGGCAAGCAGCGGACTGACATCGTTCTTGTTGCCGGTGGAGTCACGGTTTATCAGTCCCTTCTCAGGGCGCCCAACGGGAATATGAATTACGTTCTTGGCACTCAGGATGCCAAGGTCTGGGAATTGATCACGCTCAGATTGGGTACAGCCCAGACGGAACCCTCATCGGGAGCGGCCCTCTTCAAATCACCCTGAGTCAGGGCAAGGACATCTCGTTCTGGTATTCGACGAGTTCCTTGATATTGCTGACTTCCTTGATGTACCACTTGCCATTTTCGAGGACGAACTGAGACATCTTCTTGTTGGTCACCTTGGCATTGCTGCCTTTGCTTTCGTCCGTGTAGACAAGTTCGTAGGTGATGTTGGTCTCAGTGGCCGAAGGTCTCTTCGTCTCACGAATCACGAGCTTGATGAATTTGCGCTTGGAGTCCAGAAATGCC
The DNA here is from genome assembly GCA_014378465.1 of Oligoflexia bacterium. Taxonomy (GTDB): domain Bacteria; phylum Bdellovibrionota; class UBA1018; order UBA1018; family UBA1018; genus UBA1018. The sequence continues at coordinate 70,345 of JACMNQ010000075.1, read as the reverse complement.
TGGCGAAACTGCTCTTCGCTCCAGGCCGTGAGGCGAGTCTTCGCATCACCGGAAAGAAACTGCAGAAGCTGTTCCTTGTCCTTGTATTCCTTGATCGAAAAACTGGTGGAGATGTATTCAGTCAGGCGCTTCTGGGGGTCCCCGCCAGTTGAAGGGGCGCGATCACAGCCGGAAAAGATGACGAGCGCCAGAATTCCGACGGTGATGCTAGAAACCATTCCTGCGAGAAAAAACCTCAGATGGCTCATTTGCTTATTCAACATATCCCTCTCCTCGCATCGTTTCTATGAAGTCGCCCAGTTCCTTGCGCGCGTCCGGCGCCACATGGATGAACTGAAAGCCGAAGCCCCTGTTATCTTTGAGCACACTCATCATTTTAGCATGGCATCGCACTTCACGGTCCTTGAATCTGAAAATCATCTCGGAAATTTTCCGGATCTGATCCGGTGAAATGGGTTCCTCACCCGGATTGAACACGAACGCTCCATCAACATCCAGACGACTGGCTCGAAGTGCCGGCGAAGTGGACTCACTTTCAGCGTTCAGGATGCATGCAACTCCTGGAATGGCTTCGGGCAATCCTTGAAACCACTTCAGATGGGGATCAAAGAATGAGCGACTCATCTCATGCTTCAGTCCCGTGAAAAGAGCGAGCCAGAGCACCATCAACAGCAATGTGAAAAATCCCAGGCCCGGATTTTCAGTTCTGAACGCGACCCAGAGACTCAGGACCGTCCAGAGAATGCCGAAGAGTGCGGTCAGGTGAAGCGCCCACCGTTTTCCGGCCAGCATCCAGAGAGCGAGCGGCAGGCTGATGAGCGCCACTGAACCACTCCAGATCTCAATCGTTGTTTTCGGCAGATTCCACCACTGTGCTCGCGTGACGATGATGGTTTCCACGGCGGCAACCGGGACCCAGAGCGCCATCATGGCAGTCGCCACTCGCAATCGTACGGATGCTGAAATCACCTTCATGGTTAATAAAATCTCACGTTGATCAAGAGCTTGTCAATCAACCCCTCTCCCTCGTACTCTTAAATGATGAAGACTCTGAAAATTTTGGGCGTGATGACTGGAACCTCGTGCGACGGCCTGGACGCCGCTTGCGTGCGTTTCGATTCCGAAGGCTGGCAGCCCCTCTGGGAGCGCACCTACGAATATCCGAAGAAACTCCGACAGGAAGTTCTCAAGCTTCAGAAGCCCGGCACCAAAGTGACGCTTAAGGAAATGCTGCAGCTGAACCGTGATCTTGGAGAGTGGTATGGCAACGTGCTTGCAGCCATGAACAAATCCGCTGAAGCCAAGAGCCGCCCCGACGTGATCGCCAATCATGGTCAGACCGTGGGTCACTTTCCGGATTCCCAGGGCAAGGGCACGACGCTTCAGCTCGGCGACCCCACGCAGATCGCCTATCAGACGGGACTCACCGTCGTTTCCAATTTCAGAAATGGAGACATGGCTGCCGGTGGACAGGGAGCTCCGCTGGTTCCCCTCTTTCATCAGTTTCTGGCCCCGATCCTGGGTGCTGAAAAGGGTGGCGTCGCCATTCACAACATCGGTGGGATCAGCAACACGACTTACATCGGTCCTAAAAATCTCGTGCTCGCCTTTGACACCGGTCCCGGAAACCTCTGGATGGATGCGGCAGCGGAGATCGCGTCCAAGGGCAAGCTCCACATGGATATTGATGGACTGCTTGCAGCCCAGGGTTCAGTCGACGAGAAGTCACTTCTTGCCCTTCTCAAACACCCCTACTTCAAAAAGCAGCCTCCGAAATCCACGGGTCGCGATGACTTCACGGTCGAATGGTTTCTCGCCCATACCAAAGCCAAGGGTGCTGACCTGGTCGCGACCGCCACGGCACTCACGGTTGAATCCATCGCACGGGCTTACGAAGCGTTTGTCCTGAAGAAGCGCCTTCCACTCAAAAATGTCTACATCTGCGGGGGTGGAGCACGAAACCCGATGCTTCTTCTCTGGCTCAATGACCGACTCCCTCAGGTCAAATTCTCAACACTGGAAGACGCGGGGCTCGAGCCCCAGTTCATCGAAGCCCAGGCGTTCGCGCTTTACGGGTATCTGTCCCTTCGGGGTCAGCCACTCGGCGGCAGCTGGACGGGCGCTCAGGGCTTCGGACCTCCGGGTCACATCATTCCCGGTGAGAACTGGGATCACGTGCTCAAAGCGATCACTTGATCATCGGAGCGAGGCCCGGAGCGAATTATTTCAGCGGGGCCCAGAGCCCTCCAAAACCGATGCCATTTTCAATTTCGTGAACAAGCTGCTCTGCGGGAGTCTGGGGAGTCGTCGCGTAGAAGACGGCGCGGGGCCCACAAAACTCCACCGCTCCATCAGGTACGGAAATGTAATAGGGGGATTTCCAGTGGGAGCTTTTCGAATGCTGCGTTTCTTTTGAGGACCAGCCCCCATCGGCCCTCTTCTCATTGGCCTCCAGAAGCCGTTTTTTCCAGAGTTCAGGGATTGTTCCCTTTTCGAGCAGGTCGATCAGTGAAAAGTGAGTGGCTTGCCAGAGGTCCGGTGAGCCCACATCAAACCACTTGCACTCCTGCATCAGAAAGGCGCCCGCCTTTCCGGCTTTGAGGGCGGGCAGAAGAATCGAAGGAACAAACTCAGCCACACCTGCGGGCACATTCCGAAGCGCTTCGGGTTCCACGATCGCGACGCCGACGAAGTAAGGTCGCTGCTCGGCCTGCTCACCCAGCCCAGTGATGAGCCGAGTGGCAGGATCTACAAGAATTTCTCGGTATTTGCTTCCTATTTGACCTGTCACGAGAATCGCGAGAGTCAGCAGCACTCCATGCTCCTTGCGAAGCCGGGCATGATGGCGCTCGAGCTCCGCGAGATCGACATCGCAGAGCACGTCTGAATTGAGGAGAAAAAAAGGCTCACGCCCGAAGTGTGCAGCGGCCTTTTTGATGCCCCCGCCGCTTCCAAGGAGACACTGACTTTCGTCACTGATTTCAAGCGTCGTGTTCCCGAGGTCCAGAGCCCTCAGGCCTTCACAGGTTTCCGCGGCAAGATGACTCACGTTGGCCACGATCTTCTTCACCCCATGATGAGTGAGCAGATCAAAGGCGAATTGCGCCATCGGAATTCCCATCAGCGGCAGCATCGGCTTGGCAACCAGATCCGTGAAAGGACGAAGTCGCGTTCCCAGACCGGCAGCCATCACCATCGCCTGCGTGACTTTCGTGGGGCTCATGGAATCCTCAGAAGTAGTAATAATGAAAGAGAACTTCACGAAGCTCGGAGTACTCCGGATACTTCAGCAGTGTTCTGCGAATGTTCTCGAAGGTGTTTCCGATGTATTTCAGGTAACTCGGATTCCCGCGACGATTCATGAAGGACGCGAAGCTGCCGATGGCCTTGAAGTTTCTCTGGACGGACATGAGGTCAAAGACCCTGAAGAACTCCGTGTGGTCCAGAGTCTGCTGTGAGACCCCCTCCCAGCGCGCGATGTAATAGTTCACGAGGCTTTTGATCTGCCCTTCGTCGAGCTGATAGTAGCTGTCCTTGAGAAGCGACGCGAGATCGTACTGGGCCGGACCCATTCTCGCATCCTGGAAATCGATCATGACGAGTCGATCGTTGTTCGTACCCTCTTCCGGTGGCATCACCATGACGTTGCGGCTGTGAAAGTCGCGATGCGTGAAGACGACAGGCTGATTGGCCAGTATATGACAGATTTCGCTCAACCCCTCCTCCATGACCTTGAGGTCGTGAGGTTTGATTTCGCGACCCAGGTACTGCTTGTAGAAATGTTCGATCGTGTGGTTCATCTCCCACATGAGCTTCTCGTGATCGAAACGAAGCTTGAAGGCGTCAATCGGTTTTGAACCCTGTCTGGGAGAGGCATGAAACTGCAAATTGACCAGCTGATCAATCACTCTTTCATAAAGGTGTCTTTCGACATCCGGATTGGAGACATTCTGAAGTCGGCGCAGAAGCGTGACGTCGCCGAGATCCTCCAGAAGAATGAAGCCACGCTCCGGATCGACGTCAAGCACGGCTGGAACTTCAACGCTGGCCAGGGTCAGGTGCTTCTGGACGACCAGAAAGTCGAGATCAAAGCCGTCCTTCATGAAAGGATCCATTCGCATCAGGATGTAGCTTCTGCCAACGGAAGTGAGACGATAATAACGACGGGTGCTTGCATCACCAGGAATTTTCACCAATGAATCAATGACTCGTGATTTTTTCACCCAGCTCGCAGCTTCTTCATCGCCTACCATCATCTGATCAATCATCTCGCGAACCTCCGCTCCCAGGTTTTTGCCATTGCTCACAGTCGTTCTATCCTATTCTTGTTCTTCAAAAACTCTTCCGAACTGATGACGGGATTTCTGAGAGGTGAAAAAGCCGCGATCGCCTGATGGGTCTTCTCCACGAATTTTACGATCGATTTGCTTTCATAGGGAGAATTTTTTCGATTCTTCTGCAGTTTCTGCCACACGGACAACAGCCCGCGCGGATCATAACCCGCCTGGTACATCAGGCCGACCGCCGTCTCGGTGGCTTCCAGTTGGTCCTTTTCAGAGAAATTGAAGAGGCCCGTCTTGCCAAAAAAATTGACTGAATTCCCGCTGACATCGGCTGCTGCGGCGATTTCAGCGGGGTCCGCCGAAGCTTCACCGCGCCTGCGGTCCTGCTCTGAAAGTTCGACTTCCCGAATCAGATGCCGATGCAGCAGGTGTCCGAATTCCAGCGCAATTGAGGCGATGATTTCATTCTCGAAGTGCGCGTTCTTGAGAAATCCTTCCGAAAGGTAGATCCGGTTTCCAGGCAGGGCAAAGTTCTGCCAGATGTTCTGGCGGTCGCGAATGATGAAGACTCTGAAGCTCGAGGCTTTCAGTTCGGGCTTTGAACTTGCCACCAGTGCGGCGAGATCATGAAAATAAGGAATGAGATTTTTCGGAATCTTCCGGGTCCGGACCTGGGACTCGAAGGACTCGGCGAGTCGAATTCCAAGTGAATCATCAAGCTTGATTCGTTCTTCGACCGTGATCACTTTCGGAGAAGCAATGGTCGAACAGCCACCCGCCATGAAAGCCGCGCCGGTGACTGCGATCATGAATGAATAGAAGGTGATGGTCGAAGTTCGAGTACTCATCGTCCATTGAGTTTAACTTCCGTTCGTCGGATCACTCAACGAAAAATCGTCGTTTGCAGGAATGAAGCCTTGTCACTTTTTTGACTGACGTCCGGTAGTCGATAGGAAAAAAGAAACGGCGACCTGCTGAAGCAGATCGCCGTCTGGAGTTATGACTGCACCGTAGCGCGAATCTATTTCGCGTTGGCTGGAGTGCGTGGAGCGGCTGCAGAATCTTCGGCCAGGGGAGCGGCCTGAGTGGCACCCTTCTTCTGATCGAGTTCCTGCTGATCTTCCGCGCTCATCGTGTAGTAGAGATAGAAACCGGCAAAGATCCGATTTGGATCCTTGATCAGCTGCTTGTTGTTTTCCCAGAGTTTCTTCCACTTGGCTTTGGTGCCGTAAACGTCATCTGAGATAGTTCCGAGGGTGTCACCGTTCTTGATGAGGTACTTCTCGCCATTGCGATCGATACCGGCGACGCTCTTGTCCACTTTCAATACAGTTCCCTTGGGAATGGCATTGGCACTGGAGATCTTGTCGCTGTTGTCTTCGAGAATTTTCTTCCACTGATAGATGTCGCCATACACTTCAAAGGCAATCTTCATCAGAGTGTCACCCTTCTGAACGGTGTACTCCTGATGTTCGCCGGTTCCTGAAGAAGGAGCGGGAGCCGAGTGTTCAGCCGGTACCGGAGCCTGAGCGACTGGCTCTGGCGCAGCAGGAGCGGCGATCGGATCCGGTTGCGCAGCAGGAGGAGGCGGGGTCGCTTCAGCCAGACTCATAGGAGGAGTGCTGGTCGCAGGGTCCGCAAGAGGCAAAGCTGCTGGATCTGCTGCCGGCGGTGCTGGAGGAGCGTCAGCGATTGGAGCTGCTGGCTGTTCGGAAATGGCTTCGAGAGAATCCTTGCCACCGGGCTGGCCTTTCGGATCTTCGACTTTCTCCATCGGGACTGCATCCGTTTCGGCAGTGGCCACTGGAAGCTCATCACTGATGGCATCTTCAGTCGACGAGGTCTGAGTGAGTGAACAGGCAGTCATCGCGGTGCTGAAAGCGAGTGCCAGTCCCAAGGTGCTGAGTCGTTTGAGTAGTTTTGTTTCCATAATCATTTCTCCAACAGACATGTCGGAAATTAATGCCTAGAGCTTGAGCATTATTAACTATTATTAACGATGCTGATATTACTCATTCATTCTAGACAGTTGGGCGTGTGCATGGAGGAGGTGCCAAGGCAAATGACCAAATTTTTGATACCGGCGCGGCGAAAAATATCCAGAATACTCCATGATTTCTCATTCTTGGCTTCAAAAAGTCCGAGAGGTAATTGATGCACTTGAACTGTCGAAACATCATACTCATCACGGTGGTCTCGGTGCTCATGATCAGTACACCCTCGGCGCGCGCGACCGATCCGGTGTCGCTGCAAAATGGATTCAACTCTCTTCTTTATAATGATCTCGATGCACGAGCTGCAAAAACCCTGGCGAAAGCATCCACCCAGTTCGTGGCGGCCCCGGAGAACAGCGAATTTCTCAGGAGTGTTTCGGGCAAGGCCATTCTCAAACAGCATGCGAAGCTCCTGAATTACCTGACGGTCAAAGACGCGCTTGCAAAGTGCGCAACCGAATCCAACACCCTCAAGCTTCGAATTCTGAATGCGGCGGGCGCGACGTCCACCGCTGAAGTTTCCTGCAAAAACCTGCAGACCAGTTCAAGGACGCTGGAAGGCTTCGCTCAACAGATCCACGAAATCACGGATGCTGCATTCAAGTCGGACTTCGAACTCGATCTCACCCAGGAGATGAGGAAGAACGCTCTCGAAGAAGCGATGAAGGCAAAGCTTCGCTTCACTCGTATCATGCCTGATTCGAATCTCGTGCAGAAGCTCTGCAGTCCAAGTGGAGAAAGGGCAAGCTGTACCGCAGCTGACAAAAAAGAATTACATGCACATTTCAAACAAACCCTCAGAGAGCAGGAATCCCTTCTTCGTGCCCAGACCTTCTCCTCTCAGAGAAACACTCAACTTCCGACTCCCGAAGAATTGGAAACGGCACGAAGCGACCTTTTTCTGTCTCAGGCCATCGGTCGCCCGGTTGGCAAGATCGACGCAAAAAAGAATGCGCTCCTGCCCCATACAGGCAAAATGGACTCCGGTGAAGCGACTGAACAGATCAATGCCCTGATCACGCGGATCAACAAGGATCCCAAATCCGTCTCTTTGAATGAACTTTCAGCGGGACCCGGCTACCTGCTCTTCACGAAGCACCTGCGGAAAAAAGCGGGCAAGATCGTATTGGGCCCGGACGAGGTCTTCAGGCCCCTGGATCACGTCCAGGTGAATGACGTCCTCAAAGCCGTTGACTCCATCGAAGACGAAGCGGGCGATCTGTACCAGGATCTGGCGGAGGGGCTTGACCATGAACCCAGCGTCGCTGACACCGAAAAGAATCTTCGACGCCTGATTCGCATCAATCCCGTCGCCGTGGGTCAGCTCCTCATGAAGAATCCCGAATACGCGGGGGTTACCTGCAAAGCGATGCTGGACGCGGAGAAATACGACCGAAATCTGAAAATTTACTCCCTGGTCATCGGAGGTACGGGTGCGGTACTGATTGCCACGGGTGTCCTTTCCTGGGCAGGAGCGGGCCTTCTCGGAGTCGCAGGCTCAGTGGGCGCGGCGGCGACGGTTTCATCCATCGGGGCAGTGGCTTCGGCCGTGGCCATTCCTCTCCTGATCACTCAAGGTCTTGTGGGCATTCAGTCCGCGCGCGACTCCCGTCAGGACATGATCGAAATGGAACGGGCCTACCTGCTCCGCACCAGCGATCCTGCCGCCTTGAAAGAATCCAGACTCGCGCTCGAAGATTACCACGATGCCGTCATGGACGCCGTCCTCAACCTGTCCTGTTCGGCAGCGGACTTCATCCCGTTGATCAGCATGTCGAAAGCCAGCAACCTCCCTGAGATCACTGCTGCAATTCGAGCTTTGCTCAAGGATAACACCGTCGTTCAATTGATCCGTTCAGCGGGGAGTTACCTGGCCAAGACCGATATCATCCATCTGATCAGCAGGCTTGCGGAGATGAACCCTGAAGAACGCCTTCTCACCCTGAAGAGACTCAAAACTCTCAAGCTGTGGAAGATGCAAAACTTCATCCGGCACCTGGTCCCGAAAACTGTCAAATTTTTCAGTAACTACTCCAAAGAAGTCAAGGAGACCAAGGGACTGCGGATCCTTGTAAAGGCTCGAGACCAGAATCAGAACAGAAATATTTTTAAAAATTCGATGGGCTGGATCAACAATCCTCTGGCCATGGCTCGCAACAGCAGCTGGCAAGTGACGACTCCGATATCCATTGCCGGCTACACTTACCTCTTCCAGAAGCCGGTTGAAGCTGCCACAGAGTCGCTCGAAGCCAAAAACAGAAAGCGGGATGCGAAAGTCGTGAAAGAAGATGAGGCAAACCTTCCGGGCTCCTATGCAGTCACCGACCTGGTGAACTCAGGCTTGATCAAGCCGAGTGATGGAGATCAGATCCTGCTTCGCCATAATTCTGACCTCTACCGATGGGTGATGAAGGAAAAAGGCGCAGAACTCCCACGGATCACTCAATTCAGAAAACTTGCCTGGATCACGGAAGAAGAGGGCCAGAGACTGGATGAGATCGCTCGACTCACTTACGCAAAAATGCTCCAGAAAAGAACAACCGACATCAAGACTGGAAACAAGGACGCGAAGCTGGATTTCACCCGGGAGCTCGAAGGCATGACCGGACAAGCCATCGACAGAAATCCTCATTTCATGAAACTCCCCTTTCATGTCAAGGCGAGTTTCGTCCGTATGTTTTCCCCAACTCTCTCTCTGGGCAACACGACCACCACCGAACTCGAAGCAAAAATCATGGAAGGTGGAGAAAACGCTTACGATCTCGTTCTTGAAGATGGAAAAGTGAGAGCGAGAAATTCAAAGAATCTTCAGCTGGATCCCACCGGTTATGCGCTGGGAAGAATCTATGCATTCATTTCAGAGGGAATGTCTCCTGAAGAGGGCTATCTGATGGCTTATCAGGCCATCAACAATCCCGAAGTCCTGACGAAAAAAGCACAGGAAGCTTACAAAGTTCTGCCCGAAGCCCAGATCGGTGTCGCGATGAGACCCGACCGTCCCGGAAAGTCAGAGCCACTGGTGCTTGCCACTTTCAAAGGCAGTCCTCGGATCGAGACTCATTCGGAGCTCGACCGGTGGAAGACACTCTTCGTCGATCCGAGATTCAGCGAAGTCGCCGAGCCATTCAAAATGGGGCATTTGAGTGAACTGCAGGCACTGGATGCGTTCGAAGCCACGGTCATCGGTCTCAAGGAAATCTATCAAGTGGCTGAAAAACGGAAAGCGGGAGTCTCGCCGCAATCAACCGTGGATTCACTGCTGGGTATCCGAACGGGTACTGCAGGCAATCCCCTCTTCGCTGGGGTGGTCGAACAGATCAACAGGATCGAGGCGCCCAGGCACTTGAACGCACGCCAGCTTGAAGACTGCTATCAGAAAGTGACGGATCTCACGATTGACTACCAGGTTCGCCTGGCTGAGATCACTGGAATGAAAAACGAACTCGCCATCCGGGATGAACGCCTGAAAAATGCGCAGCTCGAACTGCAGAGTGCTCAACCCGCGCTTCTCAGCACTTGCGGCGGGAAGTGAAGTCAGCTGGGCTTCAGTGAGCGATGGAAGCGGATGTGGAACGGGAGGAAGGATGAGACTTGCGGGAAGCGGAAATTTCGTTCACCGATTTAACCTGGAGCGTGCTGATTTTCTCTGAAGATCCGCTTTGCTCATTGAAGTGATCCCACGTCGCTTTTCCGAGCGATCCAAGAGTTGCCGTGGCGGCGACGGCAGTTCCGGCGGCCAGAAATGAAACCTTGCGGCTCGCGGCTTCGGAGAGAACGGAAATTTCCTGAACCTGTCCACCGTTGTGAATCATGCTGCTGGCGAAAGACTTTGTCCTGGCAGCGATGTCTTCCCCGGAACCCAGGGACTTCTCAAGAATCACCATCGGGGCCGGGCGTTCGCCCTTTGCCACGAGATCACGGAACCAGGTGGTGCGCTTCAGTTCGATTCTGGCAAGTGCGGCCTTCACCTTGTCGGTGGTGTTTTCAATGAACGCTTCTTTCTCCGCGATTGAAGCGTTCTGTCGCTTCAGCCATTCCTGTCGGTTCTGCGCCTGGCCGAGAGTATAGCGAATGGTCACATCATCATGAGCTTGAATTTTTTTTGAGGCTTTCTTCAGCCAGCGCTGCATTTCTTCGGGAGAAGGCTGAATCGGGGCACTGGCGACATTCACGATGTGAGGAGAAGAGTAAGTCTGAATCCCTTCTTGAATCGCCAGGTGCAGCTGTCGAGTGAGGATCGCAGTTGAAGCGCCTGCGGCGGCCCCCACCTCAGCATTCGTGTGAGAGATGATTTTCGGGCCCTGCTGGTCGGGAAAACTTTGAGCTTGAACGGAGAGGCCCGAAGTCAGCGAAACGCTGATTGCGATGAGAGCCGGGATTGAGTTGAAATTATTTTTCATGAACATGCGCACATCTCTCTCTCACCTCTTAATGAGCAAGCGGGATGCCAGTAAAAAGGTCCTTGTCTTCGGGCAGATGAGACGAGGCCCTGTCTGATCGATGATCAGCCGTATGGAAATTCGACAAGTTCGTGCCGGCGCGTGTCACCTGGGACATGGCCGGCACACTGCATATCAGCATTCTTCGTTCAGAGCTTTTACTTCACCTGTTCGGCCAAACCTCGAGTGGAAACCGAAGGAGTAGGGTCGCCCACTGCCTTGAGCGCCTTGTTCTGCATATCACTGATCTTGCCAGAGTTGCCTGAAGATCCGTCCAACATGCCATGGTACCCTGCCACGGCAAGGCTCCCGATGCTGACCACTCCCGTGGCCACTGCCGCGAGCTCCAGTGACTTGATTTGCTTCAGCACCTTTCCATCAGAGACCATGATACTTCTCAGCTTTCCACCATTTCCCAGTACTTGATCAACTTCTCGCATGGTATTGGCTTTCGTCAGCCCTTCTGCGTAAATCGTCTTATCGACAATTTTGCCACTTCTATAAATGGCGTAGTTTCTCTCCATGTAGACTTCATTGTCGAGTCTCCTTGCTTCATCTTCCAGAGGCTGCACCGATTTGACCGCTGCCCAGAATTTCTTCTCGTCACGGATGAGTACTTTCCCCTGGCTGATCGTCTTGGTTCTCGGAATTCCCAGCGTTGTTCCCATTTTGTAGGTGCGATTGTTGTCGACCAATACCGTTGGTATTGCTGCTTCTGCCGTGATCTTTGCAGAAGTGGTTTTTAATCGGGCCACTTCCTTGAGTCGTGCGTCCACCGTCAACTGGTACGCTTTTTCGGACATCTGATGATTGACGACAACTCGATCACCTTCTCTGATTTTCGAAGTGGTCCGCTCTGCCCACTCCCGGGTAACTGCCCGACTTGTGCCTGGATCGAAGATCAAGGGTGAAGTATGAGTCTTTTCCAATCCCATTTTTTTGCCGCTGGAGAGCCAGTAAAGGCCACCCGAAGCCGCGGCGGAACCCGCACTGACTTCAAGTGCCGGGTGAACGATGACCTCAGATTCGACTGTTTTTTTCGATGAGGCGCTCGGAATACTCTGCGCTTGCGCTGCTTGCGCAGCGGTCAACGCCGCTCCCATCGCGATCAAGGTCATCAACTTCTGAAGCTTGGACTTGTTCTCAATCTTCATGAATCACTTGCGCTCTTTCTTTTCGTGGATGCCGGCTATTGCAGTCAGGGTACTCGACTCCGAGCGGATGGAAGTATTTCCTACCTGAATCTTCTTGCGGCGACCTTTACCGGCGGCTTCTGCTCAGCGGAACTTTGTTCATAAAGTGCTTTGGCCTGAAGCAAACTGATCTTGCCGCTTGAGATACTGCTCAAGGCTCCGCTGGTGATATAATCCGTGTACGCCGAAGCGAGAAACCCCAGCGAGGAGACCAGCATCACTGCGCAAGCACCGTCCAATCTGGAGAGTTCTTTGGACATCACTGCGCGTTCTTCGTAGAGGGCACCCCAATCCGACTTGCGCATATCTCTGTAAAAGGTATTCATCATTCGATGATCTATCTTCGCATTGAGATCGGCTGATTTTATCATGAAATGAAGTGCTCCTGCCGTCGTACCGACAGCCGCGACCGTAGCCACATGAGCGACGATGTGAGGGTCTTTTGAAGCTGAGTTTGTTGGATGTTCCTGCGCGTGCGCCGCTTGCGCGGCAGTCAGTGAAACGCCCATCGCGATCAAGGCCATCAACTTCTGAAACTTGGATTTGTTCTCAACGCACATAAATCACTCACTCTCTTTTTGATTCTGGCTTCTCTTGAGTGTCTACAGAGCAAGCAGAGTGCCGAACGCTTTCTTCAGTGATTTCAGCGTTTTCACGCGCGCCTTTCTCGAAAGAATAAAACAGCTGTCCAAACTTTGATCAGTCAAAACAGAGCTGTGTCTTTACAGACTCACACAACGAAAAAAGCCCGAACACTTGCGTGTCCGAGCCCATTTAAAGTTTGAAGTTCAGTTTTTCAGAATCTCAGCTGTGGAGAAATTGACACTTTCGGAGTGGATGAAGCCAGGAACAGATCCTTCTGATCGAGAGCACTGAGGATGCCTTGCGCGATCTCCTCGAAGTGAGCTGGGTTGTTCTTGAAATCCAGATGATCACTTTCGATGATCAGCTTGTTCCCAAGATCGTAGGATGCCATCCAGTCATTATAATACCGGTTCAAGTTGCTGAGGTACTCATCTGGAATGTTCTTCTCATAATCGCGCCCACGCATGGCTATGCGAGTCTTGAGTAGCGGGAGGGACTTCTTGAGATAGATCATGAGATCCGGAGGATTGATAAATCCTGCCATGGCCTCATAAAGCTCAAGGTAGTTGTGGTAGTCGCGCTTTTCCATCTGCCCCTGCTCGTAAAGGTTACGGGCGAAGATGTTGGCGTCCTCATAAATACTGCGATCCTGAATCGCACTATTGAAGCCTTGCGTTATTTTTTGATGCGCTCTGAAACGGTTGTTCAGAAAGAAGACTTGGAGAGGGAAAGCCCAGCGGCTCATATCGCTGTAGAAGTCCGCCAAATAAGGGTTGTCAGCGACCGCCTCGAAGTGGGCTTCCCAACCAAAACGCTCGGATAGCATGTTGGTCAAAGTGGTTTTTCCGGTGCCGATATTTCCAGCGATTGCGATAAAAATTTTATCGGTTCCCAAAGTAGCTCCCCCAAGCGAAAATGAATTTTGATGGTTCTAGGTCTGATGTCGCACTTAAGTCAAGCGTGGCCCGTCAAAAAAGCGGCTCCTCTCTGGAGGTTTCTGCAATAATCTGTAATGTTCCAAGTGTTTACCAAAAATTAAAAAAGAGAGATTACTTATGGCGCAAGAACAAATCCCAGAATCAGCAAACAAGGGCCTGGAAGGCATTGTGGCCTGCACCACCGAGATCAGCACGATCCATGATGTGACTTTGCTCTACCGTGGTTACACGATCGAAGACCTCGCACAGAACTGCGGCTTCGAAGAAACCGTTCACCTTCTCTGGAACGGCAAACTTCCAAATGCAGGCGAGCTTGAAAAATTCAAAGGCGAACTCCAGGCCAAGGCCACTCTCTCGGCTGACTACCTCACCGTGCTCGAAACCATCGCGAAGACGACGGCTCACTCCATGGCAAAACTTCGCACTGCGATTTCTCACTTCGGTCTCACCGATGCCGGCGCGGAAAACATCACTCCAGCAGGTGTGGTCGCCAACGCCACTCGTCTCACGGGAGCATTTGGAACGATCGTCGCTGCCATGTCCCGTCTTGAGCAGGGCCAGAAGCCCATCGCTCCTGTCGCTGGAAAAACCATCGCCTGGAACTTTCTCAACATGGTTCGTGGCAAGGAACCGACCGCTGACGAAGAAAAGCTCTTCGACACCGCTCTCGTTCTTCATGCGGATCATGAGCTCAACGCTTCAACCTTCACCGCTCGCGTGGTGGCCTCGACCATGAGTGACTATTACAGCGACATCACCGGCGGCCTCTGCTCCCTCAAAGGACCCCTGCACGGCGGAGCCAATGAAGCCGTGATGATCATGCTCAAGGAAATCGGCACCTACGACAAGGTGGACTCTTTCATTGATGACGCCGTGAAAAATGGCAAGAAAGTCATGGGTATCGGTCACCGCGTTTACAAGAACGGGGACCCACGAGCGAAGATCCTGAAGGAGCTTTCTCTCGTCACCTGCAAGAAAGCTGGTCTTGAAGACTACCACCGCATGCTCGTTCGCATTCAGGAACAGATGGAAGAGAAGAAGGGCCTCATGCCCAACGTCGACTTCTACAGCGGCCTCGTCTACACGGCGCTTGGACTTCGCCCACGTGACTTCACTCCGATCTTCGCAGTGAGCCGCGTTTCAGGCTGGAGCGCCCAGGTTCTAGAGCAATACGCCAACAACCGCATCTACCGTCCACGCGGCTTCTGGACTGGACCGACTGACAAGAAAGTCGTGCCGATCGCTCAGCGCTGATTCGTTTTCATTCTTTGGCTGGAGTTGAAGGCTGGACATCGAGCCGGTCTTCAACCCGCTGAAGAAGTTTCTTGATCTCACCCGTCATCTCTTCCGGCGATCTCAACTCCACTCCCAGATCACTTTCAAATCTCGGCAATTCAACCGACTCGTACTGCGGCATCCGGCTCTGCGCGACCTGCAGATCTTTTCTCACGTTCCAAAGCGCCTGAGTGTCCTTGGCAGCGTTGAGTTTGAACTCCGCCAGCACGACCAGGCCATGGACATGAAATGGATGTTCTTCGAGATCCTTCTCCAGCATCTGAATCGCCAGATCCTTCTTCCCGAGAGAGTAATAGGTGTCCGCCAGCCAGATTGGCGCGACTTCGGAGTTCTTGAGTTCCTCATTGGCCACTTTCAATTCATCGATCGCGGCCTGTTTCTCTCCGCGATGGTGTAGTGCACGTCCCAGCCACATTCTCACTTCAGCCTGATCGGCATCGAGCTTCTTGGCCAGACGAAGACGTTCGGCGGAACTGTCGTAATCTCCTTCGAGCAGCAGACACTGTCCGATGCGAGTGATGATCTCGATATTGTCCGGTTCGAGCTCGAGGGACTTCTCGAAGCGTTCGCGCGCGGCTTTGTATTTTTTGGCAGCGAGAAAATTGAGACCTTCCTGATAACCCTGAAAAGTCGAATTGGTGAGAAACAGCCGGGACATCACTTTGGAGCGCTGGATGAGTGAGGCTCTTTCCCGACCTTTGGCTCTGCTTGCGGCCTGCTTGAGCACGCTCAGTGCTTCTTCGCGTCTGCCGGAATAGAGGAGCGCCTTCGCAAGCTCCATCGCGAGAAACGAGGAGTCGGTGGAGTGACTGAGGACCTGCTTCAGAACGATCGCGGCCTCACTCCATTTCTTGTCTTTCATCAGATGCTGGGCTTCGGAGTAAGTGGGTTCTGGCGGAGGCGGCGGTTCTGCATGGGCAAGGGAGACGAATTGAATCGTGACCAGAGCCACACACGCGGCAAATAAGAGCCGGGGCATTTTTGCCGAGCGGGCGGGTGACTCGACACCCGGTTTCCTGCGCGTTACACTTTCAATTACTGAATATGACGACATCACCCGGCATTAAAGCGAAACACACTCCTCTTGTCAAAGTGATCAGACTTTTAAGTTGGTCTGCTCTGGCTGTGCTCGCGCTCTCACCCTTTGTCTTGGGAGGTCATGCCGAAGAACTTCTCGATGACGTGCCGAGCCTCACTGCAGGAGAGCCTCCACCCCCGGACCCCGCTCTTGAAATTCCACCGCTTCCTCCCGAAGCTCCCGTCACGGCACCCCTCGTCACCCCACCTCCTGTCGCAGTCGCCCCACCTCCTGTCGCAGTCGCCCCACCTCCTGTGGTCGCGACTCCAGTTGCTCCGCCGGCTCCGGCGCCACCTGCCGCGGCAGCACCGACTGCGGCTGCGAAAGATACGTTGCCGCTGATTGAAGCGAAAACGTACAATGTGGTCGTTCTTCGCCACAGTCGCTCTGGAAAGATCTACCTCTTTGACAAGAAGGCCGAAGAGCTGCCGAATGTCGGGAGAATCCTGCTCTTGAAAAATGGCATTGAACCCATCATGGCTTTTCGAGTCATGATGTCGAAATCAGAGAAGACGCAATTTGCTGCAAAACGAGTTCGCCTTTACAAGCTTGAAGCACTTCCAGACAATGCTTCTTATCTCGCTGTTGAAAAGATCGCAGATTATATCCCGCCTCCTCCCACGGCTCAGGACCAGGCTGATCTGAAAGAACTCGAACGACCCCTGTCGGTACAGCCACCCGTGGCTCCTCCTGCAGCTGCGAACCCGGCTCCATTACCTAACGCAAATCCTGCCTTAACCGCAGTCGCTCCTCCGATTGCTGTTGCCCCTGCCCCGCAACCCTCTGCGCTTCCGGTGGAAATCCCCGTTGCAGCCGCGGCGAAACCTCCCGGTCCCCGTGTGAGTCCGGTCATCGGCCCCGTCGCGGGTGCAGTGGATACGACGAAGCAGGATCTGAAAGCGAACCTCGAGCCAGGTGATGAAGAGCAGGCCAAAGTGAACCCTGAGGACGAGTCTGATCCTGAAGCAGGACAGGAAATCGTCGATGAAGATTTCAATCCCAACGAACACAATAAAAACTGGCTCACCGCACAAATGGGCGCCTTCAGAAATTATCAGGACGTTCCGAAGACCCGACTCCTCGCCGGGGGTGGCTTTCGCTACGGTTACGACGTCGCACACACGCTTTATTTCAAAACTTCCGGGAAGCATGACTCCCTGACGCTCGAAGGCGGTCTGTTCCTGTATAAAATGGTGGGATATTTCAATGCGGGAGATGCTTTCACGGTACTCCCTCTCATCGGGACAGCTCGCTACAACCTCTTTTTCGGCAGTTCCTTCGGTGTTTTTTTTTACGCGGGGCTCATGCGTAACTTCATTCTTTCGCAGGTCAACGCCAACGACAATCAGCTTGCCGCCATCGATTCGATCATTCCAGCTGTCGGCACCGGCGTGATCTATGAGTTCGGCCCCCACTGGAACGCGAGATTTGATCTCGGGTATGATACCATCAGCGCAGGTGTTATGATACGGTTCTGAGATGTTTCGTTCGAACCTGCTCTGCATCGGCTTGCTCCTTTCACTCCTCGTCGTCGACACTTCCTGCGGAGTCAAAGGTCCCCCACTTCCTCCAGTTCCCGCGACGGCTGAGCAATCGGATGCGGTGAACTCCATTCGTCCGGCTCCGAGTCCCAATGCGGAACCCAGTGCTGTTCCGACTCCCGAACCTTCCGCGAAGCCGCGCAAAAGAAAGAAAGCGCAGTAACGATGTCCACCCCCTTTGATCATTTCAATTTCAAGAAGTCTGAACTGCAGGTTGAAGGCGTGAAGCTGTCAGAAGTCGCGCGGAAGCTGGGCACTCCCCTTTACGTCTATTCAAAAGAGGCATTTCTCAATCCCCTGCGAACTCTTCAGGCGGGTCTCAAGGAAGTGGATCATCTGATCTGTTTCGCGGTGAAATCCAATTCGAATCTCGCCGTGCTCAAGATGCTGGGTGAAGCCGGGGCAGGCATGGATCTGGTTTCAGAAGGCGAACTCTACCGCGTGTCAAAGGCTGGCATTTCTCCCCGGAAGATCGTTTTTTCCGGAGTCGGAAAAACTGCACCCGAGATGGCCAAGGCTCTGGAGCACGGAGTTTATTCCTTCAACGTCGAATCGGTGGCGGAGCTGGAGACTCTGAACGCCGTCGCCCTCCAGCTGAAGAGAATCGCACCTGTCGCACTTCGCTTCAATCCCGATGTCGATGCCAAGACTCATCCCTATATTTCAACCGGTCTGAAGAAGAACAAGTTCGGCCTCAACCGGAAGGAGATTCTGAACGTGGCCACGAACATCCGGAAGCTTCCGGGAGTTTCATTCAACGGCATCAGCATTCACATCGGCAGCCAGATCCTTACTCTCTCTCCTTTGAATGACGCTTTCGAACGCGCAAAGCAGCTCATGCTGGAGTTGAACTCCCTGCTCCCGAGCCCTCTCACTTTTCTAGATCTCGGTGGCGGCGTCGGGATCACTTACAAGGCTGAAAAGGCACCCTCCCTTGAGAAGTACTGCCAGACCATCCTGAAGCACTTCGGCCCCAAGGCGAAACTCAAGGACCCGATCAAACTTCTCATCGAGCCTGGGCGGACCATTTCCGGAAATGCCGGAGTGCTCGTGACCAAGGTGCTTTACCGCAAACAGCGCGGGAGCAAGGACTTTCTGGTGGTCGATGCCGCGATGAACGATCTCATGAGACCTGCGCTTTATGGCAGCTATCATGACATTCAGCCCGTGGATCAGAAGCATACGAAGGGCACTCAGAAGAAAACCGACATTGTCGGTCCGGTGTGTGAGAGCTCAGACTGTTTCGCAAGTGACCGAAAACTTTCGGCCAGGCTCGCGAGCGGCGACTTTCTTGCAATCATGTCGGCCGGCGCCTACGGTTTCAGCATGAGCAGCAATTACAACACCCGCCCCAGGCCGGCTGAAATCCTGGTGTCTGATGGCAAATACCGGGTGATCCGGGAACGCGAAAAATACGAAGACCTGATTCAGGGAGAAAAAATCTGATGCGTGGAGTTTATACTGCTGTCATTACCCCGTTTACCGCTTTCAACGAAGTGGACTACCCGGCTCTGAAAAAAATTCTGCAGGACCAGAAGGAAGCCGGCATCTCCGGCGTCGTCGCCTGCGGGACCACGGGAGAAACTCCCTGCCTCAGTTCTGATGAGAAGAAGAAAGTCATCCAGACCTGCATTGCAGAGCTCAAAGGATCGGCCACGAAAGTTCTTGCTGGAACGGGCACGAACAATACTCCTGAAACGATCGCTTTTTCCAAATGGGCGTCGGATCAGGGGGTCGACGGCATCCTCGTCGTGACACCCTATTACAACAAGCCATCCCCACTCGGGCTCGAGGAGCACTTTCTGAAAGTGGCCGACGCCGTCTCCTGCGAAATCATGTTGTATAATGTGCCCGGCCGCACCGGCACCAGTCTCACGATTGATACCCTTTGCAAGCTTGCCGCGCATCCCCGCATCCGGAGCCTCAAGGAAGCCACCGGAAACGTGGAACTGACCAGCCAGATCATCGACGCTCTCGAACTCGGCAAGCTGAAGCTCGATATCCTCTCGGGCGACGACGCAACTTACCTGCCCCTGCTTTCGGTGGGCGCCTGCGGTGTGGTCTCGGTCGCAAGCAACCTCTTTCCTCGTGGGATGGTCGCCATCCAGAAGGCCATGGATTCACAGAACGTCACGGAAGCCCGAAGACTGCATCAGAAATTTTACCCTCTGTTTAGAGACCTGTTCGTGGAGTCCAATCCTGTTCCCGTGAAATTCTGCATGGCACATCTGGGCTTTGGGGAAACTCACGTCCGCGCTCCTCTCGTCAAGCTCACGGCTCCAAGCGAGAAGAAGTTGACGGATTCCATGAAACGCTGCGGGATCGAAGCTGGAGGACGGTTTTGATTCAAGTCGGCGTTCTCGGTTCTTCTGGCCGCATGGGCAAATGGATCTGCGACCTCATCCGCGGTGAATTCAAGGACCAGGCAGAACTTTGTGCCGCACCCCTTCGCGGAGGAGCACTGGGTTCCCTGCTTCAAGCCGATGTCGTGATCGATTTTTCCTCCGCTGCAGGAACTCATGAGCTGACCCAATTCTTGCTCGCTTCACCCGGCCAAATTCCCGCTCTGGTCGTGGGGAGCACGGGATTGAGCGCCATTGAAAAGTCCAGCCTGGAGACGCTCGCGCAGAAGACTTCGGTCCTGGTTTCGGCCAATTTCTCGACCGGGCTTCATGCCTATCTCGAGCAGCTCAAGACGCTTGCGCCCCTCATGACTCGCCTCGGATATAAAGCCCGGGTGATTGAAACGCATCACGTTCACAAAAAAGACGCCCCCAGTGGCACGGCTCTCCTGATTCACGACACGCTTGCCCCTCTGGTTCAAAGCGAAGTTCCCATCACGAGCCTGCGTGAGGGCGAAGTCATCGGCGATCATGAGATCTGCTTCGAAGGGACCGCGGACCGGATCCACTTTCGACATGAAGCGATGGACCGTTCTATTTTCGCGCGCGGCGCGGTCGAAGCTGCGCTCTGGATCGTCCAGAAAGCAAAACCCGGATCTATTCTTGAAATGCAGAACTTCCTCAAGGACCGATTTTCCTGACGCTTGCTCCGGTCATGCCTCACATGCGTCTGACTTCCACCTGACGCAGGGCTCCTGAAAGCTTTTGCGTTCGCACGTTTTCCTTGCACAAGCCCTGAAACCGTCCGATAACTGATGCCAGTCAAAGGAAATTTTATGAATATCTTCGTATGCATCAAGCAGGTTCCGGATACGGAAACCAAAATCAAACTGAACGCTGACGCGACGGGCATCGACAGTGCCGGTATCAAGTGGATCATGTCTCCCTTCGATGAGTTCGCCGTCGAAGAAGGGCTTCGCCTGAAGGAGAAGAACGCTGGCAGCACCGTCACTGTTCTTTCAGCAGGTCCTGCACGAGTCGTCGATACCCTTCGCACGGCTCTCGCCATGGGCGCCGACAATGGCATTCACATCGAACTTCCTGAAAACGCGGATAACAACATGTCCGCGAAGGCACTCGCCGGGGCTTTGAAAAAGGAACCGCAGGTCGACATCGTGTTCATGGGCAAAGAAGCCATCGATGACGGCGCGGCACAGGTCAGTCAGCTCACTTCTGAATACATGGGTATCCCGTGCGTGACGGTGGCTCTTGCGGTTGAGTACAGCGCGACGAGCGTGAAGTGCAAACGCGAGATCGAAGGCGGCGCCTTTGAAATGATCGAAGCCAGCCTGCCGGCTCTCATCGCGGCTCAGAAGGGCCTCAATGAGCCTCGCTACGCTTCTCTTCCCAACATCATGAAAGCGAAGAAGAAGGAAGTGAAGATGCTCAAGGCTGCCGACGTCGGAGTGTCCGATGCCGATCAGAAGATTCGCTACAAAGGACTTCAGCTCCCACCGCCCAAGCCGGCTGGTAAAAAAATCTCGGGTGACCCGGCTGCTCAGGCAAAAGAGCTGGTTCGTCTCCTTCACGAAGAAGCAAAGGTGATCTGATCATGGCAAAAGTATTCATCATCGCTGAACATCGCGACGGCCGTCTCAAGAAATCCACATTTGAACTCCTCGGCGCTTCGTCTGCCGCAGGCAACGAAACCCACGCCCTGCTCCTCGGCGAAGGCGTAGCCGGTCTGGCTGCAGAGCTTGGCCAGTACGGTGCTCAGAAAGTTCACGTCGCGGAAAATGCGGCACTGAAGTTCTACACAGCCGAAGCTTATACGAACGTCATCGCCGAAATTCTGAAAGGCGCGGGCCCGGACATCGTTCTTGCCAGCCACACCCCCACGGGACGTGACTTCATGCCGAGGCTGGCCGCTCGTCTGAACGTCGGTCTTGCCAGTGACTGCACGCAGCTGACTTTCGAAGGAACCCAGATCAAGGCGCGTCGCCCTGTTTATTCCGGAAAAGCGACTGCTGAAGTCGAATTCTTGGGTGCGGGCCCTCAGTTGGCCACCGTCCGTGCGAACGCTCTTGGGATTCCCAAGCCCGACGCCTCGAAGACTGCCGAAGTTTTGACGGTCAATGCCCAAGTCGGCTCCCTCAAGACGAAAGTCACTGAAGTGGTCAAAGGCTCCAGTGGTCGTCCCGACGTGACTGAAGCATCCATCGTCGTTTCCGGAGGTCGCTCACTGAAGAACTCCGAGAACTTCAAGATGATCGAAGACATGGCGGACGTCCTTGGCGCCGCCGTGGGAGCGTCTCGCGCAGCAGTCGACGCCGGCTACAGACCTCATCGCGACCAGGTCGGACAGACCGGCAAAGTGGTTTCACCCACTCTTTACATCGCTTGCGGGATCAGTGGCGCCATTCAGCATCTTGCCGGGATGAGAACTTCGAAGACCATCGTGGCCATCAATCAGGATGGTGAAGCCCCTATTTTCCAGGTCGCGGATTATGGTATCGTCGGAGACATCTTCGCGATCGTTCCACTCCTCACCGAGGAGTTCAAGAAAGTCAAAGAACACTGATTCATCGAGCATTGGCTCAGTTTCATCGATCGCTGGAGTCTGCCAAAGGATCGGGCAGGCACAGCGATCGTTTCATTTCAGATTTCGTAACTTGAGGGCATACACATGACGTGGCAAACATTTCTTTTCATCGCGGTAGCGGCGGCCGCCTTTGGTTACTCCGGCTACCGATTCAAGATCCTCTTCAACATGATGAAGATGCATCAGGGCAAGTCGAGCCGACTCAACCTGATCTCAGAGCGCATCATGACCGCGATCGTGAACGTGCTGGGACAGAAGGCCGTCCTCAAGAAGAAGAATGCGGGCATCATGCACGCGATCATCTTCTGGGGATTCATCGTCATCACGACGGGTACCCTCGAGCAATTCGCCACGACACTCTATGCTCCCGCCAACTTTGAATTTATCGGCCAGAGCGCCTACAAAGGCCTCGCCTTTCTTCAGGACTTTTTCACCGTCGCCGTTCTCCTGGCTGTTTTTTACGCCTGTTACCGCCGCTTCGTCGTCAGACCTGAGGGCCTCGGCAAGTCACGCGATGCCAATATCGTTCTCGCCCTGACCGGATCCCTGATGGTTTCCATTCTTTTGATGAATGCGTTTCACATCCTTGGCCTCGACCCCTGGTACAAGCACTCACTCGCTTTCTCCAATGGCATCGCTCAAGCCCTTTCCAGTCTCGGACTCAGCCCCGAAGCGTACACGAACCTTGGAACTTTCTTCAAATGGATCCACATGGGTCTGGTTCTGGGTTTTGCCGTCTACATTCCAAGTTCGAAGCACCTGCACATCGTCGCGGCCGGGCCAAATACCTTCTTGCGCACTCTCCCGCGCGAAAAGGGCATGAAGCCGATCAACTTTGAAGATGAAACGGTCACCCAGTATGGCGCCGCCAAGATCACGGACCTGAGCTGGAAGGATGCCCTCGACTATTACTCCTGCACGGAATGCGGCCGTTGTCAGGATCTCTGCCCGGCCCACAACACGCAGAAACCTCTCACTCCCAAGATGTTGATCCTCGACCTGAAGGAAAACATGTACCGGAACAAGGAAAAGCTCCTGGCTGGAAAGTATGAAGAGATCAGCCCCATCATGGATGAAAATGTCACTGAAGACGTCATCTGGGCCTGTACTTCCTGCCGCGCCTGCGAAATCGCCTGCCCGGTCTTCATCGAGCACACCGACAAGATTTATGAGATCCGCCGCAACCTCGTGATGATGGAGTCCAAGTTTCCCGCCGAAGTGCAGTCCGTCTTCAAGAACATGGAAACCAATGCGTCTCCCTGGGCCTTCAGCGCCGCCGACCGCGGCAACTGGGCTGAAGGTCTCGCGATCAAGACGATGGCGGAAGACGCCAACGTCGATGTTCTGCTCTGGGTCGGATGTGCTGGCTCGTACGATGATCGCAACAAGAAGGTGCTCAAGGCCTTTGCAAGTCTCCTGAAAAAAGCCGGAGTCAAATTTGCGATTCTCGGCACTGAAGAGCAGTGCACGGGCGACCCAGCTCGCCGCATCGGCAATGAGTACCTTTACCAGACTCTCGCGAAAGCCAACATCGAAACCCTGAATCGCTATGCGGTGAAGCAGATCGTGACGGCCTGCCCTCATTGCTTCAACACCATCAAGAACGAGTACAAGGACTTCGGCGGTCAGTACGAAGTTCACCACCACTCGCAGTACATCGCGAAACTGATCGGTGAGGGCAAACTCAAGCCGACCAAAGGTGTGGACGAGACCGTCACTTTTCACGACAGCTGTTACCTTGGACGCTGGAACAACGTCTATGACCAGCCTCGCGACGTGATCAAATCACTTCCTGCAGTTCGCCTGGTCGAGATGAAAAGCAATCATGACCAGAGCATGTGCTGTGGCGCAGGCGGCGGCAGAATGTGGATGGAAGAGACGATCGGCAAACGAGTCAACGTGGCCCGTACCGAACAGGCTCTTGCCACCAAGGCCGGCATCATCGCTGCGTCCTGTCCGTTCTGCATGACCATGATGTCAGACGGGGTGAAAACCAAGGACATGCAGGACAAGGTCCGAGTGATGGACATCGCCGAACTCATGGACCAGGCAACTCCGTAATTCTTCAAAACATTGAAATAAAAAGCGCCCCGTCCACCTCAAGCGGGCCGGGGCGCCCACTGAGGTTCCGTCGATCGGGAGACCTTTCCAGACTCGGCCCGAAATCGCCGAAGCGACACGGCAGGAGTTTTAGCCGGTCTTCTTAGCTGGTTCCGACTTCGTTGCCGCAAAGGCATACTTCGGGTCGTAGTCAAACTTCCCGCCCAAAGCCGAATGCTTGGCACTTGCCCAAAGCACGTCACTCAGTTCTGCCACTCTTTCAATCGCCATCCCAACAGCCTGTCGAGCTCCCATACCGCTTTACCGACACCTGACGCGAATTGGTCACGGGCTTGGATTCGCAATAAGAAAAAGATTTTTTTGTGGCCGCACCAAACTGATCGAACTCAGATCCGGGGCCAAAGCGTACTTCCGCCGTGGCAGTGCCGTGTGACCCTACCCACAAGTAGACAGAATCTTCACCTCGTTAAGGCAACGGCATTGACCCCGATACCTGAGCCTTTTTTAATCAGCTGCTCAGAAGTTCGACAGTGGCAGGAATTCTTCTTTGGAGAATCTCTGCCAAACCACTCATTTTCCTGGAGCCATTATGCTCCTTCCCTCCTTTCATGAATGGCACAGGACTTGGACTAAGGTCCGCGGCGGCGAACCCTTCGCCTCATCCTGTGCCTGCTCTCAAAAAGGTGGAATATGTTTACCCAGAACTCAAAACGCGCGATTTTCATTCTCACCAGTTCGCTGGCGCTCACTCTGGCGTTGGGCAGATGCGGACCGATCGCACAGAGTATCAACAAGCATTCATTGGGGGACTCGGGCCCGGGTTCACTTGCGCCTCAGTCCACGGTCAATACTGCGGGCCACTCCGTGAGTGGCGACACACTCACGGGTGAAGACAAGGTCACGATCAAACCCAGTTGGATCAGCGCCGGCTCTGCAGCCGCATCCAGCTCACCGAGCCCCAATCCGAGCACGAGTGCTGCTGAAGCAACGACTGAGATCAGCATCAGCCTGAATGCAAAGCAACTCGAGGAACTTTCCGAGACCAACAGGAGCCAGCTGAAGCTGGATGAAGTTCGTGGTTTGAACAGCTTTTCAGCCAAAGTTGAGCTTTCTCTCACGGCCAATCAGATGAAAGCCCTTCATCTGGAGCAGGTGGAGATCACTCTTGAAAAGAAGGACGCGGAGAACTGGGCGCTTCAGATGAGGTCCGCCTCCGATGACGTTCTGGGCGACGTGCTTGAAAATCTCGCTGGGCTGACGATTTCCGCCGGCCGCGCAGCTCTCAAGACCAACTGAAACCCATCAGCCTTTATACGGCTCGACGGGTGGCAGGAAATCCTTGTGAGCGGAAATGAAACGCTTCAACGCCGTATTGGTGAGCTCTGAAACGGTGAACTTGGAGTACACTTCCATCGCTTTCAACTTCTCAGCGACTTCTTTTTCCACTTCCACGTCCATCTTCACGGTCTGAGTCTTGATCTTGTAGTCATCACGCATAGTTCTTCATTGATAACGTTTAGGCTCAAACTCGGCAAGAGTTATGAGAGAGAGCGTCCTCTTAAAAGATCTTTCACGACGCTGTACATGACCGCAGGGAGGGCTTCGAGCTCGGCAACCTCACGCAGAGCGCCACGACCCTTTTGCGCCAGCTCCCGACAGAGGTTCAGACTCGCCTTCTCATTCCCCATTTTGAGGACTACCAGATGAGGGAAACGACAGGCGAGGTAAGCAGGGTCCTTGCCAGCAGTGTACTTTCCGTCCGTGAGCAGGACCGTCGAAGCGGGTTTTCCCTGACCTCTCACCGTACTGCTTCTCACCAGCTGGAGCGCGGTCCTCATCCCCTCCTCGAGGTGGGTGTAACCTTGCGCCGGGACATCCAGAAATCTCTCGACCAGTTGCTGCAGCGAAATACGTTCGTCGGGCCGTTTGAGGATCATTGATTCATTTTCAAACGCCACGATTCCGATCGCGTCATCCGGAAACTGGAGAAGAACAACCGCCAGCGCCACTGCGGTCAGTGCGAGCTTCTCTCCGGTCATCGACAGGCTGGTATCGACACTCAGCACGATTGGCTGACGTCTCGGCACCTGATAGCTCATCCAGATGTCGTGTTCCGTCAGATCCGAAGAAATGACGGCGAGCGGAGAATTCTCCAGGGTCTCATCCATCTCGATATCCGGTTGCTCGGCATCAGCCGGGAGTTCACTGAGCACACCCACTCGTTGATCCACAGGACGGACGACTGAACCCAGGACGGCCTGCGCTCTCTCCAGAATCGCCGATGCCGAAAGAAATCGAATGTGATCGGAAAGCTTTTTGTCCTTCTTGATCTGCGGCTGGGTCTTGAACTCATGGTAGCGAGTCGCCACGTCCCAGGCGCTTGCGCTGACGAGTTCCGCAAAGGCATCGTCATCACCCAGGCTCAGACTCTCGCCGAACGCTTCGGGAGGCAGAAAAAGCAGGGACTGGTTATTTTTTTCAGAGGACTTTGAAAAGATGCTCTTGAAGGCCGAAGGTTTCGGCAGATCAACCGAGTCTAGAGCTTTTTTTTTACACCGTCCGAATTGAGATCACTCAGGACGGATTCGCTCATTTCCTTCAGCAATAGTTCGATTTCGGCATGAATGGATTGCTCGGAGTCCATTTCGCGCTCAATTTCAATTCGAGTCGGGAGAGCCATGAGAGCAGCGGCAAGAAACGCTTCTTCGAAGGTTGCGCCATCTGAAATCAGCACTGTCGCGATCTGGGCCATGCTGATGGCCGCGCGCACGGATGCGCCTCTTCGAATGCGCGGGTGAACCCGGGTCGCCCGGATCAGGCGCACCGACGCAAGTGAAAGACTGGCTTTCGATTTTTTCGAGCCTTCAAGTTCCGCCGTCTTGTGAGAGACGATTTCGATTTCATCTTCTTCACTTTGATACTGGATCATCACCAGCTCGAAGCGGTCGAGAATCGCTTCGCTGAGGTGGGAGGTGGCGACAAATTCCTTGGGATTCTGGGTCGCGATGACGAGAAACCCGGGCTTCGCCCGAATCTCTCCAAGACGTGGCACCAGGATCATGCGTTCATCAATCGCAGGAAGGAGAACGTTCTGGACTCCTTCGGGCAGCCGATTGAGTTCATTGATGAACAGCACTCCACCGACTTTCATGGCTTCGACGAGCGGACCCGGAATGAAAGACTCGGCACTGAACCCTTTTTTGATGACTGTCGGAGGATCAAACCAGCCTGAAAGCTTCTGTTCGGAATACCGATTGTCACCATCGATGCGAAACACCGGGCGTTTGAGTTCCTGAGTGACGGCAATGGCCAAGTGGGTCTTCCCCACCCCTACGGGTCCTTCGAGCAGGACATTTTTTCCGGCACGCAGGCAGGCCTGAAGCTTTTTCAGCTCGGCTATGCGCCCGACGAGTTCTGCTGCGATTGAGGTAGAAGGAGCTTGAGCCATCTGGGGACTTTACCTTTTCTTCTTTTCTTTACTGTCTTTCGGGGGGCTTGCTTTCTTTTTAGCGGAAGATGCCTTCTTTGGCGAAGGCTTTTTCTCGGACGTTTTGACGGGGGGCTCCGGCGCTTCTGCCGCCGAATTGGGGTTCTTCTTCAACACCCGGCGAATGAATTCTTCGACGATGTAGCTTGCGACATCAGAAGGCTTGGTCCCCACCCCGAAACCCGCATCAAAGCCGCACTCAAGGGCCAGGGGATGTGTGACCCGCGGACCACCTGCGACGAAAACCATCTTGTCTTTGAGCCCCAACTGATCGGCGCGCTTCATGAGATCCTTCATGTCTCTCACGTGAATGTCATGCTGGGTCACGACTTTGGAAACGAGAATGGCGTCGGCTTTCTCCGCGACCGCGAGCTTCAGGAGATCGTCATTGAGAACCTGGGCTCCGAGATTTCTGGCGTCAAGCCACTGGTAGCGCTCAAGACCGTAGTCCCCGGCAAAACCCTTCATGTTCATGATGGCATCGATCCCGACGGTGTGAGCGTCATAGCCCGTGCAGGCTCCGAGCACCACGAGCTTGCGGCCGATCTGGTTCTTGATCACTTCGTCAATTTCGTCGCGACCGCGCTTGACCGCTTCGACTTTGACCACGGAGATCCGGGTGAAGTCCACCGTGTGCCTGAGGTTGCCGTAAATCACGAAAAGGGCGAAACCATCTGCCGCTTTTTCCATCGTCGCGACCTTGATTTTCTCAAAGCCCATTTTGGAGACGAGCATGATCGCGGCTTCACGCGCTTCAGGAGAAGGATCGACCGGCAACGTGAAAGCCAGCTGGACGGTGCCATCATCCATGATGTCGCCGTAAGGTCTGAGTTTCTTTAGATTCACTTCGCTCATTTTTGACATGGTGCCGGTTCCTCAGAGAATTTCGAAAAATGGGTTGAAGTACTCAGCGCTTCTCAGCATCACGCCATCAAAGCCCTTGCCACCGGTTTCACGGCGACTGACTTCGGCAAACGCTTTTTCTTCGATCGCTTTCATGAGTCCTTTGGAATGGATCATCTCCAGATGCTTGAGCGTTTCGCCGAGAACTTTCTCCGCCCACTTCTCAATCATCCCGCCCGGCTTGTAAGTGAGTTCGTTTCCGAGGTCTTTCGCGCCGTTGAAGATGTACTTCGCGTTCTTGATGCTCATCCAGCGATCCTGAAGAAGTGGGGTGTGCATGGCTTCGGTCGCCATCCCCAGGAGCTGAATGGTCTGGCCTGTGAGCACGCCTACAAAATTGAACATCGCATCCATGAGATGACTGTAAAAGATGTCTCCACACTTGAACCGGGTGGGCGGCATGAACTTGATTGGGGATTTCGGAAAAATGTCACGGGTCATCTGGGCACGTGCGATTTCGAGCAGAAATACGTTCGGGTGCTCGGGATCCATCTCCTGCGCGTGACCCAGACCCATGAGGTCCTCAGTCATGTGAGCATGAAGAGCGAATCTTTCGTTGATGAATTGAGAAGCAAGGACCTGGTGCCCATTTTCGACTGCGTCAGCAGTCGTGAGATAGTTGTCTTCGCCCGTATGGATGACGATCCGTGAGAGTGCAATGATCCGACGTGAGAAGTGCTGATCGATCAGGGTGCGCTTCATGTTGATGTCGCGAAACAGAATGCCGTACATCGCGTCGTTCAAAAGAAAATCAAGCCGCTCCATCGCACCGAGTGCCGCGATCTCCGTCATGCAGAGGCCGGAACAGTAATTGGTCAGACGAATGTAACGCCCAAGCCGGCGACTCTCGTCGTCCAGAGCTTCACGCATGATTCTGAAGTTTTCCTGGGTAGCATAGGTCCCGCCGAAGCCCTCCGTCGTCGCTCCATGCGGAACAAAGTCGAGAAGGGACTGCGCCGTACTTCTGATCACGGCAATCGCATCGGCTCCGGCCTGCGCCGCAGCCCTTGCCTGGATGACGTCATCATGGATGTTCCCGGTGGCGACGATCACATAGAGAAGAGGTCCATTCTTCCCGGTCGCATCAAAAGGATCCTTGGTCTCAGCCCGAATGGCGTCGCGCCGCTCGCGGCAATCCACGATATTCTGCCGGGCTCTGGCGCAAAGTTCCTTTCCGAGCTTCCGGATCTCGGCGTCTGAGGCCACCGGCAGCTTGAGAAGGCTGATCTTTCGCGTAGCCACTGCGGCGCCAAGCTCGGCTGCCGTCATCTTCTTCTGAATCATGCCGTTCACGAACCAGTGCAGCACTCCGCGGTCGAGAACCTTTTCTTTGTGAAGGTCCTCAATGATGGCATTCACTTCAGGAAACCACTGCCCACCTCGGGTCACGGCTCCATTGACTCCCAGGAGTCTCAGAGTCGCGCGTTCAATGGCGATCGTGGTGTGGGTGTTGATCAGAGTTTCAATCGGCTTTGCGATATCAGCGGCGAGTTCGCGGCAGCGGGAAACGACACGAGTGTCGAGGGTCAGATGGGCCATAATGATTCAAAATCCTTTTTGGGTGGCTGAAACAGAAGCTCTTTCCAAGAGCCCCTAAGAATAGGTTTCGGTGAACAGGCGCAGCAGCTCGGGACTTTCCCGGATCAGATTGAGTGCAAGGTCTGCATGACCTTCAGTGTAACCGTTTCCGATCCGGAGGTCGACGTCCGCACCCACTCCTTCTGCTCCAAGCGCGGCGCGCGTGAAGCTGGTCGCCATGCTGAAAAAGTAAACGATCCCTTTCTGACGGCAGCACAGAATGCAGGACATCTCGGTTTCGGGAATGTTCGCGACATTGATGACCACGTCGGCCAGTTGTCCGCCGGTCGCCGCAAGGACCCGGTTCATGATGTCGACTCCATCGCGGGCGTCGGCCTGGATCACATGATCCACGAACGAAAGACTCCTGAGTCGTTCAATCGCGGAGTCAGAGTAATCGATCGCGACTGTTGTGACGCCGTATTTTCGCTTGGCTTCGTACAGGCACAGGATGCCGGACTTGCCGCCTCCGCCAACGACGACGACGATCTGTCCGGCTTGAACGAGAGTGCGTGTCTGTGCAGGTGCGCCGGCGACGTCGAGCACTGCAAGTGAGACGGTGTCGGAGAGATCCGCAGGCAGTCGCGCGAACAGTCCAGAGGCAAAGAGGATCGCGTGACCTTCGATATCGACCCGGTCGGTCTTCGGGTGGATCTTGAGAATCTTCCGGATGACGAGTGGGGTGAGGGAGAGTGAAACCAGAGTCGCGACTCGGTCTCCAACCTGGAGCGGTTTCTCCTGCAGAGGAAATCCCGGTCCCAACTGTTTCACTTTGCCGATGAGCATGCCCCCGGACCCGGTGACCGGGTTATGCTGTTTTCCGCGGCGCGAGACCAGATCGATAATGTGCTTTTCAATACGTGCGAGGTCACCCTCGCACGCTTGAGAAATCTGATGAAAGCTTGCGGAATCGATGTTGAGGCTCTCGACCTCGATCAGGACTTCGTCTTCCGCGATCGGCAGACTGGGATCGAGGGATTCGGCTTGTTGAGGCAACACTCCTTTCGGAGCGATGACTCTTTGAATCCCCAATCGATCAGCCGGCCTGAGATGCATTCTTTACCCGTTCTTCCGCAATTTTATCCGCAACCAGATGAGGCGGAATATTTTCCGCTTTGGCGCGTGTGAAGATCATATCCATGGTCTGACCGATTCGGCCAGCATGTTCGAAAGCTTGCGCCTTGCGGTATCCGCCTTCAACCCTGCTTTCGTGATAAATGTTGATCACGCCACCTGCGTTGATCGCGTAATCAGGAGCGTACAGCATTCCGCGCCTCATGATTTCGTCGCCGATTTCAGAAGTGGCCAGCTGATTGTTCGCGGCTCCAGCGATCACTTTGGCTTTGATGCGGGGGAGCGTCTGAGCGTTGACCGTGGCTCCCAGGGCGTTGGGAGAAAAGATGTCGCAGGGAACGTCATAGATCGCGTCAGCACGAACTGTTTCGATCCCGAACTTGCCGGTGACTTTCTTGATGGCAGCTTCATCGATGTCACAGCCGATGACGATCGCACCTTCAGCGGTGAGGTGCTCCACAAGGGAGCAGGAAACCGTTCCGAGTCCCTGCATCGCGACTCTCAGCCCCTTCAAGGATTCGTTTCCGAAAGCGTGTTTCGCGGCAGCGCGCATCCCGTGGTAAACACCCCAGGCAGTCGCAGGTGATGGATCGCCGCTCGAGTTCTTTTCGCCATCGATGCCAAGTACATGTGAGGTCTTGGTTTTCACGATGCGCAGGTCGTCAGAACCGATGCCGACGTCCTTGGCAGTAATGTAGTGTCCACCCAGACGTTCAACGAATTCTCCGAAACGCTTGAGCATTTCAGGATTTTTTGGAGCCTTTGGATCGCCCACGATGACTGCTTTACCGCCGCCCCAATTGAGACCGGAGATCGCGTTCTTGTAAGTCATCCCTTTGGAAAGGCGCAGAACGTCATAAAGGGCGGCTTCGCGACTCTCGTAGTTCCACATTCGGCAACCACCCGTGGCAGGTCCCAGCGCCGTCGAATGAAGCGAGATGATCGCATTCAAACCGGTTCTGGCGTCGTTGCAGAAAACGACCTGTTCAAATTCATTCATCATCGGGGTGTTAATGCTGAGCGTGGATTGAGTCGCAGTCGTCATCTTGAGATTCCTCGAAAAATGGTATCTGGGGACCGTAGCAATGGGCGTCAACACAGGCAAGTCAGAAACTGGAGACGGCGGTTGAGCCGCCCATGACTTCATCACTGGAGTGTCTAAACTTTAGACACCGTCTCGACGCCTTCTACAAGTCTGTCATTTCACGACCTTTCTCCCCCCTGAGTAAGTATTTGAAGTTATGAACCTATATCAAAAAGACATGTTGTGTCATTTTGGCACCACGCTTGCTTTATCTAGGTTCGAGAGAACAGCTCGTAAGTCGCATCCCCTGGATTCGGGGTGAGGCTGGGCAGCCAGAGAACAAGAAATAGAGGAATTGTATGAACCGCGCACAGAAGCTCATTTTGATATTTTTAGCAGCCAACCTGGTTCCGGCCGTTGCCCTCGGCAACGACAACGTCAGGGCAAATCCGGAGCGCGACCTTAAAGTTGGCGAGTTGGATGCCGCATTCATGAATTACTCAGCCGAAATTCAAACTTCAAATGGGGTGTCCACCGCGATCCTTCAAGGAACCGTGTTTGATCACTGTGCGAAGAAGTTCACCTTTCAGGACACCCGAGTTCCAACGGACGACAGCATCATCGGGATCGAAGTGATCGACAAGGGTGGACTCGACTGCATGACCCGTTTGAGAGCCATGGGTGCCACTTGCGGATCTCAAGTGAAAGTCGAGAACGACTGGAAGACTCTTTCATGCGTCAAGATCGCTGACCTGGGAGCGAAGATCCCGCTTGCCGGCAGAAAAGAAGGTTCATTCAAGCTCGTATCCCTCGATCCCAGTGACAGCAAGACTCCGGTCAAATCCGAAGACTTCAGGAACTCCCCTGCTTACTTGAGTGCTGAGACCCTTCATCAGCGTGAAGTGGACCATGCGCGTGAAGTTTCAGAACGCATCATGGAACGTGCTCGACAGAACGCCATCAACTGTCACAAAGCCGAAAACTTTGAAGGCGAACTTGCAAGCCTGCAGTGGCTCAAAGTCAACTCTCCGAACGGCATGGGTGACCTGGGCAAGACTTTTCAGAACGCGATTGATGAACATGCTCGTCAGCTGGAGAACGAAGCGCTCGAGCTCGTCAAGGGAACTGCCGACGATCCAACTGACAGCCCGGACTACGACGGCGCAATTTCCAAAATGGAAGAAGCGATGGCTTTGAACGGGATCAGCAAGTCGACTCTCAAACGTGAGACCGAGTCTCGCAAGAGACTTCTTGCCGGAAAAAATCTCGCTGACATGAAACAACAGCTCGCGGACATCGGCGATACTTCTTCCGCTGATCCGAAACAGGCAGACAAGGACTACAAGGCTCTCAAGCGCAAGCTGGCTCGTGATGCAGGCAAGTGCAAAGGCAAACGTGCCAAGTCAGATGATTGCGCTGGCGCTGACCTGATGGCAGATGCCGTCCTTCGGTATCCCGATCAACTTCGTCAAGAGACGTATCTGAAGCAAAAAGCCGCCTACGATGCCAACGTGCTGGCTCAACAACAGCAGATCGCTGCACAACAGGCTCAGATCGCCGCTCAACAGGCAGCGTCGGGCCAGCAGGCTCCACAGAACAGTCAGCAGTCCTGGCAGACTCCTCCGTTCAATGCTGCTCCCCAGCAGCAATACACGGGTATCGTCAGCACTCAGTCTTCACTCTACTCCGCTGGCGCTCCCGCTCAGGTCAACAACGGGATCCCGACTGCGCAGGGACCTGCTCCGTCAGTCTTCAACTCCGCGAATGGTGTCCCGACTGCTGCATCGAGCGGATCATTCATCATCAGATGAGGCCAGCGAGACTGTGAACTGACTCCAGTAAACTAGACCGAACTCATTCGGTTGCACGAAAAAGGGAAACTCCAAAAGAGTTTCCCTTTTTTTATTTCTTTTTCATTTCATGGTGACTCACGAAGTCAGATCCAAGCTCGTCCAAGACCGGGGTTTAATTCGCGATTTCGAATCCTTTTTTGTTTGACCAATTTTGTATTCCGCGATTATTTGAAGGCCGTTCGTTGCAATTCAATTTTAATTTTTAGGGGGTGTAGAATGGCAACCGGATCAGTAAAATGGTTCAATGATAGTAAAGGTTTTGGCTTCATTCAGGCTGATGGAACGGACAGAGATGTTTTCGTTCACTACTCGGCGATCGCAGGCGATGGTTTCAAGACCCTTGCTGAAGGTCAGAAAGTGGAATTCGATTTGATTGATGGTCCAAAGGGCCCTCAGGCAGCCACCGTCACCAAAGCAGCGGAAGCCACTGTTTAAAACGCAGCCGTAGGCGCGACATTCTTCAAAAGAAAAAGGGCGAATCGATTCAGTTCGATTCGCCCTTTTTCTTTTCCGGTGACTCAGTGAACGCGAAGCCAAAGGTCGAACATCATTTCCAATTCAGGCCCGGCATCGCATTCGTGATCGACTTTCCGTCCTCAACTGCAAGTGAAGCAACTGGGGTGGTACAGTAAAAAACCGAGGTCAGCGCCGTAGGGAAGTGATTGCCGCTCTTCTTGAGCCCGCCAAAAGGCAGTCTCGAGGAAGCGCCTACAGTCGACTTGTTCCAGTTGATGAGGCCAGCTTCGATTTCTCGTTTGCAGTACGTGTAGGTCTCCCGGCTTTGCGTGAAGACGCTGGAGACCAGACCGTACTGAGTCACGTTCGCAAGCTCAACTGCATCTTCGATCGTGTCTGCCGACAGGATCGCGACGTTGGGCGCGAAGAGCTCAGTCTGTTGATACACGCTCTTCTTTGCCGCTGCCAGACTCGAGTCCTGAACCCAGCAGATCGAGGGTGCCACGTAATTGCCCTGAGGCGAAAGGTCCAGCGCCTTGCCGCGCATGATGATCTCACAGCCCTCGCGTGAAGCGATGCCGAGAAATTTCAAGTAGCGATCCGTCGAGCCTGAATCAATGAGTGGCCCCATGAAAGGGTTATCCAGCGGATGTCCGATTGAAAATGCTTTGGCCTTCGTGTGAAATTTCTGCACGAATTCTTCAACCTTGGAACTCTGAACGATGATGCGACTGGTGGAGCTGCAGCGCTGACCCGCAGTCATGAAGCCCCCGATCAGGGTTTCGTGCAGCGCGAGATCCATATTGGCATCGTCCCAGACGATCGCCGAATTCTTGCCACCCATTTCAAGAGCGAGGAGCTTCCAGTGTTGCTGCAAAGTGTCCTGCTTGATCCGAGTGCCGACTTCATAGGATCCGGTGAAAAGAATGCCGTCCACCGATTCATGAATGCAGAGGCGTCTGCCGACTTCTTTTTCACCCTGGATCAGATTGAAAACACCGGCTGGAAAGCCCGCTTCATGAAAGCACTCCGCCATGAGCTGTGCCACCATCGGAGTTTTTTCAGAAGGCTTGAAAACGACGGTATTCCCGGTCAGAAGCGCCGGCACGATGTGGCCGTTCGGAAGATGCGCTGGGAAGTTGAACGGTCCGATCACTGCCATGACACCCAGCGGTCGATACGTGCAGGATCCATGGGTATTTTCCATGATGCCGGGGATCTCCAGATCCGCCACGAGCTTCATGCTGTCATTGATCGTGACATCCACTTTTGCAAGAAGGGCACTGACTTCGGTCTTGGATTCCCAGAGAGGCTTTCCGACTTCACGCGAGATGATCTCCATGAATTCTTCTTCGCGTCTCCTTACGGCAGCCTGATACTTCCTGAGAAGTTCGGCGCGCTCCTGAAGAGGGCGGTTCTTCCAGGGCTTGAACGCGCGCTTCGCTGCGCCCAAGGACGCGTCGACTGAAGAATAGGAGTACGGAAAGCGACCGATTTCGTCTTTGAAATCAGCGGGGCTTTTATTGATCAGTTCGCCGTTGACCTCAGGCGGGCGCTGAAACTTTCCGTCGATGTAGTTCCCTTGAACTGAAAATTCAAAACGCGCTTGAGCCATGGGACGTCTCCTTGAATACCTTCAAACTCATTAATAGTACGGCATGAAAACAACGGGATCGCCGGGTTTGATGCCCAGCAACTTTTCCACGGACTTCGCATCACTTTCCTGAATTGCAAGCGGTTGACCGGGGCTCCCGGATCCACCCGGTCCAGCTGAAAGCAGCATGGCCTTCACCGTCACTGCTCGAAATTCTCCGGGATTCTGAGAGGCCTTGCACAGGAGTCCTGACTCCGTGTTTTTGACATCGCCTGAGTCGGCTGCATAACTGAACGTCTGGATTTTCTTCAGGGGCAGCAGGTCATCCACATTTGCCCAGAGATGAGGACCGCCATCGAAGGGATCCACCTGGTTCTTGTAGGTGAAACCAATCTTCTTGAGCATGTGAAGGACTGGTTCAGTCTGCTTGCCCACTTTTCCAATCGAGTTTCTGGCGTCAGCGGCAAGAAACGTGGTGTAGATCTTTCCTGAGGGAAAAAGGGAGAAGATGAACTCCTTGTTCTGCTGACAGAGTTGATCGGCTTCCCAATAATCCATGTTCGTGAAGCGGCGACCGATGGCTTCCCAGAGCGGAGAGAGGCCCTTGACGTTCAAAGGAGGCAGCAGTTCAGCCAGGATCTTTCTCTTGAAGCGGGATTTATTGAGCCCGAGGAACAGAAAGCGCACGAAAGAGATCTGGCGCCCCACCCGGGCGTCTGAATTTCTGAGTTCGGGATCCAGGACCAGTCCCCCGATTTCAGAAGGTCCATTGCTGTCGTACTTGAGCTTCAAAGTTCCGTGAATGAAACCGGTATTGATCGTCTCTGAAAATTTCTCCTCACTTCCCACTTCGAAATAAAAATGTGGTGCATCTGTGCTTCCATGCTGAGCGGCAATCATCGAGGTACCGACCACTTTGTCCGTTTCCGTGTCGACAGCCACGAACATGTACTTGGATTCGGATTTATTGGTCAGTTGATCCCTGAAGGAGCGCACCGCCCTCTGGATCTTCTCCAGAAGAAGGGCTGGATCGTCTGGAAGATTGATGAAGCCCGGGATCTTGGAGAATCTCTCCAGATCACCGAGGTCTTTTTCCTGAATCTCCCTGAGCAGAATCATAAACAGGTTCTTTCGATCAGTTTCTCGTAGAAAGTGACTGACTTCTCAAGGTGGTCCATCACGTTGAATTCATTCGGGCTGTGACTGTTGCCTTCAGCCGTACCTGCACCAAACACGACGGCTTCGTAGCCGGCCTGGTAGAACTGGGCTGCCTCAGTGGACAGCGAAGTCTTGTCGGTGCGAATTTCAATGCCCGATGCTTCCTGGGCGGCCTGACAGGCTTTGACCAGTTCGTGCTCAGGCGTCATGCTGAGCTGAGGGTTGTAGCGCTGACGGACGGAAGCGATGTTGAGGTTGGGATAGCGCGCGGCAATCGCCTGAAGATCCTTGATGATCTGCTTTTCGACGAGTTCGCTGGATTGATCCGGCAGGAGGCGAAGATCAAACGAAAGTTCCATTCCGCCCAGTGTCTGCTTGAACTGGCCGAAGTTGATCGTGGAGAACTCAGGACTGAAAGTCTTGTCCTTGACCCGCTCGAGCTGAGTCGCCATCGTGCGGAAGTGGTCAATCACTTCATTCATGCAGGTGAAGACGACGTCGGGCAGAAAGCGGACCCCCATTTCACCCAGCCCCCCGAGTTCGACTTTGAAAGCATCTTCTTTGCCTTCGCTGCCGACGGTGTCACGGAAGTAACGCTTGAAATCCTCGAACTGATGCGAAGTCAGGTAGAACTGCGCGCTCGCGCGGTCCGGAACCTTGTTGACCGTGTCGCCGCCGTCAAAGCGGGTGAAACGCATTTCAAAATTGTCCTCGGCCGCCTGGCGGATGAAATCGATCATCTGCTGAATCGCGTTCGTTCCCTGCTGCGGGTAGGCGCCGTGTGCCGTCACGCCGAAGGAATGAAGATCAATCCGTCGGTTGAACCCGCGCGCATCGCGAGCCACCATCTGGTAACCGATTGAGACTTTGAAGATATTGAGTGATTTGTGAGCATATACGACACTCATGTCGGTGGGAGCGCCCACGACGACGTAACGAGGATTCAGGGCCATTGATTTGATGAGGTACTTGGCTCCGAACATGCCGAGCTCTCCGCCACACGTTCCGACGAGGTAAATCGGCATCTTGAGTTTCTTTTCACGGAACTTGTCAATCGCCTTCAGTTTGCAGAGAAAGTCGAGCTTGGCATCGGCGGCGCCGAGTCCATAGATCTTTCCGTCCTGAAAGGTCACGGCGAAAGGATCTCCACCCGTCGCCGTCCAGTTTTCCGGCAATCCCGGACTGATGGTATCCAGGTGTGTCGTGAGAAGAAGGCCTTTGCGCGTCTTCTTGTCCACGAGTGGGTCACCGAGAACTCCGATCACGTTGAACTGGCGCTTGGACACGTTCTCGAGCGAATGCATGACCTGCTGAAGCTGTGTCTTCAGTCCACGGTTTTCGACGAGTGAAGAAGTGAAGTTTGCAAGCTCCTCATTTCCGTGGGCTGTCACGGAATTGATTCGGAGCATGCGTTTGGCTTCGTCTAAAAGTTGTTTCACGACTGGGTACCTTTCATCACGACTGAAGCGACTGGAGCGGAAGCTCCCGAGGCCGTGGGGACTTCAGGAGCACTGGCGATCAGGACTTTTTCAATGATGGCGCAGGCTTCATCCACCTGCTTCTCCGTCATGACTCCCAGGGGAGGAAGCAGGCGAATCAGATAGGGTCCGTGGCCGCAGTAGAATGCGACGACACCGGCTTCGAAAAGTTTGAAGAGCACTTTCTTGATGTCATCCATCGTACCCGAGTAGGGCGTGAAGGCTACCATGCCGCCGATGTTTCTGCATTCTCCGATGATCCCTTTGCAGGAGCCTTCGGACATCCTCTTGAAATGATCCATGAAGCGCTGGGAAAGCTTCGCGATGCGCCCATCCTTCCCATAGTAACCACCTTCTGTCAGCAGCTCGACGATGCGTCGGCCTGTCTTCAGCGCGACGGAGCTTCCTGAAAAGGTTCCTGCGACCAGGCCCGGCCTCGGATTGAACTCTTCGGTGTACAAGGTCATGCAGGCCTGCAGAAGTTTTCCGATCGTGACGACGTCGATGTATTCTTCGAGCCCGAACATCTGGTAGGCGAACAACTGTTCGGTTCTTCCGAAAGTCTGGATTTCATCGGCCCAGATCGCCAGATTGGCTTTCTTCGCAGCTTCAAAGAGTTTCACGTAGTATTCGCGCGGTGCGGAGTTGAAGCCGCCCTCACCCTGAACGATCTCGAGCATGAGCCCTGCAAATTTGCCCGGGTGACGATCCACTTCCCACTGCATGTGGCTCACGGTCAGCTCCACACTTCTTTCAAGCCCGAGCCTCGGCAGGTAAAAGGGCAGGTAAGAAACTTCGCCATAAGTGGGCTGGCCTTCGCGGTATTTCGGATTGTCCGTGATTTCCTGCATCGCGGTTGAGCGACCGGCAAAGCAATCCTGAAAGGCGAAGATCTTCGTGGCGGGAAATTTTTTCTGGCGAATGATTTTCAGTGCGATCTCATTGGACATGGTGCCGCTGCAGAGAAGCCAACCGTGCTTGAGGCGAGACTTCTCTCCCACTTTTGAAAGTACCGCACGAATGAGTTCCTGCGATTCGTAACCGGGCTGGAGATTTCCCTGCATGACGTCTGAACCGAGACCATTGATCATCTCGGAAATCAGCTCAGGGTGCGAGTGGCCGAAGAAATTGATTCCGATCCCCGTGATCAGATCCATCTTCACGCTGCCGTCCATCAATTCAACATACGGACCTGAGCCCAGTCCCGATGCGAGGTACGGGTAGTAAGACTCTCTGCCTTTATCCTTGCCCAGCGTCTGAATCTGCTTGAGGTAGGCCTCTTGAGTCTCGGGAGTCGAAGGACGAATGCCTGAAACTTTTTCAGAACCACTGATGAGCTCTTTGAGAAGAGCGGCTTTGGCATTAGAAAAGTTTGCGGATTTCAGGAGCGAGTGAGATTGAGTCATGTTTGGGTCCCTGCAAAAACATTACGAATTTGTAAGTGATATCATGCGCTTATTTTTGTTGCAAGGAGTGCAGCCCAGTGACTACGCTGAGAAGCATGAGACTTCGGAATTTCGTTTTCATCTTTCTGGGGCTGACCTTGAGCCTGAGTTTGAACTGGGGCGGACAGCAAAGTGTTGCCGCGGCGCAAGATACGGATTATCTCAATCTCTACCAATCCGGTAAATTTGAAGACGCATTGCGAGTACTCGAGCCGCAAGCGGATGCAAAAAAGAATGACGCCGCCTATCACTACAATCTGGGCTCCATCTATCTTCAGCTCAATCGACCTTCTCAGGCCGTGATTCAGCTCGAATGGGCGCATCACCTCAAACCCACGGACCGGGATATCACGAAGAACCGGGACCTCGCGCGTGAAGCCCTTGCAAAAGTCCTGGGAGAAACTCACGTGGATCCCGCTTCCAATCCGGTGGAGCGCCTGGATGAATCGTTTCCTCTTCGCCAAGCGGCTGCCGCACTCGCGCTCCTGGCTGGTTTTCTCACCCTCTGGACCGTATTGAGAAACCAGCCCAAGAGTGATCCGGCCTTCATTCTGGGCTGTGCTTTTCTCTTGGTGTCCCTTTTCGCTGGAATCGGCCATTACGCAGCCACGCGTCATCCTGGTGCCTGGGTGCAGGTGGCGGATGTCATCCGCAGCGGGCCAGGCTCCCAGTTTCTGGAACTTTCCCGCGTGGAACCTGGAGTGAAACTTCGAGTTTCTGATTCCGAACCCAGGGAAAATCCCAATCCCAAAGCAGGAGAGAAACCTGGCGAAGAGCTCTGGATGCAAGTGCGCTTTTCCGAGCCGAAGGAAACTGAAGGAATTGGCTGGATCAAAGTGTCGAGCTTATTGCTCTTGTGAGGGTGTTGGTCTAAACCCAGACTATGGGTATTTCAAAATTCGGACAGTTGGGACTGGCTTTGCTTCTGAGCGTGACCGCGATGACTCACTTCTCGGGCTGTTCCGGCAAGGCAGTGACCGACGAAGACCCAGCCGTTCTCTATCAGGAAGCTGAAGACGATATCAAAAGCGACCACTTTCAGATCGCGCTCGATAAGCTTCGCGTCATCAAAAACAAGCACCCCTACTCCAAACAGGCGGTCGACGCACAATTGAGAATTGCCGATGTCTTCTTCATGCAGGAGTCTTTTGCGGAAGCTGCCGCATCTTACGAAGCGTTCAAGGATCTGCATCCAAAGCATGAGCGGGTTTCCTACGCGATGAATCGCCAGTCACTCTCCTATTACAACGACATCCCCGGAAACCGTGCTCGTGACCTCACGCCGGCCTTCAAGGCTCTCGACTCATACGAGGACTTCGTGAAGCGTTTTCCTCTGACCCCTGAAGCGGCCGAAGCGCGAGGCAAGATCGTCGAGATCAGAAAAATCCTGGCTGACAAGGAGCTCTATATCGCCAATTTCTATCTCAAGCAGGAGCTGCTTGAAGCTGCCAAGGGCCGCTACGAAAAGATCCTGGCCGTATATCCGGAAACGACCACTGCGACTGAAGCCAAAGACAAACTCACGAAAGTGCAGACTCAGATCGAC
The DNA here is from genome assembly GCA_014378465.1 of Oligoflexia bacterium. Taxonomy (GTDB): domain Bacteria; phylum Bdellovibrionota; class UBA1018; order UBA1018; family UBA1018; genus UBA1018. The sequence goes on along the minus strand of JACMNQ010000075.1, from coordinate 28,397 downwards.
AAAGCGGGAGCAAAAAAAGAGTGAGTGTCCCACAGGCCGACAAGGAAATTCAGGATCTTCTCGGGAACAAGAAATTTGCCCAGGCAGAAGTCCTCATCCGCGACAAACTGACCCGCGAACCCGACAGTGCCGACGGTTTTTACATGTTGGGTGTCCTCCACTACTTTCAGGGCCAGGTCGGTCCGACCGTGGAGAACCTCAAAAAAGCGCTTTCGATCGATCCGCGTCACACGGACGCCGCGATCTGCCTTTCCGTACTTCTCAATGACATCGGCAAGTACGAAGACGCAAAAAAAGTTTTTGAACAGGCCAATCATTCGGTCGTTCACAAAAAAGACGGCATCGTATCAGGTGTGGATCAGAAATTCGCAGTCAAGCACTTGGAACTGGGTGACCTCTACTTCCGCTATCGCCGCTACGACGAAGCCATTGAAGAATACGGCAAGGCAGCACTTCTGGACCCCACCACGCTGGATATCCGGATCAGACGCGCCAAGGCCTATGCGAAGAAGGGCTTCCTCACACGCGCCATGCAGGAGCTTCAGAGCCTCAAACATGAACATGACAATTTCACGCCGGCTCGCATTCAGCTGGGACTTCTTCACTACAGCCAGGGAAATGTCCTGGACGCTGAGCTCGAATGGGAAGGCGTTCTTCAGACGGACCCCGTGAATCGCGAAGCCCATGCTTACCTCGAGATGGCCAAGCAGGCGCGTCTCAAGCCGAGGCGCTGAAGTAGGCAGATTTTTCCGGCTCGATTGCCTTCTTTGAAAGCTCTGACCACTCCTTTATCCTGATAGAAGATGGCAAAAGGCTTCCGTGCCCTTCAGTTCCGGCCCAGTGTGATGCATATGCTTCTTTCAAGCATGCTCTCCCATTTTTGTGCGACGGCATACGCTGCAGGTCCTCTCCTTCCCCCGATAGAATTTCTCTACGAACTCAACCACAAGAGCTCAGCAGCGGGAGCCTTCTGTCCAAGGGACGGAGAGAAACCCACCTTTGAACAGAAGTACTATCAGGAAGCGAAGAACTGCTACCAGGCCGTCTGCCCGATGGATGGCAGCACTTATCAGAATGAGTTGGATCGCATTCAGAAAACCGATCTGAGAACCATGGGTGAAAAGGATCCGAGCGTGAAGAAAGCGGCAGAGGTGATCCAGAAGGCCGGAGCGACCATTCAGGCAGAGAGTCTCCTCCGTTACAGAAAATTGATCACGAACGCTTACAGATCTGATTCATCAAAACAGAAAGCGTGCCTGCAGCAGGTCACTGAAAAGCTGAAGGACTACTCAGGTGATACGGTCGAAACCTGTCTCTCTTATCTCAAAACAGCCAGACTGCTCGAAGTCTCGGACGAGGAAAGAACCCTATTTCTGAAACGGATTCAAGGGCTCGACCAGAAGCTGATTGCCTCCCTGGGCATCAAGGATCTGGAGAGCCAGAAAGCGTTGGCCTCCAGAGGAGACCAGCTCTTGAATGACCTTCCGACCATCACTGTTGAAACTTGGCTGGAGGAGAACGAGGAGGATCTGGTCATGACCTCCCCAAAGCAATCCAGTTCAGTGGACCAGGCAGAGGTCAGTCGTCTCTGCGAATCAGGTGATCCGTTTGATGCACTTGCTTTGACGGGACAGATCAACCCCTCCAATCATTTTGACCCATTTGAGAAAATGAAGGATGCCTGCCACGTTTTTCGGAACTTGGCGCAACCTTATGACGGAGCGGAACGATCCGAGTCATCAAATGTTCTCCCGGTCATCCATATCAGCCCATTTACAGTCAGAAGTGGAGAGCTTGGGAAGTTTGTCTGGGCCCATGAGTATACACACGTTTTGAGCTGGACATTGGAGAACTCCCCTCACGGCCGCTACCCAGCATCCGCAGTCGCCCAATTTGCGTCGATGAAAAGATGCATCACGGAAAATCTGGGTCTCAGCCGTGACACCCATTCCTGGCTGCACAATACTGATGCAGACTACTACCTCGAAGAAACACTCGCCGACATCAACGCCGCATTGGCACTTGGGGAGCCTCAAAAGAAAAGTTCCTTTCTCTGCCAGCTGGTGGATTCTGACCGGGCGGATTTCAAGACCCTGATGGAAAAATCCGCGTCAAATCCTTTCACCAACTCCATGCTGAGGACGAGAAGTACCCATCAGATTCTTGGGCCGATCACAGGGAGTGAAGTGCACCTGCCTGATCTGATCCGAGTTGCTTTCGCTCAGATGATCACACAAGGATCCCAGATGAATGCGGAGTGCAGAAAGTACCTGGACGATGCCGGGATCAAATCGACTCGCGAAGGGGTGCTTTCATGCATCAAATGAAATCTGGACCTTTGAGCTGCCGTTTCGGCCGCATGCTTGTGCGCCTGATCGTGGGCTCGATCATCGGGATGGGCACAGCATCAAATCTCTCCATGGCTTCAGCATCTGAGATCGAAGTGATTCAAAACGGCGAACCCTCTTACTTGCTCATCGAAGACAGTCAGATGGTCTATAAAGACAGTCTTGGAAAATTTTCAATCAGTTTCACGGCCTGCGCAAGGAAGAAGACCCGCCAAATGATCCGCGAGCTCGAAACCGAAAGAACCGCGCTTGAAGCGGCTGCCGCAGTTTCCGTAATTTCGAAGTCCAAGCTCTCCGGCGTCCGTCTCGACGGCGAATTGAAGAACGTGACTCCCCGACAGATGAAATTCTGGAGCCGCGTGAAAACTCTCGTCTTCTTTGAAAAGGCGAAACTCAACGACTTTTGCCCGAAGCAGTGAAGTTCAGGCCGCCTTGCCTTTTTGTTGGTCACTGAGTTCGTCTGCAGAGTCAGGTTCAATCGTCTCGTCCTACTGGGCCGTTGGCTGCGTACTTTTTTCACTGGCCGGCTGTTGCTTGCTAAGCTGCAGATCAATGTCCTTCTCGCTGAGTTCCTGACCCTCCGCTGGATCGCGCTGTTTTTCGCTGGCTGTCGTGTTTTCAGTCGTTTGTTTGGCCATGGTGCATCTCCTCCTGACTGTCATTGCAAACCGCTGTCCCTGGGACAAAAAACATCCCTCTGTGGCCTGAATAAAATTCACTGTGACGGTAGAGCGGATACTGCGGTGGATCTGGTCCGCCAGAACGAAGGCCTCAGACGCCAGCTTGCGGCCAAAGACCAGCTTTTGAATGATTGGCAGAAGCACAAGCCCAGCACGAATACGAATGTCAGTAAAATCCTCAAAGACGAGCTCATGGATTTCATGAGTAGCCTGAATCGGCATGGGGCAGATTTGAAAATTACGAGCAACTCGAATCAGGCTGATCAAACGCTTCGATCACCTGAACATCAGTGCTCGATGATCTCCACTGAAGGACCGCTCGGAAACTCCACTGGACTTGGAGTCTCAGGAGGGGTGCGGTGAGGCGCCAGTTTCTGAATGCAGGCTCTCAGCGTGGACGCCGGAAGAAGCCCTTTGAGCTCTGCTTCATAGAATTCCGCTGCAAAGTCGGGCTGATCTCCCGTGCAACTGTTCTCTGGAAAAGAAAGGTACGTCCTGCTTCCGAAAGTCAGAAGTCTTGGCACTTTACTGCGCTTGGGTCCGCAAGTCATCGTCTGGCAATAAGCATTGCAGCGAAACAGGGAAGGGGATTCCCAGAGAACTCCCTGTTTGAACTTCTTCAGGTAAACTTTGGAGAGCTCGAGGCCTCGGCACACTTCCGGAAGCTTTCGAAGGGGCTCGAGAAGCCGTTTCGAACATTTTTCGAAATAGGGCGTCACTTCTTTCAGATGTCCGGCATTTCGAAATTCAATATCCGCTCCCGCTGGAAAGGGGCCGGGGCATGAACTGAGCAGACTCTGGATCTGCGACGAAGCGCCATTCAGACTCTGCGCGGTCTTCTTGATGGCCAAGGCCGCCTGCGAAGTGCTGCGACTTGCGTTGATCTTGAAAAATCCGATTTCGGCGGAAGTGTCGTCGATCACTTTCTGCAGATCATTCGATCCGGACTTAGGACCAAGTTTCGAACAGGTTCCGTCGAAGAGGCAGTTGCTGATGAAGGTGACCGTCCCTGCATTCTTGACAACGATTTTGGACTGACTGCAACCTGATGACTGATCAAAAGGGCACGCCCGGCAGACGCCTTCGCACATCCAGATCGGAGTGCTCACGATTGCATCGAAGATCAGCTCCTTCTGATAGGGCGTCAGTACTGCACCATCACCCAGCGCTGACACCCACGCAGCCACAGACAACTTCACGCGGCTGAGGTACTGCTTTCTGAGTGCCGACATCTCTCTCAATTGCTGAGAGCTTGGCCGGGCATAAACCATCTCCATGCGTGAATCTGGAAACGCCGTGCGACTGGTTTTGTCGTTGAATTCTCCCGGAGGCTCAAAGGCGTGCGAGCGCGTGCAGCCCCCTGAAGCCACCCCAAAGAGAAGCATCAGAGATGCGAACGCGGTTCTCCATTCGACTTTCCTCTGCCCGACTTGCACGCGAATCATCGCGTGCTTAGGGTTGCAGACTTTTTACAGTCAATGAAGGCGGGATGCTCTGAATGGGGATGGTTGCAACCACTCGCGCTTCGTCCGCTTTCGCGGAACCGCGCTGATTGGATGCAATCGTCACCAGATGGGTCTTGAGCTCTTTGAACATCAGATGCTTGATGCCGTACTCGTTCTCCTGGAGAACGACTTGCTTCGCGATCTGTTGTTTCAGATTGAGCACGAGCGGCGCTTTGATGTTCGCCGTCATCTGCGTGATGTCTTCGCCTATGGTCAGAATACTGAACACGGCAGACTGATTGATATTTTCGAGCTTCAATTCTCTCAGCTCTGCGGCTGAAAGGCGGGTAGAATAATCAGGTTTGAAAACCTTCGGCTCTAAAAGCGGAAACGCGATTTCTGGATTTTCCAGCGACTGCAACCACATGATGAGGGTGTCGTCGCCTGGATCCACCAAGCAGAATTTTGTATATTCTGGAAATCCCAAGACTCCGTGCGGGATTAAAATATGTTCGTTGTCACTTACTGTGAGCTGTCCAAAACGTCCTGTTTTAACGATCACTGACGGTACTCCTCCGGCCGTAAAGCCTTTTGGTTATTACCCTTTTAATACTTTAGATACTTGCTCCATCGCAACAGGAGTCTTCACTGCTTCCTTATTTTGGTCTTGGATAGCCGCGTAAACTTCTTCACGATGGATCTTTGTTTCCTTCGGGGCTTGAATCCCCAAACGAACCTGTTTTCCTTTGATTTGAACAACTACGATCTTGATATGATCATCGATCGCAATGCTCTCCCCTAACTTCCGGGTTAAAACTAGCATAAGATCTCCATCTCTACGTAATGCGAGTATTCCTTTACCGGAAGAAGCTTTATTCTAACGCCCTGCCACTTGCAAGAATTCATTCTTTTAAACTCATTTCAATGCGTCGTCCTTATTAACTCAACTTGTTTACTGCGCCGCTCCTGGAGCCGCTGGAGCCTGTTCACTTACTTGAGAAAATCCATCAAGGTCGGTTGAATTAACTTGTGCGAACTTGCCAGTGCGCTCCTAAAAACGGTTTCTTCCTTGTTCAGATCACTCACGACTTGGGCCATATCCGCGTCTTCAATTGATGAGCCAAGCTGCGCATTCGTGATGTTATGTCGCTCCAAAGACTGACTTGTACTGTTCAATCCCTGAATGCGGGACCCGACTTTGGCGCGCATCGCTATGAGCTTGCCGTGAATCTGATCGAAGCGGTCGAGTGTGTTCCGTATGCCATTCAAATCGCCCGTAAGAAGGCCAATTCTCAAGTTTTGGAGTTCATCAAAAACATTCACATTTTCCGGCTGCGGCGCATTAGGTTCGTCACCGTCAGAGGCCAGAGTGCGGTTCGGATCCACCTGGGGGGGTTGAGCGTTGTTCGGCTGCTGATTTCGGTATTGATTCGCCGGGCGCGACTTTGGATTCGTATTGAAGGCTTCATGGCCGGGTACGTTCATCGAAATGAAAACGTCCTTGCCGATTTCGACCATCATCTGGCCATCATCTCCGCGGTATTTTCCATCGGGTTCGATTGGAGCCTTGTCGGTCTTGTAGCCTCCGAAGAGGTAACGATCTCCCACGCGGCGGTTGCCGGTGGTGACGGCCTGCTGGAAAAGCTGTGTGACTTCTTCAGACACTCCAAGACGAGTGTCATCATTGGAGCTGGCGCCACTGGCCTGGCCGAGCGCGATTTCCTTCGCCCGCACGACGATGTCGGCCAACTCACCGAGCGCGATATCGGAATTGTCGAGAAAGGTCTCTGCGAGTTTGGAGTTCATCTGAAATTGATCGTTGTTCACTTTGTCGGTCCTTATTTCGAGAACTTTTGAAGCGCCGACCGGATCATCCGACGGCGTGTTGAGTTTCTTGAGGGTCGCGTTCTGACCCTGCAGATGCTCCATCTTTTCCTTGGAGCGATTGATGCTCCCTCGGACAGTGTCGTAATTTGAATTTTCAGTCACGCGCATCTGATTTCATTTCCCGTTCAATTGAAAGTTTGATCATCGCTTGAGGTCCAGTACCGTCTTGAGCATTTCATCTGCAACCTGAATGACTTTGGCGGAAGCTTCGAAAGCGTGATGAAACTGCAGAAGATTGGCAGTCTCTTCATCAATTGACACTCCGGAAATCTGGTCGCGCATCTTGCCGAGCTGAGTCTGAATGTCCTTCTGCTGGTTCATCGATGTGCGGTTGCGGTTTGTGGCCACGCCTACATCACTGACGATGGAATTGTAGAAATCATCCACCGTGCTCTTGCCGTTGTTCATGAGCTTCATGCTTTGAAGACCCGAGATCGCGATGGCGATGCGGTTGTCTCCGGGAGCGTCAGGAATCGCGGCAGTCGCGATATTATTAATGTTGTCTTTGACCTCGTCCGATAATTCGATGAAGGAAGAAGCGCGTTCTTTCTGATCAACCGGTTTGAAAAAGTTGAGGCCCTGCTGGCCTTCAGCATTGAAGCCCTGGGAATGAATCGCATTGACGGAATCACTCACGGTCATCGCAAGCTCATCCAGGCGGTCGAGAATCGTTGAAAGAGTTGAGTCGCGAGTCGTGAGAAGGGCGCCAATCTTGCCACCCTTGATCTGATGAGTGACGCTGCCGGTGACGCTCGCGGTGGTCTTCAGATCGAGCGCATTGTCAGGCTTGCCCTGATCATCGGCCGGGGATCGGAAGACGGAGAAACTTTCAACAGTGGGTCCGGCAACCAGTGGGCCCACACCCTTGATGTCGACGGTGACGGATCCTTTTTCGTCCTTGTGAACATTGATGTCCATGAAGGCGCCAAGCTTCTTGAGCGATTGATCACGGCGATCCATCAGATCGTTCGGTGGAGCACCACTCAGCTCCATCTGCTTGATCTTCATGTTCAGGTCGCGCACCTCAGTGGCAAGCGCGTTGACTTCAGCCGCATGGCCTTCGAGGCGAGAATCGATGTGACGGCGCACTTCTTCGACTTCATTTCGCATGCGGTGAAAGTCATTGATCATCGACTGGGAGGATTCCCGGATGGATTGACGGATGGCTGTATTCTCCGGTTCATTCGCGAGTTTTCTGAAGTCATTGAAAAATTTGGACATGATCCGGTTGAGGCCGTCTCCGCCCATCTCATTGAAGATGTCCTCAGTCTGCTTGAGAATCAGTTCTTTTTCTTCCATGTGGGCCATGTCACGGCCCGCATTTCGCACCTGTTTCTCGATGTACTCGTCGTTGATGCGGTCGACCCGACTGACCAGGGTGCCGGTACCCACGTAGGCATGGGCGCCAATGGACTGAGGAGTGTCCGTCTTCGTTTCGACGCGCTGACGAGAGTACCCTTCCGTATTCGCATTGGCCACGTTATGGCCAGCAGTGGCGACTGCCGCTTTTGCAGCGACCATCCCCGAGCGACCCGTGTTCATGACGTTGGGAAGAATGCTCATTTAACTGATCAAGCCTCTTTTGAAACCAGGCGAGATCCCGCACCGGGACTCGAACGCTGGCCCTTCTGGGTGTAAGTGTCGGAGCGTGGCTTGCCTTCCTTGATCACGTTGCTCTTCATCGTGTGCACATGCTCGAGGGAGCGCTCGAGAAGCGCGCGATTGTCGAGATTCTGCTCGGCGGTCCGCTTGATGAGAAGCAAAAGCACGCTGTAGCTGCTGCGCAGGAGTTCGGCGGACTTTTGATCAGTCGCCTGAACCTGGATGATGATGTTGGAGAGGGTAAGATCCTTGAAAGGCTTTTTCCACAGCGTGGAGAGATCCTGGGTGATCTTCAGGCGCTGCGCTTCAGCCTGCCTGATCATCTGGATCAGGGCTTCTTTCGCGTGCGTGGAGTCGTTGATGCCCTTGAGGTCCGCGTTCACCAGAGCTTCGCGTTCGGTGCGCACGAGATCAAGAAGCTGGCGGTGAAGGCCGACCATCTTCTGAAGAGTCTGGTATAGGGGTGTGATGTGATTTTCCACGTTGCAATCCTCCTGATCGCCCGCTTCGCTGCAGGTCCTGAGTGGACCCCGCAGCACTCAATGCTCTTTCTGGTACTGCTCACTTCCGGTTCATCCTGAACAGGAAATCAAAAACCGGACTGAAAACTCACGTGCCTTGCATGCTCAAATGATCATCGACCATTCGATCCGCGATCGCATCCGAATCAATGTTGTATTTGCCCGCAGCGATTCTGCGTTTCAGTTCAGCGACTTTTTCTTCGCGAATGTCTGAAGCGTCAGTGGCGACGGTTTTCGCAGTGGCCATGTCCTTCGCAAGGTCTTTGCCTTTCGAAGAAATGCTCGCGTTCACGCTGTCAGGAATCGTCGTCGCCTGCGCTTTTTTAGCGGCAGCGGCCTGTTTCGCCGCATCGGCTTCTTTCATCTCTTTGACAGTCGCAGTGCCCTGAGTTTTTCTCTGCTCTGATGCACTCTGAATGGAATTATTTGGAGACTGTGTGACCTTCATGGGTACCTCCTGTACGCGCGACGGCTAGGGATTGTCCAGCTTTTCCAGTTTCCTCGGGAGTTGCTCCTGAAGCGGCCGGTTGGCTGTTCTGAGGAGCAGCGTGCTCCCGTTTTCCAGTGTACTGTTGCTGCTGCATATAAGCAATGATTTGGTCAGCAAGACCGACTCCTCCTGCGTGGGCGGCTCTTTGTGCCGTCTCCGAATCCATCATTCCCTGATAGATCGCAGTTCCTGGTCCTTCGACATCCATCTCGCTTTTGGGCACGGTCTCGCGCATGACTTTCATCATGTAATCCAGGAACATGCCTTCCATTCCTTCAGCAGCCTGGAGAACTTTCGGGTCCACCTTGGAGCGGTCCACGGGCGATAGGCGGTGAGCAGGCGAGTGCGGCGCCGTCAACGCATTGTCGCCCCATTTGAGCCGTTTCCCGTAGGATCCGGCCATGTTCGGTTGCTCCGGCATCTTGGCCAGAGATTCCTGAGAAGCCGGCAAGGAATTTGAGTAAGGAGGAAGCCCTGAGATTGAACTCATGCTTCCTCCTCCTCCTGTCGTGATTGTCCAGTTCGGTCGCTCAGATTGGCATCCATGCCAACTCGGGCTGATTTGTGTGATTCAAGACCGGAGAAACCTACCATCCTAGCGGGTTTTTGTTCCTGTCTCGTCTCCTGGATTTGTGCTCCGCTCGCAACTTCCATGTCGCTTGAGCCACCGAACCGTTTACCACGGCAACTTTCATATGAGGCTTCTTCACTGAAATTTTTCGCGGCCGAAACCACGGCATTTTTCACTGAAGTATTTACAGAATCTTCCGATCCGATAAACAGAGACGGCCCCACCACATCATCTAAAATGAAATCTTTCCAAAAAATCACATGATCTCCAAGTCTGCCTGCAAGGCGCCCATTTCCTTGAGAGTCTGAAAGATGGAAGTCAGATCCTTGGGCTGGACGCCGAGCGCGTTGAGCGCCTTGACGAGATCTGAAACGTTGGGTCCGGTCTTCAGTTCAGCGACGCGGTCCCCTTTCCCTTTGGCGCCACCCTTCACTTCGATCGAGAGATCGCCATGGGCGATGGCAACCGGCGTGATCGTGATTCGCGCACCCATCACGACTGTGCCCGTGCGTTCATTGAGAACGACCTTGGCTTTGGTGTCGATATTGACGTTGATGTTCTCCAGCGTCGCCAGAAGCTCAACCGAATTACCGTCATAGTTGTAAGGGACCACGACATCAATGGTTCCGCTGTCCCGGGCAGTGGCAAATTTCCCGCCGAGCTCGCCATTGATCAGAGTGGCGATGCGCGCGGCAGTTGTGAAATCAGGACTGTTGAGAGAGAAGCGGAAATTTTTCTTGCCGGCAAAGTTCGTGTCGACGTCTTTTTCGATCGTCGCTCCCGAAACCACACGGCCGACCGTGGGAAAATTCTTCGTGGAACCGTCAGCGACCGAACCGATGCTCACTGGGCCCTGCGCCACGGCGTAGACGTTCTGGTCGCCGGCACGAAGTGGCGTCACAAGCAGAACTCCCCCTTCAAGGCTGCCAGAATCTCCGATGGAGCTCACGGTGATGTCAATCTTGTTACCCGCGCGAGAAAACGGCGGAAGCTTTGCCGTCACGATGACGGCCGCGGCGTTCTTGGATTTGATCGCGGCATTGCCCTGAATATCAAGACCGAGCTTGCCGAAGAGTCGAGTCAGGGATTGCCCGGTCACTTCGGTGCTGGAGTCACCAGTACCCTTGAGCCCGACCACAATCCCGTAACCGATCAGGATGTTCTCACGAACCCCTTTGACCGTGGTGATGTCCTTGAGTCGTGCAGCGTGGCTCATCTGAGGGATGGCCGCCATCCAGGTCAGGAAGAGAAACGCCAGAAGCTTGGCAGGTGAAGTGTTTTTCATTTATCTCACCGCTTCCAGTCGGTATTCGTAGAGCTTTCCAGAGGCGATGGTGTCGGCTTCGGAAATGTCCGTGCCCTTCACGATGCCGAGAATATTGACGTAGCGAAATCCGTTGCGGTAACGCACTTTCTTGGAGCCACGAAGTTTGTAATTTCCGTTCGGGTAGCGCTCGACGATTTCCGCCATGATCACGTCACCGGATTTCATCTCGATGGCCTTGGTCAGATCCACGTCCGCCCAGGTCGCTTCACGCTTTTCTCCGGGCTTCTTGTCTTCTTTCTTCGGAGCCTCCGGTGCGGCGGTGGGCGCGGCAGCGGAACTTGCGATCTGATCTTTCTTGGGATCCGCTCCCGGAGTGACGCCTGTATCAATCATGAGCTGAGCGAGCTCGAGCTCTCGTTCCTTCTCAGTCGTCGACAGGGTGCGGCCGATCTCAGCTGAAATATCCTTGAGCAGGTCGGCTTCGACCGTGAGAGAGACGATGTCGCCGACGCCTCTGATCTTGTTCTTCGTGAAGTAGTAATTGGTCTGTCCATCCGACGCCCAGAGGGAACCTTCATTGTTGCTCTCATCAATGAAGTCGGCTTTGGTCGCGCGGTTCCCATTCTTGTAGAGGCGTTTCATGGGTGGGGCGACGCTCGGGGTATTGGAGAACGCGAGTTCCTGATCATTGGCCTGGATGGCGCTGTCGTTGCTTTTGCCACCAAGCCACGAGCCACCCTGATTGCCGCCGCGACCGGTTTCAGACGCCGGATTTCTTCCGTTTGGGCCGACGAAGCGCTCGTCATTGGGGGCACTCATGTCTTCAGACAGGTACCCTGCCTCAGTCCAGCGGCCCCCCGTCGTGGGACCCGAGTCCGCTTCGCGGTCATCGAGATCACGTCTCAGATTGCCCATGAGTTTGGCGCAGCCTGAGTTCAGGATCATGACGGAAACCAGCAGCAGAAAAATCGAAGTGAAGTATTTCACAGCTTCACCTCAACCACGCCACCGGCACGGAGTTTACCGACGAGTTCACGCTTGGTCTTGAGAGTCAGCACGCGAATGGTTCCATCCACGTAGCCCGGCTCCTGGGCGGTGCCCTGGGTGCTCAAGGCTATCTCGCCTGCGAGCATGCGAATCACAATCCCCTCACCGCGTTTGATGTCGGGTACCTTCTGAACTCCATTGTTCAGAGCGAACTGACCTTCTAAAATCGTCTGACGAGTTTCAAGGCGAGTGAGGTCCGCATCTCTTGGAAGCATGATGCCGCGGTATTCGCGGGCCAGGCCTGTCGCGACGTTCACGTCCTGGGCAATGAAGAGTTCAGGACTCAGTCTTTCACCTGGCTGAATTCTGCGCGCTGCCACTCGAGTCGGCATCCAGGCCGCAAAACTGACCCAGCCTTGAGACTGAACGCCACTCTGAGTGTAAGCGAGAAACTGAGCTTCGCCCTTCGCCGTTTCAGTGAGGATTCTTGCGCCGCTGAGGTTTTCGGGGAATTGCCCGGCCATCTGAGGTGCACCGAGAATCTCGATGCGAGCGCCTGGGTAGCGATTCGCGAGCTCTGCGCGAATGAGTTCGGACAGGCTGTTGGAAGCGACGGACTGCGCGCTCGGAGCGTCTGGAACGCCTGGAACGCTCTGCAGGCTCACCAGAGTGGACTCGTCTGCGCTTGAAAAACCTGCGGCGAAGAAAATTGCCGCAAAAACCAGCGCAAAAACTTGAAGAAAAAACTTATGAAGCACTGACTGCCCTCCTGGCATTCCGCATTTCGAAAACCTGTTGCCCAAACTCCGCATCGAATCTTCCGGGCAACTTCACGTGGCCTCAACGCTTCCTGCGTTTCACCCCGTCTCTAGAGTCTAATGACTAATGTTCGCAGTTGCACCTAACATTTGATCGGCGACGCCCATTACTTTCGTGTTCATCTCATAAGCGCGCTGGGTTTGGATCATTTCGACCATACTGTTGGCGACGTTAACATTCGATCCTTCAAGCGCACCCTGCTGAAGAGTACCTAGGCCGTCTTCGCCGGGGATTCCCTGAAGAGGTCCGCCAGATGCGGAGGTCGCCTTATAGAGGCCATTACCCTGCGCCATCAGTCCCTGTTCATTGATGAAAGTGATGAGCTGAATCTGCCCGAGAATGGCTTCACCGGCATTGGGCAAAGTCGCTTTCACCTCTCCGTTGCCTCCGATCGTCACTCCCATGGCGTTCGATGGAACCGTGATCTGCGGCAAAAGCATGGCGCCCTGCGAGTTCACCATGCGACCCTGATTGTCGATATGAAAGGCACCCGCGCGAGTGTAGGCGATTTCACCATTGGGTTTCTGAACCGGCAAAAATCCATTTCCTTCGATCATCATGTCAAATGGATTGTTGGTCATGCGGGCCGGGCCCTGCTCAAAGATCTTGTGTGCGGCACCGACCTTGACACCCATCCCGGTCTGAACTCCGACCGGAGACTGCGAGTTGGATCCCGTCACGGCACCGGGCTCGCGGACCGTCTCATACATCAGATCCTGAAATTCATTTCGAGCACGTTTGTAGCCATCCGTATTGACGTTGGCCAGATCATTGGAGATCTTTTCAATGTTGGAGGCCTGAGCTTCGAGTCCGGTTGCTGCTGTCGAGAGTGCGCGAATCATTATAATTTACCTATATCGTTGGCTTCACGACCCAAGAGGTCGTTGTAAGTCTTCATGGCCTTCATATCGTGATCAAACATGCGATTGGCTTTGATGAGATTGGTCATCTCTTCGATCGGGTTGACGTTCGAAGTCTCAAGCATCCCCTGGCGCAGGATCGTCTTGCCGGGATCGCTTGAAATGTTCGCGTTGTCCTTGTTTTCAAAAAGCTGATTGCCGAACTTGCGGAGTTTTTTTGAATCCACAAATTCAGTGACGCTCATTTTTCCAACAAGCTCATCACCCGCGTACACTTCACCGGCTTCGGTAAAGCTGAGATTCGCCGCGTGGTTTCGCAATTTATCGCGAAGATTGATGAATCTTCCCGATACGTTGGGATCATCCGGGGCTCCGGGAACCGGTCCAGCATTTTCAACCCCGACTCTTCCTTGAGTCTGCAGCCCTCCCTGGCCCGGTTGAACTTGTTGTCCCAGCTCAGTGGCTGAAGACGGAGTCCTCGCTGCGAGTCCTCCCGCCTGAGCGGTCAGTACCGGATACCCCTGAGTCGTTACCAAACGGCCATCCATGGCCATCTTGAGACTTCCCTGTCTGGTGTAACGAATTCCCTGGGGCGTACTGACTTCGATGAACCCCGGGCCATCCAGCGCGACGTCGAGCTGTGAGTTGGTCACTCGGATATTGCCTTGTCTGAAATTGGTATAGGTACCGTCGACGATCACGAAGGCCTGATCCTTGCCTTGAATGTTGTTGAAGTCCTTGTCCTTGATCGGACCGCGGGGAACTTCGGTCGGTGTATTGTCGCGCTCGTTTTTGGCGAGGTACTCGCGAAAGGTGGGGAGATCTTTTTTGTAGCCCAACGTATCAGCGTTCGCCAGATTGTTGGCAACCATGTCGACGTTCTGAGCTTGAGCTGCTGCGCCTGAAACAGCAGTCCATAATCCTGATGCCATGAACCATCCCCCTGAAAGCACCTCATCCTGAAGTGACTCTCTACGGCTAACTAGAGCAATCGCTGTGCCGCGGCGAAAATGCGGGCTCAAGTTCTCGGAAAACTGACCGAGCCCCGCCTGTTTGTCCTGCTTTCAGTGCATAGATCGCTGGTTTATAATGGTATTTTTAGCAGTGCTTTTTTTGCCCAGTGTTCGAAATGAAGAACATTCGTCCCAGTCACGGCCATAGATTACCGGGGCAAAACTTTCCGCTCCGGCAAAAAACTCATAGTCGCCCGGAAAATCTTACCCTCCTGGGCAGGATCTCCAGCAACCTTGGATGAGTCTGATTAGCTCGCAAATGGAGTCCAACTGTGCAAAAACAGTCTCAACTTATGACGATCCTTCTCTCCGCGAAGCCCGTAGCTGAATCTCTGCAAGCTGACCTGAAAGGTCGAGTTGAACAGTTTCGTCAGAAAACCGGCAGAGTTCCAAAGCTTGCCGTCGTGCTGGTGGGAGAAGATCCGGCCAGTGTGATCTACACCACTCGCAAGGGCCAGCAGGCCATGGCTCTCGGGATGGAACATCAGACTTTGAAATTTCCAGCCGATACCGCGCCACAACAGGTGCAGGACGCAGTCACTCAGCTGAACGAAGACCCGAGTGTGGACGGAATTCTGATTCAAAGACCCCTTCCCAAAACCTTCGAAGAAGAATCCGTGGCCATGTGGGTCGCTCCTGAAAAGGATGTCGATGCCTTTCATCCCGTCAACACGGGTCGGCTTCATCTCGGATTGCGCTGTTTTCAACCCTGCACGCCTTCTGGAATCATGGAGCTTCTGAAGTTCCACAAAATCCCGGTCTCCGGAAAGCTGGCCTGTGTCATCGGTAGAAGTTCAATCGTGGGTAAACCCATGGCTGCCCTGCTTCTTCAGGCGAATGCGACAGTGATTCAGGCCCATAGCCGAACTTCAGATCTGCGAGCATTGACGTTACAAGCCGACATTCTGGTCGCGGCCGCAGGAATTCCCGGAATCATCGATGCCTCCTACGTGAAAAGGGGCGCTGTCGTGATCGACGTGGGCATTCACCGAACTGCCGAGAACAAATTGACGGGTGACGTGACGTTTGATGAGGTTTCTCCCCTCGCCTCTGCCATCACGCCTGTTCCGGGTGGAGTCGGCCCCATGACGATTGTCATGTTGCTCAGCAACACGGTTCAGTCAGCTGAAATTCGCGGTAAATAGGTCCGAGAAAACGCTGAGTTTTCCCGCTTGAACGCCTATCGCGTTTGACGCCCCCATGGGCCGGTGATAAACCCGAACCATGCTCAAAAGAACGGCTCTCTATGAAGAACACCAACGCTCCGGCGGTCGCCTGATTGATTTCGGCGGCTGGGAACTTCCGGTTCAGTACACGGGCGTGATTGACGAGCATCAGACTTGCCGAACAGCGGCCGGGCTTTTTGATGTCAGCCACATGGGCGAGATCCTCTGCGAAGGAAAAGACGCTGAGAAGTTTCTCAACTACCTGGTGACCAACAATGTTTCGAAGATCGCGATCGGCCAGGCGCAGTACACCGTGATGTGTAACGAAGCCGGCGGAATCGTCGATGACCTCATCATTTACCGTAGAGGTGAAGACCAGTTCTTCGTCGTAGTCAATGCGAGCAACACCGACAAAGACTACTCATGGATCCAAAAAATTCACGCCTCCGGAAAATGGGATCTGACCTTGAGAAATGTCAGCACCGAGTACACTCAGATCGCCATCCAAGGCCCGAAGGCGACGGAGATACTCCAGACTCTCACCCCAGCTGATCTATCTGCAGTCAAGACTTACTGGTTCACTGAGTCCACCGTACTCGGCGGAGTTCCTGCAATCATCGCTCGCACGGGTTACACCGGCGAAGACGGTTTTGAGATCTATCTGGACTGGAACAAAGGCCCGGAACTTTGGCGCGCGCTCCTTGAAGGTGGAAAAACTCACGGCATCAAGCCTTGCGGGCTCGGCGCGCGCGACACGCTTCGCCTTGAAGTGAAATATCCCCTTTACGGGCATGAACTCGGTGATGACACCAACCCGGTCGAAGCCGGCCTCAACTGGGTGATCAAACTCGACAAAGGGGACTTCATCGGAAAAGGGCCCATCGTCGCGATGAAAGAAAGAGGTCCCGCTCGAGCACTCGTCGGACTGAAGCTGACCGGACCGGGCATCCCGCGCCAGAGCTACACGGTTCACCTGGCAGATGGAACGACCCGCATCGGCGAACTCACGAGCGGCACGCAATCCCCGATGCTCAAACAGTCCATCGGCGTTGCCTACGTCGCCAAAGAACATTCGGCCATCGGCTCAAAAATCACAGTCGACATTCGCGGCAACAAAGTGCCTGCCGAGATCGTCGCCACCCCTTTTTACAAAAGACCTTACTGAACCCAATTCTAGGAGATCCTCATGAGCTATCCAAATACCCTGAAATACACCAAAGACCACGAATGGGCGAAGATCGAAGGCAAGATCGCGACCATCGGAATCACGGATCACGCGCAGAGCGCGCTGGGTGATGTGGTTTTCGTAGAGCTTCCTGCGGCAGGTCGCACTTTGAAACACGGTGAAACCTTCGGCGTGGTCGAAAGCATCAAGGCGGTCTCGGACCTCTACGCTCCTCTGGACGGCAAGGTGCTTGAAGCGAACGCTGCCGTGAGCGCTGACCCATCCCTCATCAACCGCAACGCTCATGACGAAGCCTGGTTGATCAAACTCGAAATGGCAGATGGGACTTCGACTGCGGAGCTCATGGATGCCGAAGCTTATACGAAATATGTGCAGAGCCTGAAGTAAGGATCCCTTTGCGATGAGCATACAGTTCAAGCCGATCGGGCTTGTGCATTCCTCGCGCACTCGTGTCGAAGACGACCACTGGGACCGCTAAAATGTCAGCTTGGAACTGGATCCACTTCAGTTCATCGAAGAAGCGCTGGCCGGCCTTGCTGACACTTCTCCCACGTTAAATTTCTCTTTCACATGGACCGGGTCGACTTGCCGAAGAGTGAAAGCGGCGCGCGCCACCCGAGGAATAATCCAGAATGGACCAAAGTCGGCATCTTCGCCCGGCGAGGCAAGAACCGGGCGAACCAGATTGGACTCACGATTTACCGAATCTTGAAAATCGATGGTCTGGCTCTGGATGTCGAGGGGCTAGACGCCGTCGACGGAACTCCTGTACTGGATATCAAGCCTTGGGTCGCTGAGTTTGCGCCACGCGGAGAGGTCTTTCAACCGAAGTGGATGACAGAGCACATGCAAGGGTATTGGAGGTAATTTATCCACGCTTCATTTCAGGATCTATTTCAGGACTCAAGCCGGCGCAGTTTTTTCCGCGCCGGCTTTAACGTTGATAATACCCGAAACAGGAACCCTTAAAAGACGTGACCTACACTCACAGAGGGATACACACTCGTGTTCTTCAAATTCGTTTTGTATGTTACCGAGGTGCCGTTTGACATATCATCGGTGGTGATGACTTTGGTGTTCGATGCATCAAACACTGCTGAAATTCTTATCAGATTACGTTCACCGATTGATTTCATGAGAGAGAGCTCCGCTCGGACATAACCTCCACGAATTTTGGTTTTGCTGCTCATAGGCGGGTCCGACGTGACTATCCTGTTCAAATCATTCAGGTGCTTCAAGCTCTCAGACATCGAAAGAGTCAAACCCGGATAGATACCGCCTTCGGCATTCGCGAAGAACGAAAGGCCTTTTCTCGACCTATGCGTGCTTTTCCACTCAAAGTCTACGGCTGGCGCCCAGACCAGGTCCTTTGCATCAGTGGGGGCCCCTTTGACACCCTGGAAGCGGGTTGATGAAAGTTGAGTGGGCATTATATGGTAGGCTGCCATCGTTTTGCACAAGAGGAGGTAATTCTCCGCATTCAACGCCACTGGATTGTAAGTTGTCCGTTGGGAGGTTCTTTCAACCTGTGCCGTAAGACCTAAATTCAAACCGCTGTATTGGCTGTTGCTTAAGCCAGGCCCGTAAATATAGCCGCGTCCACCTGCAAAAGCTTTAGAGTTTGCAAGCGATAACGACCCCTCTAGATGAACTTCACCGGGGTGAGTAGAAGGTTTTTTAGCCGGGACTGATTGCGCGGAAGCCGTTGCAGGCGCGAGTGCCGCCAGGATGAAAGCTGCCTTGACGCCGATCGTGATCATATTCAAAACTTTCATGACTTCCTCTTCTCTGTTTCAACAAAAGGCGGTCCTTCGACTTTTGAGTTTTCTCTCTTGAGCCTGATCCTTACACGGGCTGTGCCAGGCGAAATAGGCCGATATATTGGCTACCTAAAGACAAGCGCGCCGATGAAGAAGACCAGATGAATGGCAACTGTACAGAATGTCGACAGTTCAAATTTCCGATTCTGGTGAGTGCAGGTCACAGCCCGCGATAAAACTTGGGCAATGTCAAAAATGACTCATCTTCAGCCTGAAAAAACCCGGTTACTCTTTTATTCATGAGTAACCTTCCTGAAAAGTTGCAGAGTCCCTATTCCGCCGCGGTTTTATTTCTCGAAGATCATCCGGAGTGCCGCCAGTCCGACCTCCAGAAACATCTCGGAATCGAAAAATTCACGTTCCAGAGTCTGCTGACGCATTTGAAAAACAACGACGAAGTCGTGGTGATCCGAAAGAGCGGAGACCACTATCTCCGCCATCGATCCTACGGTCTGTCTGAGGCGGGCTGAACTCCCGGCTCATTCCATTACACTACAGTTCACTAAACTGCAGTTCAGGCGTAATCTTCAATGGGCGGGCACGAACAGACGAGGTTGCGCTCGCCGTACACGTTGTCGATTCTCGCTACCGACGGCCAGAATTTGAATTCACGCGTCCAAGCCGCAGGGAAGGCGGCCATCTCTCGCGGGTAGGGATAGTTCCACTCCGTCTTCGTGAGCATCTCTGCGGTATGAGGCGCGTTCTTCAGAACGTTGTTCTTCTGGTCGGCCTTGCCCATTTCAATGTCCGCGATTTCTTTCCGAATGGAGATCATCGCATCGCAGAAGCGGTCCATCTCCTTTTTGGATTCGCTTTCCGTAGGCTCGATCATCATCGTGCCTGGAACCGGAAACGAAACCGTCGGGGCGTGATAGCCGTAATCCATCAGTCTCTTGGCCACGTCTTCGACCTCGACTCCGCTCTTCACTTTCAACGGGCGAAGGTCAATGATGCACTCGTGCGCCACATGTCCAGTCTTCCCGCGGTAAAGCACAGGATAGTGAGACTCCAGGCGATGAGCGATGTAATTGGCATTCAGGATCGCAACCTGAGTCGCAAGCTTGAGGCCTTCGCCACCCATCATCGCGATGTAGACATAGGAAATCGGAAGAATGCTTGCGCTGCCCCAAGGAGCTGCCGAGATTGCCCCCACGGCGTGTTCAGTGCTGGTCGGAATCACGGGATGGTTGGGCAAAAATGAAATGAGATGTTCTTTGACCCCGATCGGACCCATGCCCGGGCCTCCGCCGCCATGCGGGATGCAGAAGGTCTTGTGCAGATTGAGGTGACAGACGTCCGGACCAAAGTCGCCGGGACGACAGAGGCCGACCTGTGCGTTCATGTTGGCGCCGTCCATGTAGACCTGACCGCCATTCTGGTGGATGATGTCGCAGATCTCAGTGATGCCTTCTTCAAAAACACCGTGAGTGGAGGGGTAAGTCACCATCAAAGCCGCAAGATCCTGTTTGTGCTGTTCGGCCTTGGAGCGAAGGTCCGCGATGTCGATGTTGCCAAAGGTATCACAGGCAGTCACGACGACTTTCATTCCGGCCATCGCCGCACTCGCGGGGTTGGTTCCGTGAGCGGACTGTGGGATCAAGCAGACATTGCGGTGATGATCACCTTTGCTCTGATGAAATTTTCTGATGACCATGAGACCGGCGTATTCTCCCTGCGATCCGGCGTTGGGCTGCAGTGAAATCCCCTTGAAGCCGGTGATCTCTGAAAGCTGAGCCTGTAGGCGTTCAAGAAGAATCATATAGCCTTTGGCCTGCTCAAGCGGAATGAAAGGGTGCAACTTGCCGAACTCCGGCCAGGTGACCGGCAGCATTTCCGAAGTCGCGTTGAGCTTCATGGTGCACGAGCCCAGTGGGATCATGGACTGGGCCAGCGACAGGTCTCGAGACTGCAGTTTGCTCAGGTAGCGCAGCATTTCAGTTTCTGAATGATAGGTATTGAACACGGGATGAGTGAGGAACTTGGAAGTTCTCTCATTCTTTTCACCCAATCTTGACTCGATCTTCGCGGTCAGATCGGAGACCTTGAAATCCAGTGCCTTGAGCGGTGAGAAGACTTTGAAAAGATCTGCAAGGTCCTTCGTGGTCACGGTTTCATCGAGGGCGATTCCCACGGTCTGGCCATCAATCGCACGCAGGTTGATCTTATGCCCTTTGGCGGCCGACATGACGTCTGAAAGCTTTGTGCCTCCAAGGTTCACACGCAAAGTGTCAAAGAAGTTATCCTGGGTGGTGTAGCCCAGACGTTTGAGGCCCTCAGCAAGCACGCAAGTGAGGGCATGCACTCGTTCAGCGATCTGACGGATTCCTTTGGGGCCATGATAAACCGCGTACATCGAAGCCATGATCGCAAGCAGAACCTGCGCCGTGCAGATGTTGCTGGTCGCCTTGTCCCTGCGGATGTGCTGCTCGCGGGTCTGAAGGGCCAGGCGGATCGCGGGCTTTCCCTGAGAGTCTTTTGAAAGTCCGACGAGTCGCCCGGGCAGGTTGCGCTTGAATGCGTCTTTCGTCGCAAGATATGCGGCATGTGGACCGCCGTAACCCATCGGTACGCCGAAGCGCTGGGTGGATCCGATTGCCATATCAGCCCCGAGTTCGCCCGGGGCTTTGAGCAGGGCAAGACTCAGGAAGTCGGATGCCATCACGACGAGTGCGTCTTTTTCATGAGCCTGGCAAATGAAGGCTTCATAGTCGAACACGGTGCCGTCCGTGGCAGGATACTGAATGAGTACCCCGAAGACGGGTGTGGTGAAATCAAATTTGCGATGATCGCCCACGACCACATTGATCCCAAAGGACTCGGCACGTGTCTTCACGACGTCGATGGTCTGGGGATGGCAGGCTTCTGAGACGAAGAAGGACCGAGCGCCTTCGATCCCCTTCACTCCTCCCTTGAGACCAAAAGCCATCGCCATCGCTTCGGCGGCTGCCGTACCTTCGTCCAGAAGCGATGCGTTTGCGATCTCCATCGCGGTCAGATCCATCACCATCGTCTGGAAGTTGAGGAGCGCCTCAAGTCGACCCTGAGCGATTTCGGCCTGATAGGGCGTGTACTGGGTGTACCAGCCTGGATTTTCAAGAATATTACGCTGAATCACTGGAGGCGTGATGCAGTCTGAATACCCCATGCCCAGGTAAGATCTGAAAATCTGATTTTGCGAAGCGATCTGTTTGAGTTCATTCAAGACGTCGCTTTCGCCTCGGGGCGCGCCAGTTTTCATTTCGCGCGTGAGACGGATCCGTTTGGGCACTGTGGCGTCCACCAGTGCGTCGAGTGACGGCAAGTCAAGAGTCTCGAGCATCTCCGTGATCTCAGATGACGTCGGCCCAACGTGGCGATGAATGAATGAGTCAGTGGGTTCAAGAGTTGAAGCACTGAGTTTAATCGCAGAGCGGGTCGTGTGAGTGGTCATGGAATCTCCCAGAAGAGGCTCAAATGAAAATAGGTAATTTTTTACAGTAGCTTACCAAGTCTCGAGTTTTTTCACCAGCGTTCTGCTTTTCTCTTGACCAAAAAAATCCGGATCAGCCCTTGTACAAATTCCCGGATCGGTTATTTTCCCCCTTCTCAGCGATCACCTTAGACAAATGCATCCACTCTGCACGCTGAGCGGCTCTGTTGCTTCAGTTGATTCGTTCAAAACGTGACCTAAAGTTTTACCCCGAAGTTTTATCCATATGAGCACTGCCGCTAAAATTAATGTTCAAACCCAATCAGAGTCTGAATCGATGGCCCCTTCTGTTGAGGATTTAGCTCGAGTTTTTAATACCGCTTTGATTTCAACGCGTGAGCAGGAAATGAAGGACTTCAGCGCGGAGCTCTATACCCTGATGCAGGGTCGAGCTTTCAAAGCGATTTTATCCTCTATTCATCAGCTTTCCCAGGAACAGGGCATCAGCGAGCGCGAAGCTGCCGAAAGCGTGATCCAGGCATTTCGGAAAGTGGACCGAATCTGGTCAGAGTATATTTTTCATGAAGGTGTGGACCGCCTGAAGTCTCAGCCCGGTTAAGTCTTGAGCACGAAATCCCAGCGAATCTGAATCTTGCCCTGAGCATCCACAATCCCTTTGGGTGGATTGGGAAAGGGACCGGCTTCGTTGAATGCCCGAATCGCTGCATCATCCAAGTCATGAGTACCGGACTCCTCGACGATTTGAACCGCTACCACTTCACCCGCCTGATTGAGGGTGACCATGATCCGAGTCGTGTGATCCATGTCACTGGCCAGCTGGCGTCCGCGCTTGTAGATCTTGTGGAGCTGCGCTCTCAGGCTCTTGTCCCAGGCCCAGTCGAGTCTCTGGCGTATGCGCTGAAAGTATCCGTAGAAAATATATTCCTTCGTATTGAGTGCGGTCTTCTCGGATTCTTTGAATCCTTTGACGTAATCCTGTGCGGTGGCCGCTGATAGGGGAGAGTCCGATTGCTCAGCCTGTTCATTCTGTTTCTGCTTGCTTCCGAGAGGAGGCAGGATCGCGACACCGAATTTACTGAGGGCTCCGTCATGATTGGCGACGACCGTCACATCGGGACTGGCGGCACTTTTGATTTGAGATTTTGAAGCTTCAGAATGCTTGTGAGCCTGCGTCTGGGTCTTCCCGCCGGTCTGAGTGAGGCGGTTCTTTGAAACCGTCTGACGGTCCACGGTCTGGGTGTGCTCGCCAAGAAATGCATCCGGAGCCGGGGTTTCAGTTCTTTTGCCAGCGTCAGTCTGGACGATCTTGTGAGATTGATCGTCGCGAAGGTCCGACTTCTTTTTCAGAGGCTCGATTTCAATCAGAGTCACGCGTCTGGCTGAAAGATCAGCTGTCCGCTGGCTAACCGAGTGAAACCACATCGCCCAGATGACGACGAAAAAGACGTGAACAACGACAGATAACGATAATGAACTGCGCAGTCGAATACTCCCCATCGAAAGTGTACCCTCTTTCAATAGGTTTTTTCGGACTTATTCGATGTCTTCTTTAAAAAATTCGCTCTGTGATTTTGCGTTCTTGGTGCCGGTCGCACTCGTTTCAGTCGGCTGAGTTCCTTCAATGAAAGCTTCTTTGATTGAAATCGAGGAGTTGGATGGCAACAGCTTGCCGCTCAGAGGATCGATGTTCGCGAACACCACTCCAGGCGGCACGGTAAATTCTTCCTCCGAGTATTGTTTGACGGCCTCTTTCATGAAACCGAGCCAGATTGGCAAGGCCGCACGGGCGCCTGTTTCAGAAGGGCCGATACTCTTCGAATTGTCGTAACCGACCCAAACACCCGTGATCACTTGCGGAGTAAATCCCATGAACCAGGCATCAATGTAGTCATTGGTGGTTCCCGTTTTTCCAGCCGCTGGGCGACCCAGCGCCTTGGCTTCATGGCCGGTCCCATAGCTCACGACTTCTTTCATGAGATGCGATCCGATGAAAGCCACGCGTGGATCCAGTACCTGATCCGGATCATCGACAAGCGGGTAGGTCGTTGCAGTGCTGACGGCCAGGGGAGAGGCCCCGGGCGACGGTTCGGGCGCAGGCTGTCCATTGGTCGCGACCATGGGCTGCGGAGAAGAAAAACGGCTCAGATCGATCGCGGACTTGGGTTTGTACTCTTCCAGCACTTTTCCATCCCGACTCTTGATCTGGGAATAGAAGGCGGGCTCCACCTTGCGTCCAAGTCTCGGGTAGATCGCGTATACTTTCGTCAGCTCGGCCAGCGAAATGGTGCCGCTTCCGAGCGAGATGGAAAGATCGTTTGGAAACTGCGTGGTCATTCCCATCCGGTGTGCGAAATCAATGAGGTGCGGAATCTGGATCGCCCGCACGATCTTGATCGTTGGAACATTTCTGGATTTGATCAGCGCACTGCGGAGTGTGGTGTCTCCATAGAACTTCTCTTCATAATTGCCAGGCTTCCACTTTCCAGTCTCTTTGTCTTCATAGACGATCGGGGCATCCACGATGATCGAGGCCGGGGTCATCCCCTTCTCGATCGCTGCCGTGAAAATGATGGGCTTGAACGCCGAGCCGGGCTGACGAAGGGCCTGAATCGCGCGGTTGAATTCGGACTTCTGAAAATCATAGCCGCCTTCCATCGCCAGGACGTTCCCACGAGTATCCATTGAGAAGATCGCGCCTTGCACCTGAGGCTCCTGTTCGAGAGCTACCTGAACAGTGTCGGCGGCGATCCTGGTCGGCTTGACAAGGATCAGGTCGCCCTTCTGCAGAACTTTCGAAGGAACGCTCGGCTCAGGGCGTTTGGCCCACTTCATTGTGGACAGAGGAAGTTCAGCGCGGTTCGCGCCCATCATCACACTTGCGATTTTTTTGGCATCATCAACGCCGGTGACCACGGCTGGGTAGACTTCATCCTCACTGAGGAGGTCGGACTCATTGGCCAGTCCGGCTGACTTGAGGGAGGCAATTGGGTCCAGCTTGCCGTCGGGAGTGAGAACCTGATAGCCGAGCTTTTTATTGACCTGAGAAGTGCGCTGCGCTTTGAGCTCCTTCTCGATTTCCTGATCGTCCTTCAGGTGCTTGAGCGCTCCCCGGTATCCCGTGCGCTTGTCAACGACCCTGAGTCCCTCACGCAGATTCTTGCGCGCGGCAATCATGAGGTCCGCGGACGCCGGGGTCGTCACGATCAGTCCATCTTCATAGACCGCCTTGTCGCCGAATTTTTCTACCAGATGCCGGCGGATGTGCTCAGTGAGGTAACCACTGTACTTGCCGTTGAGGTCCTCTTCTTCATAAACGTGAAGGCCCTGACCTGCGGCTTCAGTCATCTGGGTCTGCGTGATGTATTTGTTCTCATACATGCGGCGAAGCACGTAGAGTTGCCGCTCTTTGGCGCGCTTCGGACTCAGCAGGGGGCTGTATTTTCCTGGAGCCTGTGGCATCCCGGCAAGCATGGCGGCTTCAGCGATCGTGATTTTGGAAACGTCTTTCGCAAAATAGGCATTCGTCGCGGCCTGCACGCCATAGGCTCCATGGCCCAGGTAGATCTGATTGAGGTAGAGATAGAGAATCTGCTGCTTCGTGAGATTGTGCTCAATCCGGCTCGAAAGAATGAGTTCCCTGATCTTTCGACCCAAGGTCTTTTCTGCGATCCCCTTTTCAGGAGCGATCAGAAGGGATTTGGCGACCTGCTGCGTGATCGTGCTCCCCCCCTGAACGACATGCCCCGCTTTCGCGTTGGCGATGCTGGCTCGAATGATCGACGCCACGTTCACGCCCTGATGAGTGAAGAAGGTATCATCCTCAGCCGAGATGAATGCCTGCACGACCACTTCAGGAATCTTGTCGTAAGGGATGACATAACGACGTTCCTTGTAGAATTCACCGATCAAAGTGGCATTGCCGCCAGACGGAATGGCCGCTGGCGCGACCGCTCCCGGCGCCAGAGCGACAGGCGATGCAGAGGGTTGCGGAATGGGCACCGTCTTCGGCAGAAGATCATTTGCAGTGGTGGCGGCCGAACCTGTTGCGTAAATTCGAGTGACCGTCAGAGGACGGTAATCCGCCACGGTGATGATCTCAGGCAGGTTCTGTGAAAAGTGCCAGTAAAGGACTCCGCCCAGCAGTGCCACCAGAAGCGTTCCGGCCAACATCAGAATGAACAGGGATCGAATGGCCCAGCTCACTCCATGAGTTTTTTTTTCGTCAGTCATGATTCTTCTCTTTTGGGGGCAGACCCACTAAATGCCGGATGGCTTCCTGCTGCGCGAGTGCAGCTTTTTTTCCTCGGAAAATGATGTCGTTCTTTTTCTGATAGTCCTCAAAACCCAGTCCACTGAGATTCGGAGTGATCACGAGATCCGCATCCTTGAGCTGGTCCAGTGCCGCGCCGCGAGCGGACTGGATGTAATCCTTCAAGGCGATGTTCTGGCTTTTGACAAGTTGATCGCCGGCAGGACTGAGAACGTCGATCACGACGACTGGACCACTGCCAAGAAGCCGCGCCTCTGATACCGCGAAAGGACGTGATGCGCCTGCGGAAGTGAGATTGTTGAATGCGGCAAGAACCCCCGGCACGGCCATTGCCGATCTCACCAGGTCTTTTATCTGGCCTTCTTTGACGAGAAAACTTTCCCGTGTCTTTTCTCTCTGGAGCACGATCTGAAGCGGAGTCTTGAACCCGGTCAGATTTTTTTCTCCGAACGTTCGCGCGAGTAGCTGGTCAAGCCCTTCATTTTCCGGGTCGGCTTTTGAAAGTCCGGAAAAGAGGGAGCGCTTCCCTGCAAAAGTTTCATCCTTGAGTTTCGAAAGTGACCATTCGAAATTGTTGATCGTCGCACTGTTCGCATAGAGCGCTCCAATGAGGGAGCCGGTTTCCGTCGCGATGATCGCTCCGACCGGAATCTTTTCTTCCTGGAGTGCCTTGAGCACTCCTGCATAAGCGAAACTTCGGGCGAGGCCTGGACCAAAGACGAGCACCACCGGCTTGATGAGCATGGGTTCAGGACCATAGGTCGAGTTGGAATCTGCGGGCGCAGACGGTCCCATCACTTCTGAAACCAGGCCGCCGGGAGAAGGGGGTCCCATCACTTCGGAACTTTGGGGAATCGGGACTCCAGGTACAGGCTCAATCGACTGATGCTTTCTCGCGCTTGAACAGGCAGAGAAAGAAAGCGTCAGAAGGAGGCTCATTGACAGGGATGCCTTTGCAGGAGAACGAGTACGACGTGGTGTCATCATATGAGATCTCAATCGCTTTTGAGTTTCCAAAAAGAGAGGTACTCCTTGTTGCCTTGTGTCCCTGTGATGGGAGAGTCTATCAAGCCCTGCGGAATGAGGCCAATGCTTTTGCCGAAAGTTTGGATGCGGGCGACCGCTTCCTGACGGTCGACTTCTGAAGTGACGATGCCCCCTTTTCCCACTTTTTCCTTTCCCACTTCGAACTGCGGCTTGATGAGCGTGACCCAATCCGTTTCAGGTGTTCCGAACTGCAGCAGTGTCGGAAGAATCTTGTCGAGCGAGATGAAGGAGACATCGATGACAATGATGTCAACTTTTTGACCGATGAGGGAAAAATCAAGACTTCTCGCGTTCACTTTCTCAATGCACACGACTTTCGGGTCTTGCCGGATTTTCCAATCCATCTGATTGTGACCGACATCAACCGCGAAGACCTTAACTGCGCCGCCCATCAACAGCACCTGGGTGAAACCGCCCGTTGAAGCACCGACATCGAGCCCCACGCGACCTGTCACCGGGATGCTGAAAGCATCAAGTGCGGCCTTGAGTTTGAGCCCACCCCTCGACACATACGGATGATCTTGTCCGCGAATCCGGATGACTGCGCTGACGGAGATGAGGTGCCCTGATTTCGTGTGCGGTACATCCTCGACTAGCACATTGCCTGCCAGGATCAGGGCCTGAGCTCTTTCCCGGCTCATGGCAAGTCCACGGTCCACAAGAATGAGGTCCAACCTTTTTTTGGTTACGCTCATGACGGAGTCATCCAAAAACTCGTCATAGAAGTTCAGCCAGTTTCATGGAAAGCGCTTTTTCGGAAAGCCCTTCAGACTCTTCGAGATCACCAACTGAGCCATGAGGGATGAAATGATCCCGATACCCCAGGGTGAATGTCCGAGCGGAACGGGGCTCAAGTGAACTGAAAAGGTGCTGTCCGAAGCCGCCGATCACCGAACCGTCCTCAACCGTGATGAGCACCGCAGAGGGCTGTGCATTCAGGAGCTCAATCATTCTCGATGGAAGGGGCTTCGCGTAAACGGTGGAGAGG
>JACMNQ010000074.1 GCA_014378465.1 Oligoflexia bacterium | reverse complement strand
GTGTAGAAAGCTTCGATCGCGAAGGCTTCATTGATGAAGTAAGTCGCGCGGCCTTCGAAACTCTGGGCATTTCTATAGGGATTCGAAGAGGCGGAACCGATCATCGCACTGAGCATGATGTGGTTGGCCTTGAGGTAACGGCGATTCTGAAGGACGTAAATCTTCTTTTCGGGATCGAGCCAGCTGAAATCATATTCATCGCTCTTGGCTGGCGCGTCGCCTGACATTCCAGCCAATTGCCGGCCGGCAGCTTGAGCGCCGTTCGCTGTGCCGGCCGCCTCTGCCCAGGATACCGCGATGAAAGCCAGCCACAGCATCGCCATCAGGAGGATGCTGAACTGAGGTGCGTAAGCTTTACAGAACTTCTTCAATCCTTGAAGAGTCATAGTACCCGGTCTTTCGTGGAAAATGTTCGTCACCTGAGTCGCCCAATCCGTGGCTTCCCAAAAACTTCTGGTGTGTCATCAGTTTAGCAGTGTTCATTTCCGCACGGCAAGTTTTTTACAGTCAGTTGTTTCGGTTGCGCGAACCTGGGTCTGGTCGCGGCTCTGGAGAGCACCGCCATTTATTTGGCGAATGAAAGATGCTCGGCTGATGGCGGGCATGTTGACTCGTCCGGAAAACGGTATGGACCTTGAGCCTTGCCGCCCATTACTTTTCCGACGTGAGCGAACACCCTGTTCGCTGAGGGGGCATTACCCTACGTCCCGCCCGAGCTGGTCAATGTGCGATATAAAAAGTCGCCCGAATTCACGCCTTGGCAGAGCCCAATCACCGATATCGGGTGAGTCGGACGCTATTGCGGGATCATCGGAATCAGTTGCCGTTGGTCTTGTCGTCCTTCGGATGAGAGAAATGCAGGCGACGGTCACAGCCGTAACTCACCACCGCGCGATCAAGCATGATCGTACCGAGTCTCTGCCAACCCGAAGACGCATTTCGGTCGTTCGTGGTGTCCGAAACTTCGATCTGAAACTGCAACTGCTGATGATTATCCGACAAGGCCTGAATCAACTCCCGCCGATAGTCCGCCTGGTTGTTCCGGATCATTTTCTCGGTGGGACGCAGACGCATGAAGACTGGAGACTTCAGTTCCCCTTTCAAACCCGTACGCGCGATCTGAGTCACCGGACGAAACGTGGGCTGTGAATCAGCCTTTGCAAAAGCCGGAATGATCTTCGCGAGTACTCCCAGGAGATCAAAGCGCGGATGAAGCGGAGGATTATTCGTCAGCCCCACGTCCAGAAACCGCTGGGCTGGCGTCCCGCTGAGGACATCAATCGTGAAAAAGCTTGTCGTCTTCACTCGAGCTCCCCCATTGAGCGTCGGAAAGATCTTGCCCGCGAAACCGAACCCCCGTTCCCCCGCATTGGTCGGATCCTCGAGTGCAGTTGAAATGCGACCGATGAAAAGCGCCCGACTCCCCTTTGAAAAATATCCACTGTAAGGCGAATCCTGGTCAATTGCCCAGTTCCCGGCCACGCAGATCCCGCTGGAATGAACCAGTTTTTCGATCCGATCGAAATAGTCGGCGCGGGAGTGAAGGGTGCGGATCGAATCCCGGGTCAGGGCGCCAAGATCGAGTGAACTGAAGCTGATCGGATAGCGGGGCATCTGGCCATTTCGATATCCGTCAAAATCACTGACTTCGCGCGGGGATTTCGGGCTGAAATTTCGATTCTCAAGAACGCCCATGACCTCATTGAAAGACGACCCCGAATAAACGGAGTCATTCGCCATCTGGGCGTCCGCTGAGGACGAAAACAGGCCTGAGAGGCCAATGAGAATTGAAATGACGCTTGGTATCCAGGAAAATGATGTTTTAGCCATATTGAGCAGTGCGGTAGCGGTTTTAGGACTCAATGGCAATTATTTAATAATCTCCAGTCCATGGGGGGTGCCCTGAGGTGAGACAGAAATCAACCACCCGGCTCAGACGCGCCCTGAAATGGCTTCGGTTGGCCAGAGTTTCTCTGGATCGAGCTCGATGAAGGGCTCTTCTACCGAAGGGTTAAAGTGATCCGGGCACCAGAACTTTCCAGGACTGGATTCCTTCAATCCCGTCAAATATTCACGAAAGTGCCCCTTCTCAGGGCTGACGTTCTTCCGACCTCAGCGTACAGACTGTACGCTGAGGTCCACTCAGAAGTCTTCAGAGTGAGGGGCCAAAACATGAATGAAATGAAATCGATCCATCCTAACCCGCTGTGTAAGCTCTGCCCTCGGGACACATCGTCCTGAAATCGCAGACCCGGCACAGCTTGCCCGGAACAGGCTCCCCTGCCTCACCCTGCACGATCCTCGAAGCCCGTCGAGCAAGCGTTTCGAGCGCGTCCATCTCAAGAGTCAGCGGCACTTCGACAGTCTGAATCTGATTGGCGGAAATGTTCACCAGCTTCGCGTCGGTGTGCCCCATCGAGTCAGGCTCCAGAATATGCAATGCCATTCGGTAGAGCTGCAGCTGAGTCTCGTAAGCTTCGAGAAGGTCTTCATCACTTTTCGGCCTCGAAGTGACTTTGAAATCGATGATGGAGTAATGACCCTGATCCACGGTCAACCGGTCAATGGAGCCGACCAGCACTTCGCCGGCGACCGGAACTTCAAAAGCAAGTTCTGGAAAGACCTGGCGGTCAGAATTGCCGCCGAGGCCAACCTCGCCGCTCGAAGGGACTTCTGAAGGACCCTGCATTTCAGGCGAGTTCTGCATCCACTCGATCACAGGAGCAGCCTGAAATCGTTCCGAACCCACTTCGCGTTCGAGCTCCCGCAGGCCCTCCGCATTTCCCGTCTCGAGACATGCGTGAACTCGCGTACCCAGTTCATTCTGCGCCAGCCCCACTGTTCCTGCGAATCCGGTACCCCCGGTGAATTGAGACTCATGGGTTTCCTGTTCTGCCCCTTTGTTCAATTCTGCATGGGGGAAAGTCCACTGACCGACTTCTCGTTCCCCCCCGTTCTTCGCATCCGAAAGTGGGAACGCTTTGTCCACCACGACAGGGCGAATGAAATTCCACTCATAAGCGCGCGGACAGCGCGAGAGCGTGGTCCACTCGGTCACGCTGTGACGGGGACGCTTCACCGGTTGCACAGTGGGCGCGATCACGGAGGGTCGGCGAACGGGAGCCATCACTGACTCTGCAGCCATCGCTTCGGCACCAGTCGGCGCAGTACCGGGAAGCTGCAATTCGAACTGCTCCGGCGTCGTGACTTCGGCAGTCACCGCGCCACAAGCCTCAATCCAACCACGCCAGAAGTCCTTCTCGTAATAGAGGGCAAGGTCTTCGGCGGTCGGCGTCTCGGCGCCAACTTGTTGAAGCAATTCATCGGCATCAGCAGCTGCATTCGAATCAGGCGGCGGAGAGGTCGGGCACACAAGAACGAGGCGGTCCTCGGCACGAGTCACGGCGACATAGAACAGGCGCTTGCTCTCGGCAAGATTCTTCCTCTTTTCATCTTCCTTCCACGCCAGCTCAACGGGATCCTTCTTTTCGCGTTCGCCGTTTTCATCCCGCTTGCCGAGGTAAGCGCCGCGAGTTCGGTCCCAGTACAGAAGTGGGGCATTTGAGGCCTTGCTCGCGCGCTCTGGCAAATCCACGAGAATCACATGCGGAAATTCAAGCCCCTTCGCGCCATGCAACGTGAGGACAATGAGCTGTCCCTGATTGCGGGGCGGCGGAACGGTCTTTTCACGCCGCGTTTCAGCCATCGAAAGCGTGAATTCAGCAACCACTCCGTGAAAATCCAGTCGCATCGACGAGAGCTCTTCGGCGCGGTGCCAGAGGCCTAGAAGCGGCACTCCGAGTTCGTCTTCGAGTTCCTGTGAAATGAGAAGTGCCATCAGGAGTTCTGAAGGCCTCGTCTCAATCGCCTTGTTTTGGAACGGGAGCAGGGCCTGAGCGATGGGATGTCCGGAAGCGAAAAAAGGTTTTTGCCAGGTCGGATCGAGCCTCCGCCAGAGGTCCAGCGTCTCATCATTGATTCCGACCCACGTTGAGCGCAGAAAAATCGCACCCGAAAGTTCATTGCCCGGATTGTCCCACCACTTGAGAAAAGCCGTCATCTCCCGAACTCGTGGATCGTCCCAGAAAAGTCCACCGCTCTCCACCGCGATCGGAATGCCAGCCGCCGTGAGGGCTTTCAGCCATTTTTCATTTCCGCGGATCTTCCGGAGAAGAAGGGCCATGTCGGAGAGCGGCACACCGCGGTCCATTTCACTCCTCACCCAAATCCCCAGATCCTGAGGGCTGAGCGCATTGAGCCTGACCACGGGATCGAACTCCGCGCTCGGCTCCTTCTTCGCTTCAAGAGCCTGGTACTGCATCGCTGAAGCTTCGAACGCGGGCTCGCACACCTGATTGCAGAACTCGATGATGCCCGGACGACTTCTGAAATTCGCAGTGAGTGAAACCGTCACCGGCAAGCGACTGCAGCAGTCTTCGAACACGCTGACGTCCGCATCGCGGAAGCGGTAGATGGACTGCTTGGGGTCTCCGACCACACAGAGATTCGTCGCGTTTTTACGCAC
This sequence comes from Oligoflexia bacterium, assembly GCA_014378465.1. Classification (GTDB taxonomy): domain Bacteria; phylum Bdellovibrionota; class UBA1018; order UBA1018; family UBA1018; genus UBA1018. Next base: position 49,780 of record JACMNQ010000074.1, on the reverse strand, counting down.
GAGGTTCCAGATGATCTTTGCCTGAATGGGATTGGTGTCCTGGAACTCATCCACCATGATCAGATCAAAACGCCTCTGGTACTCCGCCTGAATTTCTGGAAACTCCAGAGCCCGCTCCGCCCCTCGCTCCAGATCATTGAAATCCACCGCACCCCTGCGCTTTTTTAGGCGATCATAGCGTTCGAGAACATAGAGTCCCACTTCGCGCAAAGCGCGTGAGTCCGCAGTCGCCGATTCGCCTTCCAGCAGGGAATGCATGACACCGAAAGAAGCGAGATTTCTCAAGCGCTGCAGGAGATCTGAAAGAGACGTTCGACTCTCCCGGTCCAGGAGACGTTCGAGGGCCTGAAAGATCGTGGGCGGCAATTCTTCAAACCAGAGGCCTTCACACGCCCGCTCCCAGAGAAGCTGAGCTTCCGTTTCAGAAAGCATCGTTTCTTCGCCGTCGAAGCCCGCTTCGCGCGGGTATTCCTTGATGATCGCGCCGCAGAGCCCATGAATCGTCATGACCCAGTGACCGCTGAGCGCGCCGCCATCCTGATTGAGGGAAAGTTTTTGAGAAAGTTTGTTCTTCAGATCACGCGCGGATTTTTCGGTGAAGGAAACCGCGGCGAAGCGTGCCTTGGGGTTGCGCTTCAGAAGTTCGGCACACTTCACGACGAGAGTGGAAGTCTTGCCGGACCCGGCGCCTGCAAGGACCGCCATACCCTGATCCCAGGTGTCGACGACGCGTTGCTGTTCATTGGACAGGCGGATCGCCTCAGGCGCTCCGTCAATTTCGGCGTGAACTTCGCTCATGATCCGGCACCCTCCCCGGCTGCATCCGCATCACCTTCCGCCCCTGAAAGTCGGCGCTCGCCACAGAGATCCCGAAAGAAGCACGACCGGCATTCCGTCGCTTTCTTGGGCTTCACGCTGAAATATCCAGCCGCATACCGTTCAGCCTGACTCACAAGCTGCTTCTCGCACTGGGCCCAGACTTCGGAAGCATCCGCTTCGGTGACGTTGAGCTTGGAGCGTGTATTCGTGAGCTGCCCTGGATTCTTTCCATTCAGATGCTTGAAGAAAATTCCGTGACCGCGGCCCCCTTTACGAGTCAGCTCGACGAACTGCACTCCGACCGCCGGGCGACCGAGCTGCTTCTGCGCAGCCAGAGCGTAAAACGGCAACTGCATCCGGTAACCCAGATCCAGCATGTCAGCTCCGGAAGGCAACGCACTCGAAGTCTTGTAGTCCAGAACGAAGATCCCTTCCGGGTGCAAATCAATGCGATCAGGAATCCCGATGATGTTGAAGTGATCAAATTCAAGCCTGAGCTGCGGCCCTTCGAGACTGTGCACCTGGGTCTGGGCGCGCTTCACGTAATCGCGTTCCTTTTCACAGAACGTCTGAAGCGTCGTCAGAAGTCGGGCGCGGGTGTAACGTTCCAGTCGATCGCCCCGCAGCAATCCCGCGGGCCGCTTCTCAGACCAGGCAGTTTCAAGCGCTTCAGCGGGAGTGATCGCGAAGTTGCCGTCGGAGTCTCGCGCTTCGATCAGGACCTTGATTGCCGCATGGAGCACATTGCCGCGAATGTCAGGCCAGAGCTCGGAGTCGGGCTCACGCGCGTCCCAGAGTTTCCAGCGACCGCCGGCAAGCCCTTGAAATTCACAGCGGCTGTACCGGTCGAGTTCAGTGGCGCGGATATCCTTGCGACCCAGAGACTGCAGCGAAGGCAGCTGAAATTGAAGCGGCGGCAGAGGTCTCAGCGCCTGATGACTGCGGTTCCAGTTCAAATGCGCGCCACAGGAAACCGGGATCACGGTTTCGCCGGAGAGTCCGAGTTCCTTCAGTACCGGCAGCAGAGTTTCGCGCTCTCTTCCGTCCCAGTCGTATTCGGCATCAAGAAGCATGATTTCCTGAGAGTGATTGAGCCAGCTCTTGAGCTGCGCGATGCGCTCTTTTCTGACCTGGATCGAGGACCGGATCGAAAACTCCCCGGAGAGAATCTCGCGCTCGCGCTCGGAGTACCAGTAGTCCCCGCTCCCATCCCCACCCAGCCAGCGTGCCGACAACCCGAAGAACCAGAGGTGGCGGGTTTCCTGAAGTGGAGCCTGGCCCAGTCTGAAAATCTGCACACCTTCGTGATTCTTGGAGCGCTCCACCGGCGGCGAAGCCTCATCCAGACGGGCCGTGAGGCGCTCAAGCCAGAAAAGCAGAGGCGCTTTGAGGTCGCCGTTTCCAATCAGCGCCACATCCTGGTTGAACTGTTTCCAGATCTGTTCGAAAAAAGAGAGAAGCCAGTGCAGATTCTTCGCATTCTCCGCGGTCTGCTGGGAGATTTCACGCGAAAGGTAATGGAGATGGGCCTGCGCGAGTTCGAGGCAGGACTTTCTGCCACTGAACTGACCTGCAAGTTCGGAAAGTTTGAGATGAACCAGCGCGAGCTTGCCGCCGCGGTAGTCCTCCAGGCCTTGCCGGATACCCCGCTCATTGATTTCACGAATGAGGCCGGGCACTTCCTGCGGATCCCCCTTGACCGAATAATCCGTCCTGAGAAAAGACACGACTTTTGAGCGCTCAAAATTTCTCGCCACGAGTTCGAGCGATTGGGTCGCCCATTTGACGGATTCTTCCCAGCGAAGCCGGGTCGGGTCGCGGGGGTCAGCCAGCACAAGCCCGTAAGATTTCAGCGCGCGCTTGAGAGTGCGGCGCACTTGCGGGATGTCGGCCAGGAGAATCGCGTGATCCTTGACTGCTTCCCCCTGCAACTGCAGAAGACTTAATTTTTCCGCCAGGGCATCAGCAGCATCATCGAGCGTGTGCCACTTTTCCCACTTCATTTCAACAGCAAGCTCTGAAGCCCCGTCAGAAGCGACATCTTCCAGCGGTCCGATGCGCGTGATCGTCGTGAAGCGCTTGAGACTCGACCAGAAATTGTCTTCCAGGCTTTCCGCCCCGACTGCGGTGAAATAGAGAATTTCTTCGGGCGCCCTGAAAGGCAATTCGTAAAGCTGCTCCAGATGTTCCGATGCCCTGCGAAGCAGGAGGGGCGGATCAAAAAGCGAACTGGCCGAGAGCCAGGTTTCGTAAGCGAACGCGAGCGCTTCGATCTCATCCCGCACGGGGCGGGAGATTCCGAAATCGCCACTGTTTCCTCGCCTTTCATCACCCTCTGAATCGGCGTTTCCCCTCCGATTCAGACGTTCCCGGTAAACGGCCTGCTCTTCGGCATGAGCAAAACTCATGCGTCCGCCCTGAATGGAACGATCGAGCTTCTTGTAAAAACCATTCTGACGACGAAGGCGCTTGAGCTCTGGCAACTTCGCGTTGATCTTGGGTTCGGCCAGAAGCATCCGAAGCACTTCCTGGCGCGCAAGTGGATTGAGACTTCTGGTCTTCAGGTCCGGAATCTCCGGACTCAGGATCTGGACGCAAAGCCCTTGCAGGGTCGTGACCACTTCACGTGTGAAGCCCTGACCCCGGGAGAGAAGGTATTCCTTGATGTCTTCACGAGCGAACCCCTGCCCCACGCAGATCCAGGTCTTGGAGTGCAGGCCATTGAATTTTCGAGCAGACAGGATTTCGGTGAAAGGCAATGAACGCAATCCCTTCTCTTCAAAACGATGGAAACCCCATCGTGGGTCGGGTTTCAGGAATAATTCAGCGTGACGGTCTCGGTTCCCTCGGTCACCAGAACCTGAGAACCTTTTCCTGATTTTGATTTCACGACCCGGCCGATTTCCCAGACCTTCTCGCCCGCCTTCTTCAGACGGCGGCTCACGTCCCTGGCCTGGCTCGAGGATACTGCGCAAACCATCCCGATGCCCAGGTTAAAAGTCTGCGCGAGTTCTTCGAGGGGCAGCCCGCTCTGAGTCCTCATCCATCCAAAGATGGAAGGCAGTTCTGAAGCGGGCGGCAAAGTGATCTCGTAACTGACTTTTTCCGAAATCCGCGGCACGTTCAGAAAACCTGATCCCGTGATGTGAGCCAGACCCTTGAAGGCATCCTTCTCGATCAGAGGCATCAGCGACTTCGCGTAGATTCGAGTCGGCGTGAGGAGTTCAGCGGCGATTTTCTTTTTCTCAGCCGGGGTCGAAGGATCGAGCTCCAGGAGTTTGCGAAGCAGACTGTAACCATTGCTGTGAAAACCACTGGATCCGATCCCGAGCAGGACATCGCCCGGCTTCACGCCTTTTTTCGCACCCGACGAAGGAAGGACGTGCCTGGGTTTCACGAAACCCACGGCGAAACCCGCCAGATCATACTCACCGGGAGCATACATCGACGGCATTTCGGCCGTTTCTCCGCCCACCAATGCACAGGTCGCCTGCTGGCAACCAGCGACGATCCCTTCGAGAACTTTTTCGGCGACTCCCGTGTCGAGCTTTCCCGTCGCGAAGTAATCCAGGAAAAACAGAGGCTCCGCTCCGACGCAAAGGAGGTCATTGACCGACATCGCGACGAGATCAATGCCGATCGTATCGTGCCTGCCGAGTTCAAAAGCGAGTTTCAATTTGGTTCCCACACCATCGGTCGAAGCGGCCAGCCACCTCTTCTTGTCGAGCTCAAAGAGCGAAGCATATCCCCCGACAGAGGATTTGACCCTCTTGTTCAACGTCGACTTCGCGAGTCCCGCGATTTTTCCGACCAATCGGTCGGCTGCTTCACGGTCAACGCCGGCATCGGCATAATTGAGTTTCGCCATCTGAAGAACCCCTTTTAGTGTTTGAAGTGCCTGACGCCCGTGAAGGCCATGCAGATTCCGGTTTCATCGCAGGCCAAAACCGAATCAACGTCCTTGAGGCTGCCCCCCGGCTGAATGATGTACCTGATGCCCGCCTGGTGGGCGGCATCGACTGTATCACGGAACGGAAAAAATGCATCACTGATCAGAATGCACTCAGAGATCTTGCCGCCGATTTCCTTCAGCACGCCAAGGGCACGCGGGATCGCGAGTTTCTCGAGCGCTTCGATCCGGTTTGGTTGACCTTGGCCAGCGCCGATGAGCTGAAAATCTCCCTGTGAAGATTCCCGGACCAGCGCGACCGCATTGGATTTCAAAGCGCGAGTGACGGCGATTCCAAACCGCGCGAGCTGCGTCCTGTTCTCCGGCCAAGGAGTCTTCGTCACGGAGCGAAGCGGATCCTGATTGCCGGTATCCGAACTCTGAACGAGTCTGCCACCCGGCACGGCCATCTGGGTTTCGGCAGGCATCTCACCAAAACGGCGAATGCTCACGGCTTTGAGATTCTTGCGTCTCGCGAGGAGGATCTTGAGAGCGGGATGCTCAGCGTGAAGTCCAGGTGCGGCGATGAGCTCGACGAACTTTTCGGAGAGCCAGAGGGCGGTGTCGCCTTCGATGGGATCCGTGAATACGAGCACGCCCCCGAATGCGGAGACCGGGTCCCCTTCCCAGGCTTTCAAAAGAGCCTGTTTCTGAGCCGAATCACTGGAGTTGGCAGGCACGCCGATGGCATTGACGGCAACCTTCGTGGTCCCAGCCGCCTTCGCTGTTCGCGGCAACAGACTCACGCCGCAAGGATTGTTGTGCTTGACGATCACGACGCCGGTGGAGTCAGGAGCGATTTCACGCAGATCACTTGCAAGCGCGTAAGCGGAACTCAGATCCCAGATGTTGTTGTAGGAGAGTTCCTGAGGAGTGAGCTTTGAATCCCAATCAATCGGACCGTCCGGGTCAAACTGCAGTTCCGCTTTCTGGTGGGGATTTTCGCCGTAGCGAAGTTTGCGAGTGCTGCGACCCTGGCCAAGCTTGTCAGCGATGGCCTGATCGTACTTGAGGATCTTGTTCCAGGCGACACCTGCGAACTCCTGCGCGGTCGAATGCATCACGGTCTCATTCTGACCGAGCTCCTCAATCACGCGCGCGTACTGAAGAGGATCCGTGAGCACCAGTACATCCGGTGCATTCTTGGCGGCTGCCCGCACCAGCGTCGGTCCTCCCACATCCACTTCTTCGATCAAGGCTTCCGGCGTGATCCCGTCTCGAGCGGCAGCGGCTTCGAAAGGATAAAAATTCACGACGACACAGTCGATCGGAGTGATCGACAGTTTCTTGAGATCCGCCTCATCCTTCTCATCGCCGCGGCGATAGAGAATCCCGCTGCAGACTGGAAATGAAAGCGTCTTCATGCGACCCTGAAATGCTTCCGGACTGCCCGAAACTTTTTCGATCGGTGTGACTGCAATTCCGGCTTTCACGATGAGTTCGGCCGTCTTGCCCGTCGCCACGATTTCAGCACCACTCCTGATCAGAGCCTTCGCCAGATCCACCACGCCAGTCTTGTCCGACACCGTGATGAGCGCCCTGCGAATCTGCAATTCACCTTTTGGGGTATCAGAGCGCACGCATCGCCTCCTGATAGGCATTTTCAAAAAGACTGAGACCTTGTCCCGGTGCATTTGCGCGAGCCGGAGTCAGAGTCCACTCCGGATGCGAAGTCCAGCGCACGAAAGCTTCAGGATGAGGCATGATCCCGAGAATTCGTCCGCTCATGTCACAGAGTCCGGCCAGTCCCATGTCGCTGCCATTAGGATCGCCTTCGTACTTGAGACAGGTCATGCCCTTGCGGTCCATCTTGCCGAGCACTTCGATGCGGCGGGATGGATTGAAGATCAGACGACCCTCCCCATGACGAATCGGAAGATCCATCGTGCCGAGGCCCTTGAGCCAGTGACAGGCAGTTCCAAACGGAGTGACCTTGATCCAGTGATTCTGAAATTTTCCGTGGCTGTTGTGCGTGATGGAAATGTCCTTTCCAAAAACACCCAGGCGGATCAAAGCCTGAAAGCCGTTGCAGATCCCGATGACGAGTCCACCGCGTTCCGCGTAACGCGCGAGATCCCAGCCGAGCCCATGACGGATCTTCAGCGCGAGAATCTTGCCACTGGTGAGATCATCCCCGAAGGAAAAGCCTCCCGGAAAAGCAAGCGCCGAATAGCGCGGGAAAAGCTGATCTTCCCTGAGTTGTTCAGAGATCAGATCATTGAGATGACGGATCTCCGCATCAAAGCCGGCAAGCCTGAACGCCTGGGCGGTTTCAACTTCGCAATTGATGCCGTCCCCCGTGATGACCAGCGCCTTGGGTTTCAAAATGCTCATTCCCAGTACCCTTCCTTGCGCCAGGCGGCCCTGAGGCGCTTGACGTCCATGAACCAATGTTTGGGTGCCGTGCCTTCCGTCCATTTCACTTCAAGATTGCCCGTTCCCGTCACCTTTCCGAGGCGGATGAACGGTACGCCAAGCGCAGTCCACTCAGCTTCGATCGAAGCCGAATCTGAATCACTGACGGATGCGACGAAGGAGTGAAAGCCCTCCCCAAAGCTGAACTCCATGAGAGAGGTATCCCTTGAAGCTTCGTTGACCTGAGCCGCCGGGATCTCAATGACCGCGCCAAAACCGCGCGCGATGAGGCTCTCTGCAACGGACGCCAGCATGCCCCCTTCCGAAACGTCATGGAGCGAATGCAGCTTGGACTGTTCTTTGCCAGTTGCGCCGCCGATCCAGGAGTACACCTTGCGAGCGAGACCCCAATCGGGCTCTCCCACCTTGGAATCGGCCGGAATCGGCTTCATCTGCGCAAGCTGGGACCCCTGGAGGCCGAACTCACTGCCTCCCAGCAGGTAGATCACGTCCCCCTGATACTTGAAATCCGCACTCCTCGCATTGACGATGTCGCTTACTTTGGCGACCGCAGTCACAAGGAGAGTCGGAGGCACGGAGATGGTGACATCGGCGCCCTTGAGTCGGCCGCGGAAGTCATTCTTCATGCTGTCTTTGCCGGAAACGAACGGGGCTCCCAGAGCCATCGCCGCATTCTTCATGCCGTAGCAGGCGCGGACCAGCGCCGCCCCCTTCGCAGGATCCTGCATCGGATCGGGCCAGCAAAAATTATCCACCAGTGCGAACACGCTGTCTTCTCGCCCGAAGTCCGCGCCCACACAGAGCGCGTTTCTCACGGCTTCATCCACTGCGGACTGAGCCATCAGGTAAGGGTCGACGTCGGACATCTTGGAATTGATCCCGCACGCGACCGCGATGCCCGAAGTTGAATTGACCTTGGGCTTGATGACTCCCCCGTCATTCGGCCCACTCATGGCCGATGAAGTCCCGGGTGAAGTCGTGTGCAGAGGCTTGATGACTGAAGTGCCCTGCACTTCGTGATCATATTGGCGAATCATCCACTCTTTGGAGGCGATGTTCGGATGAGTGAGGAGAGCCAGCAGCATATCCGGCGCGATGGCATCGAAGCGCATGGCTGCGGGGTTCTGAATCGGAGCTCGCCCTTTCCACTCTGCATTCAGATGGAGCCTCGGTGCTCCTTTGTGAAGGAACTCAAGACTCAGATCCGCGACCATTAAATCGTTGTAAAAGATCTCAAAACGGCCAGAGTCGGTGAAGGTTCCCAGATCACTGACCTCGACTCCCCGCCTCTCGGCAAGGGCCATGAAAATCTCCACCTTTTCAGGCTGCACCGCGAGAGTCATGCGCTCCTGGGATTCGCTCACCACAAGTTCAAAAGGCTTGAGTCCCGGATACTTCGTGCGTGCTTTTCCGACATCCATTCTGGCGCCGCCCGAGAGTCCAGCCATTTCTCCCACTGAAGAGGACAATCCCCCGGCGCCGTTGTCGGTGATCGCGCGGTAAAGTCCCATTTCACGGGCTTCGAGAATGAAATCCGCCGCTCTCTTCTGCGTGATCGGATCACCGAGCTGCACTGCGGACATGGGTGAAGATTCCGTCATGGCCAGTGACGAGAATGTCGCGCCGTGAATCCCGTCCTTGCCGATGCGCCCCCCGACCATCAGGATGTGATCGCCAGCTTGAACTTCCTTGGTCTCGCACTTTCGTCCAGCGCTCACGCGAGGCATGAAGCCCCCGGTGCCGCAGTAAACGAGAGGCTTGCCGAGGTAGCGGTCATCAAAAACCAGCGCGCCATTGATCGTCGGGACTCCGCTCTTGTTTCCGCCGTGTTCGACTCCGCGGCGAACTCCGTCGAGAATTCTTCTCGGATGAAGAAGCCGGTCCGGCAGCGAACCGGAATAAGCCGGGTCGGCGACGCAGAAGACGTTCGTATTGAAAACCGGTCTTGCACCCAGACCACAGCCCAGAATATCGCGGTTCACTCCGACGATCCCGGTCAGGGCCCCGCCGTAAGGATCGAGAGCCGAAGGACTATTGTGAGTTTCGACCTTGATGCAGAAAGCGTCGTCTTCATCAAAAGCCACGATGCCGGCATTGTCGTGAAACACGGACAGAAGCCAGGGCTTCGGAAGCTGCTTTGTCGTTCCCGAAATGGTTTCCTTGAAGAGACCGTCGATCACGTTCGGGATCTCCTGATCTGAGCCCGTCGGGGACTGAGAAGAATCCGTGTAACTGACCGTGGCGCCGAAAATCTTGTGCTTGCAGTGCTCTGACCAGGTCTGAGCCAGCACTTCGATCTCAACATCGGTCGGGTTCTTGTACTTTTCACGGATCGCTTTCATTTCCTCGAGTGAAAGCGCCCAGAGTTTCTTCTGACTCAGTTTTTCAAGCTCTGCGTCGGTCAGATTCTCCAGATTGTACTGATCGACTTTCGGCGTGGCCAGAGTGGAGCGACTGCTGAGGCGCGGAAAATCGCGTTTGATGCGTTCAGGATAGAAGCGCTCACTGCTCGTGATTTCCTTTTCGGACAGGAGCGTCCAGGTTTCGATGAGTTCATTGCAGAGGACGGACCTCGCGATCGTCGAGAGACTTTCTTCAGTCAGTGCGGAGCCCTCGAGGAGCAGGATGCTGCCGCTGGCGGCTTCCGCCTCCGGCATCTTCTTGCCGGTGACGATTTCGAAGGCTTCGAGGGCTGTTTTGGAAACATTGTCCGTCACGCCCGGACGGTACCGGCGCTCGAGTGCCCAGAATTTTCCCGGCCGCTGGGGAGCGGTCTCCAGCAGATCAAGAACACCGCCGTGTTTTCCGGCAGCCGACGGAATCAGGTTTCCAGAAAAAAGCCACTGAAGCACTCGGTCCCAGAAAATTTCAGTGATGACCGGAATCATCTCTTCGCGCGACATCGGGACATCCAGCCAGTACACGTCGACCCAGCGGGCCCAGCGGATCTGCTTTCTGATCTCGGGGTGAGCCAGTTCGATGCGTCTCAGGAGGCCATGAGCGGCGGGATCAGTGAACTCGGGTTTGGTTGCGATCTCAATGCGGGCGTACACGTGTTCGATTTCCTTTTCTGTCGTCGCTTGCAGACTCTACGGTGAACTTCTCTTCCAGAATCCATTTCAAAGTTGAGGGATAAAGTCGATGCTCGATCTGAAGGCCCAGTTTCTCCACTTCATCGACGGAAGCGCAGTCACGGATGGAAAAGGCTTCCTGGGCGCAGATCGGGCCATGATCCATTTTTTCATCCACCAGATGCACGGTGACGCCTGCGAAATGGGTGCCTGATTCATAAGCCTGTCGGTAGGCATTCACTCCCGGAAAAGCCGGGAGCAGCGAAGGATGGACATTCACGATTCGGTGATGGCCGCTCGCCTCACCTCTCTCCGCGAAAGCGCCGAGCAGAGTTGGGCCGAGCAGTCTCATGTATCCCGCCATCACCAGAAATCGGGGTGCAAAGGGCAGGAGCGCTTTCAAAATTCTCTCTTCGTGCAGAGTTCTCCGCTCCGCAAGCGACTGAGGCGAGCTGCCGGACGCTTCTGCAGCGGACACCAGGGGGATCACGAATGTTGGAATTCCCGCTGCTTTCGCCTTTTCAATCACGGGTGCTTCAGGCTGGTCGCAGACGAGCGCGACGAGTTCTGACTGCAGAAGTCCTTCTTGCTTCGCATGCAGGATCGCTTCGAAATTGCTTCCACGTCCCGACGCAAATACGGCGAAGGAGCTCAAGCCAGACTCCTTTCGCTTTTGGCCTTCAATGAGGCTGAAGACGCCCCGAGCGGAGGAACATCCAGCTCGGCCGCCTGCTGAGCGATGTCACTTCTGTAATGCATGCCTTCAAACTTGATCGCCTTCAGGCGCTCATAAGCCTGAGTGCGCGCCATTCGAAAATTCTTGCCGAGTCCCACGGCGCCGAAAACCCGGCCGCCCGATACCTGAAGCCCGAAACTCGCACGCTTCACTCCGGCCAGAAAGTACTCCGGCGAATGAAAACCCTGAGAATGAAGGGTCGCCCCGGTCTTCACTTCGCCCGGATAACCTGCGGCCGCGGCAATCACGACCACAGCGCGCTGTTCGGTGAAAGGCACTCGAGCCGGAAGATTTCCGAGATCCCCGTTGGCGCACGCGAGGCACCACTTGAAGAGATCGGCGTCCATGCGAGGCAAAAGAACTTGAGCTTCCGGATCTCCGAGGCGAACATTGAACTCGAGCACCCAGTAGCGACCGGTCTTGAAATCAGCCATGAGTCCCGCATAGAGCACGCCGCGAAAAGGAGTGCCCCGCTTGTTCATCTCCTGAAGGACGGCGTCGAAGACTTCGGTTTGAATCCGCTCAGCGAAGCCTTCGGGAATGCCGGGCACGGGGCTGAAAGCTCCCATCCCTCCCGTATTCGGTCCTTCGTCCCGGTCCTTGGCACGTTTGAAATCTCGCGCCGGATCCAGGAGTGCCGCGCGCTTTCCATCGCAGAACGCCATCCACGAAATTTCTTCGCCCTCGAGTTTTTCCTCGATGAGCACACTGCCGGAAACCGGAAGCAGATCCTTTGCGGCTTGAAGCGCTTCTTCGGGCGTGGAACAGATGCGCACGCCTTTGCCGAGAGCGAGCCCATTGGCTTTGACGACCCAGCCGGGCCAGGATGCCAGGTCCGCGGGGCTATCCCCACCTCCACCACCTTCGCCAGAAATGAAAAATTCTTTGACCTGAGACTCAGTGAAAGCAACTTCGTACCGCGCGGTGGGTACACCCGCCGAAGTCATCACTTCCTTGGCGAAAGCTTTGCTGGCTTCGAGCTGCGCGGCTTCGCGAGTCGGACCGAAGGCCGGGATTCCGGCTGCATTCAGGGCGTCCACGATCCCGTCCGCAAGCGGGTTGTCCGGCCCCACCACGACAAGCGCGACGTCTTCCTTGCGAGCTTTCATGATCAATTGCTTGAAGCCGTCTTCAGACGAAGTGAAAGGCCAGCGCTGCCAATCCTGGGAAAAGCCGTCATTCCCAGGTGCTGCCGTCAGGCGGGAAACTCCAGGTGATTTTGAAAGCTTCCAGCAGATCGCATGCTCGCGTCCACCGGAACCGATCACGAGAACGTGGCTCATCCGTGAACTTCTCCACTCAGGCCATCGCTCCCGTGGGAATGCTCATTCACGGCGGCTGAATCCTTTGCAGCAAGATCCTTGATCTGTGTGACGACCTGGTCGAGGTCCCAGGACTGCGCAAACCAGTTGCGGCCCGTCAGACGATTCGTCAGAGCCGTGTAAAGTTGTGAAGCCACTTCCTTGTGCTGCGCCGAGAGCGGAGCCGGAGCCATGGTGACGAACTTCTTCCAGTCAGCGATCCCGTTGTGAGCCGCATGCTTCTTGGACTGAAGCATGAGTTCATACCAGGGAGTGCCGCGGTAGTAGGTTCTGAGAAATTCCTTCGAGAGCTGAATGCCGTCTTTCAAGATGCGAAGCTCATCGGGCCCGATCGCGTCGACGAGAAAAGTCTGCCCCTGAGCATCGACTGCCCATTCCAATTTTCCGTCCGCAAGTTCAAGTCCCGCTTTCGAACAATAGGACTTGAGAAGCCCTGCCACCCAGACGGTCTTGAAGAGCACTTCCTGGAGCTGCGTCGCAGAAAGACCGGAGATCGCGAGACCCTCGGCCAGACTCACTGGACGATCGGTGGTCTCGAGCTTCGTGAACATTTCAAGAAACGGAAAGGCCCATTTTTTTTCACCGGTATCCTGGGAATCCAGAGTCGCCTGAAGCTCCGCATAACCACGAGAACTCAGGTAAGACGGATCCTTGGAAGAGCGTTCGAGGAGTGAGCTTCCGGGCGGGCAACCGAAGCGAAAGACGATTTCCAGCGGGATCAACCGAGGGTACGCGGTCGAAAGCGTGCTCTGGTAATCCGGCACCGTGCGTCCGAGGATCGTTCCCATCGTCGGCTTCGCCACACTCACCTGCCTGGCGACAAGAGCTCGAACCGGTACACCTTTTTCCGCGACTTGAGACAGCAACTGAGTCTGAAAACGATCGGAAGCCTTGTCGAGCTGAGCCACGCCGAGGTAATGCGTGCGCAAGCCTTCCTTCTGAAGTTTCTCGCCCACTTCATTGAAAGCGGCTCCGAACTTGTTGAACTTCCGGAGCTCCAGCGCTTCTGCGGATTTCGAAAACTCGCGCCAGGTTTCGGACTTTTCAATTCGCTCAAACCAGTGAGCGGCGAGAATGGCGAGTGCTTCACCTTTTTTAGGAAGCATGTCCGGCATCTTGCCCCAGTCATAGACGGAGTAAGCATCACTGTAATCAAACACGACTGCCGGGAAGACACCGTTCTGCGCGCCCGGGCCCGCATTGCCCTGGCCATGATCCATCATCACTGGACCGAGGACATCCTTGACTGAACCGCGATAAAGTTTGGGAAGGCTCACTTAGTTCTCCTTGGGGCCGGTTGCGCCGGGAGACTGCATCGCTGGAATGCTCCCCGGGCTCGCGTTGGGGTTGGGTTGCTTTCTGTCCTGCGCCCGGCTCGCGGCAAAACGCGCTCCGGCTGAAATGTCACTCGGGTACTTGCCGTCCAGACAGGCCATGCAGGGCGTGGCGTTCTGAATTCCGCCCGTCGCTTCACTGCTGGCTTCCCGAATGGCGGCCTGGAGCCCTTCGATGTCCTGATAGATGACTGCGTCCGCGCCGAGTTCCTTCTCGATCTGAGCAAGGTCCCGGCCGGCAGCGATCAATTCGGAGCCATTTGGAAAATCGATGCCGTAGTAGCAGGGATTCTTGATCGGAGGACAGGTCGACACGAAATACACTTTCGAAGCGCCCGCCTGGCGAACCAGTTCGATGATCTTCTTTGAAGTTGTCCCGCGCACGATGGAATCATCCACGAGCAGCACGCGTTTGCCCTGAATCTCCGAACGGACCGGAGAAAGCTTGAGGTTGACGGCTTTCTGTCTTTTCTCCTGCGAGTCCAGAATGAAAGTCCGCTTGATGTAACGATTCTTGATCAGAACTTCACGATACGGAATTCCGAGTTCTTCGGCGAGCGCGATCGCGGCGATGCGCGAAGTTTCCGGCACCGGCACGATGATGTCGGCTTCGATCCCACGCTCGGCGATCAGTTTCCTGATGGAGCGTCCGAGGTACTTGCCAAGTCCGATGCGCGCGCCGTAGACCGGCACTTTGTCGATGATGGACTCGGGAGAAGCGAAATAGATCCATTCAAACATGCAGGGGCGATGGGGACGCTGACCAGCGTCCTCGGAAATGGGGAGCACTCGGCTGAAGACTTTTCCCTGCTGGTCAATGAAAACGACTTCGCCGGGCGCAATGTCCCGTTCGATTTCGTAGCCCAAGAAATTGAGGGCCACGCTCTCGGAAGCGATCATGTGAGCACGACCGGTCTCCGTCTTTCTCGAACCCCAGACGAGGGGCCGGATCCCGTTGGGATCGCGGAAAGCGACCAGCCCTTGGTCGGCGATGAGAGTGACGATGCTGTAGCTGCCGTTCACGCGCTTGTAAATTTCGCCGACCGAAGAGCAGATCGCTTCAAACTGAAGTTCAGATTCACCCGGCTGCGACGGCGGAGCTTTGGAAAGGCCTTCTGCGAAGAAATTGAGCACGACCTCGGTGTCCGAGTGAGTGAGGAGGTGGCGTCTTGCTCGCACTTTCAGGTCGTCCGCCAGTTCTCCCACGTTCACGATGTTGCCGTTATGGGCCATCCCGATTCCGAAAGGGTAACTGATCAGGAAGGGCTGCACGTCTCCCAGATCGCCTCGGCCTATCGTCGCATACCTCGCATGGCCGATCGCCAGATTTCCGGTCAGCGTCGAAATGTTCTCACGCGTGAAGACGGAGTCGACCAATCCCAGGTTTTTGACCCGGTGAAAACCGTCAGTATCATAGGAAAGGATACCGGCTGCGTCTTGCCCTCGGTGCTGCAACGTCGTTAATCCCAGAAAAGCCTCACGAGCCGCGTCTGGGGTCCCAATTAAGCCTACAACTCCACACATATGCGAATTTCATATCATAAAGGATTGCGGCCTTGCGCGAATAAGAGGGCTGAATTACGGCATAAATCGTTATACGTCATGCGTCAGACCGGCTGAGCACTTCCCGCCTGCCCCACTCCGGTTCGGCCGCCTGATAAATCCACCCAAATGCTATAAAGCATTGCTGACTCAGCGCATTACCTGCTCTAGTAACCGAAATTTGGTAGTTATTTGACGCTCTGTTGAAACTTGTGAAACTACTGTTACACTGTTGAAGTGAAGAGCAGGAAGTTGCAAACAGAGAGTCGGATGGCGGTCTGGGGTATCAGAGTTTTCAAAGGAAGTAGCGAGATATGAGTACGTCGAATAGCCCGGTAACGGGTGTGATTGAAGAGAATCAAGTGATCATCGATTTCGGTAAATATGAAGGCAAGAGCGTGCAGGAAATCGCAGCGCTCGACCCGACTTTTTACGGAAAACTGGTCAACGAGAAGGAAAATGGCGTTTTCGCCATCCGTCGCCACCGCGACAAGACTTTCCGCCTCTACATCAATCCTCTTTCTGACATTGATAATTGAAACCAATTGAAGCCAATTGAAAATTTAGAACAGTGAACTGAATCGGCGCTTTCGGGCGCCGGTTTTTACGAAACCTTGTCCTACAGCCCGGACCTCGCGGACGCGGCGAAGCCAAAGCACCTGCTGCCTCTCAAGGAGATCTGCGAGCTCGAGGAAAAGGCTCTGAAAATTTCTGACTCGAACCGGTAGCTCAGGCCAGCGCTTCTGCCAGCTCGCCATCCATTCATGAACTGCGTTCACGGTAGGCAAACTGGAGTGAGCTGAACTCGTCTTTTACAGGTAAGAATCCCAAAAAAAAAGCGCTTAAGGCCCAGTTTAATCCTGAGTATTTCGTTGCGCATACTGTGGCGGAAGTGCCTTTTGACCCTGATTGATTTCAAACGCGGGATGCATCTAGAAATGGCAGTCAGGGATACGAACCGAAATGTTTTCACCTGTCGATTTTTTCAGATCACTCAATCCTCCGCAACTGCCCGTGCGAGCTCCGCCACCCACTGATGAACTGCGTTCACATCGGGCAAACGGTAGTGAGCTGAAGTGGGCCCCTCTCCCACGCGCACGCCGATCAGGGGCAGCTCCTTGTTGGCAAACACGGTCTCGTCCGTCGGCTCGTCGCCGAAATAAACCACCCGTTCATAACCATACTTCATGACGTAGCGACCGAGAGTGACGCCTTTGGAAAATCCTTCGGGAATCAGATTCCAGGAACAGATTCCTGACATCACCTGAACGGTGTGGCCGTAATTTCCGCCCAAGGACTCCAGCCAAGCGCGTTTCTCGCGCCAGAAGTCAGCACCTGAATTTCTGAAATGAATCGTGATGGAACCGCCCTTGTCCTCGAAGTCTCCCCCGTGAATCTGAGCCGCCTCACGGATCGGTGGAACTGCGCGAGCATACCACTCCGACCAGGCCGGCGGGGTCAGGCGTTTGAATTCACGGCCGAGGCCTTCGCTTCCGCTCACTTCCCACTCCGCTCCGTGATTGCCGATGAATTCGAGATGGGGGCACTCAGTGAAGAAAAACTTGAGACCGGCCACTCCCCGCCCCGAACAGATCAGGACGGGAACTTTCTGTGAAATCAGCTGAATCTGGCTCTTGACCTCAGGATCAAACCTGACATCTTCGGCGTGATCCTTGAGCTCGGCGAGTGTCCCGTCGAAGTCGAACACATAAAGAGTTCTCTTCGAAGCGCGCACCACTTCAGATGCGGCGGGAGGAATCGGCAGTTTCTTGAGGGTGGGGTTAACTGAAGAGTTAAATGAAGAATTCTCCACGAAACACCTCCTCCGCAGGGCCTTCCATCCAGACGGAACTCTGCAACCCTTGAGCGGCGCTCTTTTCAGCACCTTTCCAGGTGATTTTGAGCGCGCCACCGGGCAAGTGCACGGTGACCGGGTTCCTGACCTTCTCCAAGGCGAGCGCGGCCACTGCGGCTGCGCAGGCGCCCGTGCCACAGGCCAGGGTGAGCCCGGCACCGCGTTCCCAGACACGGAGCCTGATCTCGTGAGGATTCAGAACCTCGACGAACTCGACATTGGTGCGGCTCGGGAACTGCGGACCCTTCTCGATGACGGAACCGAATTTTTCGACGTCAAAACTTGCGACGTCCGGAACAAAAATCACGGCGTGAGGATTGCCCATGTCGACTGCGTGGTATTCAAAGGTCTTGTCATGAGCGGTGACCGTCTGAGTGGCCACCTGAACTTGAGTCTGGCCCATGTCGACGAGGATCTCGCGTTCATTCTTGAGCTCGATGTGTTTGATCCCACCGAGAGTTTCGATCGAGTAAGTTTTCTGCCTGGGCTTTGATCCGTACCGGTACAAGTAAAGTGCCGCAGCACGGATGCCGTTGCCGCACATTTCCGCGATCGAGCCATCCGTATTGAAGATGTCCATCCGCGCATGATTTGCTGCGTCTTTGGCAGGCTTCAGAAGCAGGAGCTGGTCAAAGCCCACGCCGAACTTGCGGTCTCCCATGCGCCGCGCGACATCGGCGGTGACTTCGGTTGGGGCACCGGGCTGAGCTTTGAGTTGGTCCACCAGGACAAAATCGTTGCCGAGGGCCTGCATTTTAAGGAAGGGCAA
Organism: Oligoflexia bacterium; assembly: GCA_014378465.1. Lineage (GTDB taxonomy): Bacteria > Bdellovibrionota > UBA1018 > UBA1018 > UBA1018 > UBA1018. Next base: position 32,007 of record JACMNQ010000074.1, on the reverse strand, counting down.
GGACATGCCCTGACCCTACCTGAAATCGAGCGGATTTTAAACGGTCACTTCACGCCGGAAGATGAGCTCGTGGCGTTCCGAGTGGCGGTGGAGATGGCCCTGGCTTTACCTTCCGCACGGCTGTACGCGGCCTCACAAGCTCTGGGACTATCCTTCGCTTTGTCAATTTTTGCGCAAGTCTCCTTGAGGGCGTCCAACTGATCCTTGTAAGCAGCAGCGTTTGAAGTGCAAAGATTTTTCCTGGTGAGTTCGTCCATTTGTTTCTGACTGACGTCTGTTGCAGAAACTTTTCCCGAGGGTTTGGTTGCGACTGGCGCAACGCAGGAGGTCGCGTCGGAGTAGTTCTTCTGGAGCTTTTGTCTTTCCGAAAAGGTACTATCCGCTTTGCTGCCCCAAGCGCACCGTTCTTTTTGATTGGTCGTTTCCGTATCGGGATTATCCGGACATGCGCCTCGAATGCCACTCGCCAGAATGGTTCCTGAATCCGTTTCGAGGCCCTGACTGTTTCCGGTATCTAAGATCTGATTCAAATTCGCCGACAGTCTGCCCACTGAGTCTTTTCTCTGATCCGTACAAAAACTGCTCGACCACGCGCAGTCCTCTGCAAGTTTGTCGACGATATCCTCGATGCCTTCCGATGCCTTTGCAATCGCTGCATTTGCGCAATCTTTCCTGAGCGCCGGCAACCTCGAGAGCATGTCCGTCAATTTTCCGAGATTCGTATCCACTTCCTTCGTCTTGTCCGCGGTCGAGACCTGCGCTTCCGCGAAATCATCGCCCGTCACATCCAGCATCGGAGGCTTCATGAGAGACCCAACCACGTTGTTGATGCTCGTCGGATTTTTGTAAAGCCCGTTGGCATCAAGAGTGAGGGACTCGGACTGAACCGGCTTCAGCTTGATCGGACTCGAAATTCCGAGCGCAGCCAGCGCGCTGTTCAGCTTGTTCTGCTTGTCGAGCAGCTGCTGACTCTGAGGGCCCAGAGACGTGGCCACTTTCTGTGTGAAGGCCAGAGTGCTGGCGTTGGCCTTCTGAATGTAATCCTTTTTGGCCGTGTTCAATTTGTTGGTCTCATCATTCAGGTTGCGCATCACGGCCTGCATGCTGACCACGCAACCATCCAGCCCGCGACACTGAATGCTGAAGGCACTCTTGGGGTTGGCTCCGGCCAAAGTGATCGTGGTCAAAGACTTGGTATCCTGGCCGTTGGAGGTTGACCGAATATTCTCAAAAGCCTTGTCAAGGCAGCTCGCCTGGATCGCGGGGGCCGCATTCTGGCAGCCGGCAGTGTTGAGCGGCCAATGCGATCCCGTGAGGCTGGTCATGGCAAGTTCGTAGGATTTGCCCAGCGCTTCGATCTTCGCGTAAATGTTGGCGGACAAATTCGCTTCGTTGGCCGCGATCTGGGTCTGATTCTTTCCAATGGCGGAGGTCTTCTGACTTCTCTCCACATTCACCTTGGTCACGGCTTTTTTGTAGCAGCCTTGAAATTGATTCATCAGGAAAGTACTGATCTTCAGGCCCTTGCCGTCGTAGGCCGCGAGTCGGGCCTGATACTTTTCCGCGAGCTCCTGAGGAGTATGAATCACGTTGCCGCCGGCTGCGGCGACTTTCATCGTGTCCGCGTCACTCATCGGAATGTTCGGATCGACGGAAATTTCGCTGGCCATCTCATCCAGAATGCTCTGCAGTCCGTTCTTGGCACCTGCAGCGGTCGCCGAGGTCGTGGCGTCGTTTTCACGATGGCCGTTCACCCCCAGGTGTTGATTCTGTTCAAAGCGACAAGCTGCATAGGCAGTGGCCGATACCGGTGGCCCGTTTCTCACGCACTGAAAACTCGGACTGGTCGTTTTTTGAAAGCAATCATTGGCCAGACCGATGGTCCGATTCGCGATCAGTTCAGTCATCTGCGTGCGCATATCCGCATTGATCTTTTGCGCCGCCTTGAAATCCGAGGGTGAATTGGGTTTCGAAGGATCTCCCGACGAAGGCTGAGTTACCAGCGCATCGAGCATGGCTTTCGCAGCGAGCAGGCCCATCTTGCCCGTGCCGGGGTTGCCGTTAAGGATTTCATTGCCTTTGCCCATCTGAGTCTGTCGATCCGCGATTTCCGCATCACGCGCGGTCACGTACTGCCCCATCTCAGCCAGGTTCTTGTTGTACAGTTCGCCCAGCGATCCCAGTTGCTGAGTCAGCTGACTGGCCTGATCACTGAGACAACTGAGCTCCGCATTGATCGCCGCAATCTTGGTCTTCTGACAGCTGTAGCCCGCGATCGCCTTCTTCTCTCGAGCCATCATCTTCTTGAAGTCCGCGTCGTTGGCGAGAAGTTTGCAGTCCGGCTCTTCAGTCACACCGGGATCACTCATGTCACATTTCGCATCGATGCTGAGCCCGGGCAATGCTCCTTTGCCTCCTTGAGCGACGGCTGTGATCATCGTGCTCAAGCGGTTCATGTTGCAACTGGTGAAGAGCTGCCCCAAAGCACCGAGTCTGGCCGAATTCGCGGGAGTTCCGGGATTGAACTGGGAAGGATCGACTGCTGCCGTGGCGGCGAATGCAGAGGTGGAAAACGAAGCAAGGAAGAGTACGGCAGTCGCCAGCATCACACCACGTTCAGATTTTCCTGACTTTACCCACATGCGCTCGATCTCCCTTGGCTTGCAACATCCTTCATTCTAACGACATAACTCCACTTTGGGAACACGCAAACAGTAGGCAGATCTGGCCTATTCATGAAACGTCACCGCGATGGGCGTGTCTTTTTTGACGCTCATTCAGCATGAAAATGAAACGAAATGATACCCGTGGTTCATTCTCATTCACATGCTCGGGCTGCCGAAAATTCCGGTCCGCGCCCCACCGAAGATCCGAACGCTCACGTACACCGAAATCCCCACAGGATCCTTCGCCCCCTGAGCGAAACCTGCGTGGCAAAGAAGCGCTGGATGATTGGATTCAAAGATGAGGACGGGTCTTCCCATGGAATCGAAGGCGACTCCCAACTCCAGCGTGAAATCGGCAAAGACCCGAGAGCGCTCCACTCCAAGAAGGGTGCGAGAAGCCTTGGTTGAATTTGATCAACGCTTCTCGAGCGGATTGAAAATGAACGTCACCGTGACTGAACCTCTGCAGGAAACTTCACACACTCCTGCAGGGCAGGCGGGCTTCGGCTGCGTGATCGGGGCATCCAGATTTTTTGAAAAAAATGAAAAGAAAAAGGCCCAGCGGGCAGCGCCCACTGAGCCTTGATTCAAATTAAAAGCTGACTTCAAGCCCTCTCTCAACACAAGCTGAAAGTGGCTTACGCCCGTTCAGCCGCCACTTCACGGATCGCGTCGAGCACGTGATTCAGCTGCGGAACGCAGGCCATCTCCAGAGGATCGGCCAGGCCGACACCTGGAGTGAAAGTTCCAGCCACGAGCTTCGGACGCGCCTCAAGTTCGTAGAACAATTCATCGACCGTACGGCGGATGAGGTGTTCTCCAAAGTTCGTCACTTCGGTTTCTTCGTTCAAAAAGATCACGCGGCGAGTTTTACGAATGCTTCCCGAGATCATTTCCCAGTCGTAAGGCCAGAGCGTGCGCATGTCGATGACTTCGGCAGTGACGCCTTCTTCAGCCATCTGCTCCGCCGCCTGAACGGCGATCGGAACCATCCGTCCGTAAGTGACCACCGTGACGTGCTCGCCTTCGTGCACGATCTTGCCCTTGCCGATTTCGACGGTGTAGTCCGTCAACTCAGGCCATTTCGGGCGCCATTTGGAGCGGTCACCGAGCGGAGCATCAATCATTTCCTTGAGCTGCTTTTCACCTTCTGCAGTCAGAGGAGGCTCGCCCGGGATCTGCTCCGTGCCACGAATGCGCATGAGCGCTTTGGGTTTCAGATACAAAGTTGGATTCTCATCCTTCAGGCAAGCGAGCATCAGGCCATACGCATCCAGAGGATTCGAAGGCATGACGATCTTCCAGCCCGGGATGTGAGTTGCCGTCGCTTCGAAAGAGTGAGAGTGGTAGATGGATCCGCGAATTCCACTGCCGGTCGGAGTCATGACCGTCATCGGGAGATTCCAGTCTCCGTTGGAGGCCCAGCACTGATTGCCGGCCAATTTCAGGAGATCGATCGTGTTGTAGATGTAATCGCTGAACTGGATCTCAGCGACACAACGATCACCGGCAAAGGCGAGTCCCATTGCGGCACCGATGATTCCACGTTCATCCAGAGGAGCGTTCCACGCGCATTCAACCCCCTGAGTCGCCGTGAAAACGCCGCCAAGCGGAGGTCCCACGTCTTCACCAAATACATCTTTGAGTCCGAGATTCTTTTCACCGTAGTGAAGAGCCATGCGAATGGCCTGTGCCATATTTGCCATTACCAGTACTTGCCTTTCTGTCCTGCATAAGTGTGATCGTAAATCGTCGACGCGTCAGGCATGGGTTCATTCCTGACCTGCTTGGACTGTTCGAGCATTTCGGCAGTGTATTTTTCGCGAAGAGCATCCATGTCCTTGCGGGACATGACGCCTGAGGCTTCGAGCTGATTTTCAAAGGTCACGATCGGGTCTTCTTCGTTGCCGATGAAGTTCGCGCCCGTTGCCGAGCTATGACCATAAAGTCGTGAAACTCTCGCTTCAAGAAGGAAAGGTTTACGTTCCTTGCGGACGTACTCCATAGCTTCACGAAGGGCGAAAGTGGATTCTTCGACATCGTTGCCATTGATGGTGGCCGTTCTGATTCCGAAAGCCTTGCCGCGGTCCGCGACGTTTTTTTCACCATGCTGAGTGGCAGCTGGCGTCGAAATCCCGAACTGGTTGTTGGTCACGATGATGAGCATCGGAAGCTCATTGCCCGGACGGCTTGCCCAGATCAGGCAGGAGGCGAAATCGCCTTCTGCAGTCCCTGCATCTCCACCGGTGACGATCGTGATGCCTTTTCCGCCCGCACGTTTCTGCGCGATACCAGAGCCGATTGCAGTGAGGTACTGGGTTTCGATCGTCGAAGTGACGGGAACGACGTTCCACTCACGACGGGAGTAATGAGAAACGAAGTTGCGGCCGCCGGAGAAAGGATCCGTCGCGACGTTGGCCATCTGTCTCATCGCATCGATCGGGTCCATGCCCATCGCGAGCATAGGAGCGCCTGCGCGGTAATGAAAGTGCATGAAATCAAACTGCGGGCCTTTGCCCTTGTGAATCAGAAGTCCAAGAGGAGCCTGAAAAGCTTCTTCGCCTGGACCGCCGAGCCAGAAGTAACCCTGAGACTGCTTGTACATCCGGATCAGGCGTTCTTCGAGCACACGCGACTTGATCATCAAATCATGAGTTTTGATGAGCAGCTTGGGCTCGAGACGAAACTTCTTCGAAACGCTGGCGGATACGTCCTTCATTCCGTTCTTCTGGGAACTGGTCTGAGGCTGCTGATGAACTGCCTTGGAGGTAGAAGTGGATGCGGTCGGCTTCGTGGTCTTCGCTTTCACAGCGCTGGAAGTGGCGGACGATTTGGCTGCAGGCTTGGCAGCCTTCTTTACAACTTTTTGCTGCACTTTTTTGGGCGCAGCATTTTTCACAATTGCCTTCGCCGCTTTTTGCTGCATCTTTGCAGGTGCAGGGGTTGGCGCAGATTTGTGAGCCTTTTTGGAAATAGGTGAAACGGATTTCAAAAGACATCCCTCCTGATGTTTACGAGGCCCTCACCCTAACCGGAAAATAGGGGGAGAGCAACGCTAATGCTCCGCATTAGAATGAAAGACTTTTGGTCCAAAGTCTTGCGCCTACCACCACTTAGGGTTACGACTGTGGCACCATGGAAAAAATCGACTCTCCGAAACAGACCAGTGGCCTGCCGAAGGCCGCAGTTTCGCCCTCTCATCATGAAGCTCCTACCATCCGCACTTACGTCTCGCGCCCGGACTCGTGGCTGCGAGGAGTGGTTCAGGGAAAAACTCGCATCCTGATGGCCTGGATATTTGCAGGACTTCTGGCTCTATTCGCGCGCAACTACCCCGCCCTTCCGGGCATCGTCGTCTGTTTCACCGGCGCGACCCTTCGCTTCTGGGCCAGCGGCTATCTCCGGAAGGATTCGCGTCCAGCCGTCGGGGGTCCCTATGCTCAATGCCGCAATCCTCTGTATCTCGGCACTTACGTCATGGCTCTCGGCACTGCCTGGGCCATCCAGAACTATTGGCTGCTGGGAATCGTCACTATCCTGTTCGCCGTCGTCTACCATTACATCATTCTCGAAGAAGAAACGAAGTTGGATCAGATTTTCGGCGCGCCTTACGCAGTCTATTGCAAACTCGTACCCCGCTTCTTTCCTCGCCCATGGCCGGCCAACAAGCAGGCCCTTCTTGAAGTCAATCCGGACCTGAATCATCATCAGCACTCTTGGGAACTCTCAAAGAAGAACAAGGCCTTCGAAGCTTATGCTTCCTTTTTCGGGCTCATCGGCGGCGTCAGCCTGATCGCCTGGGTCTGGCAGTATTTCAAAGCCTGAACTGAAATCGATCGGATTTCTGAAGCCCGGTCACGCCATCAGCGGCGAGTCATGACACTCGCTCTGGAGATTTCTTTATCAATTTATCCTTTCTTCTCGTAGGGTCCCTCCATGAAAATTCAATCGCGGTTCCTGGTTCTCGCGGCACTCCTTCAGACAGTCGTTTTCTCCCCTGTCGAGGCTGCTTCCATCGAAAGCCACTTCAACCAGAATGCCGCTTTTCATTTTACCGAGCCCTATTCTCATCGTGCAAGGGTGGGTGAAAACTTCGAAGACGTCGTGCTGAAGCAGATTCAATCGACCCAAGCTCAGATCTGGGTCGCCATCCATGAATTGATGCTGCCCAGAATCGCTGAAGCCCTCGTCGGTGCCAAAAAGTCGGGCAAAGACGTTCGCGTGATTCTGGAAAATCAATATCACGTCGCATTCAGCAAACTGACTCCCGCGCAGGTTGCGGCGCTGAATCCCTACATGAAAGAGAAGTACGCCGAATTTTTACTCCTCGCTGATGCTTACGGAAATCACGACGGCACGACAAGCCCTGAAGAAAAACAGAAGGCCGATCCTGTGCTCCTCCTCGAAGCAGCCGGGATCCCGGTCATCGACGATACAGCCGATGGATCCAAAGGCAGCGGCCTCATGCACCACAAGTTCATGGTGCTGGACCAGAGGCGAGTGCTCGTGTCCTCGGCCAATTTCACCAGCAGCGATTTCTTCGGTGACTTCTCCAATCCCGCAAGCCTCGGAAATCCGAACGCCATGCTTGTGATCAGCAGCTCATCCCTCAATCGGCTCTTTAGAGAAGAATTTCTGCAGATGTGGGGGGAGTCCGGAAGAAAGCCCCGCTTCGGCGTCAAAAAGACTTATAGACCCCACCAACAGCTCGCTCTTGAAGACGGTACACAGATCGAGCTCGCTTTTTCCCCTGCGGGAAAAGCGGTCAAAGATCCCGATACGGCCAATGGCCTGATCGCGACCACGCTCGGAGCAGCCAGAAAGAGCGTGGACTTCGCACTCTTCGTTTTCTCAGAGCAGTCCATTGGAAATGCCCTTGAAACCGCTCACGACCGAGGCGTGCGCGTGCGCGGTCTCATCGAACCGAGTTTCGCCTATCGCTACTACAGTGAGCTTCTGGACCTGCTGGGTATCACTCTGCTTGATCCGAAATGTCGAATCGAACCTGAGAATCACCCTTGGAAGAATCCGGTCGTCACCGCCGGGATTCCGATCATCCCGAAAGGCGACAAACTTCACCATAAATTCTCGGTTGTGGATCAGCAGGCGGTGATTTTCGGTTCCCATAACTGGTCAGAGGCCGCAAACAGACAGAACGACGAAACTTTGATGGTGATTCATGACTCATCAGTTGCCGAACAGTTTGAAACGGAATTTGAGCGGATCTACTCACACTCCATTCTGGGCGTACCGGGCTGGCTGGCCAAGAAAGTGAACGACGACAAGGTCCGTTGCCCTCACCAGCCGTGATTTCATTCACAGAGCACCCACGGGCGTGCCGCGACGAGGGTCCGGTCACCGCAAAGGGAGCCGCATTCTGGGTCCCTCAGCTCAAGAACGGGTGTCCAACGAGTGGACAGGCGTGAAGAGTTTTTGTTCACCTCCCTGCGAAAAACTGCTTCAGACCGCTTTTAAGACCAGCCTGGCCGCGACAAGAAAGGCACGTCTCGTGCTTCATGAGCCCGCAAGAGAGAGGCATTTTTATGGCAATGAGATTCAAGAAAACGACTGTCGCACTGAGCGCATTCACCTGTGCAGCTGTTCTGTCAGTTTCCCTGAGCGCGAAGGCCACGCCCGTACCACGCCCTCCCCAATATGTTCTGATGGCTTTCGACGGCTCCAAGACCATCGACGGCACTGGCCCCAACTGGCAGACAACCCGCGACTTCGCCAAAGAAGCCACGGAAGCCGGCGCCCCCGTGAAGTTCACCTACTTCATCAGCGGAGTCTACTTCCTCAATGCGAAGAACAAGAAACTTTACACCGCTCCTCACCACTCCCCTGGCCAGTCTGAAATCGGCTTCGGAAAGACCCCTGAGGAAATTTCCGACAGAATTGACGAGATCAATGCCGCTTACAAGGAAGGGCACGAAATCGGTTCACACGCCAACGGGCATTATGATGGCAGTCGTTACACGGAAAGTGACTGGAGCGGTGAATTCCGCCAGTTCAACGAACTCGTTGCTGACGCTTTCAAGAACAACGACCTCGACAAGAGCTGGGCGTTCGCTGAAAAGGAAATGATCGGTTTCCGCGCCCCGCTTCTGGGAGTGAGCAAAGGGATGTGGCCGGCTCTCGACAAGCATGGCATCAAATATGACACAAGCAAGATCGCCGAGCCGAATTACTGGCCCGAAAAGAACATCTACGGAACCTGGAATTTCCCTCTGGCTCGCCTGAGCATCGTCGGCTCCGGCAAGTGGACTTTGTCCATGGATTACAATTTCTACGATGCCGACTCTCATGCGAAAGAAGATCGTGAAAACTCGTCGAAGTATGAAAAGCAGATGCTCGACACCTACATGAAGTACTTCAAGGGCAACTATTATGGCAACCGCGCTCCCGTGAGCATCGGTCATCATTTCATGGCTTTCAATGGAAACGCTTACTGGCGCGCCATGAAACGTTTCTCGAAGACGGTCTGCGGACTTCCTGAAGTCAAATGCGTGACCTACACTGAACTCATGAACTATATGGAGTCTCTGCCCAAAGCGACTCGTCTGGTTTATCAGAAGGGTCAGTTCGAAAAGATGGAAGGCGCTTCGATCAAAGTGGCCAAAGACATTGCAGCGGAGCAAAATTCTTCTCGCATGGAATTGACTGAAGACGGCACGATGGCTTTCGTGCCTCGCCCCTCGGACGGATCCGCCCTGCAGGGCGACTTGCCCGGCGCGCACGAAGGACACTCTGAACTTCAGAACTATGACGATTCTGAATCTCTCCAGTCCATTCAGGAATCAACGAGCTGAGATTTTTCCCATTCGAAGCTTTGTGACCTGGAGCCGTTTTGAATCGATCGAGACGCTCCAGGTTCTCTAAACAGGGCAGTTATGGCACCGAGACCCATTCTGCCACTCTCGGACAAAGGGCCGGAGTGGTCCCTGGTTTTACAGCAAGAGCTGGATATGGCTGGAAAATGCGACAAGTTTGACTCCGTCCAATCGCGGCACGGCCCTTGCTCAGTGTGCGATCAATATGATCAAGACCCAAAAGAAGAATTCCGTCCTATTGAGCGCGCTGACCTGCGCAGCTCTGGCCCTCGCCCTGGCCATCTCCCTCCGAGCCAACGCCGACGAAGGCTCGGTCGTCCCAAGACCCCCTCAGTTCGTGCTTCTCGCTTTCGACGGATCCAAGTCCATCGAAGCTTGGGATGAAACCCGGGCATTCGCAAAGGAAGCCACTGCATCAGGCAAGCCCGTGAAATTCACGTACTTCGTGAGTGGTGTTTACTTCATCCACCCCGACAACAAGAATCTGTACCATGCCCCTCACCACACGCTGGGGTACTCGGACATCGGGTACGGGAAATCCGAAAACGAGATTTCTGACCGAGTCGACGAACTGAATGATGCCTTCAATGAAGGCAATGAGATGGCTTCTCACGCCAATGGACATTTCGACGGCAGCACCTGGAGCGAGAGTGACTGGGCCAGCGAATTCACTCAGTTCATCGACCTGCTCTTCAATACTTTCAAGCACAATGACATCACCAAGCACTTTTCGTTCGCTGAAAAGGACATCGTCGGCTTCAGAGCTCCTCTTCTGGCCTTCAGTCCGGGACTTTATCCGACCTTGGCTGCGAATCACTACCGCTACGACACGAGCAAGATCGCGGATACTCATTACTGGCCTGAAAAGAATTCGAACGGCATCTGGAACTTTCCCCTGGCCAGTCTTCCGATCGTCGGTAGCGGCAAGTGGACTCTCTCCATGGATTACAACTTTTACATGGCTCAGTCTGACGCAAAAGAAAAGGCGGAGAACGGCGCCCTTTACGAAAAGCAGATGCTCGACACCTACATGAAGTACTTCAAGGACAATTATTACGGCAACCGCGGCCCAGTGCACATCGGTCACCACTTCACGCACTTCAATGGCGGTGCTTATTGGAGTGCGATGAAAAAATTCGCTTCCAGCGTCTGCGGCCTGCCTGAAGTCAAGTGCGTGACTTACAGCGAACTCGCGAATTTCATGGACGCGATGCTCCCTGAAACGAGAAATGCCTACCAGGCCGGAGAGTTTGACTACCTCAAGCGTCCTGCCTCAGGACTCGCGGGCCTGGACATTCGCCACGCCCTTCAGAATGCATCTCCACTGCACTCGATGGAACGCACCGAAGACGGCGTGATGGCTTTCGTCCCCCGCCCCTCAGATGGACCTGCGATGCAGGGAGATCTTCCGGGAGCGCATCAGGAAAGTCCGGAAGAGCTCGAGCTGAAATAAGCGTTACTTCGTCTCCGCTGGCGAAGTCGCGATGGCAAATTGAGCGGCGCCCGCTCTGCGGGCGGCGTCCATCACTTCGATGGCCGATCCGAGAAACGCCTGGCGATCGCCTTCGAGAATCACGAGTCGCGATTTCGTGGCTTTGAAAACTTCCGTGAGGTTCTTCTCAATCGCCGGAAAATCCCCGGCTGCAATCGAGCGCTGATTGATCCGGACTGCCCCGCCCGGAAGCAGAGTGACGATCACGCCATCCGGTTGAGACTGGGACGTCGCCTGACTTGCCTGCGGCAGATTGACGTCCACTCCCGACTGAGTCATCACGGAACTCGTCACCATGAAAATGATGAGCAGCACGAGAAAGATATCAGTCAACGGCGTGATGTTGATTTCCGCGACGATGTTCTCTTCATACTCTGCTTCAGAATTGGAAGCGTTGGGCTTGAAGGCCATCAGGCGCCGTCCTGTGCGGTCTTCTGAGGGGCTTCAATCGCGCTCAACATTTCGACGAATTCTTCCGTATGGATTTTCACGGTCAAAGTCAATTTTCCGAGCCCGGCCTGAAAAGCATTGTAAGCAATGACCGCGATCACGGCGACTACCAGACCGCCGGCAGTGGCGATGAGTGCTTCAGAAATTCCAGAAGCGACGACTGCAAAGCCGCCGGTCCCCTTCTGAGCCATCTGATGAAAGGATTCGAGAATCCCGACGACGGTCCCGAGAAGCCCGATGAACGGTGTGGAACTCGCGATCGTCCCCAGCACCCAGAGGTTCTTGCGAAGCTCCTGATTGATCACCAGCCGACGGCGTTCGAGTGCTTCGACCCAGCGCTGGCGGAGCCTTTCGTCCTTGGAGTTCAGGCGTTCAAGTGCGCTCATCAACAGTCGCGCGGTCGGCAGGTAAGTGTAATTTCCCGTCGCGCAAAGGGCCTTCAGCGCGTCCTTGTCGCCACGCAGGAGCGCGTGAATCGCTTCGAGATGAAAGGTCTTGAGATCCTGATTCAACCTTCGATAGACCCAGAGCCTTTCGAAGATCACCGCCCATCCCACGAGGGAACAGATCAGCAGAGGATACATGGCGAAGCCGCCACTTTTGATGAAACCCAGAATTCCGTCGCCGCTCGTTAACATAAGACTTGCCACGCTAACGACCACTCCCTAGGATGTCAATCGCATGACTCTCTTCCGCTTCCGAAAGTTCACCCAGCCCTCACTTCCCGTCGTCGTTCTGGCCATTGCCGCGTCCCTCTCCAACGGCTGCACCTCCAGAAACGAGCCCCCTTCCGGCGTCAACCCGGCCTCGGGCGGGCTTGGAACGACTTCTGAGCTCAAACTCAACGCTCCTCTCTTTTCATTCAGCCACGAGCAGGCCCGCGAACTGAATCTCATCAAGAATGATCCCGCCTCCGGGGACCACTGGACCGCCCGCATTATAAACTCAGGGAGTGCTGAGAAACCCGACTGGAAAATCGCGTCTTCGTCCATGGACCTGATCGATGTCCGCGCCGATGGCCCCTACATCGTGCATTTACTGGACACCCTTCGCACGCTTCAAGCCTTCGAGTTGGCTCCCGAGGGACCCCTCTCCTCTTTCGGACTGACAACTCCACTTTTTGCGCTCCGCTGGCTGGCGCCGAATTCAAACGGACAAATGACCGAAAATGAAATTCACCTGGGTGACAGCAATCTGAAAGCGGGAGGAATCTACGCCTGCCTCCCTGCCCGTTCCGGGGCCGTATCCCATCCACAGGTCTTTCTCGTCCGAGGTGCGGCTCTCGAAATGCTGACTCACCTGGCGCGGTTCGAAGCGCTGAGGCTCAGAAAGCTGGTGACTTTTGAAACTGCGGAGCTGGATTCGATCGCGCTGAAGGGTCCGGGCATCCAGTGGTCCGTCCTTCGCGCAAAGGACACCTGGCAAGAAGCTCCGTCCCGCCGGGCGCTTCACGATCCCGTGAATTTTCAACGCAGATTGGAAGGTCTGACCCACTTGCGCATTCTTCGGTTCATCGACGATGCCCGGGAAAATACGGCTTTGAAGAAAGCGTTTGAGGAAACAAAGGTTTCACGAGCTTTTTTCACTTTGCGCCAGAACGGGAGCCAGCCGATCACTCTGAAAGTGAGGCAGAACCAGGGCAAGACCCACGCCTGGATCTCCACCCGACCAGACGCCACCTTCGAAGTCTATTCCGATATTCTGAAGTTCTTCAAGCCCTTGACCCAGCTGTGATTCACCTGCTTCAGATCCGGGATCTGAAGACTGGCGCGGCTGGTGTCATGACCGAAATGATTCGTCGACGAGATCGCGACGACGAAGACGCCGGCGGCACAGGCAGACGCGATTCCCGCTTCGGAATCTTCAAAGATCAAAGTCTCCGCAGGCTCCGCATTCAGCAGCTTCATGGCTTTCAGATAACCATCGGGAGCAGGCTTGCTGCGAGAATAATCTTCCGCTCCCAGGATGAATTTGAAACAGTCCATGAGCCCGACTTTTTTCATCGCCCAGAGGATTTCCTGGCGCCCGGAGCCGGAAACCAGTGCCATCTGAAAATGCTGACTGAGGTCCTTCACCGCCTCAATGCTTCCCGGAACAATCGCAAGTTCACGGTCGAGAGTCTCCCGGTACTGCGCCATCATCATCTCTGACGCGACTTCCGCGCTCACCGGGATCGGATACTTCTTGAAAAGAAAATCAAAGGCAATGGCCCACGTGCGTCCCGTGATGAAGCGAGCGTCTTCGAGGTCAATTTGAATGTTCCAGCGAGCAAAGCAGTCCTGAATCGCTTTTGCGGCGGCAGGCTCCGTATCGATGATCGTGCCGTCCATATCAAACAGAATGGTGCGAAGAGCGGTTTTCATTGCTTACAGCGTATCATGCGAAAGTGGGGCTGGCGTGGGAAATGCAGAAAATGCCGAGTACCTCCTTCGCTGCCTTCAAGAACCTTGTGCCCCAGAACACCCCCTTGGGAAGTGAGTCCAGAATGCTTCATGACATTGTGAATCGTAGAAATCTCGTCAGCGTCAGCAAGACCACTCCTGTCAGTGAAGTGGCCGCCCTGATGGAAAGTCACAACATAGGCTCCGTCATGGTGCTCGAAAATGAGACCCCAGTCGGGATCATCACCGACCGTGACATCGTGATTCGGTGTGTCTGCTCTCAGCAAGATCCCAAAACCTGCCAGGCCCAGGAAGTGATGACGAATAGTCTCCATTTCGTCTTCGAATCAGACGGCATATTTGAATGCATCCAGAAAATGCGCGATGAGAAGATCCGTAGAATGCCGGTGGTGGACCTTCAGGGCAAAGCGGTGGGGATTCTCTCCATGGGAGATCTGCTTGCAATTCTGAGCAAGGAGTTCTTTGACCTGACCTATGCTGCCACCAGAATCGGCGACGGGAGCGCCGATGAGGACAAGCTGAAAGCGGCCTGAAAGTTCTGCCCCACATCCTCCACTCCTGTTCGAATGCAACCACCGGAGCGCGGCTCCAGTCGCGGCATCCGAGCAGTTAACGCTCCAAAATGCCTGAAATCCAGCCTCTTTCTAAAAAAAAAGGAGTTGCAGGGACAAAAAAAGCTCTCTACAACCAGAGGAGGAGATCATTACAAATTTATGGCAAAGAAAAAAATCAAGTATTCATTCCTCAACGAAGTCCACGCCTCCCTGCTCGAATGCGCTGAAGTCACCCGTTCGGGTGAAGTGCGCATCAAGCGCACCGACCTGAAGGCATGCATCGAGAATGCTTTCACCAGCGGTGCCAAAGCTGCTGCCAGTGGCGAACGGGTTCGTTTTCCGGTCATCGGCGCCCTCGTCCGCAAGGAAGTCAAAGCTCGCAAATCCGGCAAAGGCACCAACCCTTTCACGGGTGAGCCGATGGACATCAAGGCTCGCCCCGCTACCAAGAAGCCACGCTGGTCATTTCCACGTGCTTTGAAAGACGTCTTTGCCAACAAGAAAAATCAGTGAGTTCATGAGCGGGCCCGTTTGATTTTTGGGCCCGCACAGTTCGAAAACCGCGAAGAAAGCAACTCCGTTGCGACCCTCGCGGTTTTTTTTTGCTCAATCCCGTCACCTGAAGTATTGGGGTATGCATGAGACTCGTCACTTACTCTGATCTGGGAAAAACTGAGAAACTGGGCCTGCACGTGGGGGCGCTCCAGAAGGGCACGATCCTCGACATTCAAAAATGTTACTCAGCCCTGTCACTGGGAAGCGCTCCGCGCGACATGATCGAACTCATCCGCGGACAGGATCATACACTGCCTTCCCTCAAAAAAATTCTGGCAGCCCAGGAGGCCGGACAGCTCCCTCCTGCCTGCACCACTCCCGAGGAAAAGGTCACGCTCCTGGCCCCCGTACCTCACCCGACTTCCATGCGCGACGGTTACGCCTTCAGGCAGCACGTCGAAGCGGCCAGGCGCAATCGTGGCCTGCCGATGATCGAGGAGTTTGACCACTTCCCGATCTTCTACTTCACCAATCACCTGGCAGTCTCCGGACCTGGCGACATCGCCGTTCAGAAACTCGCGCGTGAGAAACTTGATTTCGAACTCGAAGCCGCGGTCGTCGTCGGCAGGCATGGCAAGAACGTGACCGCCGCACTGGCGGACGAGTACATCTTCGGTTACATGATCATGAATGACTGGTCGGCCCGAGCCCTTCAGATGGAAGAGATGAAACTCAACCTCGGACCTGCCAAGGGCAAGGATTTTTCAACTTCTCTTGGACCCTACCTCGTCACCCGCGATGAACTCGCACCTTTCGCGATCAAAGGTCCACACGGCGAACGCCACAATCTTCAGATGAAGTGCTTCGTCAATGGCAAGCAGGTCTCGGATGGCAACATGAAGGATATCAGCTGGACCTTCGCGCAGATTCTGGAGCGCGTGAGTTACGGCGTGAACATTCATCCCGGCGAAGTCATCGGGTCAGGCACGGTCGGTACCGGCTGCTTTCTGGAACTCAACGGTTCAAAGATCACCGACAATCAGTGGCTCAATCCTGGAGATGAAGTGATTCTCGAAATTGACCACCTCGGCCGACTCGAAAATCGGATCGTGGCAGCGGACTGATCATGTCAAAGCTCAAACTCTATCATTACTGGCGATCCGGCAGCAGCTGGCGAGTTCGCTGGGTCTTTGCGGTCAAGAAAGTGGACTGCGAGTACATTCCCGTGAGCCTCCTCAATGGTGAGTCTGAAAGTCCCGAACACCTGAAGAGAAATCCCCTCGGCTACGTCCCGGTACTTGAACTGCCGGATCCTGCAAACTCTGGAAAGTCCCGTTTCCTCAGTGAATCTCTGGCAATCATGGAGTGGTGTGACGAGACTTATGCCGGTCCCTCGATCCTCTCCACTGATCCCTACTCGCGCGCCAAGATTCGCTCGCTGTCTGAAATCATCAATTCCGACACTCAGCCTCTTCAGAATCTGGGCACCCAGGCCCGCCACTCCGATGACAAGGATGAGCAGAAGAAGTGGGTGCAGTACTGGATCCGAAACGGCTTGCACGCCTACGAGAAACTCGTTGAGGAGACCGCTGGGAAGTATTCCGTCGGAGATGAACTCACGATGGCCGACATCTGCCTCGTGCCCCAGTGTTATGCAGCTGAACGGTATTTTATCGATGTTGCCGAGTACCCCACGATAACGAGAATTCGTCAAATGGCGATGAAGTCCGAAGGCTACCGGCTCTCGGAACCCGAACGTTTCAAACCTGCCGATGCCTGAGGCCTGAACTCGAGCAGAAATTCACCGAAGTAGAGATCCGGGTCTGTCCAGAAATCCTTGAGCTCAAAGCCCGCACTTCTGGCCAGGGCGAGAAAACGGTCCCGCGTGTACTTGTACGAACACTCGGTATGGATCGTCTCCTCTTTGCGAAATTCAAAACTGGATTCGCCGACCGTGACAGACTGATCTTTCAGGCTCACCAGATGCATTTCAATGCGATTGAACTCCTCGCTGAAGAATGCCCGGTGTGCAAAGCCCTGGAGGTCAAAATCGGCGTCCAGCTCAGTGTTCATTCGGGCGAGCAGATTGAGATTGAAATCGCGAGTCACGCCGTGGGAATCATTGTAGGCTGCTTCGAGCACGCCCAGGGGTTTCACCAGATCAACTCCGATCAGAAGATGGCCTCCGACACCGACCATCTGGCCGATGCGTTTGAGAAGGAGCGTCGCATCCTGCGGATCGAAATTGCCGATCGTGGAACCCGGGAAAAAGGCTGCCTTCTGACCCTGAAACTGCGGGAGGGCGGGCAAATCGACCGGTAATGTGAAGTCCGCGCATACGGGAATGATGGAGAGTTCCTGAAAGTCCTTCTGCAATCTTGCGGCAGATTCGAGCAGGAAGGACTTCGAGATGTCCACGGGCACATAGGCGACCAGCTCCCGAATCTGTCGCAGGAGAATGCGAATCTTCTCGCTGGCGCCACTGCCGAGCTCAATCAGCGTCATGCCGTCCAGATGCCTGCAGATCTCAGCAGCATGCTTCTTGAGGAGAGCCGTTTCAAGACGAGTGACGTAGTACTCCTCTGTTTCGCAGATCTTTTCAAAAAGTTCGGAGCCTTTCTGATCATAGAAGAATTTGGGTGAAATGCGTTTCTGCGAGAGCCTCAGGCCCTTGATCACTTCGCAGGCGAATTCAGCCACTTTGGGATTGAGGTCAATCAGCGCGAATTCCGGTTCCAATTTTTCGAACAGTTGCAGAGCCTGCATGACTTCTCCAGACTACGGTGAGTGAATTAGGTTGAATCCGATGCCAGGCGAATTCCTGAAAACTGCCAACGGGTCGAAGGTGTGAAAAAATTTCGATAGGTCGGACGAATATGCTCCCGAGGGGTGGCGCACGATCCCCCGCGCAGAACCATCTGATTGATCATGAATTTGCCATTGTATTCGCCAAACGCTCCCTGGAGCGGACGAAACCCCGGATAGGGTTGAAAAGGACTGCTGGTCCACTCCCACACGTTGCCCAGCACCTGGTCGAAGGCTGGCGTGCTTTCACCCGACTCACGAGACGTCGGAGAGATTGGATGATAGACGGAGGACTCCATGAAATTGCCGACGGTAGAGGATGCCGACGTGGCCGCCACTTCCCACTCCGCCTCCGTCGGAAGCCTCTTGCCTCGAAAGCGCGCATACGCATCCGCTTCATAATAACTGACATGACAGACCGCTTCGGACTCCTGAACACGTCGCATTCCGGAAAGCGTCATCATCTGCCAGCCAAGCGTGGATTTTTCCCAGTAGAGAGGCGCCTGCCAGCCCTCAGCTTTCACGGTCGCCCATCCATCAGAAAGCCAGAAAGAAGGATCCTGATACCCCCCTGCCTGAATGAATTCGAGGTATTCTCCATTGGTCACTGCGCGAGAAGCGAGTTTGAAATCCGAGAGATGAATTTTATGACGAGGGCGCTCCAGATCAAAGGTGAAGGGGTCATCCGGTCGTTCAGAAGGGGTTACGCCAACCTCAAGAAGTCCTCCAGCCACCTGAACCATCTCGAGCGGGCCTGGATTCAGGACTTCGTGAAGGCGGTGCTGGTGATACACTGGCCTGAGAGGATTGCTCCAGAACAGGTGCTTGATGTCCGTCAGGAGCAGTTCCTGGTGCTGTTGCTCGTGGTGCAGGCCAAGAGTTACCGTCTCACGGATCTCGGTGACAGCAGTTCCGGCCAGAGACTGGAGAAGCTGCGCGACTGCTTCGTCCACATGCCTGCGATAGGCGTAGACGTCAGAAACTGCAGGGCGCGAAAGCAAGCCCCGGCGCGAACGCTCCACGCGAGACCCTTGAGATTCGTAGTAGGAATTGAAAAGAAATGAATAAGCCGGGTCGAAAACTGCATAATTCTTAACATGGGGCAACAGAAGGAACGTTTCAAAAAACCAAGTCGTGTGGGCTAAATGCCATTTTGGCGGACTCATGTCGGGCATCGACTGAATCCCGTAATCTTCAATCAGAAGTGGCAGACACAGGTTTTCGGTCTGGCTCCTGACCTTGGAATAGTTCGCGAAAAGTACACGGGTCCAATCAATCCAAGGCTCCTGCGCTGATCTGGCTTTTGCTCCGGGTAAAGTCACGCACCCAGCCTAAGCAACTCCTGAGCCACAGTTTTACTTTCCAAAGACGGGAGGACGGATTAGTGTTCAGTTATGAAAGCCTCTGATGAATCTTGTACAAATGCTGGATGGAGCCATGTCACAAGTCTTCTCGCAGGATGCTTGATTTTCACTCTGGCCAGTACGCATTCCGCATGGGCCACCGTCGACGAAGCAGTCAAACCGACCGCTGCGGAGACCCTGATGACTTTGCTCGAAGCTGCCAAGCTGATTCAACTTAGCCCGCAGGAAATCTACTCGCGCACCCAGAGCGTGCTGGAACATTTTGGAGTTCCTGCGGAAGCCGAATCCCAAAGCGTGCTTGCTGAGCGTTCCAGCCAACAGACTCTCGAAGGTCTTCAGGCCATTCTTCCGATCATGGATCCGGACCATTTTCTGGATCACTACATTGAGACGAACGCCACTGTGTTCACCGGTTATCAAGACCGGGATTCGAAGGAGCTTCACGACTTCGTCATTTCCCTGTTGAGCGAAGGTCAGGCCCTTCCCGTCACTCGACTGGAAACTCGTCTGAAAAAAGCCGCCACGCAGAATCCTGCCAACTTGCCGCTCAAAGGACTCAAGATCGCCCTGGACCCCGGACACATGGGCAACACGTTCTGGGACGAAAAGACCGGAAAGATCGTCTACCATCCTGACGGTCGAAAGCTCAGCGAAGGCGTTCTCAATCTGCAGACCGTACTTCTTCTCGAAAAACGTCTGACTGCACTGGGAGCCGAAGTGCTGGTCACTCACCGCGAACTCGGTCCGGTCAGCGCTCTCCCTCTCAACGATCTGCCCCTGGTTGAATTCGCTCGTCGTGAGCTCCGAAGCTCCAGCGCGGACCTGTGGTTTCAGGCCCTTCTCAAAACCGCCCCCATTGGCAACCCGCTTTATGCGGCTTTCGAAGCCGATTCAAACTTCAATAAACTCTTCGCGGAGTCGCACCGCGCGGACTACTTCATTCTGCGTGCCGATCTGGACGCGAGAACTGACTTGATCAATCGATTCGCTCCTGACCTCACCTTGATCATCCACTACGACACCATGGATCCTGAAGGCCTCACCTCGGGTGGCGGTATCAACAAAAGCGGCTGGAACCGCACCAAAGTGTATGTTCCCGGCAGTTTCTCCGTGGACGAGTTCTCTTCACGAGAAGATCGCGCCTTCGTCGCCCGTCACCTCACCAGCCCCTTTTCCTGGGACGCATCCCGGAAGCTCGGCCGATCCGTCGTGCGAGAGCTCAGTGACCAGCTGGGACTGGAGTTCGATCGTTTCGGCGGCGGCAACTCCAGACAGGTGGAACCTGGTATCTTCTCCCGCAATCTCGCCTTGAACCGCAAGATCTTCGGACATGCCGTCAGCTACGTCGAAGTGGCCTATTATAACGATCCCAAGGAGTTCAATCGTCTGCATGATTATGCCCACGACATGGACATCGGCGGAAAGAACTACCCCTATTCCGAGCGTCTGGTGAACATCGCCGACGCGCTCGAAAACGGAGTGGTCAAATTCGTCCAGACTTACAGATGAAAAAGGGGACCGAGCTCCCTGCCAGGTCCCCTCTTCTCTCTCTTTTGAAACGTTGAATTTTACTCGAGTGTCAGGCGGTAAAATCCACCGAACTCGTGAGCGTACTTGTAAGTGATCATGCCGTATCCCGGCATCCGGTTGCCGTCCAGATTCGCTTCAGTGGCGAAGGCGGTCGTGCCCCAGGAATTCTTGAAGTAGTAAGCACCTTTGTAAGTGAAGGTTTTGGTCGTGCCGTCTTTCATCAGAACGTGAGTGGTGATGATCGCGTTGTCATCATACCCGACCACGAGAATGGAGTGACCATCTGGCTCTTCCTGAGACTTTTCACGGTCAATGGATCCCGGCTCCGGATAACCCACCAGGCCTCTGTTGTAGTTTTCAATTTCGCGGCCGATGCCCTTGGTGGTCGACTGGCGATGATTCCATGCTCCGTAGTAGAAATCGAGATCAAGAACCACAGGGATGCCGTCGTTCAGGGACTTCTTGATGTCAGCAGTCGTACGGACTGAAAAATTCGATGTCGCGCGAGACATGAACTGGTTTTTGAAGTCCGAGGCCGCTTTCCTGGCGGCAAGCAGAGCGGGATCACTCTTCGCCAGAGTCGCGTCAGGAGTGTTCAGCAAAGTGGCATCTCGGTGACCGAGGAGGCAGGACTTGAGAGTGTTGCCTGTCAAAGCACCGCATCGGCTCTGAGCCAGTGAACTCGAGTTCACGGTTTCCCAGGTCTGACCGATGTAAGGCATCGCTTCTTCACTGACGTCTCCGAACGTTTTGAAGATCGAGAAATTGGTCGGGCTGTCAGAACCGTCGGTCACTCGGTTGCGAGTGACGAGGAACTCAAGCCATTCTTCAGAAAGGTTGAGGGTCTTGGCATCCAGTTTCTTCTGACTGATCAGGAGCGACTCGAGAGCGGCGGTCGCCGAGAAGATCGAGCAGGTGCCGCGTGCGGACTGATCGCGAACCGGGGTCTGAAGGTCGAGCATCTTGGAAATGTTGGACTTGCTCGGAGCATCGATTCTGCGCGGGTCCGTGATGAAAGGGTGATGAAGATTCTTGTAGCGAGGGTCCAGAAAATCCCCTCTGTTTCGGGCCAGCGCATTGGGAGCACTCATCACCATCGACAGTCCGACTACACCCAAAAATAAACTAAAACCCTTCATGATTTCTCCTGATTATCTGACTATTTAGGCTTGAAATACGCCTTTTGAATTTGTGGACTGTGCTTATAGATAAAAGGGCTCAAATGCAATAACGCTCTGCGCGGTAAACACCTTTTATTAGTTGACACGTTTAGTCAGTTAATGGTACACAACGGTGCACGCCCGTGCCCACGCGAAGCCAGTTGAGGACCTTTCTCATGAATTTCCGGTCAAAGACTTTCACCCCGTTATTGATTCTCAGTCTGTCCTTGATCTCCGCCCTGGTGCTCTCAGGACGAGTCTTCGCCGCCGCGACGGCATCCGGAAGCAGTCCTGAAGAAGAACTGCTCCTCCAGGGCGCCACGCCCGAACAGGCTTGTTCCTTTCAGTACCTCAAGAGGCTGGGATGGAGAGTCGCCTCCGGCGAGCTCGAAGTCACCGACGGTAATCCGTGCGAAGATGATTCTCTTGCCGAATCCCTGGCCCAGGACAAACTCACGATCAAAGTGCCCGCGAATCTTCGGCCGATGGAACGTCAGTCAGCGCTTGAGGAAATCGTCCGTCTCACCCATGGCAGCAAGTCCATGTGCGCTTACAAACACCTGATCAGGAACTCGGTGCTTCGCGCCACTCAGCAACTTGGGGCCAATGCGCGCTATGAGTTCAGCAGGCACAAGATGAAGAAGGACAGGAAAGGCGTTGAGTACGACGACGGAAAACTCATCTCCATGGGGCTCTTCACTCGCGGCTGGAAAAAATCCAAAACTGAAAAAGGCCACTTCGGCTTCGAAGTCAGTGGCAAACCCAGTCGTGCGATCGATGCCTTCTATCACAGCTCCATTCACGGCGATTGCGCCGTCGGCATTCAGATGGCTCAGTACGCGACTCAGTATGAGCTCTACGGCAAAAAGGATTTCAACCAGGCCTTTGACAGCGGTGAAATCGTGATTGGTGACTGGGAGTTCCTCGGAAAGACCCACAGCGCCCTCCAGACCTCGGACATCAGCACGATCGATCAGAAAGCCGCAGAAGTTTCCAAGCTGGGTCAGGAAGCGCTCGTCGGACTCTCCGGCTACATCAACAATGTGAACGGCTGGGATTCGCTGGATGACAAAGCTGACCAGGCTGAAAACTTCGTGATCACCTCAGTCAGTGCGCAAGCGGGCAGAAATCTGAGGACTGCCGGAGGATTTGCGAAATACGACGTGCTCAACGTCAAAATCTGGCAATTGCTGGTTCAGGCCAATCAACTGGGCGATTTGGTGCCCGAAATCGCCGATCTCCGTCAGCAGATCGCTCGTGCCGAGTACGTGGGCGAGTCGACCCAGGCTCTGCAGAACAGCGTCACACGAATCGAAGGTTCTGATTCAATGATCGCTCCCCTCCGAGCCCAGGTGAATGAGCTTTTCAAGGATGAGGTCTACACGGACATCAAAGTCTACGTACACCCCCTGGGGATCATGAATTTCGCGCAACACCTCACCCGCCTGGCCAGGATGAATCCGAGAACGCCCTACACGTTCAACATTCACCCGGACACGACCAATGCGGACCTCTTCGGTCGCCACGCGAACTACTTCATCTCGGAATGTCTCAAGTCGAAAAAATGAAGAATTCCCGATTGAAATTAAAGAAGCGGAACTCAGTCGGTGCGCACTTCGTTTGACAATTCGTCCCGGTCATTCTCACCAGGTGGAAAATGCTGTGCCAGCAGCGAGCCGCAGGTGTGAATCGCCTGAACAAGCGCCGCCGTGAAATCGTCTTCACGAATCTGGCGAGTGAGCGCGGCGATCACTCCGCTCCAGGTACCGTCCGGAACCCTCGAATGAATGCCGATGTCAGCCATGATCTTCACTCGTCGCTCAAGCAGCGATACGAAGATGAGGATACCCGTGCGATCCGCAGTCGCGTCCACTTTGTGAGCATGAAACCCCTGGACTGCGCGTTGCTCGAACTCTTCCTCGATCTCTGCATCCGTGGTCATGAGCCGCTTGAAGAACGAAAGGCCTCCGAGCAGGTACCCCAGCCCCAGTGCTGGAAACTGAGCACAGAGCACCCAGAAGTGGTCGAGGGCCGGAACACCGAGGTCCAGAAAAAAGGCCGTGAGAAGTGAAATGACGACTGCGAGTCTCCAGCGCGCCGCCGGGTAATCGTCGCACTCGGGCAAAAGCAGAGTCACGATCTGACCAGAAGTTCTGAGTTCGGCATCCGCGATCGCCTGAGCAATGGTCTGGCGCCGGGTTTCAGTGAGTTTCAATTTCATGACCGTTTACCAATCCCCACTTGCGCCGCCACCTGAGAAGCCTCCGCCGCCGCCACCACCGAAACCGCCCCCACCCCCGAACAGGCCTCCACCGGAACTGCGGCCACGACCGCTCCCAAGCAGGCCCCCGAGGATCATGCCGCTTGCAAAAGATCCTGAACGCCGCCGCCCGAAACGCGACAGCGAAAGAAACAGAAGAAGCAGAAAAAAGAAGATGCCCGCCGAGCCCCCCGTGCGAGGTGCACTGCGCACCTGGTACACGGGAACGTCCTTGAGTTCGCCTCCAAGTCCCTGAGCGATGGCCTGGAGGCCAGCAATCGTTCCTGCGGAATACTGACCCTGCTTGAAGAACGGAACCATCACACCCCGGATGATGCGACCCGCGATCGCATCAGGCATCGTTCCTTCCAGACCCTGGCCCACTTCAATCCTGATCTTGTGATCTTCCTTGGACACCAGGAGCAGAACTCCGTCATCCTTTTTGGCAGTCCCCATTTTCCAGGCGCTCGCCACCTTGATGGAATAGGACTCGATCGTTTCTCCTTCGAGATGGTCCACGGTCAAGACCGCAATCTGCGGTCCGAACTCGGATTGAAACTGATGCAGACCGGCGCTGACCTGTTGCTGCTCAGAAGGACTGAAGAGTTGCGCCTGATCCACGACGAGATCCGAAAATGCCGGAACGTCCATCCCATGAGCAGGCGCTCCACTCATGAGTCCAATCCAGCAGAAGATCGGCAGCAAGTGCGAGCGAAGTCCCTTCATTTAGAAGGAGACCTTGGGTGCATCCTGGACTTCCTTGATATTTTCGACCGAGAATTGAGGCTTCTTGTCGAGATGAAGGAAAATCGAATTGTACCAGGAAGTGGGCGGAACACTGACCAGATTGTTGAAGCGATTGACGGACTCGATATAGCGTTGGCGCGCGATCGTGACCCGGTTTTCAGTCCCTTCGAGCTGAACACTCAGATCCCTGAAATTTTCATTGGCCTTCAGATCCGGATACTTCTCCACCACGACCATCAGACGTGAAAGCGCTGAACTCAATTCACCCTGCGCCTGGCTGAACTTCTTGAGATTGTCAGGATTGAGTTGATCCGAGTTGATATTGGTCTGGGTCGCCTTGGCGCGCGCATTGATCACGGCCTCCAGTGTGGATTTTTCATGCCCGGCGTAACCTTTGACGGTCGCGACGAGATTCGGGATCAGATCAGCTCGGCGCTTGTACTGATTCTGAACTTCAGACCAGGAAGCGTCCACTTCGTTCTGTGCGGTTGGAATGGCCTTCATGCCGCAACCGGTGAGTCCGCCTGACACCGCCAGGAGGAGAGAGGAAACCAGGAGGTTCTTGAAAAATGGAAACTGAACTGAAAGCGGCTTTGAAGTCATGGGTGGACCTTACCTTGAATTTCTTTTCTGCATCCAGAAGTTTCGTCCTGCGACGGACCTTATTCACGCAGAACGCTTTTGAGCGGCAGCGGTTTTCTTTCGAGCCGCCACTTTCGACCGAGATGGCGATCTGGAAGGAGCCGTCTCTGAAGATCCTTTTTTTGCTGCGAAGCATTGCGCGCGTTCAAGCAGGGAAATTTCGGGCTTCTTCTTCATCTTCAGAAAGAGCCAACTCGGTTCGCTCCCTGCGGCCTTGTCGAGACGGATCAAAGCGAAAGCTCCCTTGAGCCTCTTTCCCTTGAGGTGGATCTCAACGTGCCCTGCCTCGATCGATTCGGAGACGGTGAGAGGTTGCGACTTGGTCGCCATGATGTTCTCAAAGGTTCCATGATCCCGGATCAGGACCTTTCCGCCGCCATACTCCCCTTTGGGAATGAAACCATGAAACTTCTCGTACTCGAGGGGGTGGTCCTCCACTTCGATCGCGAGGCGCCGCACCCCGCGCTCCATCATGGGTCCCTTCGTCAGGGCCCAGCTCTTCAACACGCCGTCTTCTTCAAGACGAAAATCGAAATGAAGGCGAGTCGCGTGATGCTCCTGGATCACGAAGAGGGGAGCGGGGTGCGACTTCCGCCCTCGCACTCCCGTTCGCGATTCCGATACACCGGGTTCTGGAGTCCTGCCGGAATCACGCGTCCTCCGGTAGAGCGCCAGTCCCATCAGGCCACTCTTCCCGGCAAGCCATGAATCGCTCTCTCAATCTGCTCCTGAATATCGAGTGTGGTGGCTTTCGCCAGATTCTTTTTCAGTTCAAACAGAACCTTCGCACTCAATCTGGAACTGATCGAATTTTCGAGCTTGCTCAGGAATTTTGCGTCAGCCACGAGAACGATCTTGTCGAACTCCCCAGTCAGCTCCGCTTCATTGAGGTGAACACTGAGAATTTTGACAAAGAGGTCTTCCTTATGTTCCTCAGGTGACACTTCAGCAATGTTCGAACTGCTGTCAAAATCGGTATTGATCTGCTGAGCTCTCAGCAAGCCATCCGGATACGGCAATTCTTCTACAAATTGCAGCGCAGGATTGATTCCATCTTTAGAGAACAGTTTAGCTCCAGCACGATGCGCGACGACGATCCAAGTTTTCATTGATGAACCCTCCTGAGAGTCCAGCCTGCAAGATTGCAAAATCTTGGCCGTGCTGATCGTTCTGGAAATACAACTGGAGAGGGCCGATACCGAGCGGGCGGCCATGCCTTGACCAAGCCAGGTCAGGGACCTCAAGCAGTCGAGTGGAGGCCAATCAATGCAAAGCGCCGTAATAAGGCGGACCTCGTTAACGCAAATAGACACGGGGATGGTCAAATGAGTGAGCGTGCCAGGTTCAAATGCCTGATGATTCATGCTACCTTGCCTCAGAGAGGACTTCTCAGCAAGCATGTTCAGTTTTCTTCACTCATGCAAAAACACTCAATTATCGTTGAGCACAGCTTCACACCGTGATTGAATATCCAGACCAACACCATAAGGATCGAGCAATTGACCCCACAAGAAAAGGAAGACCTCAAAAGAATCTCACGGGTGATGCGCGCCGCTCGAAAGATCAGCGGCAAGAACCAGGTGGAGATCTCCAAAGCCCTGGGCATCTCTCAAAGCGCACTGTCGAAGTTTGAAAGTGGACTGCTGATCCCTTCGACGTCACAGTGGTTCATGTTCTGCAAAGTGGTCGGCATCGATTCACTCGAAACTTTCACTTACGGCGTCGTGGACAATGCGAGACCGGCACGACTTGACGGCACCTATCCCGCCAGCTCCTTCAAAATTCCCAAAAAGTACTCCCACCATGCCGGCTCCAAGGTTCGGGCCATTCGTCCGTTCCTGCAGTATTTCGAGGAACGTCTCGGGACGGAAAAAATGGAGAATTACATTGAGGCCCAGAAGATTGATCAGGACTATTTCGTGGTTTACGACAATCAGCTGAACATCGGCTTCACGCTCGACATGCTGACTTCACTGATCGGAAGCGGGGATCTGACCGCCAAAGATATTCCCGAGTTGACGCATGTCCTGAATCAACCCGTGATTCATGGAAGCCTCAGCCATGGATATCAACGCTCGAGCAATCAGATTCAACTGATCAATGATCTGGTCCATCACAGCGAGCACTATGAAATCAATTTTGATTACAAGATTGAGGACATGAATCAGAAGTCGCTGGATCTCTCGATCAAACCTCATGAGCACATGGAATTGTTTGAGTACAGGAGTTCCCATCTCGGCAATTTTCTGTGCCAGTACAAGAAGAGCTACCTGGAACGCTTCAGTACTTACAATGGCGGAAAACCCGTCGAGATCGAGGAATCTGAATGTCATTACAAAGGGGCTGAACAATGCCTTTATCAGGTGAAGCTTGCCGGCTGATCTTGAATCGGCTCAGACTTTCCTGTCCCACCTTTCCGCGCACGCGCACATTCTGGAGGTCGGCTGCGGGAATGGAGAAACGCTTGAAGGCTGGAAGAGACTGGGCTTCAGTGTGGAAGGCTATGAGGCGTCAGCCGAACTCACCCGGGAAGCGCAGCTCAAGGGTCTGGATGTCCAGCAGCGGGATCTGAGACTTCTCAGCCCAAAGAAGGAATTCTATGATGCCGTCTGGTGCCATCAGGCCATCGCCACTTTCACGATCGATGAGTGCCATCGCATTCTGGGTTCGCTCTTCAAGGCACTTCGCCCGAAGACGGGTCTGCTCTTCATCTCCTTCCTCAACTCATCAGATGCTGCCAAAGAAGCTCTGAATTCGACTCCGGGTCCTTCCAGGTCTCAGGACGGTCGATACCGTCACCCCTTGCCCGCGTTCTTCTCCCTGCTCAGGCAGAGTGGGTTCACGGTTTTCCTTCATGGCTCACGTCAGGATGCCGCCCAGGACTCCTGGACCGCGATTTTCGCGCGACGGTCCTGAAAATGCAGCTCTCAGGTTCATGGCTGAATACGCGTGGGCAAATTGGGTGTTATGGGGTGCAGTGGCTCTGCTCATCGCGGCGTTGATTGCCCGTGTCTCCAGGAGAAAGTCGATCGGTCATGAGACGCCCGCTCCCCGTCACGACCAGTGGCCCATTGATCATTCCGGGTCCGAATATTCAGAAGCCGAAGCGCGTGGTCCCGGGCCTCTGGACCAGAACTATCCGGAACCGACTTACAACCCGGTCGAAACTGAAAAAAGACGCGACATGGCCTGATCAGCGAGATCCTGGTCCGCCAGCGTGCTGAAGTGCTCTGATTGGAGCCTGAGTGGGTACCTCCACCGAGAAGGTCGAGCTCGAGGCCACCGAAATTTGAAAACGAAACGGCGCGCTTGAGTCGCTTCCAAAGCTTCACTGTAGAGTCCGAAATTTCCTCTTCGCTTTCGGACTGACGAAAGAAAACGAAAGTGCGGCCCAATCCTCAAGCCAGACCATGCCGTGATCAATCCCGTCCACCAGATGGCGCAAGGCCTCCCGGCTGAACTCCGCCTAGACCGGTTGATAGTCAGGAGAATCCAGCACTGCGGCTGGTACTAGGAGAGGTCCGTGCCACCGCTCTTCGTGCCTGAGTTGCCTGCCGCACTTTTCTTCAGCGATGCAAGGTCACTTCCGACCCTCTTCTCCGCTTTTTCAAGCCAGCTGAACATGACGGCGAGGAGGGTGTCTGGATCCACCGGTTTCGTGATGTAGTCCGAGGCTCCTGCAGAAAGCGCCTTTTCGCGATCACCCTTCATCGCCTTCGCGGTGAGCGAGATGATCGGAAGCTCTCTGAACTCGGCCATCTTGCGAATCTGCTGCGTCGCCTCGATTCCGTCCATCTCAGGCATCATCATGTCCATGAGGACAATGTCGACATCCGGATTGTCCTTCAGAGTCTGCAGACCGACTTTGCCGTTTTCGGCACAGACGACGTTCATGTCGCGCGACTCGAGCACGCTGGTGATGGCATAGATGTTTCTCATGTCATCATCCACGACCAGGACTCGTTTGCCCGCGAAGTCAGCGCCAAGCGGCAGCTTCGGAACCGCCGGGAGCATTTCGCTGAACGAACGTTCAGCTTCAGCACCCGTGTAGTTCTGAGGCAGGAAGAGCGTGAAGGTACTGCCGACACCGGGAGTACTTTCGACTTCGATGGATCCGCCCAGCAGTCGCGCGATTTCGCGGCTGATGGTGAGTCCAAGGCCCGTACCGCCGTATTTCCGGCTGGTGGTGCCATCGGCCTGCTGGAAGGCTTCAAAGATGAGTCTCTGCTTGTCCTTCGGAATCCCGATCCCCGTATCGGTGACCGAGAAGGCGATCACGCGGCGGGCATTGTTGAGGGTTTCCATGCTGAATCTCTTTTCCTTGCCGGGAGAGTCCATCTTGAGGGTGACTTTGCCCGCTTCGGTGAACTTGAAGGCGTTCGAGAGGAGATTCTTGAGGATCTGATGCAATCGACTGTTGTCCGTGAAGATCTTCTTCGGAAGTTCGAGTGTGGTTTCGATTCCGAACTGAAGACCCTTGTGCTCGGCGACTGGACGGAACGACTGGTCGAGATAGTCCTGAATCTCTTCGAGTCTGACCTCCTTCGGATCGATCGGCATTTTGCCGGCTTCGACCTTGGAAAGATCCAGAATTTCGTTGATGAGTGCCAGAAGATCCGTACCCGATGCGTACACCGTCGTCGCGAACTTGACCTGCTCTGGCGTGAGATTCCTTTCTTTGTTTTCGGCAAGAGTCTTGGACAGAATCAGCAGGCTGTTGAGCGGAGTTCTGAGCTCGTGGGACATGTTCGCAAGGAACTCGGATTTGTACTTGGAAATGAGAGAAAGCTGTTCGGCTTTCTCCTCGAGAGAACGAGAAGCAAGCTCCACTTCCTGATTCTTGACTTCGAGCAACTTCGCCTTTTCTTCGAGCTCGTTTGCCTGAGCTTCGAGTTCCGCATTGGAACGTTTGAGTTCCTGCAGAAGCTCTTCGGTTCTCATGGAAGAAGCGATCATGTTCATCACGACTCCGACGGAGTCCATGAGCTGATCGAGGAAGTTCAGATAATTCTGACTGAACGGTACGAACGAAGCCAGTTCGATGACGGCCTTGATCTCTCCTTCGAAGAGAACCGGCAGGACGATCACGTTGCATGGCTTCGCTTCGCCAAGGCTGGAAGCGATGTAGATGTAGTCTTCCGGCACGCGAGTGAGGAGAATCTTCTTCTTCTCAAAGGCGCACTGGCCGACGAGACCTTCCTTGAACTTGTAATGACTGGCGACATTCTTGCGGGCCGTGAACGCATAGTTCGCGATCATGTTGAGGATCGGCTCGTCCTTCTCAGACTCCACCATGAAGAAAGTGCCTTGCTGAGCGCCAACGAGTGGAGTCAACTCGGACATGATGAGCTGAGCGACTGCGCTGATGGAGCGCTGTCCCTGCATCATGCCGGAGAACTTCGCAAGATTGGTTTTCAGCCAATCCTGCTCGTTGTTCTTCTGCGTCGTTTCCTTCAGGTTTCCGATCATCTGATTGATGTTTTCAGAAAGTGCGGCGACTTCGCCCTGCGCTTCGACGGAAATGAACCGTGTGAGGTCACCCTTCGTCACCGCAGTCGAAACTTCGGCGATGGCTCGGATCTGAGTCGTCAGATTTCCGGCCAGCTGATTGACGTTGTCGGTGAGATCTTTCCAGGTTCCGGAAGCTCCAGGCACCTTGGCCTGACCGCCCAGCTTTCCTTCGATACCGACTTCACGAGCAGTGGTCGTGACCTGATCGGCGAAAGTACGCAGCGTGTCCGTCATGCTGTTGATCGTTTCGGCGAGTGCGGCCACTTCCCCTTTCGCTTCGAGAACGAATTTCTGATTCAAGTCACCATTCGCGACGGCCGTAACGACCTTCACGATGCCTCGAACCTGTTTGGTCAGATTGGACGCCATGAAATTCACGTTATCCGTGAGATCCTTCCAGGTTCCGGCGACCCCAGGCACACGGGCCTGCGCTCCCAGTTTTCCTTCGATACCCACTTCACGAGCCACTGTACTCACCTGGTCGGCGAAAGTACGGAGCGTGTCCGTCATGCTGTTGATCGTTTCGGCGAGTGCGGCCACTTCCCCTTTCGCTTCGAGAACGAACTTCTGATTCAAGTCACCATTCGCGACGGCTGTAACGACCTTCACGATGCCTCGAACCTGTTTGGTCAGATTGGACGCCATGAAATTCACGTTATCCGTGAGATCTTTCCACGTACCGGAGACGCCCTTCACTTCTGCCTGGCCTCCAAGCTTTCCTTCCGTACCCACTTCTTTCGCGACTCGAGTCACTTCAGAAGCGAAGGAGGAGAGCTGATCCACCATCTTGTTGAACACGTCTTTGATCTGGAGAAGTTCGCCTTTGACGTCGACGGTGATCTTCTGAGACAGATCTCCGTTGGCGATCGCGGTCGCAACCTTCGAAACGTCACGCAGCTGAACCGTCAGATTCGATGCCATCGCGTTCACGTTGTCGGTGAGATCCTTCCAGGTTCCAGACACCCCTTTGACGTCGGCCTGTCCGCCCAGTTTACCTTCGGTACCCACTTCTTTTGCCACGCGGGTCACTTCCGCGGCGAAGGAGTTCAGCTGATCCACCATGATGTTGATCGTGTTCTTGAGCTCAAGGATTTCGCCT
>JACMNQ010000073.1 GCA_014378465.1 Oligoflexia bacterium | reverse complement strand
ATCATGGACACCACGACAACAGAGTCAATGACCATCACCCCTCAGCGTGAGCTTGCAGGAGTCGTCGGATTTTTTGAATCTCCGGAAGTTCTGATTCACGGGATGGAAAAAGTTCGCGACGCCAAGTACCAGTGCTTCGATGCTTTCACTCCATTCCCCGTTCACGGATTGGAGCATGCACAGGGACTGAAGCGTTCACCCCTTCCGTTTGTAACGCTTTTTGCCGGTTTGACCGGCTTTGCTTGCGCATTCGGCCTCCAGTACTGGACTTCAGTGGTGGATTGGCCCATCAACGTCGCTGGGAAGCCGTTGAACTCCTGGCCTGCATTCGTGCCGATCCTCTTCGAACTGACAGTGCTGTTCGCCGGACTCGCCACCGTCGGAGCGATGTTCGCTCTCAATGGCCTGCCGAACATGAAGAAGAAATCCTTCGATCCTGGTATCACCCGTGACCGTTTCGCGATCATGATCGACGCTCCTCGCGTTTATGAAATCAACGAAGAGGAAATGGACGAAAACGAGATCGCGAAGATCAAGGCCAAGACGGCCCGCTTCAAGCCGTTCGATGAGAACGAAGCGAAGGAATTCTTGAAAAAGGCTGGAGCCACCGAAGTTCGCAGCGTGTACTCCGAGGGATGGTTCTGAAATGAAAAAAGCTTCGACTTCAACGTCAATTTTGGCATCAGCGCTCATGACCGCTGCAGTGGCCTTCCTTTCTTTGGGAGTTACCGGCTGCGGAAAACATGAAAAGCCCAATTTCATCTACATGCCTGACATGTACTGGAGTCCGGGTGTCAAGCCGCAGGGTCCGGGATTTCGGACTCCGGTTGCCGGGACAATCCCTCGCGGCTACACTCCGTACCCTTTCAAGGGCCATCCGGAACTTGCTGGCAAAGGAATGATCAATCCCTTGAAAAGAACTTCCGCGGTGCTCGCTCGCGGTCAGGATCGATTCAATATTTACTGCATCGTCTGTCACGGAGCGCAGGGCATGGGCAATGGCAGTGTGGTTCCAAAGTATCCGCATCCGCCCTCTTTGCACTCAGACAAGGTCCGGAACTGGGCTGACGGCGACATTTATCATGTCATCACCAATGGTCAGAACATCATGCCGAGCTACGCTTCGCAGATTTCTCAGGCCGATCGTTGGGCGATCATTCATTACGTTCGTGCGATTCAACGCGCACAGAAGCCCAGTGCTGAAGACGTGAAAGCAGCGGAGCAGGAATAATTATGGCACACGGTACTGTTGTTACTGAAATCAAAAATCCTGGACCTCATCAGATCTCGGGAAAGTCCAGAACGATCCTCATGGTTCTGGCCGCGATCGGAGTCCTGACCTTTGCCGGCGGACTGGCTTTCGATGCGAAGCGCACCTGGTCGGGATTCCTCGTCAACCACTTCTACTTCATGTCGCTGGCCCTGGGCGGACTCTTCTTCGCCGCGATCCAGTGGATCACGGGCGCGATGTGGAGTTCTCCGATTCGCCGTATCGCCGAATCCTTCACTTCCTACCTGCCGGTGGCTCTCGTGATGTTCATCATTCTCTACTTCGGCATGCACTCCCTGTTTCCGTGGACGCATCCTGAAATCGTCAAGGGTGACATCATTCTCGAAGGCAAAGCGGGCTACCTGAATGTCCCTTTCTTCATGATTCGCAATATCGTGGCGATCGGACTCTGGATTTTCTTCACGAAGAAGCTCGTGGGCAACTCCATCGCTCAGGACATCAGCAGAGATCCTCAGCTCACGATCAAGAACAAGCAGCTGACTCCGGCTTTCCTTCTGATCTTCGGTCTGACCTATACGATGGCGTCCTTCGATCTTCTCATGTCGCTGGACCCTCACTGGTTCAGCACCATGTTCGGAGTTTACACTTTCTCCGGTCTCTTCTACTCGACTCTCGCTTTGACCGCGGTTCTCGCGGCAGTGCTCAAGAAGGACGGCCGCCTCGACGGCATCGTCAATCCGAATCACATGCATGACCTTGGAAAATTCATGTTCGCTTTCGCGATTTTCTGGGCCTACATCGGCTTTTCCCAGTTCATGCTGATCTGGTACTCGAACCTTCCGGAAGAGACTCAGTACTTCCTCCACCGTTTTCAGAACGGCTGGTTTTACGTCTCCGTGTTCCTTCTCGTCGGCAAATTCATGGTGCCTTTTTTCGCTTTGATCCCTCGCGGTTCCAAGCGTGATGACAAGCGCCTGTTCATCGTGGGGGTTTTCATGTTGATCGCCCAGTGGGTGGACATCTTCTGGCTCGTTCAGCCGGAAGCGTTCCGCGAGGGTCCGGTGATCGGCTGGATCGAGATCGGTCTGACTCTCGGATTCATCGGTATGTTTGGATTGATGGTTGCGCGCTTTCTGGGTCGCAACAGCATCGTGGCGATCGGGGATCCGCTTCTCAAGGAAGCCGTGTTCCATCATCACCAATAAGAGTTTGAAGAAAACAGCCTAAAAGAAGGGCGAAGAGAATTTATGCAGGATAATGACACGGTTTTCATTCCAGGAGTAACTCCCGCACCCCTCGTGACGGGGGGCAAAACCTACGCGGACGTCAACAATGACGTCTCGGCACCGCTCGAGAGCTTTCCCACCCAGAAGTGGTGGATCTGCATGGGCGCGGCGCTGGTTTTTCTGGCGATCTGGGCGTTCAGCGTCGGATCTTTCGTTCTGATCGGTCAAGGGGTGCTCGGGATCAATCAGCCAAGCGGCTGGGGTACGGACATCACGAATTTCGTGTTCTGGGTAGGTATCGGTCACGCAGGAACTC
This sequence comes from Oligoflexia bacterium, assembly GCA_014378465.1. Classification (GTDB taxonomy): domain Bacteria; phylum Bdellovibrionota; class UBA1018; order UBA1018; family UBA1018; genus UBA1018. The sequence goes on along the minus strand of JACMNQ010000073.1, from coordinate 56,537 downwards.
TCATTTCGGCAGTTCTCTTCCTGTTCCGTCAGAAATGGCGTACTGCGATCAACAGATCCGCTGAAGCCATGACCATTTTTGCAGTCATCACGGCATTGACCTTTCCACTCCTCCACACGGGACGTCCCTGGTACGCGGCTTTCTGGCTCCTGCCTTACCCGAATCAGCGTCAGCTCTGGGTCAATTTCAGATCTCCGCTCCTTTGGGATGTTTTCGCAGTCAGTACCTACTTCACGATCTCTGCCGTTTTCTGGTACGTGGGCCTGATTCCCGATCTGGCTTCCGTCCGTGACCGCGCGAAGAACGGTATCCGCAAGTTCATCTACACCGTCCTGTCCATGGGTTGGAGAGGTTCGAACAAAGCCTGGAATCATTATGAAATGGCGTACATGATTCTGGCCGCACTTTCGACCCCACTGGTTCTTTCGGTTCACACGATCGTTTCTTTCGATTTCGCAACCTCGGTCATCCCGGGCTGGCACACGACGATTTTCCCTCCTTACTTCGTTGCAGGAGCGATTTTTTCCGGCTTTGCGATGGTGATCACTCTTTCAGTCATCATGCGTGAAATGTTCAACCTGAAGCATTACATCACGATGAACCATCTGGACAAGATCAACACGGTCATCATGACCACCGGTCTGATCGTCGGTTATGCTTACGCGTGCGAGTTTTTCATTGCCTGGTACAGCGGCAGCGCTTTTGAAAAGTACGTCTTCATCAATCGCGCTTTCGGTCCTTATGCCTGGGCTTACTGGACCATGGTGTCCTGTAACGTTCTCGTGCCTCAAATCTTCTGGTCCAAGAAATTTCGCCGCAACATTCCGATCATGTTCGCTGTCTCCCTCTTCGTGAACATCGGGATGTGGTTTGAGCGTTACGTCATCGTGGTCACTTCTCTGCACCGCGACTTCCTCCCTTCGAGCTGGGCGATGTACACTCCGACCTGGTATGACTGGGGTTGGACGGCCGGGTCGTTCGGACTCTTCTTCATGCTGTTTCTGCTCTTCGTCCGCTTCCTGCCGACGATCGCGATGTCCGAAGTGAAGTCTGTCATGCCCGTACCAAAGGCGTCCGGCTCCGCAGCTCGCTAAGCAGCTTCACGAGCAGCTCCAGTTTCTGACCTTTGTTTTGAATGAAAAAGGCCACCCGGACGTTGTCCCGGTGACCCTTTTTCTTTCAAGATGTTTGCCCGGGGAGTGCGGGGGTCGAGGTTCACCGAAGCATTCAATGAACGACATCCCGAACGGGAACTTGGGAAGGGTTCAAAGCCGAGGTGAGCGTACAGTGTGTACGCTCAGGTCAACATTCAACGAGTCTGCTGCACGCTGAATTTGTCTCCGCGGGCGACAGTGTACCCATCGGAAACGGGCTGATTCAAAGTGGTCATGATGATCCGATGATTCAGGCTGATGGCCTGGAGCCTGAGCACCTGGCTCTGGTCAGAAATTTCCAGAATCCGAATGGCGAGCTGAAGAACTTTTTTTCTGGTGAGTCTGGAGCGGGGGAGGCGTCTCAAAGTCAAAGTTTCAGCGACGAGAGTCTGCTTCTGCGCGCTCAGTTCGTCGGATTCTTTCGTCAGCCCGCTCAGTTGAGCTTTCATGGACTTCATCTCTCCATCGGTCTCACTCGTCAGTGCAGGGGAGTTGGCAGCGGGTGCACTGTCTGAGGCGAGGGCAGGCTGAATCAGCGCCGCCTGGATTCCAAATGCCATGAGGATCATCAAACTGTTTGGCAGGGCTGATTTTTGAGCAGTGATGAGTGATTTCATGTGAGCCTCTTGCAGGGAATGGGAGCAAGGGTTGGGCCGTTTGACATCGTGAGCGATTGCAATGAGTTGCTGAAACTGTGTCAAATCGGACTCATTGTTCTGATTTCTACTGCTGTCAAAACTCTGATCACGACCGCTGGCTGGAGCTCAATTTGAGCCATTCTCAAAGGAAAAGCCATCCGGACCTGGTCCGGATGGCTTTTGATCAGACTGAAAGAAACAAAAGTTATTCGGATTTGCCGGAAGGGGCGGGGGAGGCGAGTGGACTGGAGTCGCCACTGCCGCTGCAGTAAATTTCGACTGTACTTGGAGTGTAGATCCCGACGGTCACTGCGCCCAGAATCACGTCCAGGGCGGTCAGTTTCACTTCGACACGGGCGACACCATGATCGTCGCAGATTTCTCGCGCATTGGTTCTCTTGGTCTGGCCGACGCCGTAAACGAAAAACGGCTGACTCTTTTCGAAAGCCGGTCTGAGACCGCCTTCGTCCGCACCGATCGTGATTCGATGAGTGGCGCAACCGGAGGCAGTGAGAAGGGCCAATGCGAGAATGACTGCTGCGGGTGATCTGATCATGAAAATCTCCTTGGAGATCTAAAGGTAAACGGTCTGTGCCAGTCGGGCAATCGAAATGAAAGGAATGCCAAAGCCTCCGGCAAAAAGGGAGTGACGCATTCTTGACACATCTTTCTCTCAAGTTTTTCGACGTTTTGCCGATAAGAAAAAATGGGCATGCGTGTATCCATCATTCCGGTTTTTTTGCGGCAACTGTTTCTGGGGATACTGGCCGTCTCAGCCTGCGCTTGCGCGCCTGAGAGGAATGCCGCGGAGCCTTCCGGCTTCAAGGTCATCACGACAGATGAGCTGGTGAAGAAAGAAGGCGTTCCACCCCTTTCCAAGGACGTTGGCATGCCGAGCGCTCCGGGAGTTGAGCTCTGGAACTACAAAGATCCCAAAGGTCAGGTCCACAGCTATCAAATCCAGGGACCTCAGGTGGTCGCGCATCAGCGCAAACCGGAAGGCCGCGAGATCTACCTTCAGCACTGGCTCCACCTCAAGGAGCTCAGAGGAAAGACTCTCGGCAAGCGGGACCTCGAAGAGAAGTCCAGGATGAGTGAAAAGCTTGAAGCGCAAGGCGGACATCGCGCCCACCTTCGTCTCAAGGAGTACGTCTGGGCCCAGACCGGACTGACCGTGATCTACGACACTTCTTCAGATCGCGTCATCCAGGTGATCCAGTATGCGACTCACTAGATTCAGCAAAAAAGAACGCGTTGAGGGACTTCTGATCCTCGCTGCGCTCAGTGTTTTCGTTGCTGAAGGCGTGCGCTCGCGTCATGATCAGTTTGCTGAGCGGTCTTTCAAAACTTTGAGAATCGCGTGGAATCCTCCGCTGGAAAGTTCGCGCGCGCTGGCTGAAGACGGTCGTGAATCGGAGGCGGTGCCCTGCCTGCGAGAGCGGCTCACCCACGTGGAGGCTCTGCGAGCCGAAAATGCCAGGCTGGAACAGGAACAGTCCCGCGGCAAATTACCGATCTCGGGCACTTGGAAAGGTCTCGACCTTTCAAGGCTTCCGGTTCCGCAGGCAGAGTACCTGACTCGCTATGGCGATCTGATCACGGTCGTTGACCCTTCACGAATTCGTGAGTGTCAGGACATTCGCTGCATTTTCGATGATGCTTATGGAAAGAAGAATTCTTCCGAAGCCGAGCGAATCTATTATTTCTACCTGACCATGGGATTTCCCGTCGGAGTCACCCGTGATGTGCCCGGTTTTCATCAGGACGGCATCCCACTGGTCAACTACCTTTTCACGGACGAAGAACTCATCGCGCTCGACGAAGTTTCCGCGTTCCTTTCTCCGATGTACCGCTCAATGTGGTCGTATCGCGCGATTTTTCGAGTGCCGACCGGAGCCAGCCTGGGCAACATGACGGCGGGCGAATACACCGGAACCCATGAAGGCGCTGAAGAGCAGGTGAGTGTTCTGGATGAGAACATCTACATCAAGGTTCCGCAGCAAGTCTATTTCTCGCATCAGGCAGGCTACGCGCGCATCATTCCCGAAACTGCGGTTCTGAGTCACCCGCCGTCCGCGTATCAGGACTCCTTTTATCTGACCGTGATCCACGAACTCACTCACGGCATTGATCACGACGCAGGTCCCGTAACGGGTTTCACAGCGCGGGACCGGACTTACGGTTCCCTTTCTGACACGGCTGATTGGTATTCTCTTGGAGCCTGGCGTCCCAAGACCATCGTCGAATTCAATAGACTCAAGGGGACGCAGCGTCTCTGGGAAGTCGACAGAACCCAGGCCGGAGCCGCCGATGCTGAAGACGGAGTGACAGGCTATGCGCATTTTTCACCCTCTGAAGATTTCGCGGAGACTGCGGCATACTTCCGCATGAGACCGGAGGGCGTGCAACTGCCACGCGAGCTCAAACTGTTTCCCCGGAAATACAAATTCATCTCCGATCGCCTTTACGGCGGACGGACTTACGACCGGGCTGGACTCGCGAAATTCTACCTTGCGGAGATTCAGCGAAGTGTGTCGGAAAGATTGCCCGCCGTTGTGGCCCAATGTTCGACGCCCGATGGCAAGTGTGTGAGCGAGCGAATGCCCGAACTCTACCGTCAGGCAGTCAATCACCTCCGCAGGACCGATATTGACGCCTGTCCGTTCTTTGATTCAAAGGAAAACATGCAGCTCCTGAGCGCCAGGATCCCCGAACTGATGACTCCTGCCACCGTGCCGCTCATCGCTGCGAACACTTCGCTCACGCCAACGCCTGTTCCGTCTTCGAATCCTTCATCGGGACTGGTGATCGAGGAAATTTCTGCGCCGAAAAAAGTGGCCGTCCTGAAGGAGACCACGGATGCGTTGCGAAAGAATCTCGAGGACAAAGTCGATCCGCGTGAACTGTATCTTGGGTGCCTGATCGCCGAGGACGCACAGGGATGCTACCTCGGTGCTGTCAGCCAGGCGTTTGATGGAGTTGCGGCTTCCTATCTGGATCAGCTCCAGGGGTGGCTCGATGTCGAGAAGAAAAACTATCTCGAGTCCGCTTCTTTCACGATGGTCCGAGGGCGCACCGAGAAGGAAACGGACACTGTCCTTCATGGCATCACTTCAGCAGTCCTGAAGTCGGAGAAGAAGCTCTGGGCGCGCTGCAGTGCTGAAAAGTCGGAAATGGCGGAACCCCTGCTGCTGCCCTTCACGGGTGGCGAACATGAGGTGCCGTCCGCTGTCCTTCATTGCATCAATCAGTCAGTCGTGTTTCAAATTTCTGATCTCATCGTGGACTTCGTGGGCAGGCCGGAACTCAAGGGATCTCTCTGGGTCAGTTTCGCTTCTGAAAGGGTTCTGGCTCTTTATCTGGAGCTTCTCCATGCGGAATTCGAAAAGAAAATCAAGCCGGTGCTGGCGGAGTGCCACCAGAACATCTGCAAGAATCAGAAAGTTGGCCTGACTGAGGACGGCTATTCCTACCGGGGTACCGTCACTGCGATTTACCTCAATGGTGCTGATCAATCACTGCTCCGTTTCGAGCTCAACCTGACCAGTGCCTGGTCGAAAAGGTTGAAGAAATACGTCCCCATCCGTGCGCCGAAGTTCTGGACTTCTCATCTTCCGGAGGCCCGATGATCTCCAGGCTGAGTTCAAAAAATCGTTCGTGGCTCTTCTGCGGTCTTGGGCTGATCCTCTTCGGGGGATTGTGGGGCGTTCTACCCGCACACGACTCGGCATACTCTTCTTCAGGCTTCAAGTCTTCGAATCAGAAGAGACTGTTCAGCAAGCCCTGGTCCACCCAAAATCTGATTCGAGATCTTGCCGCCAAGGGAAACTTCCCGGCTGACCGGGGGTGTTTTTACAATCAGCGGATGGACCTTGCCATCCTCAGACAGGAAATCCAGGAGATGGAAGCTTCCCTGGCACCTCCCAAAGGCACCAGTCCCGTCCGCAGAAAGGAATTGATCTGGAATGAACTCGATCTGAGCAAATTTCCGGTTCTTCAGGAGCGCTACCTGACTTTGAACACCGACTGGTTCGAAGTGCCGGAGCCCCGGCTGATCGCGGATTGCCGGGATCTTTTCTGCGTGGTGGATGCAGTCTACGGAAAGAAGGATTCGGAAGAGGGCGTGAGGCTCTATCACTGGTACCTTCGGATGGGGGCGCCCCTCGTGGTTTCGAGCAAGATCCCGGCGGTACTTCTGGATGAGAAGGATCTCGCGGCCGGTGGGGAGGATGATGAAGGCGAAGTCGCGCTCAGCAGATCTCATCGCAAGCTGCAGGAATCCCTTTTCAAGGCGGATGAACTCAAGGCTTTCAGCATCCTGTCAGAGAGTCTGTCGCCATCCTATCGTCGAATGTGGTCCTTGCAGGAAATTCACCGGCTTCCCAACGGCATGCATCTCGGTCCTGGTGTCGGAGCGGATTACCGTTCCTCGCAAGGTTGGAAAGTCAACGGCCGGACTGGAGCCAAAAGCGCTTTTCATCTGAATTACGGCTACATCCGTCTCATTCCGGATCAGATGCGCATGAGTACGCCTCCGAGCGTGCGCGGCGACTATCTCTTTCAGACGGTGGCTCACGAGATGACCCATGCCATCGACTATGTGCTCTTCAGTCCGAAGTTTGAAGATGCGGATACCGTCTCCACGCATGCGGAGTGGATGGGCTTCAGCGGCTGGAAGAAAGTGGTTGTGACCGATCCCGTGACTCATGTCTCCACCTGGCACTGGGAGATGAATCCGGGTCATGAACTTTTCGCCGAAGATGATGACTACGCGCAGACGTCACCGGAAGAGGACTTTGCGGAGGCAGCGATGAATTTCAGGCTCTATCCGGAAAAAATGCTGCCACTGCCACTCAAGAGCGCCTACATCGCTCAGCACATCTACCAAGGGCGTCGCTTTGATGTCGAGAGTCTGAAGAAGTTTTATCTCGAGCAGATGACCGCTGAAGCCTCGAGTCGCCTGCCCTCGATGGTGGAGGATTGTTCCGGCCAGGCTGATTGCCTTGATCTCAGACTGCAGCAGAGCTTTGAGCGGAGTGTGCGCTTCCTTCAGAAGACGGAACTCGAAGCCTGTCAAGTCCTCGACGAGAATCTCCAGGCCGAACTTGCTGGAGAAGGCAAAGAAGCGCTCTTGCCGAAGATCGGTGAGCTTCTCGAGCACAGCAACTCGGTCGCGAAGATTCGTGCGGATATCGAGATGTTTCAGAAATACCTTTCCGCCGAAGTTGATCCCCGTGAAGCTTACGTGGCCTGCTATGGGCAGGAGCTGAGCTCCGAAAATTGTTACACTCAGGGCCTGGCAAGCCAGCTCGACCAAGCAGCTTCGAAGTATTCCGGCGAGAGCCAAAGCTGGGTGACGGCTGAGAAGCAGAAATACCTCAAGCAAGCGCCTTTCAGTCTTGCCCGTGCGCGCGTCGAACGGGATACGGACGAAGTTCTGCTGGGAGTCCATGAGAACCTCACGCTCACGGTCCTGAGTCTCTGGGAGCGTTGCACTGAGACTCCTGCCGAACCGGATTTGGGCCTCACTCAGGACTTTCAGAATTCTTCAGTGCTCACCCCTTTTACCGCGGCTGAACAGTACGTTGCACTTTCCATCCTCAACTGCGTCAATGTCAGCTTGAAGTCCGAATTGCGAAAGGTCGCGATTGCAGGAGTGGCTCGACCCGATCTCGTTCCCGCTTCTCCCTTCTATGGCATTGCGGTGGAAAGACTCCTGGTCCAGGGTGCTCGCATGCTCAGCGGATTTCTGCAGAAGGATGCGGCGGAAGAATTGTTGAAGAACTTTCGACGGAAAGCTCCGATTCTCACTTCCGTTTCCGCGAAGCTCAGGAGTCTTCCGGCCGCTGACCTCAAGGCAAGCTGCGATTCGCTCGCGAATGATCAGATCAATTCGCTGGTAGAGAAGTCCCTCGAAGTCCAACCGCAGGAAAGAATGAGTTTTCGGTTCAATTCGCGCAGTGAACTCGTCACGAGCTGGTCCGAAGGGCTCTGCAAGGAACTCCTGAAAACGGTCAGCGAGTGAGCGCTTCTCCCGCTCTTTCGCCCAGGTCCCTCAGGTAAATTCTGATCTGTCTGCGCTCGGACTCGTTCAGCGGTGCTGAGTGCAGAGGCATGCGCGTGACTTCAGGTTCGGTGAGCAGAGTGCGGCGGATCAGCGTCTCACCAAAAGTCGGGACGCGGTTGAGAAGGGCCTTGAGGTCATCCTCCCGGAAGGAGACACCGGTCTTGTCCGGGCCATCATGGCAGGCAAAGCATCGACGTTCGAGAATGGACTTTCCCGGAGTTCCGTCTCCAGACATTCCGGCCTGTGGGGTCGTTGCATCGCCAGGCTTGTCCGCAACTGAAGCGACGAGCCCTCTTGAAAGTTCGGTTCTGGACTTCACTTTCAGTTGGTCGCATTTTTCTGAAGGGATGTAGAGCTTGCCGGATTCGAAATAAGCGAGGAGTTCTGGGTCGCCCTGAGCCAGGATCCAGCCCAGCTCGGCGCCCGCATTTTCAGGAGTGGTCATTGGATTCTGGAAAGTTGCGTTCGCGGACTTTCGGTCCAGGAACATCATGCTCCAGGAGGTGGTGCTGATCTGGCGGTGCTGAAAGATCCAGAAGAACGGATTGTTCACGGCGCCTGATTCGCCAGTTTCCCCGAAACTTCCGAACGTCAGATTTCGAGCCGGGGAGGCGACAGGCAAAAACTCCTGAAACTTCAGGTCCGGACACCGGAGCGCGCCGAGAATCGCGTATTTGAAGAGGTCATAGTCCGGGGTGTTTCTGACCAGTCTTCTGACCCGTTTGAAATTCTGGTGGGCGACGTTCTCGGTCAGGTTGGAATTTCCGCCGAATGCATTTCCTTCACCGTCAGGATTGCTTCTGAGGCGATCAGAAAGTCCAGGGAGGTGCCGGTAGCGGGGATGAGAAGTCGCGGTTCGAATGAACTTCTCGATCTGCCGGGTTTCCGGCACGTCGATTGCCATGTCGTTGGACCCGAAAGTGCCTGGCCAATCCGGATAGGCACTCCAGTTCGGACGCGGATCCTGTCCGTGACAGCGCTTGCATTCATTGCCTTCAGGCTGATGGACCTGGAAAGATCCGGACTTGAAGTCCGCCCGAAAGAAATTGAATTTTGCGGAGGGCTCGTCGAACTGGATGATCTCAAGTTCATCAGTCCGGGTTCCCTTTCCATTGAAGGCCATGAGAAATTTCGCGTCAGTTGAATGGAGAATCACGCGCGGGTCTTTTGGCGTGGCAGTCTGCAGGCTTCCGCTTTTCGTCACGAAGACCGAGTGGGACCGCAGGTCAGCGGGAAGAGAGGCCAGAAGTTCTTCGATGCTCGAAAGTTTTTTGCCGGAGTTGCCGCCCGCCGCGATTTTTTTCAGTTCATCAACGGTGAAAGGAGGGGGCGAAGCACCCGCAAGGCACGGAGAGGAGAGTCGATGACCGATTGTCAGTCCGACGAGAATCATGGCCAAGATCCTGAAGGTGTCTTTTGAGCGCCTGCGCATTGAAGACTTATCGTCTTCGCGGTCGTTAAACTGAATTCAATTGATCAGGGGTCAAGTTTCTGTCGCCTTACCTCGTGAAATAGCGAATCAGATAGATGCTCCAGAGATCCGCGACCGCCGCACCCACGTAGACGATCTGGCTGAAGTTGACCCAGAGAAAGAAGTGAAGCCAGCGTTTGCTCTCGGGCTCTTTCACGAAAGCCCGAAGTTCCCAGAGGACTTTGAGGCTCATGATCAGGGTGGCCGCGAGGTAGAGCGATCCCACGCGCAGGAAAAGAGGAGCCCCGAGCGCGAGCGCGACGTAAGCCAGACACCAGACGACGATCTGGGAAACCGTGACCCCCAGCCCGTGGGCGACGGGCAAGGTGGGAAAGCCGCCCGCGGCATAGTCCTCTTTGTATTTCAGTGCGAGGACCCAGAAGTGCGGCATCTGCCAGAAAAACAGAATGAAGAAGAGATACAGGCCGCCCGATGTCCAGACCTGGCCGCTGGCCGCGGTGTAGCCGATCAATGCGGGAAGTGCACCCGGGATTGCGCCAGGTACGGCCGCGAACGCCCATTTTTTCTTCCACCAGAGGGTGTAAAGAATGTTGTAGGAAAGCACGGCCGCCACTCCCAGCAGTCCAACGGAAGTGCTCAGCCAGAACAGGATGCCCAGTCCGAGGACGAGCGCGACGCTGATGAAGTTAAGCGCTTGAGCGGGAGTGAGAAATCCGCTGGGAAGGGGGCGGCCAGCGGTGCGTGGCATGGTCGCATCAATCGCGCGCTCCTGATACTGATTGAGCGCCGAGGAACCCGCGCCCAGAGCGCCAACTCCCAGAAGAGTCAGGAAGAGTCGACCCACATGCAGCGGTTCTTCGAAGGGATGTCCGCAGAGGTAACCACCCAGAACGGTCACGAGCACCAGTACGACAATTCCGAATTTGGAGAGCTCTTTGTAGGCTTCGAGTTTGCTGGAGTAGGCCGGGTTAGACAAAACTTCGGTGCGTGTCATAGTTTTTTTACAAAGAAGCGCGGAATGCCCGTGGCGAGCGAAACTTGTTATTTCACAATGTGTGGCCCGAGCTTATCATTTGACTAGGAATCTCTCCAGCACTATGAAAAAATTGCCAGAATCCAAAGTATTTGTCGAACAACGTCGAGGATTTGTCATGCGCCTCAGATCTGGTCTGGCTCTTTTTCTAGCGCTTCAAAGTTTCACTTTTCTGGCGCCTGCGGTTCATGCGGACGACTTGAAGTCAGTCAATGCTTTGCCCGCCACCACGATCCCACCGGAACTCAAGGACGTCGGGATCTTCGAAAAGCTTGGCAAGACGGTTTCAATCCGGGACCTCACATTCAAAGACGAGTCGGGCGCGACGGTTTCTCTTTCGAAATACTTCAACGCGAAGAAACCCGTTCTTCTGTCTCTCGTTTATTACGAATGTCCTAATCTCTGCACGTTCGTGCTGAACGGACTCGTGAATTCTCTCAAGACTTTCCCATGGACTCCCGGCAAGGAGTTCGAAATCGTCAGTGTCAGCATCAATCCGAAGGATACCCCAGAGCTCGCCACTCGAAAAAAAGCGGCTTATCTGCAGGCCCTCTCCAGACCCGAGGCTGCCGCAGGTTGGCATTTTCTCACGGGCGAAGAAAGTCTGATCAAAAAGCTCGCCTCTGAAGTCGGTTTCGGTTACCGTTATGATAAAAATGAAGGTCAGTTCGCCCACAGCGCGGCACTTTTCGTTTTGACGCCGGAAGGTAAGATTTCGCGTTATCTGTACGGCATCGAATACCCTCAGAAGGATCTCCGACTTGCACTCGTGGAAGCTTCTCAAGGTCAGGTTGGGACTGTCGTTGATCGATTTCTGTTGTTCTGTTATAGATATGACCCCCAAACCAGAAAATATTCGATGGTTTTGACAAATGTGATGCAAGCCGGCGCGGCAGGCACTACAGTGCTTTTTGGTGGCTACCTCGCGGTTTTTTGGACTCGACAGCGCAAGAAGCGTGTTGTCGAAAGCAAGGACGACCCGAAGAGTGCCTGAAGTTTACCCGTAGAGTATTTGAAATGTGATGAAACAACTTGGAATCAGACTGAATTTAAAAAGGCTGACACGCAAAAGGCTGAGAGGGTTTAAGTAAGATGTTTTTCAACGAGGCTTACGCCGGTAATGGATTGCCAATCCAGGGTACTGATGTCGCCGTCATGTGGGATAGTCTTTATAATTTCCTACTTTGGCTGAGCGTTTTTTTCTTCATTCTCGTCGTCGGTGGAATGATCTATCTCGCGGTCAGATATCGCAAAAGAGAAGGCGATAAATCCAAGTACATCACTGGTAATCACTTGATTGAAGCGATCTGGACGATTGTGCCCACGATTCTGCTTCTCGGGATTTTCGCCTGGGGTTATCAGGTGTACAGCAAGATGGTTCATGCTCCTTCGGACGCCATGGAAATTCGCGTCATCGGCAAGCAGTGGCTCTGGCAGTTTCAGTACGAAGACGGCAAGAGCACCATCGGCGAGCTTTACGTCCCGATCAACAAGCCTGTGAAGTTGATCATGAGTTCAGAAGATGTGCTCCATAGTTTTTTCATTCCGAATTTCCGCGTCAAGCAGGACGTGGTCCCGGGGATGTACTCCAGTGTCTGGTTTGAAGCCAAAGTGCCGGGTCAGCACCAGGTGTTCTGTACGGAGTACTGCGGCTTCTCCCATTCTGGAATGTTGGCCAAAGTCATCGTTCTTCAGCCTGACGAGTGGGCAGCCTGGAAAAAAGGCAAGTCCGTTGCGGGTGGAATCGGGACCGTGGGGGTCTCTGGAACCCAGGGCGGCGCACCTCTGGCGGCCGAAAGCCTGCCAGCGCAGGGCAAGAAGCTGACCGAAGCCAAAGGTTGCGTCGCTTGTCATTCGGATGACGGCAGCACCAAGATCGGGCCTACTTACAAAGGCCTGTTCGGAAGCAAAGTTGAACTTCAGGACGGCTCAACCGTCGTTGCTGATGAAAATTACATTCGTGAATCCATCATGAAGCCCCAGGCCAAAGTGGTCAAAGGATTCAATCCAGTGATGCCGACCTTCCAAGGTCTCGTCTCTGAATCCGAAATGAATGCCATCGTCGCTTACATCAAGAGTTTGAAATAGGAGTTCCATCATGACATCGGGACATACTACCGCAGTAGCCGCACACGGGGATAATTACCTCAACCATTCCAAGGGCATCAAGTCCTGGCTCTTCACGCTCGATCACAAGCGGATCGGGGTCATGTACCTTTTCACGGTCCTGAGCTTTTTCCTCCTGGGAGGAATTTTCGCCCTGCTCATCCGGCTTGAACTCTGGGGGCCTGGCCGCAACATCATGGATGCGGGCACCTACAACAAGTTCTTCACCTATCACGGCGCGATCATGGTTTTTCTGGTCGTCATTCCGTTGATTCCGGCAGCGATGGGCAATTTTTTCATTCCGATGATGCTCGGCGCGAAGGATGTGGCGTTTCCGAGGCTCAATCTGGCCTCTTATTACATCTTCGTGATCGGCGCGGTCTTCGCGTTGTGCGCCTTGTTTTTCCGGGGAGCCGACACGGGCTGGACTTTTTACACTCCATACTCGATCCGAACCAGCACGACCGTCATTCTCGTGGTCGGCGGAGCCTTCATTGCCGGTTTCTCTTCGATCTTGACCGGGCTGAACATGATTGTGACGATTCACAAGCTCCGAGCTCCCGGACTTTCGTGGACACGTTTGCCACTTTTCGTCTGGGCCATCTACGCGACCAGCATCATTCAGGTTCTGGCGACTCCGGTTCTCGCGATCACTCTGGTCCTTCTGATCTGTGAACGCTTGTTTCAGATCGGGATTTTTGATCCGAAACTGGGCGGAGACGCCGTCCTGTTTCAGCACTTCTTCTGGTTCTACTCGCACCCTGCCGTTTACATCATGATTCTGCCCGCCATGGGCATCATCTCGGAAGTCATGCCGGTGTTTTCCCGCAAGCCGATTTTCGGTTACAAGGCGATCGCGTATGCCTCCTTCGGAATTGCGCTGATCGCTTTCATCGTCTGGGGACATCACATGTTCGTGAGCGGCCAGTCCGAACTCGCCAACTTCGTGTTCTCACTTCTGACCATGTTTGTCGCCATCCCGACCGGCGTCAAGGTGTTCAGCTGGGTTGCGACCATGTACAAGGGCTCAATCCGCTTCAATGTACCCATGCTTTACGCTCTCGGATTTCTCGAGCTGTTCACGATTGGTGGGCTGACGGGAGTGTTTCTGGGGACGCTGGCGATCGACGTTCACCTGACTGCCACTTACTTCATCGTTGCCCACTTTCACTACGTGATGGTCGGCGGCACCATGATGGCATTCCTCGCGGGCCTGCATTACTGGTTCCCGAAAATGTCCGGTCGCATGTATCCTGAAAAACAGGCGGTCTGGGCATTCATTTGCATCATCATCGGTTTCAATCTGACGTTCTTTCCTCAGTTCATTCTGGGAGCTGAAGGAATGCCTCGCCGCTACTGGGCCTACCTTCCTGAATTCACCAACCTGAATCGACTCTCGACGATTGGTTCCTGGTTTCTGGCAGTGGGTTTCGGATGGACCGCCGTTTACCTTTGGAAGTCCATGTTCAAGGGCCCAAAAGCTTCTGCAAACCCATGGGAAGGCAACACTCTCGAGTGGCAGACTCCGTCTCCACCTCCTTTCGAAAACTTCACCGAAACTCCGATCGTCACGATGTGGCCTTATGAGTACCGAGCTTCCAAAAATTACCCGATGACGACACCCGTCCAGGGATCAGGCAAAGGAGTGCAGTGATGTCAGACGTTCATACCGCCGTGGCAGGAGAGCACACTCGCCACCATGCCCATCATTTCGAGTCTGCCGAAGCCGAATTCGACGCGTGCAAACAGGGGATGTGGATTTTTCTGGTCACTGAAGTTCTCATGATCGGTGGACTGTTCGTCGGCTACACGCTTTTTCGCGGGATGAATCACGATGCTTTTCACGAAGCGCATAAAATGCTGAATGTGAAGCTGGGCGCGACCAATACCGTGGTGCTGATCACGAGTTCAGTCACCATGCTTCTCGGGGTGACTTCGGCTCAACGCGGACAGAGAAGCAAGTCGATGAAGTACCTCATCATGACTTTTCTGCTGGCCTGTTGCTTTCTCGTCGTGAAGTACTTTGAGTACTCCGCCAAATTTCATCATGGACTTCTCCCGGGTGGAAACTTCACCAATGAAGAATTGACCAATCCGAGAAGTTCACTTTTCTTCTCCTTCTATTTCCTCATGACTGGCGTTCACGCTTTTCACGTGGTGGTGGGGATGGGCCTGATGGCCTGGTTGATGAAACGTACTGCCAACAAGGATTTCGGACCGGACTATTACACCCCAGTCGAGCTCGTCGGTTTCTACTGGCACTTTGTGGATCTGGTCTGGATCTATCTTTTCCCATTACTGTATCTGGTCGGATAAGGAAGCGCGAAGCCTATGGAACAACATCCTCTACAGCCTAAAGTGAAGAAGCACCATCACCACATCATGCCGACGAAAACGGCGTTGATGATCGGTGGAACCCTCCTGTTCCTGACGTTCGTGACCGTCTGGGTCGCCGGGATTGATTTTGGCGCCTGGAATTTTCCGATCGCCATGTTGGTCGCGACCGTGAAAGCGAGCCTCGTGGCTCTGTTCTTCATGAACCTTTATTATGACAGCAAGGAAAATGGAGTCATCTTCATCACTTCAATTCTGTTTCTTGCGATTTTTCTGACCTTCACCGCGACTGACCTGTTCTTTCGTGGAGACGTTTACGTCAAGGGATCGCTCGCCATGGCTGCTCCGGCCGGCAAATCCAAATTCACCAAACCTTGGGTTTCGACCCCTGAGTTGATCGCGCACGGAAAAACGATTTTCCTGGCTCAATGTACTGGTTGTCACGGGAATGAAGGTAAGGGCGATGGCGCCGCAGCAGCTGCACTCAATCCGCATCCTCGAAACTTCACTCAGCAGGAAGGCTGGAAGAATGGCCGCAAACCGAGCCAGATTTTCAAAACCTTGAAAGAGGGAATCGCGGGATCCGCAATGGCTTCCTATGCCACCTTGCCCGCTGATGATCGCTGGGGACTGGTTCATTTCGTGGATTCTCTGGGCGGACCCAATGCAGGCGATACGAACGAAGACCTTGTCAAAGTGGGTGTTGATCCGAACAAAACCGAAAGCGCTGAAGCTCCTGAAGAGAAGACCATTCCAGTTGAAGTGGCCATGAAGCGCATGGTTGAAGACGGGGGATATTCCGAAGCCAAAGCGGGAGAAGAAAGCAACGTTGCTCCGGGAAATCCTGAGCTGGAAAATTATGACAAGCGGTTGGGTCGGTCGTTTACCCCGCACCTGTAATTTGAGAGTTTCCTGACTGCTTTTGTTGACTCAAGATTGTAAGTTTTATAATGCGGTCGGCTACACTTGCGAAGTGAAGCGGCCGCATCTTTGCATTCTGGAATGAGTTATGACGTCAATTGAACAGATCGGTAGAGTGGGTCTGAATTTCTTACTCACGGCAGTGATTCTGAGTCCAAGTGCCTTTGCGCAGCAAGTGACGCAGACCACTCCGGCAAATCCGATGAGCCCTCCGCTCGTTGCAGGGGCGGCAGCGACCGGACTTGCCATGGGTGCTGTGGCGCAGGTGCTCTTTGTCACCCTTCTCGTGGTGGTTCTTCTCGCCGGGGGAATGTTGATTTTGAACATGGGCCTGCTTTCCAAAAGAGCCACGGACCATACCGGGTCCAAGGATCCAAGTGATCTTGGTTTTCTGCACAACGAGAGATTTCCTGAAGATGCTTATGAGCAGCGCGTCCTTCCGGCTTGGTCTGATGTCGATGATCTCGAGAATTCCGAAGTGCAGGCTCATCCTTCTGCTTCACAGCCTCGTCGCGCGGCCTGAAGTCCGACGGTACCGGCGTCAGACCCGGGAACCGGCTCCTTTCCCCTGTATGCTCCTTGGCCCCGTGTCCTTTCGCTGCCCGCGCGGCAATTGATGCAGCGTCAAAATCTGCTCAGTAAATACTGCCTCTGTCGCCCGCTCGCCGGGCTTCGTATTCTAAGGAATACGGAGTGAGCGATCGGGATAGTTCGGGGCCCTTTGCCTACTTCATCACGTTCTCAAGGAGGAGACCCGGTGATGATGAAGACGACGACGCAGAAGACGAAGAGAGTCCAGTCCAAGGCCAGAAAGCTGCTTTTTGGAACATTTCTGGGTCTGTTGTTCACGAGCTACCCGAGCGAAGTGACTTACGCCTCAGGTTCCAGCGATGCCGTCACGGGACGCTATACCGTACCGCTCAGCAGCCTGATCCCGGCCAAAGTTCAACGAGCCATCGCGGCCCGAAAAGAGGGCACTCTCACCGAGCAGGAGAGTTTACCGACCGGACTGCCAGACTCAGTCGATCTGAGGTCTCGTGATACATCCGTGAAAAGGCAGCCCGGGCCTTACTGTTCCACCTTTGGTCTGCTGTCGGCGATGGAAAATCTCCTCGGCGGAAAGACGGACCTTTCGTGGCGCCATGGCTGGTCGAAGTACAGGAAGTACAGTTCAGAAGCGGCGCTCAGTGCCTTTTCACAATCTGGAGTAGTGGAGACCGTCTACTGGCCGGACGACAGGAAAAAGGGCGTCCGGGGTTACAAAGACCAGGAATGGTACCAACTCACCCAGTTCACTTATCTCGAAGACAGCATCCCGAAGACACTCCAGGCGCTGGACCAGGGACACCCGGTTTACCTCGCGCTTTCGACACCAGCAGAACTTTATGAATGCAACGAAACCGTGAGTCCGACGACCGCGCTTCTTCCCAACAGTGGTCACGCGATCGCCATCGTCGGTTACAGGCTCGATGCGACGGAAGGTGCCGCCGGCGGCCACTTTCTCATCAAAAATTCCTGGGGTGAACAGTGCGGCGACCGGGGTTACCAGTGGATCCCGTTCAACTTCTGCAGGCGCAGCGACGCCTACTGCATGATGTGGGACATCGCCGGAGTTGCAGTGCAGTGAAGTTTTGAATTGCGGGAGACAGCGTTGGCTGCAGAGCCCGTGACCGCTCAGATCTTGAGCTTCTTCTCGAAACGGATGGGGGATGCGCCCTTGAGTCTCGGGCTGATGCGTGTGACTTCAATCTCGATGGAGCTGATGTCATCGGGTTTGACGCCAAAGGCGCTGATGGGGAGTTTCACGGTGCTCGACTCTGCGTGAGCGACGTCCTTGCGATTGAACTCGGCTTCCGCAAAAGTGGATTCCCAGAGAATGTTGAAGACCCGCTTCTGCAGTTTCACGCGGTAGCGGGTTTCAACTTTTCCATCATTCGGAGTCGTGTCGGTGAAGAGAATCTGATTGTCGATGGGGTGCAGGGCTGAGATCGTGGTCTGATCCGCGTAGGGCTGCGGGTTCAGCTGGGCGAGCTGGTGAATCTCTTTCTCAAAACTCAGGGGCTCCGACAGGTTCTTGCCTTCGCGCTTCACGGAAATCCGGATCAGGTGATCATGGTCGGCGCGGATCTGCGCCCCGAGTGAGATCACGATCATCCGGTTGCCAGGCTTGGGCTGCACTTCGCTTTTGAAAAGAACTTTTCCCGCAGACCCTGCGGTGAGGCTCCGAACGGGACCTGAAGTGAGACCGGACTTTTCAGTCCCATTTTTTTCTGGCCCATTTTTTTCAGTTCCATTCTTGTCCAGAACGAAGACCTGGTAGTGGGTGACCGTGTCGCGAATCAGGCCGCGATCTTCAAACTGAAGTTGAGAACCGGAGAGCAGCACATTCGAAATGGTCTGCCCGGCGAGATCTTCAGGAGAATAAGCGAGGGCCGGGTGGCATGCCGCAAGTCCGAACAGGAACTGAACCACGATCAACCCAGCCAGCACTGCCGCGTTCATCAGGCGGACCCGGACCCAGGCCTGAAAAAGTGCGATGACAGAGGTGAGGTTCATGCTGCGGGAGAGCTTCATATCGTAGGCAGTCACTAGAGCAAGACAAATGCCCAGCACCGGCGCGCGTTGAAAGAGATTGATCTCTAAAAATATTGATTAGTTTCAATGGTTTAGCTAATTAACGCACCATATTATCATTAAGAAGCAATGGAGCAAACTCGCACTGGAGACAGATTGGCTCTCCATTGGCGTAATCAAGCCGTCTTTTTTGGGGCCACTTTTGCTGGTTTCGCGGCAGACGTGCTTGTTGGTTTGACCACGGGAACCCCGATCAGCGTGCCAGAGACGGGTTTTCGCCCACGTGCGATGCCGACGTAGATGCCGGCATTGATGAGGGCAAAGTGCGCGGAGGTGCTCGGAAAGTTGCCTGAAGGTTCTCCCGTGGAGGGGTCGACCTGCTCTCCCAGAAGCCCCAGTGAGCTCGCGTAACTGCACAGTTCCGCCAGTCGATCACTGGCTTCCTGAGTGCGACCGCAGAGGGCCAGGCAGGAGACGAACCAGAAACTTGAGAGCAGGTGAGCCCCATCGGCTTCGGGAAGACCGTCCTGACCTCGGTAGCGGTGGACGAGTGCTCCTTCGGAAAGCTGGCCCTGAAGAGCATCCAGTGTCGTCTGCACGCGGTCATCATCGGGCGGAAGAAATCCCACCATTGGAATCAGCAGTACGGAAGCATCCAGATCTCGTTCGCCGAAAGCGCGGACAAACGAATGCTGGGTCTGATCATACCCCTGTTCACAGATGGTCCGGTGAACGATCGCGGCTTCTTCCCGCCAGCGATTGGGCACGGGCTGGTTCATGGCTTCGGCGATCCTGATGCAACGGTCAAGCGCCACCCAGCACATGACTTTTGACGTGACGAAGTGTTCAGGCTTGGATCGCACCTCCCACGGACCCCGGTCAGGGCGACGCCAGGCTTGAGCCACATACTCCGCGATTTCTGAAATTTTCGGCCAGAGTCCATCCGGTAATTTGCCAAAGCGCTCGAAGCGCTGAAAGGCGGCGAGCACGACGTGACCATAAGTATCGAGCTGAAATTGTCTTGCAGCGATGTTCCCCACTCGCACGGGCCTTGCCCCTGCGTAGCCGCTCAGAAAAGTGAGATCGCGTTCGGGCAGGTATTTTCCGCCGTCCAGCGTGTAGACGGATTGCAGACCATCCGCTCCGTCACGAGTGACAGTGTCCGAAAGCCAGTGAAAGAGCGCTTCGGCTTCGTCATGATGACCGAGCTGATGAAGTGCCTGAATCGAAAAAGCGCTTTCCCTCAACCAGGCATACCGAAAATCCCAATTGCGACTGCCGCCTTTGAGGCTCGGCAGTGAAGTGGTGAGAGACTCCGCGATCGATCCTGAAAAATAGGAAGTCATGAGTTTGATCACGAGGCTCGAGCGAATGACTGAGTCATGCCAGGGGCCCGCGAAGAGGCAGGTCGTTTCGGCGCGAGACTCCGGAGAAGGGGAGGCCGGTTCGCCCGTTGCCTGAGTTGGACTGACGGACGTCTTGAGTCCCGTGGAGATCGCACCATGCACCTGGGGTCCGTAACCCGGCACTCCATGTTTCAGGTGAGCGTTGCAGCGATGAGTCCAGGACTTCCAGAATTTCACGGTCTGTTCCGGAGAAGTGAGGGCTTTGAGTTTCTCACGGCCGAAGAGCCAGGAGAATTCCGCGCATTTCTTTTCCTTCATCTCAAAGAGGGAACTGGCGGTACGACCTTCGCTCGCGATCGTGATCGGCACAGTTCCGGTCAGGAGGGCGATGTCGGTGGGAGCGCTTCCGCGAAACAGGACGCCGCCTCGACTTTTTTCGGCCTGAGCCCGCTCCGCTCCGTAGCCGAAACGCGGAGTGCAGGTCATGACCCACTGGATGACTCCTTCAACCATTTCGATCTTGCGGTGGATGACGGGATCGCGCCTGGAGTAATCCTCGATCGGCATCCAGTCCGTCAGGATGCCTTTTCCGGCGGGAGTTTCGAAGTGGGTCTGCAGAACATTCGTGCCTTCGATGTAAGTCTGCTCGGAGGTGAAATCACCTTTTGGACAGATCTGAAAAATTCCGCCCTGATTGTCGTCCAGCAGATGCGCGAAGTGACTGGAAGAATCCATGTGCGGCAGGCAGCACCAATCGATCGAGCCCAGGCGACTCACGAGTGCGCCACTTTCCTGGTTTCCAATCAATCCGTATTCGCGGAGGGAGAGAAATGCCATGTTCGTCTCCCTTTACCTGAGGCCTTGAAGGTTCTGTGTGCCCACGTCGGGCGCTTCGAGATTGAGTGGCAGGAGAGTCACGGAACGGTTCAGCACGACCGTGGCGATCCAGCCCAGAACGCTGAGCGCCGCGAGAATCAATTGTCCGGGTGAAACGAAAGTGGGCAGGCGCGAGCCGATGTCGTGCGCGACTCCCAGTCTGGAAAAGAGATTGAACAGATAGGCGAGAAGAATCGCCATGCTCATGAGGAGGTGTCTTTCAACGGCGGCGGAATGGAGCCGGAAGTAAGCGCTGAGACCAAAACCGAGCGAGATCGTCGAAACGATCACTCCCGCGGTGATGCACCAGAAGGAACTGAGGGCGAATTCAGAAGCGGAGTAGGGGGAGAGAGTGCTGAAGAACAGGACATCCAGGACAAAGCTCGTCGCCCAAAGACCTGCCGATAGATGTAGCAAGATCGCGTAAAAAAGTTTCACCCAGAAATTCCCCCGCGCAATTATGAGCAAGCCTGGGGCCAAAAATATGCGTCAAAGCGCGCGATTGTTTCGTTTGTGGATCCAGGCAACGCAGACCGCGGACGCGATGCCCGCGATTGCGGCGAAGACGACGTCCGTGGCAAAATGTCGTCCCGCCAGAACTCGAAACAGTCCGGTTGAGACGATGAGCGCGCCTCCGATGAAAGTGGTGACCCCGACCAGCCACGCCGGGGCCTGTCGACCCAGGAGAATCAGCACACAGGCGGTGCTCGCGGCCGCCGCAAAACTCGTGTGCCCCGATATGAAAGAAGTGTAATGCGCGGGGTCCATTCCCAGCCGTGCAGGATCCGCGTAGACGAAAGGGCGGGGTCGTTGAACGGTGACTCGAATGGATTCGGTGATGAAGCCGTTCCAAAGTGTCGTCTCGATGAAGAGCAGAAGATCCGTCGCACTCGCCTGCAGGCTTTTCTTCAGACCCAGTCGACGCGCCAGCGTCCAGAGCAGTGGGATGAGGCAGGCCAGCCATGCGGCCGCATACTGAGTTTTGAAAGACAGGGAGTCTGCAGCGGGATTTCCCATTCCCAGCGACATCCGGTCGACCAGAAACAGATTGCCGGCCACGCACTGCAAAGGGTCATTAACGCAGTGAGGTGTGATCAGTCGAGCGCGAGATTGCACCAGGATTCCCCAGAGGACGGCTGGAACCGCAGTATAAGCCACGTCGGCCCAGCTCAGAGTCGGCGGGAGGCGAAATTTCTGAGTCCAGGGACGATTCATAGCCAGAATTCTAGCAGAACCATTGCAGCGCTTGGTTTTTTTTTGAGCGACTTGAAACGCGTATTGCAACCTTTTGACGAATTGGACGGCCATGAACCCGAAGTTCAAGGCCTGGCCAAGCGGGCATGGCGCTTGCTCTCCTTGGCGCGCTGGTGGAGGGACCATGTCAATTTACAATAGAAAAAAATGTTCTGCAGTCGTGAGTGCACTCGCACTCCTGTCTTTCGTGGGTACTCTGGTCGGAGTGGTCTCTGGAGAGACTTCAGCATTTGCCGCAGACTCTGCGGCCAGTGCCAGTGAAGCGAGTT
Source organism: Oligoflexia bacterium (assembly GCA_014378465.1). Classification (GTDB taxonomy): domain Bacteria; phylum Bdellovibrionota; class UBA1018; order UBA1018; family UBA1018; genus UBA1018. The sequence continues at coordinate 34,533 of JACMNQ010000073.1, read as the reverse complement.
ATTATGACTCCCTGAAGATCGCGAACAGCTACGTTCAGAAGAAGAAGGAGCAGGCCGGCTCTGCCAATGCCCTGTCCACTTCCATGGTCAAAGCGCTCTTCGGACGGTTCTATCAGGTCGGTGACGCCTGGGACGTCGCAGCCGTGAGATTTGATTCCGGGATGGCTCGAAAGTCCGCCGCTCCTTCTCAGTTGCGCGCCGATACGGTGGGGATTTTTCACTACAAAGTGATTCGGATCAAAACCGGCTCCTTGCCGGAAGCGGTGGTCGAAGTCACTCAGCGTGAAGCTTACGGTGCGAAAGTCGTTGATCCGCAAGTCAAGACCCTCACTCTCACGATGAGTGATCAGCTCAAGGAAAGCACCAAGAAGTACGTCACTCAATCCGGCGAAACCCTTCATGCCTCTCCTCAGGGAATCAAGACTTCCGTCAGCGCTCTGGAGCTTTTTCCTCTGGATGTGCCGGATGTCGCCACGGCAGATCGTGCTGAAACAGCGATTTCTCCCGAACTTCCCGTCGCCTTGAAAAAGATCGCAACCCAGGTCGGATACCGTCCTGATCTGAGTCGCAGTTCCTTTTACGATCAGGATGATTTCTTCGGACGTCCTGTCGAGATTCTCTGGCAGCAGGGCAATCCCTGGCCGAGCTATCTGAAAACTTCCTACGGCATGGCCATTTTGTTGAACAAGGAGACGTCATGAACCCGCGTCAGATCAGTTCTTTTCCAGTCAAGGCCATGCTCGTGGTGAGCGCCTTGCTTGCAGTCAGTGCTCTGACTCTCACCGCCTGTGGAAAATCGGGCGAGCAGCTGGACGCTGAAAAGCGCATGAGCGCGGGTGGCAAAGCCGGTCAGATGGCTCCCGGCACTGAACGAAATTTCGCAGTCCTCATCAACAACTACGCTCAGGCGATGCCGGCTCAGGTGCCTTGGGCCAGTTACTGGTGGGCTTTCACCGCCAACGGTATCGCGAACGGTGCTCACAGCGGTGGACAGAGTCCAGCTGGAAAGTTTGATGCGGCCCATGGTTGGAGCAGTGGTCATGCCCAGGACTGGGAAGTGAAGTTTCACGGCGCTGGAGTGAAGGACATTCAGGGCTGGTGGGGTCATTGCAACGGCTGGTGTGCTGCCGCTGCTCTGTATCCGGAACCGACCGAGCCGAAAAAAGTCAACGGTATCACTTTCGGCATCGCCGAGCAGAAGGCACTTCTGGCTGAAGCCGGCATGTACGCCAATTATGACTTCTATGGAAATCGCGCTGAATCCCGCTTGTTTCCGAATCCCCAGGATCTCGAGCTTGCCAGCAACGACGTGGTTCCCGATCAATATTTTCTGCTCCTCACGAATTATACAGGCAAAAATCATCAGCCCCTGCTCTTCGATCGCTACACGACTGATCAGGTTTGGAATCAGCCCCTGGCGGGTTACAAGTTCGAAGCTCCGAAGCCTGAAGACTTCATTGGTGCCGATCCCGCCAACCCGAATGTCTACCGCATCAACGTCACTTCGACGATCTGGTGGGTGGAAGACGGAGTGCCTGCGGGCGCGACGACTCCCGCGTTCAACTGGAACGAGTCTGACCCCGTGTTCTACTCTCACCGCACTCTGAAAGCCGAACTCTGGCTGGACGGACCGGCTGTCTTTGATGCAAGCGGGAAACTGGTCTCCAGCGGTAATGTGATCGTCACGCGTCATCCACGCAACAACACCTTCGTGGTGGGCGGGCAGTGGATGAATGGTTACCTCAACTCCGAACAGCATCCGGATTACATCTGGGTCCCGACTTCGATCCCTCAGATCACTCTTGAAGCCGGACCCCTGGGAGAAATCAACGAAGACGCGAATCCCTGGGTGGATGTGGAATGGATCACAAAATATTTGCTCCCGGGCAAGGACGATCCAAGCGCTCATCCCGTACCGATCCCGACCGCTCCGTCTCCGCGTCCAGCGGCGTCGGGTCAGCCACCGACGAACGGTCCGACACCCGTGCCAACGACGCCAGTACCGAATCCGACGACTCCGATTCCGGTTCCGACAAGACCGGTTCCACAGCCGATCCCGACCTTCACCAGCCCGGCTCCGGGCCCGGGCAATCCAGCTCCGAATCCGGGAAATCCAACCCCGCCTCGTCGCTGTCACCCATGGCCTTTCTGTAACTGATCTCTTCAGGAGGGTTGTTCATTGAGTCGAGTGAACAGCCCTCCTGATCAACAATTATTTGACGGATAGGCAGTTTCTCTCCGGCTTCACTTTTCACGAGCTATCGTCAGGAGCCATCGCCTTGACGAAAGGATTTGGGAGAGAGAGAATGTTATTCAAACATGACTCTCTCCCAAACCTCTCCTTCAAAACAGACTCAGAAGTCTGACGGCACACTCGGACAACAGCCGTCGGCGATCTTCAGGTCCCCCGCACCCTGGCTCGTCATCGCGGCCCTGATTCTGATTCAGGTCCTTTTCGGCGTGAATTACGTCGTTTCGAAGGTGGTGGTGAAGGAATTCCCACCGCTGGTCTGGGCAAGCGCCCGAATCGCGATCTCGACTCTGATCATGGCTTCAGTCGCCCTGATCTCAAAACGTCCCCATCCGCCCTGGTCGCGCGAATTCTTCGTGCCGATGATCGGCTTTGCCCTGCTGGGAACGGTGATCAATCAGGCGTCGTTTCTCGTTGGCCTGCATTACACCACTTCTTCCAACAGTGCCGTGCTGAACACGCTCATTCCGGTCTTCACGCTTCTGCTCGTCACCGTTCGCGGTCAGGAAGCTTTCACGCCTCAACGCCTTCTGGGATTCATCTTCGCTTTCTCCGGTGTGCTGGTGATTCGGAAAGTCGAAGACATCTCCTTCAACAACACGACCTGGATAGGTGATCTTCTCACGATCCTGAACTGTTTCAGCTACGCCATGTTTCTTTCGTTCAGCAAAAAGTTCCTGCAGAAGTATGACCCGATCTGGGCGACGACTTGGCTGTTCTTTTACGGAACCATCGGGTTGACTCTTCTTGCTCTGCCGGACTGGCTGCACTTTCAGATGCCGGTAATGACGACGCAGCTGACCTGGAGCGCCGTCTACGCGGTGGTGGGCGCGACTCTTCTGACTTATTTTCTGAGCTTCTGGGCACTGCGATATGCGAAGTCTTCGCAGGTGGCGCTCTTCATCTATCTGCAGCCGATCATCGCCACCGTGATTGCCTGGAGCTGGTTTGGAGAAGCGATCACGACGCGAACCCTGATCTCTTCGGCCTTGATCTTCTGTGGACTTCTTTTCGCGCTTTCCGATTCAGTCCGCCAGAAAGCTCATGCCGCCCATCTTGAACTCGCCGCAATGGGTTCAAAATCATGACGGATAATCCTACCCCGGGCGAGCTGACGCCTGCATCATCATCGCCTGAGACTCCAAAGGGAACTCCTCCTGTCCATTATGCGGGCTTCTGGATTCGCTTCATCGCGGAAATGATCGATACCACGGTACTGACGGTGGCGGCCTGGATCCTGGAGATGGGATTGCTCTGGATCCTGTACGGCATTCGAGCCGAGATGCAGCGCCGGGCAGGGGAGGTGGTTCCCACCTTCAATGACGCTTTCAATTCGTTTTTTCTGCAGATGTTCAACCTGGGTGTTTACGTCTGTCTCGCATTTCCCTACTACGTCTGGGGACACTTCAGGTACGGAACGACGCTCGGGAAGATACCCTTCCGGATCTTCGTCGTCGATCACCGCACGAACGGCGCGATCTCTCTGCGGCAGTCCATCTACCGGTGCATCGGCTACGTCGTGTCTTACGCGATTCTGATGACGGGATACCTGATGGCCGCCTTTCATCCCGAGAAGCGCGCTCTTCATGATCTGATGGCCGGAACGGCATCGGTGATTTTGAAAAAGAAGAGCAGTCAAAGTGAAATGACCGAGGAACTCCCACCCGAACCTGCACCCACTCAGGTGTTCTAGGCTTTCTTTTTCAGGAACTTTTCTTCTGCCCCACGAGATAGGTGACGCCAGCGGCATCAGGCACGATGGCGGTGTGAGCGGTGCGAGCTGGAAGGTAGAGTCGATCTCCCGGCTTCAGCGAGAAAGTCTGGGAGACGGATGGGACGCCTGCAGCGGCCGGAATGTTGAAAGTGATTTCACCTTTCAGGATCCACAGGCATTCATCGTATTCGTGGCGATGTCTTGGGTACTCAACTCCAGGAACATCGTGCCAGCGAAAGGATTCGTAACCTTCCTGGTGCAGCTTCGCTTCGGCTTCCTGTTCTGATGGAGCTTCGGGAAGAGTCCAGGGTACGAACCGAACGCCCGAAGAAGTCATGGGGACTTCAGGCGCTTGTCTGCAGGGTCAACGAGGTTCTGCTCGAGAGCTACGTTCCAGAGTTCACGAGAAAACTCGCGAACATCGAACAATCCATCCCACATTTCGCGGCTGTAACCGTCGCGGCCTTCGAAAGTATCAAACTCAAAACCGGTCGAGTCGCGGTGGAGCGTGGTGATGGCGGCCGAGAGGCCTTCGGATTTCAGGATCTGGTAGTATTTTTCACGGTCGAGCTTGAACATGAGATCAAATTATCACAAACCCGGTGAGAGTCAAAAGAACCCGCCCCGGTGAAAAGCCGGGGCGGGAGATCATCAGAAAATGACTTTTAAGGAGCTAACTTAAAGTGCATTGATCCTGACGACGGCAATTCGTGCGGTAGTTTCGCTGGCGCCGTCGGGGCTGCCTTCCAAGGCGACTGACTTGACGCCGTCCTGAAAAAGCCTCATGGCGCCCGCTGCGTGAGTGAGTTCAAAGGTTTTTCCGGTTTTTGCTTCCTGGAGCTTCAGTGTGCAGCCCTGGCCATGGTTCGATTCGTCCATCTGACAACTCAAGGCACCCTGGAGTTGGACCAGGGAAGACTTGAGATTGTGACGGATCTCGGCGGCCGATGCCATGGCGTCGCTGGTGGCGAACGCAGGCAGGGAAAACGCGAGAGACTGAACAGCGAACAGACTGACGATACTGATGGAATTAAAACGGCTCATGCTATCCTCCTTGAAAGTCGACTTACCGGTTTTGCAAAGTAAGTCCTGAAAGCTGACCTCCATGGTCAACCTTCAAACGGGCTGAAATTCAACTGGTCGGGATGTTTTGAAGCGAGAGAAAGGGTCTTCCTGTGAAGACCTCTCTCTGCCTGTCTCTCAGCGTAGGGGGTTCTCGAATCCCTTGTCAACAGGCGCTTCGCAAAGTTTTTCATTTCGATTTTACGAATATCTGGAAAAATCAAGGCCGCTCCCTCGCCAAAATCCCGCCAGCTTTTTTGACAGGGCAGGGGGCTCCGGGTTACGATTTCGACTCAATTTCACCGAATCAGTTCAGTAGACAAATGAGTTGTCGAGCCAGGTCGCCTCAGGAGGAGAATCACGCATGGGTATTCAGGAACGCGCGAAGAAATCGAAAGTGAACAGGAAGTCCGCCCAAGTCCCCCTCGAACCGGAGAAAAATTCCCCGATTGGAGGCGAGATCGGATTCCTGAAGAAAGAACTGATTACCCTGTTTGAAAAGGAACGCTGGTCTGAACTCTCAGAAGCCCTGCTCACGGTCGCGCGCCTCGGCGAAGGACATGCTCAAAAGGAACTTTGCCTGAAATCCCAGAACCTTCGTCAGCTCCTGGGAAGCCGGACTCTGGTCTCTGGGTCCTCAAATTACAATCAAGTCGCGGCACGCTTCGGCCAACTCATGTTTCATTTGTCTCACCTCCACTGGAGGGTGGGGAGCTCCGAAGAAACAGCGGTTTTTCCGAAGTATTTTGACCTCGACGAAGAAAATATGCAGTGAGTCGAGATTTTTTGTCCACTAAAGGCTAGCGTCAGACTTATTTTTAGTCTAAGTTGCAGACTCAGTCGGGACATAGCGCAGCCTGGCTAGCGCATCTGCTTTGGGAGCAGAGGGTCGCAGGTTCGAATCCTGCTGTCCCGACCATTTAATAAAAAAGCCCCCGAGCGAAAGCTCGGGGGCTTTTTTATTAAATTCGTCCGGATAGAGAGGAAGAGAACCTGATCTGAGCGAATGCGACGCGCGCCCGGTAAGGGTGTGTAGTCCAAGATGGACCGAATGAAATCCTGCTGTCCAGACCTTTGAGCCAGGGCGCCTGTCGGGGTTTTTTTCCGACAAAAGCCTCCAGGATATTTGAGCGCTTTTGCGCAGCTTTTTCAAAGCGAGCTCAAGTCGAGGATTTCCTCTCCCATCAGGAGGCAAGGAGTTGCCGCCGGCGTTGGCGTAGATCAGCCGTATTCTCTAGTTCCCTTCAGACAGCATTCCTTCGACTTCGATCACGCGGTACGAAGTCTTGCCGTTGGGTGATCTTCATCAGCTCTCGATCCTTGGCACCGGGGCATTCGTCAATTTCCGATTTTCTGCATGAACATTTTCGTGAAATTGACGACGCGACTGGATTTGCGGGCGCGTGCTCCTTTTTCGAGAAGCAGTTCTGCCGCATCCGTTCTTCCGAACGTGACGGCAAAATCGTAAGCGTCCATGCCGCTCGAATTCCTGTCGGCGACCCGGACACCTGCATCGAGCAGGGCCTGGATGATTTCGAGATGTCCTTTGAAAGCGCTGCCCATGAGGATGGAGTTGCCGCCTCCGTCGGTCGAATTCGCATCCGCGCCCCGTTCAAGCAGAAACTGCACGGAATCCAGTGAGCCTGCATAGGCGGCAAGCATGAGAGGGGAGTAACCGCGGGCATCCTTGATGTTGATGTCTTCGCCCCGTGCGAGGAAATCCGCCACTCGAGCCAGATCGCCTTCTTTCGTGGCATTCCAGATATTGTCCAGCTTCACCATCGTCTTTTTGTAATCATCCCAAGAGCGCATGCGATTCTCCATTTCCTTTCATCCTAGCTCAGTCAGCTATAGTATTGAAGCACGAATGGATGATAAGGGAATAGGCATGGACTATGGTAAATGACGCACGACCAGCTCAAGTACGCTCTGGCGCTTCAGACTTTCAAGAACTTTTCGCGTGCGGCGGAGAGCTGCCGCATCAGTCAACCCTCTCTTTCGGTGCAGATCGCGAAGCTTGAGGAGGAGTTGGGAGTGAAGCTGTTTGACCGGGCGAAATCATCGGTCAAGGTCACTGTTGAAGGCGAAGACATTTTAAAACAGATCCGAGTGGTCATCGACGAAACCAGCAGGATCAACGACGTCGCTTCACGAGTGAAAGGTGAAGTTCAGGGCGCTTTCCACCTGGGCATCATTCCCACGCTGGCCCCTGCACTGCTGCCCCTTTTTCTGAGCAGCTTCCGGAAACAGAATCCCCAGGTGCGTCTGTCGGTGGATGAGGAGCCTACGGAAAGCCTGATACGAAGAATCGGAGAAGGTTCGCTGGATGCCGCAGTCCTGTCCACTCCCGCCCGGTGCCCGGAATCGTTGGTGGAGAAGGTGCTCTTTTATGAGCCTTTCGTCGTATTTGCTTCAACCGACCATCCCATGCTGTCGAACAAGCGAGTGACCCCGAAACAGATTCTTGCAGATGAGATTTTACTGCTCGATGACGCGCATTGCTTCCGAGATCAGGTGCTTCAACTTTGCCGCGCGGGTCACGAAAAACAGGGACATCCTCTTCGCATCAAGTCCGGGAGCCTGCATACGCTGATCGAGATCATTCGGCTTGAAAAGAATTATACACTTTTACCGCTCCTCTCGACCAGTTCATTGAGCAAGGCGGAGCAGAAGCAGAATCTGCGGAGTTTCGTCCAGCCAGGACCCACTCGCAAAGTCAGCCTGGTCTATCACCAGTCGAGATTGAAGCAATCCATCATCGATGCCATTGCTTCGAGCATCGTGGACTCCATCCCGCGTCAGGTCTTCCTGACGGACGACCTGGTCAGGGTCATCTCTCCTGACTCCCGGCACTTCGTCCCGGCGTCGCGCTGAGCGTTGATTTGCAGCTCCCTTTTCTGCTTCGCACTGCATAGGTTCAAACTATAGTTGGATTGAGCCCTGCGAGTTCCCTTTGACCGCCGAGTGGACTATTCTCGATTCAAGGAGAAGTGAAATGACCATAAAATTCATCACCACCGCCAACGGGGTGCCCATTTCAGACAATCAGAATTCCCTGACCGCAGGAGAACGTGGTCCAATCGTTTTTGAGGACTTTCATCTTTTTGAAAAACTCGCGCATTTCAATCGTGAGCGCATCCCGGAGCGTGTCGTTCATGCAAAGGGATCAGGCGCATTCGGTGAGTTCGTCGTCACGAAGGATATTTCCAAGTACACCAAAGCGAAGCTTTTTTCTGAAATTGGCAAGAAGACCCCGGTATTTCTGAGGTTTTCGACCGTCGGCGGTGAAGCGGGGTCGGCGGACACGGAACGCGATCCACGCGGCTTCTCGCTCAAATTCTACACGGAAGAAGGCAACTGGGACGTCGTGGGCAACAATACTCCGGTCTTCTTCATTCGCGATCCGTCGAAGTTTCCGGACTTCGTGCATACGCAGAAACGACATCCGAAATCCCACACCAAGGACGCCACCATGCAGTGGGATTTCTTGTCCCTGCATCCGGAATCGCTCCATCAGGTGACGATCCTCTTTTCAGATCGCGGCATCCCGGATGGTTACCGGTTCATGGACGGCTTCGGAAGTCACACGTTCAGCATGATCAATGCGAAAAACGAGCGCAATTTCGTGAAGTACCATTTCAAGTGTCAGCAGGGCATCCGCAATCTCGCGCCTGCTCGGGCGTCCGAACTTGCCGGTACGGATCCGGAGCATTCCCAAAGAGATCTTTTTGAAGCCATCGAGCGAGGCGAATTACCGAAGTGGACGATGAAGATTCAGGTCATGCCGGAAGCGGATGCCGCGAATTACCGCATCAATCCTTTTGACGTGACCAAGGTCTGGTCGCACAAGGACTATCCACTGATTGAAGTGGGTGAGTTCGTCCTGAATCGAAATCCGGAAAACTACTTCGCTGACGTGGAGCAATCCGCTTTCGCCCCTTCGGCAGTGGTTCCTGGCCTGGGCTTTTCTCCTGATCGCATGCTGCAGGGGAGACTTTTCTCCTATGCGGATGCACATCGGTATCGGCTCGGAGTGAACTACCACCAGATCCCCGTGAACAAGCCGCTCAGTCACACCCAGCACTATCACCGCGATGGCGCGATCCGGGTGGATGGCAACGGCGGACCGGTCTATCACTATCACCCGAACAGCTTTGATGAAGTGATCGAGTACCCGGATACCGCTCCTCCTCCCTATCTCGCTTCCGGCCCCATGCACCGCCATGATCACCGCGCCGATGAAGATTACTTCTCTCAGGCCGGAGATCTGTACCGGATCATGAAACCGGAGCAGCGAAAGCTTCTGATCGACAATATCGTCGGTGCGATGAAATCAGTGCCGGCTTTCATTCAGGAGCGCCAGATTCAGCACTTCATGAAGGCCGACAAGGAATACGGAGAAGGCGTGAAAAAAGGTCTTGCCTTGACTCCTCCTGGCGATCCGCGAAGAGTCCCCGTGACCAAATGAGTTGAAGTGAGTTCACGCACCTTGTGAAATTGAGAAGGCGCCCCGGCAACGCTGTTGGCTGGGCGCTTTTTCTTACCCGGCAAAATCTGCCTCTACCTGACTGAGTTTCGGTCCTCTAATCTGAGAGACTGGAGACTCTGACATGACCCCTTGTCCGTCGCTTCTGCGCAAACTGTCCATTTCACTCCTGACTCCAGCGGTTTTCCTGGCGTGCTCGCACGTACAGCAGAGAGTGCCGTCTTCAGACGGTGCCGTCTCGCAGGCCAGTCAGACTGCTGGAATCGAGCAGGGGAGCGAATCGCTCGCGTCAGTCGAAGATACCGAAGCTGCCGGTGCAGGTCACAGACACGGTCTCAATGAAGGACGCCCGTGGGGCTTCTCGCGCAAAATGCTGCGCGGTCTTTACGTCAATGGCGTGGAGACACCGACTTTCGCATTCCTGAAGACCGCGAAGTCTTCGATCGACATCGAAATCTACGAAATGAATGACCGCGATTTCCGTGCGCAGCTGCGAGAAGCCCTGGACCGTGGAGTGCACGTGCGAGTGGTCAAGGATCCCAATCCAGTGGGCGAGAAGTGCAAGTTCTTCGACGTCGTGGATGAAGCGAAGGACGATGAAGATTGTCAGGACCTCAAGAGCCTGGTGACGGAAATCAAGGAATCCCCTGAAGGCGCGTTCGTTCCTTTCAACAAGGCGGAGCTCTGCGGAATTCCCGGCAAGAGCTGCTTTGAGCATGGCAAGATGATCATCGTCGACGGCAAAGCGGCGCTGCTGAGTACAGGCAATTTCAACGGTTCCAATCTCTGCAATCAGAATCAGAATCCGAAAATCTGCAACCGGGATTACAGCTATGTCACTCATGACCGTGAAGTGGTTCGCACGCTGACTTCGATCTTTGAGCACGATTTGGAAGGCAAGGCTTATGATCTGCCGTCCCTCATGGCTCCCGGGATCGAAGAGAAGCTGACCGTCAGCCCTTATTCGCTGGCACCGCTGGTCAAATTCATCCTCTCCGCCAGGGAATCCATCGAGATCGAGAATCAGTATCTGAAGGAACCCCAGATCAACCAGGCTCTGATCGCGGCTTCGAAGTCCGGCATCAAGGTGTCTCTCACCGTCGCCAGTCTCTGTGCTTTTGGGAAACCGAAGAAGACGCAGCTCCAGCGCATTGCGGCTCTGTTTACCCCGTTTGATGAAGCGGGTATTTCGACCCGGTTGTTCACTTCGACCATGACGGTCGGAGGGAGAGCCGGGTATCTGCATGCCAAAGCCATCATCGTGGATGGAAAGTACGCATGGGTGGGCTCGGTCAATGGTTCCACCACTTCAGTTTCGCAGAACCGTGAGTACGGGATCTTCTTCAGAAATCCCGCCATGGTTCAACATTTGAGAAATGTGATCGTCGCGGATCATGCTCATCCTCAAAGTGAGTCCTGGCAGGAAAGCGTTCTTTGCACGAAAGACCACGCCACGCGCATCGCTCCGAGTGACCCCAAGGAATTAGGCGCTTTTGATCCTGAAGAATCCACGGCCAACACGGGAGAGTGATCGAATTGAAGTCGCAACCACTTCCGAAAGTGCTTTTGATCATTGCCTTTTTTGCGGCGTCTCCCGTGCAGGCGGGTTTTTTTGATTGGCTGGGCTGTGAATCCAGGTTGACTTCGTTGACCACTCTCGAAAGACAGCTGCGCAGTGAGATTGGCAGAAGCGATCAGGTGTCAGCGAGGCTCCGTGCGGAACTGAAGAGAGACCAGGGAATCCAGATGGATGACCTGGAGGATTTCTATCTGGTGTTCGGACAGACCGCCACTGATCTGGAGCGACTGGCGCGCGATCTTGAAGGAAGCGACCGCGGGAAGAAGCTCTATGGCGACCTCTGTTTTGAGTTCAAGAAAGTGCTGCTCAGTCCTCATGATTTTGAATTGGCGCTCACTCAAAGTCTCTACACGGACTCGCCACTTCGAATGTCCCGCATGACGGAAAATTATCGCCTTGCACTGGACCAGATTTCGCGGGCCGAAAAATTTGAGCTCTCTCCTTTTCTCCTGAAGGAAAGTTATCACGTGGACTTCAGACGATTCAGTGCCGAAGACCGTGATCTGAAAGCGCTCCGAGGAGGGCAGGCGGCGAAGGCCACCGAGGTTCTCAGAGTGGAGCGGCTGATCCGGGGATTGTCCTGGTCGCGAATTTCCAGGAACGAACGCTCAAACGCGGATTTTGAGCGGGATCAGAAGCGGATGCTGGATCAGGTCGTTGGGATTGTCCTGGATGCTTCAGAGAAGCACTATACCGCCGCACTACGTGCCTATTCACTCGAGCTGGCTGAGGCCCACGTGATGGAACGGTCGCATGTTTTTCCGGGCGACTGGAATGCGCCCATGATGGTCGAAGCGATCATCACTTTACTTGAACATCCGATCACCGCGCGGTTGAGTGCACGGGAAAGGCAGGAAGCTGCAGGGGTACTGGCGGAACTGGTCAAATACGTGAACCTGGAGCTGGTTCCGATCCGGGATTGGAGATCCCACTACCGGCCAAAAATCGAAGCCGCTATAAGATTTTTAACCCTATAAAACAATGCCTTGCGAATAGTTGACTAAATAGATTCAGTTTTGTAGAATTTTGGGTTATAAGGGGTCGGAATGGCGCGGGAGAAACTCCGTCGCTGAACCGCCGAGGAACTCCATGAAATCCGAAATGAAGTTGAAGTCATTGTTGTCGCTGATCCTGGTGGGGGGGGCCCTCTCCATGGCTCAGGCTTTTGCAGGTCAGGATCCCGTGATTTTCAGTCGCGAACTGAGTGAGTTGAAGCCGAAGATTCAGGCTTCCTACCTGGCGGAGTACAAGACTGACTTTGAGCATGCCCCAGAGCCGGCAAAATCGACCAAATGCGAAGAAGCCAGAAAATCCGGAGCTGCGCTTTTTGAACAGATCGTGAAAAATTATCCGCACTCGCGAAGTATCGTCGAGCTGCCTCCCCGTTTTGAGATGGCCTGTGACAGCTACCTCTACCAGTCCTTCTCCGTCCCCGGCCTGGTGGTCATCGGTGCCAAAGATTTTTCGAAGCAGAGTGCCGTCGATCTTCAGTTCGTGATGGCTCACGAGCTCGGTCATCTGGCGCTGCTCCATCTGGTCGAAGTCGAAAACTTCATCGGAAACAATCAGATTCTGGTCGACGCGAAAAATGTGCTGCAGGAACACGAAGCGGACGCAGCTTCCTACTGTGTCCTGAAGTCGATGGGCCAGGACGAAAAGGCGATCTTTCACATGCTTTTGAGCCTGCCTCGCAAGTTTCAGAAGGATTATTCCTATGCGCACGGTTTCCCGAAGGAACGAGTCGAACTCATGAAGACGCTCGTCTGCCCGTCAACTCGCTGACAGGGTGAGGGACTCGACTGGAGTTTCTTGCCCATTTCTTTAAAATGCATCCACCCGTAAACTTGGGACTGGAGTGAACAGCTCCGGAGGATGCATGTCGACAGAGAGTTCAGGCGAGTTGTCCAAAGTGATCAGTATTCTGGAAGGCCAGCAGGCCCTCGAAACCACTGACGTCCTCGATTCAGCTCTTCGTCGCATCAGCGAAGTCTCTCAGCGCCGCGCCAGCGAACTGAAGCTTCGCAATCAGCAGAAGGAGAGGATCCAACGGGAAATCACGCTTTCCGCGAACGATCCGGCTCCGCTTCAATCGACGCTCAGTTCGACGTTCGGCTCCACGAACGCGATTTCCGCATCTGCCACGTCTTCGGGCACTTTTGACGAAAATGCTTACCTTCGGCAGCAGAGTGAAGCCGCAAGAAGCAAGTACATCGCGACGATCCGCCAGTACGAAGAGCTCTATTTCGCCTGCGAAGTGCAGCTCATGGAATCCGAGGCCAAACGCGCCAGCCTTGAAACGCAGTTGCGTGACCTCCACATGACCGGCGCCAGTCCCGCCGATGGAGCCAAGAACCGAAAGACGGAGCAGTCGCTCGAGAAGATCAAGACGAATTTCACCCGCTCCAAGTTTCAACTGATGGACGCCAGCCGCTCACTTCAGGAGTTGCAGCGGTCCATCCAGAATTACATCGAACACATCAGCGCCAGGGGAGTCACCCCCATGTCTCTGAAGGCGGGTAAACTGCTCTCAGAACAGTTCAAGGTCGAGGCGGACGGTCTGCAGTCTCTCTCCGAGAACATGGGAATCCCGGACAAGGAAAACACACCATGAATTTTTCATCGATCATCGGGTTTCTGGGGGCCGCTGCCGTTCTCGCTTTTGCCGTGCTGGAGGCGAAGGGTGCAAGCGCGGTTCTCCTGAATATTCACGCGCTGATGATCGTGGTCGGTGGAACTGCCGCCGCCGCTTGCGTCTGCTTTCCGATTGGCCGGATCATCCGCCTTACACTGGTTGCATTGAAAAAATTGGTCGGTGCCGCGGGTCAGGACTATCAGGCGATCATTCGCGAAGTGATCTCGCTTGCCGAGGGGATGCAGCGGGATCCGAACTATCCCCGCACTGCGGTCAATTCCGTAAAGAACGAGTTTTTGAGAGAGGGCCTTCAGCTTCTGGTCAACGGCGCGACTGAGGATCAGCTTTGGGACATCATGAGTGCACGCATGGATACCTTCAAGCGGCGCCAGGCTGAAGAAGTGAACATGTTCAAGACTCTCGCTCGGTTTCCTCCGGCTTTCGGGCTTCTTGGGACCACGTTCGGAATGATCGCCCTTCTGAATGAACTTGGTGGAGCGGACGCGCAGAAAAAGGTGGGTCCCGCGATGGCCATCGGTCTGGTTGCGACTCTTTACGGGATCGCGATTGCCAATTTCGTCTTCGTTCCGATCGGCGAGAACCTGAGCGCCGCGAATTCGGAAGGCTACAATGCGCGCAAGATGATTCTCGAAGGTCTGATGATGATCAAGCGCAAGACGCATCCGATCCTCGTCGAAGAGAAGATGAAATCCTTTCTGCTTCCCGCTGAGCGCGCGAGACTGGCGGGAAGGTAAATGGGCGACCATTCCAACGAAGTCAATGTCAAGCGCCATCGCCACGCACCTGATCATGACGAAGCTCATGGAGAGGAGAGCGAAGCCTGGTTGATCTCCTACGCGGACATGATGACTCTTCTGATGGCTTTTTTCGCCATCATGTTCAGTTTTTCGACCGTTGATCAGAAGAAGTTCGATGAGATCCGCAAGGAAGTGTCCAAGGAGTTCGGCGGCAAGTACGAGCTGCCCTTTGAAGAGCTCCAGAAGCAGCTCGAGGAGATCATCAAACGAGAAGGTCTCACTCAGCAGGTGGCGATCACCCGCACCGGCAAGGACATCTCCCTGGTCTTCATGGGAACGATGCTCTTTGAGCAGGGGAGTGTCTCGCTCCGTCAGGAAGAGTCAGCAGCTCTCGGCAAGATCATTGATGCCGTGGCCGCGACTGCGAAGACCAATCCCATCTACGTCGAAGGCCATACGGACAATGCTCCGATCAGTACCGCGCAGTTTCCATCCAATTGGGAGCTCTCCGCCGCTCGCGCCACCGCGATCATCCGCATGCTTGAAGCGAAGGGGCTCGACAAGAAGAACCTCAATGCCCAGGGCTTCGCCGACAGTCGTCCGCTCGTTCCGAATGTGGATGCGGCTGGCGCGTCCTTGCCGGACAATCAGCAGAAGAATCGTCGAGTCGTCATTCGCGTTGCCAAACAGTACGAGTTCTGAGGCGAGTGCGCGAAGCCGGGCCGCTCATTTGAAGAGTCCGCCGAGTGAAAAGGGCATGCCGAGCCCGACTTCAAACAAGAGCGCCGCCACAGTTCCCTTCAGGGATTCGGTTCCGGTCGCTCGACCATAAACGTAGTAGCTTGTCCACACCGGTTTCTCATACCCGACACTGAGACTGATCGAAAGTCCCGTCTTGGCGATTCCGACCGTCGAAGGAGTGAGTGTGCCCGGCGCATCTTCGCTCAGGTCACCGTCCGGGCTCGGAACCAGTTCCCCGATCTTTCGCGCGACATGATAGATCGAAGGTCCAATCTCAATGTACGCTCCCGCATAACGGGTATAGGAAGTGACCGGCGGGGAGTCACTGCCGGGAGTCTCCGAAGGAGGCTTTTTGAGTGAGCCCAGTTGAGGCTGTCCCAGAAAGTAGCGCCTCACGGAAGCGGTCAACAGATAGGCGTTGCCCTGGTAGATCGCGTTCAAGCCAATGCCGATATTCCGGTTGAGAGAGTTTGAGTTGATTCCGATCGCGGTTCCGAAGCCACTGAAGGAGCTGGGGTACTGCGAAGGTCCCTTGGCATAGGGAACCAGGCCCACGTGCACGTCTTCGACTGCGAAAGCGATCCTCGGGCACGCAAGAGGGAGCAGTCCCAGACTCAGTCCGATCGCAATTGTCCCGAGCGGGCGCAGCTTGCTCGGGATGAGCCTTCTGGCTCGATCAA
Source organism: Oligoflexia bacterium (assembly GCA_014378465.1). Lineage (GTDB taxonomy): Bacteria > Bdellovibrionota > UBA1018 > UBA1018 > UBA1018 > UBA1018. The sequence continues at coordinate 18,630 of JACMNQ010000073.1, read as the reverse complement.
GCGGCCGAAATGTGGTGTACATTGGGAGAAGTGTTCTCATCCTGTTGATTCTGCCCGGAGCTTTCGTCCAGGTCAAAGATCTCTTGATGACTGAGCTCTCCCTGTTCGAGTTTCTGACAGATGGACTGATTGAGTTCCTTCAGGGCATTCATCGCGATGCCACGAGGGATGATGGTTCCCCCTTCGAGCATGCGCTGCTGCATGGGCGGCAACTGCATCAGTACGCGCTGCTTCAATTCAGCATCGAAAGGAGAAATGATGGCTCTGACCCATTCCGTATCCTTGTCCATGAAGAGGCTGCCCAGGAACTCGTCACGTGCGATCGGAAGGAGCGCGACGTTGAAGTACTGGTTCAGAATGCGGGTTCGCATCGCCTTCTCAAGCCCCATGAAGCTTTGCGCGGTCGTGAACTGAGTCTCAAAGCGCATCTTTGTCAACAGAGGCAGAATGGCTTCGATCCCGTCATCGGCTGCAGCCGTCTTGAGAGGACTGTTGGCCGAGGACTCGATTTCGTTGAGAAGCTGGATCACGGTATCCTTGATGGCATCGTCGTCGAGGACTTTGCCGGAAGACACGCAGCGCAGGATCTCATTTCGTTTGCCGGCTGAAAATTTGCCCATCATGCGAGCGGCGCGTTTTTCCGGGAGACTCATGAGGATTGCAGCCTGAACTTCAGGAGTCTGCTTGGACATGATCCGGTAGAGACTGATGTCGTCCACTGAATCAAGAACCGCGAAACTCTGGCCGGCGGTGTTGTGTCCGAGGTAAGAAGTGGAGACGAGTGCCCAGTACAGGTCTTCGAGTTCATTCTTGACCTGAACCGCGCTCATGGCCGCGATGTCCCGGCGACGTTCGCGAATGGTACGGATGACGTCCATGCGCACGTCAGGTTTCTCAAAAGGGATATCACGGCGAGCGAGCATCTCAAGCATCATCATCAGCTTCGGATAGTGTTCTTCTGAGGTCATCCAGTCCTGAATGAGGTACTTGGGTGCCTTGACGTCAGTTTTCACAAAAGTGATGATCTGATCCTCGAGAGTCTTGGCAGCATCACGAGCATGCATTTCGGCAATTTCAGTTTCGCGGGCGACCAGAGCCGCCTGCGCTTCAGCGGCGTTTTTCGCAGCCTCTTCCACATTGGCCTGAACTTCGGCCGCAGTGAGAGTGTGGACCTGAGGTCCATCCGACTGCTGGAACGAGAGGGTACCGGCCTGACGGGATTCACCACGTGAAGTCAGCCACGAATAGAATTTTCCCAGAATCAGAGCCGTGAAGAAGGCGATGATCGCGACCACGCCGAGAATGAGAATTTGAAACCTGCGTGCGAGCTCGATGAGGCGAGTGTACAGGTCCGGTTGAGGTACCGGTTCCGCCTTGGGAGCTTCAGGAGGAGGCGTCGGCAGCAGATTTCCACTCCGAACCTGAAGGGCAAGACGGCTTCCAAAAGCGGGAGTGAAGGCATCCTTGAGAGATTTATCGATCGCTTTGACGACTTCGGGCCCCAGCTGATCGCTGACGGTGACCTGGATACTGGCTCCGCTGACTTCGTACGTGACCTTTTCGCTTTCGTCATCACGGCGGATGGGCAGAATGTCATTCGTGGTCTTGCTGGTCTGAGCGATGGTATCGGAAATGTCCGAAGCAAGGCTTCTGCTCAGTCGGCTTTCGCTGCGAGCTTCCTTCTTGTAACGATCCACGAGATTGTTCAGGCTGAAGAGGCTTTCGCCTTCAAACGTGAGACCGAGCGCGTTCGTATCGCCACCCTTCGAAAGGGCAGGAGAGTTATCTTTTCGGGTGGGGTCAATCGCGTCAGCCGGGCGAGGCTGAATGGCGGTGATGGTGATGGTGGAGTTCGCGCGGTACTGATCATCAAACCCGACATGGGCCTTGACGAGTCTTCTGACTTTGTCATTGATCAGAAGCTCAAGCGCGTTGGAGCGGAGTTCCGCGGTATCGATCAGCTCGGGATTGAAAAGCCTCTGGCCGAGGTCCTGTCCGGGAAAGGGGAAGTAAGTGGATTTTGAGCTGCCTGAAGTGGCTTCGGATTCCGACTTCACGATTGTTCCGGCATATTCCTTCACGGTTTCGTTCCCGGTTCCCTTCGTGGTCGCCTTTTCCGCAAGCTTCGCGGAACCTTCTTCAGAATTCCGCAAATCCCGAGAAGCGCGATTCTCAGGGGCGTCCGGTGATTCACTTGAACTCAGGTCGCTGGACTCGGCAGCCGCCGCTTCGACGTCCCCGACGGTTTCTTCAGAGCCTCGAGAAGCTCCATCGGCAGCGTTTGCTGACGGAAAGGTGAAACTGGAAAATGGGCTTGCGCCCAGCACGATCCAGGCTGTGACTGCAAGAGCGTTGAATTTCATTTGGTGCCCCCGGCAGTGTTTCCCGTTTCCGGAGTTCCGAGTTCAGAAGCGATCTTCCGATCCGTCTTGAGCACGGAGACCATGCGCTTGGCTTCAACATTGACGGGATCGAGGCTCAGGACTTTTTCCCAGTAGACCAGAGCTTCCTTGAAGTTTCTGGACATGAAGAGAACGGTCGCCTTGAGAATCAGCGGGTAGATGTACTTTGGGTTTTCGTGAATCGCTTCATCAATCAGACGAATCGCTTCGTGATTGCGGTTGGCGATCATGAGCTGATGGGCCTTTATGATCTGCCCGACCTGGCGATTGATCTTGTCGATCTCGTCCTCCTTCTTTGGAATCTTGACGAGGAGATCAGCCTCCAGCAGAGCGGTGGTGGGGCCGGGAACGAATGTGAGAACGGAGCCGTAGCCTTCACGGACGACTTCAAGTTTGAGATTGGCCGTTTCAGGAAGGTCTTTGAATGGTACCTGCATCGGAGTCTTGCCGATTTTTACATCGTTGATGTAGATGTCCGCTTCAGAAGGATCGCTTTTGATGTCATAGCGTCTGCCGGCGCAGCCTGTGAGTGCTCCGGAAAAAGCGCAGATGGCCCAGAGGGCCAGGAGAGCCAAGGGATGATGAAAAGTTCTCCCTGCCGCATTCAGATTTTTCACGTTCAAGCCTGGTCGGATGCTCATGGTTTTTTTCCTTCCACTGGAGTCATCAGGCGTTTCGACCCAATCGCGCAAATTCTTTAGATTTGTTTGGGGCCGCCGTGACACAGTGAGGACCAGCGGGACCGGCAGGCGCCTCGTCAGGAATTTGACGAAAGTCTCAAGCGCTCAGGGCAGGTTGTACTTGGCCTTGAGATACGTTTCGATCACTCCGACCTGAGCGGGGTCCAGAGAGTTGAGGTCCTGATAGATGATGACTTCGGAGATCGTGCCCTTCCAGTACTCGGATCCGACATTTCCACCACGGCGGCCTAACCAGAGCTTCGAGCTCAGGTCCTGGCTGGCGACGCTCTGGGTGGGCTGAGCGACTCCGTTCAGTTTCAGCGTCAGAGTATTGGTGGTGGTCCCGTATTGAAACGTCAGGAGCTGTGTCGTGGTCCCTGGGGAAACCACGTGCGGGCTTGCGGCCGTTGCGGCACCCAGCGAACCCAGGGTCCAGATGTTCCCTGAGGTACCATCATAGACTCGTCCGAGGTTCAGACTGTAATTGTCCGACGCCACCGCTTGTCTGAAGGAATGATCAGAAGCGGTTGAGGCATCAGTCACAACTGCAAAGATCGCCAGGCGTGCAGATGGGTTATCGAGCAGTCCGTTTGGAATGGCCATCGCGGTCAAAGCATTGGGGTCGAATTCAACTGCGGCTCTGGAGCCGGGTCCGGTGGGAACGTAGGTCGGAGCGAGATTGGCTGCTGGTGGAGTCGCGTCGCCTCCCGGACTGTTGCCTGCGAAGTCCGGCCACTTCGTGACTTTGTTGGAGACGATCATTCCGGCGGGGATCTTGTCGGCCGCAAGCCAGGATTTTGGCAGCGCCAGATTGAAGAAGGCATTCGGGAAGGCGTTGGTGCTCTGTCCGAGCGGATTGGTGAGCACCAGACTCAAGGCCTTGATCTTCTCAGCACTCGAAGTCGGTGAAGTGAAATCACATTGAGCACTCGTGAGACTCACCACGCGAACCGCGGAACAGACTGCCGAGCCGACGGCTCCCGCCATGCCGCTGTAAAAGCCGTTTCCAGCGATGGCAAGGGTCTGGAAGTCACCTTGTTTGCCGTAAGCGAAGTTTACCCCTGCGATGCTGAGAGGCACGAGTTGGAGCGTGTAGCTCGTCACCGGGAACGTTGAGGCGTCGAGCGCATTCCCGGCGAGATCGGTGATTGCGGAACTCGCCGAAAATTTCAGGGAGAAAATTCCATCCGTCGCGCCGCTGCCCACCAGTACCGAGTAATGGCTCGAATCGATTTGAGAAACGCTGGCGACTGAAGCTCCTGCACCATTCGAGTTCAGAACGGCGAAGCTCGCTGCCGTCACGTTCTGGACCGCTTCAGTGAAAGTGACCGTGTAGCCGACCTGCGCAAGGTTGGTCGGATTGGCCATATTTCTCGCAATGACCGACGCGGTCGGTTTCATTTTATCGATCGTGAAAAATTGTCCCGTACTGAAGGATCCGACCGGGAGAAGATTACCGACCGAGTCCGTGATCCCGGTGCTTCCGGAATTGGCGAGATCAAGACGAAGATTTCCGCTGTCGTTCACTCCCGGGGTGTTGACGGTCACGGTGTAAGTGGTGCTCGCGGCCGGGCCCGGTGGGGTGATTGAGGCTGAAACGCTTGCGCCAGTGATAGTGCCACTTGCGACGGCAGGGCTGAAATCCGTGCTCATGATTCCGGTGACCGGTTCACTGAACGTGACCACGTACTGTACCGTGGTGGCAGAGCTGTATTGGCCGCCGACTCGGTTGATGCTGACTACGGACGGCGGAGTCCGGTCCACGGTGTAAGCCAGCGCATCCGTCGTACCATCCTCAGTGATGCCGTCAGAAGCCATCAATGGATTGAGGTCCGTATCCAGGATCAGATTTTGATTGGCGCCCTGATCGGTGAGCCGCAGACCCAGTGTTCCGCTGCCAGTTGCAGAAGTGACGGTCAGGGATACTCGGTAAGCGGATGCACTGACCACGGCGACGCTGAGGCTTGCGGTGACTCCCGAGGCATTGGCCTGGAAGGATGAGGTCTGCACCCCGGTGACCGCTTCACTGAAAGTCACCAGATAGGCAAGGGCAGTGCTGCCGTTGGTCGGATTGGTGCTTTCTCTGACCATGCTCAGGACGTAGGGAGCTTTGGCAACCAGCGCGAGCGTCGCGCCAGAGGAGGCCGCGGCCGCCAGATTGCCCGCAGTATCTTTCGCGGTTCCTGCAGCAAGGGTGATTCCGACCAGGCCGTCTCCTCGGCAGTTCGACAAAGTTACGGTGCGAGTCGTGGTGCCGCTGCCCGCGACGGTCACGCCGGTGCAGGTGCTGCCGCCTGCGCCAGGAACGACGGTGACGTTCGCTCCGACCAGGGTGATGTCCGAAGCCGTATCGACCCCCGTGTAAGTGAGGGTGAAGACACTGGTCTGGAGACGGTTGACGTTCGCCGGAGAGGGAATGCTGATGGCGATCGTGGGAGCCGACCGGTCCACGGTGTAGACGTCCCCCGTGAAAGCGGAGGCGGACGTACCGGGTCCATAGAGCGGATTGACCGAGTCATTGATCGAGTCGTCGTCTTTGACATTCAATCCGATTGTGCCGTCGCCCACATCCGTCGTTCCCGTATCCACCGTGACGACATAGTTCTTGACGAGAACGGCTGAAGCCGGAGAAACGGAACTGACGATCGATGAAATAGTGTTGCCCGTCTTGCTCAGCACGAAATCACTCACGTCCACGCCACTGACTGGTCGGCTGAAGCTCACGGCAAAAGTGAGGTACCTGGCTTTCGTCGGCTGGGCCAGACTGCGGGTGACGGAAACGACGGTCGGAGGAGTCTTGTCGATGATGTAGGCTGGAGCCGTCGAAAATCCGGTGGTCATGGCATTGCCAAGGGTATCCGTGATGCCGTTTGCCGCTTTGAGTTGCAATTGAAGTGTACCATTGCCGCTGCCGGTATTGACGGAGACCGTGTAGACACTCGAGGATTGCGCGGCAATCGCCGTGACTGAAGTTCCGGTCACTCCGCCTTCAGTGACTGAAAAGTCTGACAGGTTGACGTTCGTGACAGCCTCACTGAAGGTCACTGCGTAACGAACCACGGAAAGAGGCGAAGGTTCTGGATCCATCTTGGTCATGGAGATCACGGCAGGTGGAGTGCGGTCGATGTCGTAGGCCTGTCCCACTGCATAACTGCCATTGACGACATACCCCGGCGAAGAACCTCGAACCAGATTGAGATCGAAGTCCTTGATCTGAGTCGTGCCCGAATCCACGAGATCCAACCGCAACTGTCCCGAGCCCGTGCCTGCGTTGAGCAGAACGTCATAGGTGGCGCTTGGTCCGCTTGCCGGAGTGAAGGAGGTCACGGACAATCCGCCGAGAGTACCGCTGACTTTGGTGGCGACAAGATCGCTCAGTGCGAGTCCACTCACCGGTTCGCTGAAAGTCAGCGTGAAATGCAATGATGTGGCCATGGTCGGATTGGCATTCACTCGATTGATCGACGTTAACCAGGGCGCTTTTCCAACCACGTTCAGGACCGGACTTTGTGCCGAAGCCAGGGCACTGTTGCCGGCCAGATCAGTGGCGGATCCCGCGGCCAGTGAAATCTGGACACTGCCGTCGCCCGTGCAGTTCGATAAAGTCACGTTTGCCGTGCGGAGAGGCGTGGCAGTGGTTCCGATCGCAACGCCGGTGCAACCGATGCCGGCACCCGATGGAGTGATGATCACTTTGGCTGGCGTCAGGGCGAGGGTGACATCCTCAGTATAGGTCACCACGAAAGTGGAGCTTTGATCCGAGTTGATGGTCGCGACCGAGGGGGTTGAGATGACTGGCGCTGGAGCAACGGTGTCGATGGTGTAGATCTGACCCGTGGTGAAAGATCCGTCCGCGGCACCGTTCTGAGCGACGAGGTCATTCACGATATCTTTGACGTTGCCATTGTCCGTGAGGTTCAGGCGGAGATGGCCATTGCCCGAAACTCCCGTAACCGTGACGGTGTAGGTGGCCGTGGGCAGTGCACCGCCTGCGGTGAGACTGACCGTCGAAGTGGCAGATGCGCCGTCATAAGCGATTGCGGCGAAATCTCCGGCGGCGAGCCCTGAGACGGGTTCTGAAAATTGTACCAGAAAATGGAGTGTTCCCAGTTTGGTGAATTCGGACTCGACCCGGTTGATCGAGACGACGTAAGGCGCCGTCTTGTCGAAGTGATAGATTTCACCCAGGGGGCTGGTCGAAGAGTTGTACGTGTTGGTCGTGCTGCCGGAAAGCGTGTTGCCCGAAGCATCCTGAATGGTATTGTTGCTGTTCAGTTGCAGACCGATGGTGCCATCCACTCCGGTTTTGACTCGCACGACGTAAGTCGTTCCTGATCCGGTGATTGACAGCACGCTCGTGCTGGAGAGTCCGGTGCCGATGACCTGGAGATTGGAGAGGATGAAGCCAGTCACGGATTTTGAGAAAGTGACGTTAAAGTCCACGTTGACGGAATTCGTCGGATCGGCATCTTTTCTCGTTATGGAGACCACACTCGGCTTGATGCCGCTGACGGTTACGGATGGACTGGGTCCCGCGATGGTTGCCAGATTACCGGCATTATCGACTGCAGTTCCGACATTCTTGACGGAGATCGTTGCAGTTCCTTCACCACTGCAGCCGCTGATGGACACGCTTCGCGCTGCACTGCCGGTTCCTGAAATCACGATATTAGCATCCGGGCAGGTGGCAGTGCCCGTGAATGTGAGCTTGATGTCGGCTGGAATGAGGGTGATCGTTTCCGTTCCGGAGTAACTGACCCCCCATGAAGCCACCTGCGAAGCATTGATGATCTGTTGATCAGGATTCGAAAAGGAGATCGAAGGAGGAGTTTTGTCGATGGTGATGGTGTCGGAGCTGGCGTTCCCATCGCCCTGGACGGAGCCTCCGAGCGCATTCAAGCCATCGGTGATCGTGTTCGTGTCATTCAGATTGATTTTGAGAGTGCCATCACCCGTGCCTGTCTGAACAGTGAGGAGGTAGGCTGATTTGAGTGGCACCGCAGCGGGATCTTCAGCGATCGTGAAAGTATTTCCGCTCAATCCGGTGGTGACCGGTGCAAAACTGCTTGCATCGACGAAGCTGACGGCCCGACTGAAAACCACTTTGAACACCAGCGAGCTGGCATTGGTCGAAGTTCGCGGGGCGCTCAGCGCCGGAAAAAGTTTGAAGCTCGTGACCACTGGAAAGGTGCGGTCAACGGTGTAGGAGTCTCCGGTGACGAAGTTTCCGTTGTTGAGGCCGATGGACCCCAGCGGATTGCCAGCCTGATCGCGAATCGTGTCATTGTCGATCAGATCAAGTCGCAGGGTACCATTACCGGAGGTCCCGGTGCGAACAGTCACCGTGTAGCTGGTTGCATACCCGTTGGCATCCGGACTGTCCGGAGTCACGGATGCGACAGTGGCGGAACTGTCGATGCTTGCATCCTTGAAGACCGTGAAGTCCGTGGGGTCAACACCCTTCACAGGCTTGCTCATTCGAACTCGGAAGTGAACCAGTGCCGTATTGGTTGGATTGAGTGTGTCGGATCTGAGGATCGAGACGATCACCGGATCGATGTTAGAAACACTGAGTGGAGTATTTGAAGCCGGAGTTTCCGCCAGATTTCCAACTGCATCCGTCGCGGAACCCGCGGGCAGCTGGAGGCCGACGGTGCCATTGCCGGTGCAATTGGAGACAGTCACAAGTCGCTTCATCGCGTCCAAAGGATCCGTCGTGACCGCAGCCTGACAGGCCACTCCGGTCGACGGACGCAGGATATTGGACGCGTTGAGATTGATCACGCTGCCAGCTTCGTAGGTGATCTGAAATACTGCTGTGCCCGTATGGTTGACACTCGCCGGTGTCGGGGGGGAGATCGTGATCACGGGAGGTGTACGATCCACGATCACGGCCTGAGCCGTGCTGAAATTTCCGCTCGTGCTGGTCTTGCCGACGAGCGTGAAACCGCTCAGACTTTTGATCGAGTTGTTGTCGATGAGGTTGAGTTTGACGGTCCCGTCCTGAGTCCCTGTGAATACCGTGACGGTATAAGTGGTGCCGCTGCCTGTGACTTTGGAGATCCGAGCGTCCATGATCCCGGTGGTGCTCAGTGCGAAGTCAGTCACATCGACTCCGGTCACAGGAGCTGAGAAGACGACTTCGTACTCCGCAGTCGTTGCTGAAGTGTGAGCGGGAGAGGTGAGTTTGATGGAAGTGACCTGAGGGCTTGGATCGATGTCGGTGCCGAGTTTTTCCGCAAGCTGTGAAGTCGACGGTCCGCAGGAGTTGAGTGACAGAGTAAAGGCCAAACCAAGCACGAGACTGCCTGCGGATCGCAGCCGTGAGGCCGCGAAGTGCGAAAAGGCAGTCTGTATGCTCACCATATTCATGTTTAGCCCTGTACGTTCAGCAAATGGAAGATCGGCTTTCATCCAGTTTATCTTTAGCTGACTAAAAAGGTCAATTATTTAGGAAAATAAAGTATTTCCATGTGTCATGAAAGACACGAGAAGGATGAGATAGACGAGAAGACACCGGACAAACGCGCCTAATTCGTGGTGTCTTTGAACGAGTACGCGACTCCGTGAGGGAGCGGGATGGCGGGGCTTTGCCTGAGAACCAGAATTTTCTGCAACTTTCCGCCCAGAGTGAACTCAAGCATCGCTTCAGCTCGGCCTTCGGGGAGTTTCACCCACTGGATTTCTTTTTTCAGGTCCTTTTCGATATCGAACTTCTTGTCACTGCCGGCTTCGATGGCGACTTCAAAACCGGGTACTTGCGAGAGCCACTGCGGGTAATTGAGCTGCAGTCGCCACATCCCTGGAGTCAGCTCATAATCTCCCGGAGACCGAAGGTTGATGGGCTTCGTTTCGGTGTCTCCAACGGGAGTCGCCAGAAAACCCAGGACCGGTCCTTCAAGGGTGATCTTCGATGCCGGAGGGGCGAGGTCGGCAAAGTTGATCGAAGCTTTCTGCCTTCCGTCGATCGTGATGCGTTTGGGCTTGCCTTGAGTTCCTCGAGTGCGACCTTTTGCGGCACTCCCGGTTCCGACGGCAGCATTCGGCTCGTCGGAAACATCACTGCCCAGCTCCTTGCCATCCGGGCCGAGAAGCGAAACTTCATATTCTCCGGCGGCGAGATTCAGCGGAAAGGGACCTTTCCAGACTTTTTCATCCAGAACCTTGCCGTCTTTGGAGAGGTGTTTGATTTTGAACGTGGAGTTGGGCGGGGAGTTCATGACTTGAATGCTGGTCGCATCCTTCTTTTTCGCCTGCGCGTTACGCGTGACATTCTGAAGTGCGGTGGTGAGGCCGACGTCCGTGCGGGCGAGATGGACCGAGTATTTGAGATTTCTGAGTGTGGAAGTGTCACAGTCCAGTTGCTTGCGTTCCTTCGTATCCAGATCATAACCGATCAGGTCAATCTGAACACTGACGGACTGGGGGCCGATCTTCTGGTCCAGTTCGCTGATGACCTGGCAGGGGTTTTCGTTGCAAGTATCATTTCCATCGGTCACCGCGATGATCTGGCTGATTTTTTTTTCAGTCAGAGGGACTAGCAGGCTCCTGAGAGAAAGCGCAAGCGGTGTCTTCGCGAACTTCCGAGGTCTCTGTCGGGCAATCCAGTGGCCAAGCTGACCCGCTTTCACATTTTCAGACTTCACCACCTTGCAGCTCTGATCCTGGGTGGCGCCAAAACTCACGATCAGCAGGTCTTCGGTCTTGTCATGAGTCGTGGCCAGGGCAGAAATGTTGTCGACCATGACCTGACGCTTGGTCTTGTCAAAAAGTCTCTGTTCCATCGAACCGCTGAGATCCAGAATGAGTGCGAGGCCTGCGAACATCAACGGAGAGTTCATTTTGATTTCTCGGCTTCCTTGGGATCCATGACCAGCTCAATCACTTTCGTGAGCGAAAGCTGGAGGGCGATATTCGTATTCAGGTAGGCATGTTGAGGATGAGTCGTGTAAACGGACCGGCCCGGATCCCCCAAGCCTGTTTCGCTCGAAAAATTCAGATTCGCCACCGCGCAGGCGGACCAGTTCAGCTTGAGCAGGGTTCCTGTCGGCCGACAGTATCTTGAGCTGATCTCGAAGAAACCGGCGGAAACTGAAGTGCCGCGGTAAAGATCCGCATCGGAAGCGGAACCCAACATGCTTTTCTTGAGATCCAGATTGAAGCCTCCCCACGCCACGGAAGCTCCGAGGTAGACATTGGTTCGCGTGGACGAAAATCCCTGCGGGACGTCCGGCTCCGTGACGAAACGGTCCATCCGTCCGCCGAGCATCAGGCCATAACCGAGCTTCGAAGACTGTCTGAACAGCAGAATTCTACCGTTGAGATCCAGGTGATCCGTCTTGCTCTCACGAGTCGCGACACTTTTTTCAGAAGTTTCAGAACTCACTCCCCAGTAACGAAAAGACGTGTCCACCACCGCAAGATGCCGGTGCGTGCTGAAGATTGCAGGCAACCGCGTGTTGATTTCAAGAACGGGTCCGAGTTTGCCGAGGGCATCGCTCTCCGTCTGCGTGTTCGCTGCAGTGGTCAATGACCGGGAGATCCTGGTCATTCCGAGTTGGACGTCCAGAAGAAAGGCAAGCGGATTGCGAGTGCTGAAACTTCGGGAAACGGGGTCCAGCTCGATGTCCTCGATTTCCTTTTTCTCTTCTGGCTTCGCGGGTCTCGCTGACATCACCGCTGAAGTTGGGGCGCCCGCCGTGGCGGCCGTCGCCCCAGCGGGCATTACCGGGCTTTCGGCCGCTGAACCGGTTGAACTTCCGAACTCAGATGGGTTCGGTGATCCGGAAGATGGACCGGTTTCCGGCTCCACTGACGGATAGGTATCGTTCTGAAATTTTGCCGCGGCGGCTGTGGGAGGTGTGGGAGTTTTCGCATCCAGAGCGGTCTGCCCCGTGCGGATCTTGTCCTTGTACTCGGGACGCTCAATCTCTACTTCAAGACCATCCTGAAATTTTTTCGGATCGTTGTAATAGACGGTCGCCGCCGCTTCGCAGTAAGGTTCGCAGACGTAGACCTTGCCCGCGTTGATGCGTTCCTTGAACGGAGGCCGAGGAGCGCGGTCTCGAAAGCTGCGGATCTGCCGGGGTGTCAGTCCGTGCGGTTGGGGCGCGGCCTCAGCTCCAGGGCTGAGTGCAAGGCAGAGCGACGCCAGGACGCCGTAGAACGTCAGGATGTTTCGAAATCCATTTCGAATGAGACTGCACTTCAAGTGAGGGGGCATCTTCGTTCATAAGGGTACACCGGTTTGGCTGGAGTGCACAAATGAACTCGCTCAAGCTGGCATCAATTTACTGACGACAATCCCCTCTGGCGTTGAGAATTCGAATGGTGAACAGTCGGTTGATCGCCACGCCGGATCTCTGATCCGTTCCGGAGATCGCGACTTTTCGGGTGACGGTTCCTCCGGGACTCAAGACGCAGCTCGCGCCTGGATCCATGGTCCATTTGACCGCGTCCGTAGTGTACTTGGCTGGAATGATATTCCCGAACTGCGGTGCTTCGGTGCCAGCGGCGATACCGGTGAAAATGAACACCGGTACGTCATTTTTTTGACCCTCATCATTGGCGGATTCAAAATTGTCTGGATCGATCAGATTGAGCTCAACCGTTTTCATTCCTGGTTTCGCGGCGTCGAGAATCATGGCATCCTGATCCGGAAAGAGCGCTTCAATGCCGCCGCCGCCCGGCGTGAACTTCAGAGAAATCGCTGATGGAGGACGATTGACGTTCTTGACCGTGAGGTAGACGGTTTTCGTGGAGATGCGAGTCGGATCCGGGGAACCGTAAGCGTCGATCCCGGTCACGGTGATCACCACTTTGTGGGTCATCTGATCAATCAGTCCCAGGCTGGTGCCGCCCGGTCCGCTCTGATCGTCACCCGAGGTGAATGTGGGTTGAATGTTCATTTTGAAAGTCCCAGGTCCCATGGCCCGGTCCAGCCCGGAGATGGAGACCAGCGAAGCAGGTTTGCAGCTGTCGCATTTGATATCAACCTTGTGACCGTAAGAGAAATTGTCACCAGGAGAATAACCGGTGTTGATATTGATGAAGCCGGCTGGAGTATCTTCTCTCACTTCGACCGCCGCGGATTGGCCGTTGTCGACGGCTGAGATGGGGCCGCTGGCGAGCGTGATGCTCATCGGCGATGGCGCATCTTCAACTTTCAGGTCAAAAGTCTTTTCGACGTAAGGGTCAGCGGGGTAGCCCTTGTCCCAGACGCGAAGTATGAGTCCTGAGAAAGTCGTGGGAACGGGTTGCGGCGCGCCGCCGGCACCCGTGTTGACGATCATGTAATTCGGAGTCCATTTGAAAGTCATGCCGTCGCAAGTCGGTTGATCGGAGACTTTGCCATTGCCAGCTTGAGCGGGGGCGATCAATCCCCAGACGCCTTTGGCCTGGCAGTTCACGCACTCACAATGCATCGTGCCGGTTTTGGTTGCGACCGTTTCAAGTGGATCAGGAATTCCGGCTGCTCCGGTCAGATCTGGACGATCCGGATCTGGAAAGTATCGTGCGAGATTCAGCGTGAACTGCTGACCTTCGATCGCCGTAAGAGTCGGAATGGCCGGACCCCCGTTGGTGATGGGCTGATTGACATCGGTGAAACTGTAGACGATCCAATTGGAATTCGTCGCGAGAAGATTCTTGTCCGTGGCGACGATGCGAACCTTGCAATAGGGCTGCGTGTAGTACGGCGGTCTGAAGGTGGGAGCGCTGCCCGTGATGTGAGCTGTCGAGTCCACTTTCAGCCATTTGCAATTATCCACATCCGAAGTGCTCAGGTTGATGTTCGGATCCCCTTCAGTATCGAACTCGAGACTGTAGTCGATGCCCACCGCAGTGGCAGGGGCCACGAACGGATCGGCGGCCACGCCGAAAATGTTCGGCATGAGTGCGCCTTCTGTCACCGGGCCTGCGAGAGCCGGAGGTTGGGTAACCCAGGTGGGAGGATCATCCCGGTTGAGGACCGTCAAAGTGATGGGGACCGACACGATTGCAGCTTTGACCACGGATCTGAGATTTCCGTCACGAGTGTCGTAATCCAGCTTGAGTGTGATCGTGCGAGCTGCATTGCCACCGATGGTTTCGAGGTAGCTGGGAATCCAGTCAAATTGAACGGTCTGGTTACCGGGGAGGCCAGTGTAAGTGGGAGCTGCAGGCCAGCCGACAGCCGTGGCAGGAAAGAGTCGCTTCAGACTGGTGCAGCCTGAGGCACACGTCACGAGGATCTTGTCGCCATCTGCATCCGTCGTGGTGATGGTCATGGGGGTGATCGCACCCGTGCCTTCAGCGAAGGAAAACGCGGTAGCCATGGCAGGGTCAAAGGTCGGCAGCTGATCCTTGAGCACATTCACTTTGAAGCTGAATCCGGTTCGATCCGTTCCGTCATCGGCAGTCAGGCTGACCGTGTGTTCTCCCAACTGATCAGCTCCGTCGCCGTAAGGAATTTCATTGGGCATCCACTCGATGATCCAGTGTCCAGTGATGGTATCCTGCTGGAGTGCCATGTTTTCGGGATAACTGACGAGGTTGAAAGCGATCTCGCTCTGCGGGTCTGGATCAGTCGCGTTGGCAATAGCGGTCAGATCAATCTTCTTCTTGTGATTGCTGATGAACGTCTGAATCGCGATCGGCGGGACGACGGGCGGATGATTGACGTGATTGACTCGAACTGGAAAAGTGATGTCCACGGTTCTTCCGTCCGTGAGCACCTTGGATGCACGAATCGAATGATCACCGATGGAGGTATCCGCAGCCGTGAACTGATATCGGTCAGTTTCTGAAACAGCAGTCGTTTCCGCTCCTGTCTGATCGACATGGGTCCAGGATTCAGGCAAGATCGGTTGCGTTGATTTCCTGAGATCGTAGATTCGTGTGAAAAATCCACGTGATTCGGATTCTTTCATGGCAATGGCGGTTCCCGTCCCATTGAGTGAAGGAGGATCTGAAATGGCCGTGAATGCGGGTGGGTTGCCAAGAGTTGCGGAAGAGAGTGAAGCCGCAGGCTGATCGAGCTGTAATTGCGCGTTGATGAGTTTGATGAGAACCGGGCTGTTCAGGATCCGGTTATAAACTTTTTCAGCGGGTAGACTCGTGCAATCGCTGCAATTGGATTCGAGGACGAAGAGCAGGTTTTCCCAGGTCTTGTTGCTGAGTAGCGTCGGCTTCGAGAGATCAATCATGCTGTAGCGGATCAACAACCAGAGTGCGGTTGCTGCTCCGTTGAGATCGATCGAATTGCTGAAAATCGGAGTCTGGTAATAAAAATCACCGTCTTTTCCTTTTCCAGGAGAATACGCGGTGAGAACATAAGTCACGGCCTTTGCCGCACGAGCGTCACGAGCAGCGAGGTCAGCGGCCACTGCGCTTGACCATTCGAAAGCTTTGCCGTTTTTCAGGACGCTTCCCACCAGGGAGACGTCCTTGCTGTCGGTCGCCGAAATCTTGTAGACCCGGTAGATACTGTCGCTCTGGTTCTGCATTTCCCGAAGGTTCGAGGTCTTGAGCTGGTTTTTGTCCGGAGACGTGAGAGTGCAACCGGTCGCCGCTGCCGTGAGCGCCGCCACCACTACTGAGAACAGAGCGCATTTCTGACTGATTTGTCTCAACGTCACGTTCCACATACGAACCACCTGTCTTCCACTCAACGGTAGAAGTTCTTTAAAACTTGATCCATTCACTCTGCTTCGGTCGCACACCTGAATCCAATGTCGTCCCTGGAATTTGTACTCGGCACCACCCACATGGAGTAACGGCCGGGAAAGTTTCCACCGCCGTAGCCCGCGGGCTGACGGCCACCCCCGCCGGAGAGCACCACTTTTGCATTGCCGGAGTCGATCTGAACATGATTGCCGAGCCCGATGAGGACTTCAGGAAAGCTGGTGATCGAGTTCAAGCCACCTCTCAAATCGGGTAGTCCCAGCACGGGGTTGAAGTTCAGGAGATTGAGATTCGCGGAAGGGGACGAGCAGGCATTGTCATTCGAACTCGCGTTGAACCGAAGGCTGCCGCACGAACCGAGCGCCGCGGCAGTCACATAGGAGCTCAGGTCAGCGCCATTATCTGTCGAGGATTGAGTTCCCCCGGAACTCGAAAACTCGTCCGCATTGAACTCCCAGACGTTTCCGATGAGGTCCTGGGCTCCGAAGCGGGACACGCAGTTGCTGGTCCACTGACTTCCGATGGTGACCGCGGTTCCGACGGTGGGTGCCGTCGATGAGCTGTAAAGAGCGCCATTTGAGTCCGCGATTCTGGCGAGGTCTCCGAATGGATTTGATGTGCCGGAGTTGAAAGACGCATTATTGTAAGTACTGTTCGTGGTGCTGTTCGAACGAACGTCGAAGAGCCAGTTGTTGCAGGGATGATTCAGGGGGTTGGCAATCGTACTGGGTCGACCCGAAGTGTTTGAGGGCTCGAGCGCTTCGATGTCATTTGCTGATTTGGCACCGGGTTCACCTGAAAGTGACGGCCAGGCGGCTGCAGCCACGAACTCGCGTCGTCGAAGCAGTCGTTTATGCCCATATCCGACGGCTGTCTGAGTGTCGCAGATGCTGACTGCCTGAGAGCGAATCACATTCACGAGCGGAGGTCTCACGCGACGTTGAGCGAAGTTGGTCGAGTTGCCGGGACCATTGGTGTACAGGTTGGGCAGGTAGGGGTTGGAGGCGCTCAGGCTGGCACTGTCGAGCTTGGACCATTGAGCCGCACCCGTTTTCAGCATGCAGTTGCCGAGAGTCGTATCATAGTAAACATCTCCGACGGTGCCCAATCCGGCGCCCGGCACGGAGCTGCCCGAGAGGTTCCAGTTGCAGGCAGCTTCCCAGCGGTCGATGAACAGATGGTAGCCGAAATCGAATACGGAGTTTGCTGCATATTGAGGAAAGCTGAGAACCTGCTTTGACGGCCCAGTGTTGAGCGGCAGACCCTGACTGCCGGTGTACGCGCAGGAGTTGTGATTGAGTGCATCCGGGTTCTGTCCCATGTGCTTGCATGTTTCGTAGTTCACGGATTCCCGGTGAACCAGGACCATGTTCAAAGGCGGAATGGGTACTTTGACCCGGTAAGGATTTTCAGTGAGTGCTGTGCTCGGACTGGTTTCGTAGGTTCCATCGGCCTTCTTCACGGTCAGAAAATAATCAAAAGTCTTTGCCTTGTCGGGAGTGTCCGTAGCCAGTGCCGACACGACCATCAAATCTATGCAGGTCTGCGCCGAGCCGCCACTGAGGGCTTGACCGCAGTTCACCACGCATGGCGCGGTGCTGTTCAGGGCACATGCATTGGTGATATTGACATTCGGAATCGCGACTCCCGATGCCACTCGCAGAACCCGGTAGATCGTCGAGGGGTTGACCTCTGAAGCGACGAAAGGAGCCCAGGTGATGGACACCTTTGACGCGGTCGGCATTCCTGCCGCGAAATCGAGATCCGCCGCAACGGTGGAATCAATCACTGAGGCACTGACACTTCCGAAGGCCTGCACCAGAATCACATTCTGATAACCTTGCGAGAGTGCGCCTTGAGTGGCGAAGGAAACGGTCGCAGTATTCAGGTCTTCGAGCCCAGCTGGGTTCAATGCATGAGCGGCGCAGGTATAAGATGTCGCAGGCGTGAGTCCAGGCAGACTCGCTGAGCTGACGCTGCCCAGGACGGTCGCGCTGAGGGTGTAAGCTCCCGCACCGGCTCTGCAATAAATTTTGACGGCGGCCGCGTCGACAGGAAGGAGTCCGACTGTCGCGGAGACCTTGGTGATTGCGGAAGCTGGATTCAGTATGCCGGCGTAATTGATCGGGACTGAGTTGGGATCGACGGGTGGAGTCACGGACGGCTTGGCCGTCACTTCGCGAGTGACCTCGGTGGAGACTTCACAGCCTGCAATCAGAAACGCGGATGCGGGGAGAACTGCAAAAAGCAGCACGCCTTGACCGATTCTGGATTTGATATGAGCTACGTTCAGCATACTTTTCCACACTAGTTGATTGTAAGGCTGCTTTTCAGAGGCGAGAATGGGTCATCTTGGACTCAGGTTCATTTCAATAAATGGGTCATTCAAATTTTTCACTCAAGCTCGATTCCGCATCGGAAGCCCGCTTCTTCACCACCGATTGAGCCCGTGAGCGAAGGCGAAGCATTGATGCTGAAACGACCAAGAACGTTGTTATTCGTATTGACCAGTCCATAGCCTCCGCCGCCCGAGAGGACGTCCAGTGTGACGCCGGTATTGTTCGTGCCTGGAAAGACCAGGCCTTGATGGGACTGGAGCAATGAACCGAAGGAGGTGATGGGATTCAGTGTTTCTCCAGGACCTGCTGCATAAGAGGGAAGCCCCACGGCCGGATTGAAGTACGTCGTGTTGGTGATCCATGAAAGTCCCGGTCCAAAGTAGGCGGGTTGATTCATCAGGTTGGTGTTGTTGAAGTAGATCAGGGGGTAGAGCAGCGGGTTGGCAGCTCTCATGTCTTCTGTCAGTTTCTGAGCGGCACTGTTGAAGCCGGTCAGATCCGCGCCGTAATCAATGGATGATACTTTGCCCATGTTGTTCTGCATCT
>JACMNQ010000072.1 GCA_014378465.1 Oligoflexia bacterium | reverse complement strand
CTTTCACTCGCCTGCAAGGAATCCGCGGGAATCGTTGCGGCGGGCCTGGGCGCGGCCTGGGTGCTCGGTCTGGGTCCGAAATCGACGCAGCGCTGGACGCGGCCACTCGGCGCGGCCGTATCGCTGCTCGGGATCGCACATTTTCTCTTTTGCCTGAAAGTCGTTCCGGGACTGCTCGGATCCGGTTACGCCTACATGTCCACTTACTCTCACCTGGGAGCGAATCTTGGCGAAGTTCTTCTTTCTCCCATTCAAAAACCCGAAATCTTCTGGCCACTCATCTTTCAGAAGAACCGGATGGTGTTTTTGCTGGGTACTCTTGCGCCTCTCGCCTTTCTGCCTCTCCTCAATCCGGTTTCGTGGATCATGGCGCTTGCCACTTACCTGCCTTTCTTCATGGGCGCCGGCTACCTGCGGGTGAACCTCGCGTTCCATTACTCCATTGAGCCGTCGATCGGACTTTTTCTCGCGCTGCCGTTGGCCCTGTTCAGACTGGACCAGTGGTTTGCGCGAAAACACCGACCGCGCGTGTACGCATTCGCTCTCGTTTGTTTTCTGGTTCTCGCAAATTTCGGGCGCAGCGAGCTCTACACCGTTCGCCACTTCATTCGCGACGAACACCAGTCGTGGATTGCGCGTGAAGCATTGCCTTGCATCGATCCAGCGGCAAGCATCGCGGCGTCCGATCCTCTCGTGCCCTGGCTCACGCAGAGAAGCTGGGCGCATGAACTGCCGCATCTGGAGATTTCTGCGCCTTGGATGGGAACGGAGAAGCGCGTGAGTTGTGTGATCTTCGATTCTCTGCTGAGTCATTACCCGATGACTGAGGAACAGGCAGTAGCTTTCGATCAGAGTCCACCGACTGGCTACCGCGCCGACTTTGCGTGCGGAAGTTTCAAAGTCTACCGGCGCGAAGGTTTGCCGGAAAGTTGCCTGAACTGTCAGCCGAACTGCACTCCGGCATCACTGCGTTGAACCACAGCGAACCGGACTCGGCCCGAGGATGAGTCACGAAAGACCCACTGTCGTTACCTTAACGAGGTGAAAATTCTAGCCACCGGAGCACCTACCTTGGGCTCCAGTTCTACGCCATCGCTGGGCAGAGGCAGGCTTCTCAGGGCTAGCCGTGAGCCAGTACCGGGAGAGCCACTACCCGAAGGGCTTTCCCGTTCAGTGATCGCCCTCATGAACAGCAAGATGCTGGAGCAGATGATTCCCTGTTTGAAGGGGAGACTCTCGAGACTTATGACCGGCTTTACTTCGGACTTCGGCTCGTCAAAGTCCACTGCGAGCGTGGCAACCATTTTTTGTTCCGTTTGCTGAAGAATGCCTGCAAAGAGGTTGAAACTTTCTTCACTGACCCGCCCAAACCCGCAACTACACCATTCCTTCCCGCCGGACGATATGAAGTGAATCTGATCCGAGTCCTGAACCAAAAGACCAAGGAGCGTTACGCCAGAATTTGGCTCATCAACTATACGAAGCTCCCAAATCCACGTTCACACCCAAAAGCCCGATACCCCCCTTCGAGACGAGTATGAGAAGCCATGGATCCAGGCACTACAAACGAGAAGTCAAGCGCTCTGCAAGTCCATACAACTACGACGATTGCCACTGTGTTTATTTTTCTCAAGGCAACGGCATTGCTTCTGGTCAGTGAGCAGAGCTTGAACGGCTGCAAACCGGATCTTCATTTTTGCAGGCAGACTTCAAGAGTGTTTTCGAAGATGTGAACCGCCTCACACGGAGGTGGTACACTGACTCAGACCTTGCACCACCAGTATCAGTACTCACAGTGAATCCAGGTGGATTTCAGATGTATGGACTCGACAGTGCAACTCCAGCATTCAGCTGATGGACGGCGGCGGTAAATACGACTGTGCCTGGGACTTCAACGGAGATGGGGTGCAGATCAAGGCGGTCCCATTCGGAACCGAGCAGTCCCCTGACCCCCAGTCCATCTCTAGTCGAATCAGGCCATTGATGATCAGGAGTTGTCACACCCCATTTGTCTGATACAATCAAACTAATGGAACTTTCCGTGCTTCTGATCTCTCACCATCCAGACGACCTGCAGTTCTGGAAGTCCGTTGCCGACGCCAATAAAATGGCGATCCGGAACGAGACCGATCCTGCCGCGATTGAAATATTTCTGCGCGGTCACGCCGACTCGATCGTGATCTGGGATGCGGGCAATCCCGAGCTCAGGATCCACGAGGAAACGCTGAGGAATTTCGGCAAACCCGAGCACGTCTTTGCCGTGACGGACGATTTCATCAACCGAAGTCCGGAACTCTTTCAGCCTCCCTCTTTCGCCCATCATATTTACCGACGTTATGACAGCCTGGCAGGCATCCTCTGCAATCGATTGATTGAACGACTCTTCTCTCCGGATCCATTCGGCTTCCTGACGAGTCTGACCGGAGTGACCGCCACTCATCAGGTCACGGTTAAAGACTCCCTGGAGAAGCAGCCTACAGTCGAAGCACTCACCCGGTTTCTTGAGACTCAGGGTGTGGCTTCCAAGATCGCGCGTCTTGCGGCGGACGCGATTGATGAGCTGATCATGAATGCGCTTTTTGATGCACCCTGTACGGAAGACGGAAGACGCTACCGAAGAAGTCTTGATCGAGCCTCCAGCTTTCCGCTCACGGACAAGGAACTCGTGGAGGTTTCCGTCGCGGTCACTCCCCATCTGATCGGCATCAGCGTGGCCGACAATTTCGGGTCGATTGACCGGCAGCAGGTGCTCAAAAGTCTGTCCAAGAATCTCAAGGACGTGGCGTATGTGCCTCCAACTGGTGATCCGGGAGCGGGGCTCGGACTGCACAAGATCAATCAATCGTCGATGACCCTGATTTTCGCCTCAAAACCGAAAGTCCGCACTGAAGTGCTCGTTGTCTTTCCAAATACCCAGAGCTACCGTGAAATGAAACTCGGCTTCTGCTGCTTCAGCGTCGTGTGCCACTAAAAACGCCTCAAGAGTGCGTTAATGCATTGCGACAGCAAACTCCCTGCTTGCAACGCATTCTTCGGACCGATATAGCTGGGAGACTCGTTCGAGTAGGTGCCGCTGTAGCTCAGGGGTAGAGCAACGCATTCGTAATGCGTAGGTCCCCGGTTCAAATCCGGGCAGCGGCTCCATTTAACTTCTCCCAAATCCAATTCGAGCCATCTAAGCCCTCTCACCCCTGTGGCAAATTTTGCCTACTGTTCGGCACCCTATCTTTTCGTTAGACTTGGACTGTGCCAACTTCATTCAACTCCGCTTCAGCGACGAAGTATTTCAACTGGGTTCTTTTCACAGTCGCGTTTCTCCTTGTCGGAGGACTGGATTCGGCCACGTATGCTCAGCAAAAACCGTCTCGACATTCAAATGGGACGGAACAACTCGCCGTCCTCGAACAATCTCTTGCAGACCTCAAAGATGAAAGGGACCTCGCAATCGAGAAACGAGACCTGATTCAATACGCTCGCCCGGATCTCTTGCCTCCGTCCATTGAAAATGTTCTCAAAGCGGCCCGTGGCGCCTACCCTGAGCTGAAGGACCTATCCGAGAAGGATATGAGAGCAGCGATAGCCAAGCGCTGGGGTGCTGGCGATCCAGGGCTCTTCAATCTCTTTTCCGAGCCCGCTCTCCAGAACTACATGATCACCCACCCGGGTTCAGGAGATCCTGGAGCGAAGGCCAAAGCGGCGGCAAAAATCGCTATTCTTGAAAAAGCGAAAAACGAAAAGCTTGCGATCGAAGTGATCAGAGAGCTGGATAGAAAGATTGAACTGCTTGAAAAGAAAATCGAAAAAAAAAAGCAGCCAACTGACTTTTCATTGAATCAGGCCAATCAACAGGCCGCAAGTGGCCTCGAGGTATTGCACCAGTTCAATCGCTCCGGACTGAATCCCCAGAAAATCAACGAGGAAAGCAGACAGAACACTCGGCCTGAAAAAGTCCAACTCCCCCAAACCGGGGATGTCAAAACTTTTAGTACACAATCTTCAGGAGCGGACGCACTCCGGTGATCAACGTTGGAAGTCATTTTATGAATATGAACAAATTTTCAGGGAAGAATGGACTGTTTTTGATCCTGAGTTTCCTCACTCTCCTTCAGTCCTCAGCTCACGCCTGCTCGCCGGCGGACGTTGAGTTTGTCTGGTGCTCGGTGACCATCGGCAGCGACGACGAAATTTCCGCGATCCGAGTGGCAGCGGGAGCGGACCCCATGAGCTGGTCGGGTGTCATGCCCCTCCCCAGTGGCGGAAACAGCACGATCCCCAGCGGGTTCATGAACGCGGCGAATAATTACAGTCGCGACTGCAAAATCTACTTCCATGAATATGTGAACAAAGATGATCCTTGGGATTACAGTCGCATGACTTACAACTGGCATAACTCCATGATGAATCAGGGCATCCCGGGCCTGCCCGGCAAGAGATGCAGTGGATTGACTGTGTCGGGTCATCATGACGCTAACAATGCGGTAGGAGGCGACCTTGATAGAGTGAGTCCAATCAATGCACTGGTCACCCCGGCCACACTGCCTCATGACTATGACTTCTATCTCAAACGCAACCAGTACGTTTATTCGGACAGGCACTACCTTTACGAAATGAATTTTCCTAAAAAACCGGATCCGAGGTCGACTCCGGTTCCGTATTTCAATCCCTACGACTTCCCGGAGTCGATGAAATCGACTTCTTTTCAGCCAGGACCGCGCCTTTTGCTTGCCGACCTCGCGAGATCCGCCCCGGTTTGCAATAATCCGCTTGAGTTGAATCCGCCAGCCATGAAGGTCCTAAACGTGAATGGCCAAACTCAGACCGTGCCCAAGTATCCCTTGAGGACGGCCACTCAAACTTGGAAGCCCAATACAACGGGCGACACACTTCTGGGAGATCTGCTGGTCACTTTCCTGTTCGCTTGCAATCTCGATGCGAAATACTTTGATCCAAAGACTCACAAGATGATCGCGGGTAATGCAAATGTTCCGGCAGTGTCACTGCCGGCGCTGACCAGGAATGAGGAAACAAACCCCATCAACACCGGACAGATCCGATCGGAACTCAAGGATGAAAAAATCCACATGAAGACGTTCTACTTCGAACAGCGTGCACAGGTTCTTTTTCCTTCCCACGTTCTCTACGGGTTTCCAGATATTTCACCCCTGGGATCCACCAATGGTGCACGAGTGACTACCTTTCTCACGACTCTGCTCAAGCCCAAGTTTCCAAGCTCAGGACTCAATTATCTGACGGATTACCTGCGTTGCGTGGCAGAACTCAAATCAGGCGGCGCTCACCCTCATTGTCCTCCCGAAGGCGCACAGATCCAGGCAGGAGCAGGTACTACGCTTGCCTGCTTTGATCCGCGCAACCTTGCTTGCAAATGCGTTAAAACTTCTGGCACGGGAGCGAGTCTGGGAACCAGTTGCGTTCAGGAATGTTCGGCACCTCCGTTGACCGCCGGTATCGTGAGAAATCAATACTGCAAGGGACTTCAGAAATGGTACACCTACTGGCAATCTGGATCACGCAGTGATCAGTATGTGATGCAAAGAAGAAGGCAGCTTCTCCAAAGCTTTCTCAACGGTCCCGAAGCCAGGCCACCCCTGAACGCTTCTGGGGACTGGTGGAAGGGCGCCATGCAATACGATAACATCTCAAGCGATTACGATATCTACTGGCTTTTCTAACGGAAGCGGCGAGTTGAAATCCCGACGGCAACACTTGCCTACAGCTTCAGTGAGCAGGATGGTTTCAAAATTAGTGTTTCTCCCATTCAACTCCATTCGCTAGAATGATGGATGTGAAGCTCCAGAAAAACCATATTTTCGCCTGGATGACCTGCGTGACACTCTTCGCTTTGCTTTGCGGAACGTCAGACACCGCTCATGCAGCGGCTACAGAAACAGTCGAGAGCGAAAGTGCCCTGGACTCGACCCTGAACCTTTTTTTAAAAATGAGAGAGATGGCCACCACGACCCTCTCCGCTCCAGCCGGAACCTGCCAAAATCTACAAGAGCCCTGGCCCAAGTGCCTCAGAAAACTGACTCCTCAGAATTTCATTCATCCTGAAACCCCAGCCATTCTGTCGCGTGCGGCGAAGCGAGTGGAAACCCGGATGAGAGCAAGCGAAAAGAGACAGCACTTGCCACCCGGCACTTTTCAAATCGGGGCCCCCCTGTACATTCGCACTTTCAAACACGACACGCTCTCCAAGTTCGTCACGGGCCCAAGAACGCAGCAGGCGAAAGCTCGCCTTCTTCATCAACTCGACGAAGAACTCGACGGCGGCGCTATGGAGATCTGGTTGCAGACCCCGTCAGGCAGATACGAACTCTTTCATACTTACCACATCTGCCAAGTCCGGGGCACCCCAGCCCCGAAACGCAATGAAGATGACCTTCTGACTCCCGAGGGTTTCTACCAGGCCGAGGCGCCACTCCTCAATCCCAACAGCAACTATCACCTCTCCTTTGACGTCGGCTATCCAAACCAGTTTGACCTGAACCACAATGAGCACAACCGGACCAATGGTGCGGGAAATGAAATTTATATTCATGGAATTTGCGGCAGCGTCGGCTGCTTTGCCATGACCGACCCCCTGATCGAGGAGATTTACAGCCTGGCTGATGCTTCATTGAATCAAAATGAAGTGCTCCAGGATGGGACTGTCCGCCCCTACTCCATCCCGGTCCATAGTTTCCCATTCAGAATGACTCGTGACAACATGGCTCAATTTGATTCCGCCTCAATGGCAGTGATGGAAAAGCATTTCCAAGGAGCTGCTGGATCCATTTTGGATCTGCCGGCGTTCTGGGAAAATCTTCGCGAAGGTTACCAGAGATTTGAGGATGCCAAGATTCCGCCGAAAGTGAGCATTTCAGGGTCCGGCGTGAGTTCCAAATACGCCTTCAACGACGGTCTCCAGATCCGTAAGCGCCGTTGCCCCAACCTGTCCCAATCAAGGACTCATTGATGCGTTCTCAGTGATCAAGGACCACACGCGGAGCAAGCCGGTCAGTGCCGGGTTGAAGCTGTCCAAAGTAATTCTCACCCCAACATTTCAAGATCCCATCGCCCGAAATCGCACAGGTACTGTGGCCATAGGAGGTGAGACGCACAGGTTTCACATTCAGGACGTCTACCGGTGCGGCTGAGGTACTGGTTTTACCATCTCCGAGTGCTCCGTGTTCGATGTATCCCCAGCATTTGACGCCACCGCTACTCAGAATCGCGCAGACATGGGATGCGCCAGCGGAGAGTGCAATTGCGCTGATCGCCGGACCCGTCACTGGTGAAGCATTGATGTTGCCCCAGTTGTTGTCACCCAGGGCTCCAAAGTTACCATTACCCCAGCATTTGATTTCACCGCTGGTCGATATCGCACAAGTGAAGTTTGCACCTGCCGTGATGGAGGATGCGGTCAGACCCGTCACAACGACTGGAGAATTCGATCCGAGAGTTTTGCCGTTGCCCAACTCGCCGTAACTTCCGAAGCCCCAGCATTTGACCGCGCCATCCGTCAGAATAGCACAGGCATGACGGTACCCCATGGCCAGTGATTTTACTGTCAAGCCGGGTATTACAGCCGGAGCCGATGAGTGCTGTGTCGTTCCGATTCCCAAATTTCCATCGAAGTTCGAGCCCCAACAGGAGACTGCCCCGCTCTTCAGCAGCGCGCAAGTGGATTGGGCGCTGGCATAGATCGAACTTGCCGAAATTCCTGGGACGAGAACTGGAACCGTCGAGCTCGTGTTGGTACCAATGCCCAGCTGGCCATATTGGTTTCTGCCCCAGCATTTGACTTCGCCTGTAACCAGAAGCGCGCACGTATGACCGTCTCCTGAAGCAATTGACTTAGCCGACAGGTTCGGCACGGTTACTGGAATGCTGGATGCGACCTTGGTGCCATTTCCAAGTTGACCATCGCCGTTGCTGCCGAAGCATTGGACCGCACCGGATTTCAAGAGCACGCAAGAATACATCCAGCCGGCGGAGAAATCCGTGGAAACGAAATCGGGTACGAGCATCGGAGACTTGAAATGGGTTGTAGTTCCATCGCCCAGGCCTTTTCCGTTATCACCCCAACATTTCACCGCACCCGTAGAGAGCACTGCACAGGTATGGTAGCCGCCTGCGGAGAGAGCGGAGACGGAATCCAGATTTCTGACCGGGACAGCCAATGAAGCAGGTACAAAGACGTCCAGTCCAAGGGCGCCCGACGCATTATTTCCCCAGCATTTGACTGTTCCACCCGAAACGACCGCGCAGGTATGGTAATCACCCGCTGAAATCGATGAAGCGGTCACATCTGGAACTGTCACAGCAGCAATGGAGCTGACTGTCTCACTCGAGACTCCCAATTGGGAGTATTGATTGTCACCCCAGCACTTCACAGCTCCGCCTTCGACCAGGGCGCAGGAGTGAAGTTGTCCAGAGGTGATGGCGCTGGCGATCACGCCTTCGACCACCACCGGAACGAGCGAAGAAACGTAACTTGTATAACCATATTCCTTCTTCGTCCCATTGACTCCCCAACATTCCACAGATCCCGTCGCAAGCAGCGCGCAGGTCGAGTAAGTACCGCTCGAAATCGCACTGGCAGTCAGTCCAGGAACCAGGACCGGGGACAAGGAGCTGACCTTCGAGTTGATTCCGAGCTGTCCAAAATAATTGGAACCCCAACATTTCACGCCGCCTGAGGAGAGTAGTGCACACGTATGTGAACCCCCTGCACTCATTGAGATCGCCTTCAGGGAAGGGACTGCCACAGGCACTCGAGACGACGTCGTGGTACCCTCTCCAAGCTGACCGTCTCCGTTCGAACCCCAACATTTGATGGAGCCATCACTGAGAAGCGCACACGTATGTGAAGCACCTGCCACCAGCGCCGTCGCCTGGAGATCGGGCACGATGACTGGAGTTACGGAATCTTTCTTTGTTCCATTTCCAAGCTGGCCTGAAGAGTTGGAACCCCAACACTTCACTTCTCCAGAGCCGGAGAGTGAGCAAGAATGACTGCTGCCCGATGCGACCTGGACGATTCCGCTCAAATAATCATATCGATATGAGACCGGATTGCTGCAGACTTTGCTGGAATCCGGCATCACTGCGGCCACTCTGAATTGAGCGGAAGAATTGAGCAGGGAGATATTTTCTGAAGTGATTGCTTCAGGATCTGAAGTGGATTTTTGCATCTGCACGACTGAACCCAGTGAGCAGGTTCCATCCGCGTTGATCATGAGCTTGATCAACGTACCGGGGGGCACGCCTCTGACCTCAAAAATGGGAGTTTTGGTCGACCGTTGGTCCGAGATCAGAGTCAATCTGGCGACACCACTCGAGGTGGACGCACAGCCCCAACCCAGAAGCCCACAAACACTCGAACCACTTGCAACCAGCAGGGTCTTCAAACTTGCCTGAGCTGCATCTCGTGCGGCACCAACAGGGAAAGATGCCACGTATGCGCGGCAGGCATTGAGATCATTGGCGAGACACGACGCGATCAAGGCCCCGGGGCTTGGACCTCCCCGAACAATGCTCGCGACTGAGAGGCTGGCGACTGCGCCTGTCACGGACTGAGTTGCCACAAGACTGACCGGTCCCTGGGGCGCTGCCTCCATGAAGTAAAACAGAGTAGGTCCGCTTGCAGCCACAGGAACAGAAACCACCGCATTTTTACAGCTGCCATCAATATAAAATTGCCCGGTACCCGCGCCTGTCAGAGCGTAAGAAGGCACAGGCGGCAGAGAGACCAGGGCCAATGAACTCACTGCTGTCCGAGCAGCGGTCTTGCTCGTGAGTGTTCGAAGCGAAGAAGTACCCACAGCTCCTCCTGTGGTCACATTGTAGGCATTGCACGCCTGCGCGAAGACACCAGACGGACCTGTCATGCTCAGCACGTTCGAGCCACCGGTCGCATTGTTGATCACTCCACCTGTGACCTCAACCTGCAAAGGCACGCTCCACGCTCCAGGCTGCGATGCGGCCATAGCATAGGAACGAATGCGGAACCTGATGATCTGGCCTCCGCTGATACCCGTAAAAGCTGCGGTTTTCAGAATGCCAGCAAAGATCGGGGATCGTGGAGGGGGCGGCGTACTCGTGAAACTGCCCGGCACCGGGAGAGGACCAAAATTCGTGCACCCGACCCCAAAACAGGACTGAAGCTCGTAGTGGTCGGAAATTCGCGTGTCGGCCCAGTTAACGATGATCTTGTTGGCGTCAATCGGTGTACCCCGGGAAAGGACCACGTTCCGTTCAGTTCCTTGTGCTGTGGCGTAGACCGTCTGGCTCCAGGACAGGGTCACCTGAGGGCGAGGAATCAGGGCTGGAATCGTCAAACGTATTCTGTAACCGTAAGTAACGCCGGCATCGGCTGAAATATTTCTTACACCCATCATCGCAGTTGCTCCGCTAGCGATGGTGAAAGAATCAAAATAATGATCTGGCTGAGATGCAAGCGATGGATCACAGTTAGCGCCCCTGCAATACTGCACCTCATAGTAGCCTGCCTGTGGCGTGGAGGCGTTCCACTGGATCTGATTGATTTGCAGAGAATCATCGATCGAGGCCATAGCCGTCGCATTCGCGCTCAAATTGAGGGCAGTATAACAGGTTCCGATGTTGTCGCGATCAGGTCCGAAAGACCGGTAGACATCATAGGACTCCCCTGCATGATTCGCATCCTGGAGGAACGGGCTCTGCATCGAACAGTAATCGCCAGCGGTATAATCTATACAGCTCTGCTTCGTATTGGGCTCGCCAAATACTCCCACGTGGCTCGTCAAAGACAGTGCAAATGCCGAACCTTGAGGCTTGGTCAAAACCAGGTATGGATTGTCGTTGACACTGCGAGCAAACCCTACTGAACACTCCTTCGGAAAAGTGCTTGGCTGACAAGTTTTAATGAACTGCTGCTGGTTCCCGAACATTGCGACGACCTCGGCGGTAGCGTTATCGGGAAGTGCTGAGTTCTGAGAAAACTCGATACAGCTGGATTCTGCGGCACCTGCCACTGCATCGACACAAGAAGCGAGTGAATTCTGCGAACGTCCAAAAGTCTGCAGGAATCCGAGTTCCTTTGGATGGGACTCTCCCTGGTACTGAACATCCATGGTGCACGCAGCCGGTTGACAATAGGCTACGGCAGGATCCGTGTCTTTCGGCATCGTCGATCGTCGGTCAGCATCAATGAGGTTTCCGCTGGCATCCGCTCTCACGACATACAGCGGGTACCGCTTGGTATTGTCAGCCTGAGACACTTCCGAAACTGCATTCATTT
Source organism: Oligoflexia bacterium (assembly GCA_014378465.1). Taxonomy (GTDB): domain Bacteria; phylum Bdellovibrionota; class UBA1018; order UBA1018; family UBA1018; genus UBA1018. The sequence continues at coordinate 38,457 of JACMNQ010000072.1, read as the reverse complement.
TGAGCAAATAGGTCGTACAGGCAGCAGTCAGATCCGCTCCAGAGTAAGCGCTGGCTTTTTCCTCAAGGAAACCTGGACCCGCACCTCCAAAGAGGATGTGATGATTTGCAGGCAATTTCACACAGTCGGGCTTCCCAGTGGCCGCTGCACCGGTGGTTTGATCCGAATTCGGGCGAACGCACGTAGTGACTGTCGTGTCCTCTCCGTTATCGGTCGTGAGAATCCACTTGTGATAAGAGAACCCCATGAAGCCCTTGAGTGTATCGTCGAAACCATAATGGCAGGTTTTCAGGGCAGTGGGCAAAGGGAGGTTCGAATAGCGACTTCTGAAAGTGACGGAAAGAGGATAACGCGTTGAGGTTCCCAGTGGATTGGCATCCGTAAGCTGATACTTGTAAAAACCGAGCCCATCATTCATGTAGCCGGCGCCTGTTAAACTGCCGTTATTGTTTTGATCCGCCAGATAGTCTCTGACAAAAGGCAGGTTTTCCTCACAAAACTGATTTGCACTTCCCGGCAGATTGATCATTGCATCCGCCGCTGTTTCGCAGGAGCTCGCATTATTGACGGTCATGGTAGTCCGGTACAAAACGGATTTTGGATTCGTGAAACCGGAAATACTTGGAGAGCTATTTGAAACTTCTCCCACGACTTTGCAGTTTGCATTCACTCCGAGACCGGAGGAGGCAGGAGTGTAGGCAAGTGAACAATTGAAGGGAGCTGGACTCGTGAGCGGAGTGATCCCGTAGAAAGCCGTGACATGAGCGCCGCCGTTTCCAGAAAAGGGAATATATTGTTCCATGCTCTTGATCTTAGTGCAGCTGTTGAAAAGAGCCTGAATGCGAGCCTGGCAACGGTCTCTCCCCGTTGTGGCCGTCCCACTGGGAGGTGGCAGAGTCACTGTGATCTTGTCCGCGAGAGGAAAGGAAGTTCCGTTGACCGTCTGCTGAGAACGGGGATCCAGTTGAACATAGCAGCGAGCGTTGTCAAAAATCTTACCCCATTGGTCCGTACTGAGCGTAATTGAACAATTCTTGACCTTGGTGACACCCGTACTCGACAGCGTGGTCAGCAACTGTGCACTCGCGGTTGTATAAACGGGAGAAGCTGGATTGGCCGGCGAAGCCAAAGTTGCCGCATCCGCACTGAACAGCTTGTTCAAAGTTTCAGGTGAACTGCTCAGGCTGGAGCAGATTTCATTGGCCACTCCCGAATCCGTGCCTGGATCGTCATTCGTGAAATTGAAAGACTTCAGACAACTGAGGTCGTCAGCGGTAGGATCAACCACATCGTCTGGGCCATTGCTCCGAATCAGCTCGCCGGACGAAGAAGTACCGCTTTTTCGGATACTGAGATTACATTTAGCACCATTCCCAACTTCACCGGTGGACGCAATGGAACGATCGGGCTTGATGGTTTGCCCGATGATATCGATGGACGCGGGTCTACCGTTCACGTCCGGACCCTGATGAACCGCGCACGTTCCGACAACCCGGTCCTGTCGGATCATCGCCATGACTCCGGACGCGTCCGCTTGACCTCGAGCAGCCCAATAAGCATGAAGCTCAAAAGTTCGCGTCGAGCTTGCATTCGCAAAAGTTTTCAGGAAATCGCGGATGCTGTAGCCATTGCCAGCGGATGCAGTCGAATCGTTGCAGAAGGCGCGCGCATCTTTGAAATTGGGCGAAGAAGTATTTTGAATGCACCCTTCAACGGAATCCGAGGGGGAGGTACTGGTGACGTTGAAAGTTGCGACGCCATCCGACACCCGCATGGAGCAGCTTGACGCGAGACTCGGAGAAAGGTCGGCCATTCCGTCGGGAACGTAGTCACAATGAGAATTGGCGACGCAAAGTTTGATGCCGTTCGCAAAGTCGAATCCTGCCCCATGATCAGGATCGCCTTGTGCCAACGACTCGAGTAACGGCTTCTGATAACTTGCGAATTGGGAATAATGGGCCGTATTGGCAGCGTCATACAGAAAGCCGTTATACCAGGTGCTGGTGAACCACGGGTTGGGACGAACTGACCAACCAAAATTGTATTGCGCCGAAAAAGCGGTGGAAGTGTCCTCATTCGATGGGATAGCTCCCTGTCCATTCCAACTGAAAGGATAAGGCTGGGTTCCGATCGCGTCTGACTTATCATCCGCATCGGCATCGCCGACCCGGTAATAGGCCGTCGTTGCACGGGTCATGAGGTAGTAAGCACGTTGCTCGCCATTGCCCCCACAGGAGCCGCACCAGATCCGGTCGTAAAGCCAGACGGCAGTCTGCCTTGGAGCAACCGTGCTTTCGTCCGGATCGCCATTGATTCGGTCGGGGCCTGGACTATTGGAATTGAGTTGCCAGGGGTCTTTGAAGAACTCGCCCCAGATATTTTTTTGCCTGGTGCTCACCTGCTGAGCCAGAACAGGGGAAAAGGCCCGTCCATAATGGTTTCTGGGGTAAACATCGCCGGAAATCTTCTTCCCTTTTGAAGTGTTTCCCATGAAGTAATCGATCGTATCTCTACGAGTCAGGTTCGCGAGCGACACCAACTGTACCGCGCGCTCAGGTGGGAAACACTCATCGTTCTTCAGAGCTTCACGCAGCATGCAAGCGGTATAAATGGAAGTGCCGCCAACCATGGTCGCGGCATCCGCACCCAGAGCACAGGGTCCACTGCTGAACATGTTGATTGAAACTTTGCCTTCAGGGTCACCACCCGTTGGGTAAGGCTTACCTGAAAGAGCCAGGGTGAAGTCAAAATTTGAGTCAGTGACTTGACAACGCCCGAGACGATAATTCTTGGCCATGTCGATCAGGATATCGTTCGGCAAACCGATGACTTCTCCCACATAGATTTTGGGATTGGAGGGAGCAGCAGGCCAGCCCTGTGGCCAGGTGACAATGGTACCGTTGGCGAGCCAGTCCATATCAATCATGAGATTGGCGCTGACATTGCGGTCCGTGGGACGCAGCTCAATCACGGTCGGAGTGAGCGTTGGATTCGGCTGCGGAGTAAACTGCACTCGAGTGTTCAAGCTGAGAATTCTTGAAGACATCGGGGCATCGGTATCCATCGCGTAGCTGGGCGCCGGATTCTCGAACTGAATGAGATTGTTAGCGGTACCGGCCAAGATCGGGATCACTGCGCCCGCAGCTGAGGTGTACTGAACGGTTGTAGTAAGGGCCGCACCACTGCTCATTGCTTCATTAGCGGTGAAAATCTTGAAAGGTGCATTGGAGTTATTTCTCAGATTTGAGATAAATCTCGCTGCATTTTCCGAATAGTACTTTGCCATGGGATGTGGAGTTTCGGTGGTGGCAGCGGTCGCTGGAATAGCTGGGAGACTGGTTGCAGTGGGAGCAGGCAGGTAACTCGAACAAGCAGTTGACGAATGCAATGTTGCAAAGGGAGTTCCCCCGTCACTGATGAAGCAGTTTGCGGTATCATCGAGGGCCACTTCGCCCAGGAAAGCTTTGGCAAAATCCTGATGCGCAGCGAGGGCCGGAATGACCTGATTTTTCGGCAAGAAGCCGTCGGTGCAGCGGTCGACATCAATGGTCGTATTTCCGAAAAGATTCACGCACCAGAAGAGCGGTGATTTTGGTGAATTCGCGTTGAGCGCGCGAAAGTCCAGACGTCCAACCAGCCAGTGCTTATCGCTGAAGATTCCGTCAAAATGAAACAGGTTGATACTGTCTTCGTAGGTGACCATGTATCCTGGAACGCCGACCTGAACGCCGTAAATGAGATCAATCGCGCCCGCCAACAAGACCTGCTGGAGATGAACAGTCAGATCCGCATACTGAGACTTCGTCGAGAGGGAGGCGCCCAGGCCTGCACTGAGATCAATCAGGACCAGGGTTCCTTTGATGCCGGCATATCCTCGGGCGATGCCCAAGTCGATTGCCAAAACTGCTTCAGCCCAACCGCCGGCGCGGCCAGTGATGGCCACTCCTGCATCGGCCTTGACCTCGGGAAAGCCGCTTTTCAATGCGCTGCGGATCTGCTGAACTTTGTCATAGGCCGCTTTTGCGTCCGAAATGATGCTTTCTGCGGTGTCGTAGATCGCTTTGACCTGTTGGTAATCCTGCTGCAGTGGACGGATAGCAGTACCGACGTCTCCCAGAAGACTGCAACGATCCAGGAGCGACATGTTACCAGACGTCAACTGGACGATGTCTGATCCCACTGACTTGACTGTCGTTTTGGCGTCATTCCACATCTTGGCCACCGACACATCCTGTACCTGTTTTTTCAGGGACCTGACCTTGTCGACTTCACTTTTGATGTCATTTTTGATTTGGGTATAAAATTCTTTGGCCTTTTTTCCAGGTGAGCTGGATTTTTTCGTACAGGCAACTTGAGCCGGGCAACCATTCGTGGCCGGTGGGCTATTCGGCGGAGCATCGCAAAGCTCATCCGTCGCTTCAGAAGGATTTCTGGACAGAGCATCCGTCACGTCCTGAGCGCTCACACTTGCGCTGCCATGGGCAGAGTAGATCGAGCTGTCAATTCCGTAACTGAAAACAAGAGTCGACTGAAGAAAGAATCCAGCATCAAACTCGATGAAAACTCCGGGCAAAATGGGAATGCCCGGAACATAGCCCAAGGTCTGCGAAATACTGCGACTGATATCCACCAATTTGGCATTTGTGCCAGACTTCATCTTTGCGGGAAGAGTCGGACAAACAGCTGCAGTTGGGGTGGGGTCAGGCTCCACTGGAGGAGCTTCAGTCTCCACGCCGTTGCGCCTTTTGTGAAGGACTTCAATCCCGACAATTTTCACACTCATCATGATGTCGGTTTTTCCAACTCTCGGAAGATTGGGCTGCTCTGTGCCTTTACCCTGGCCGCCGTGCAACCTGGCATCGATGATGTCCAAGTTCTGACCGAACAGTTTTGCAGAGATCAAGTACTCCGGCTCAAGTCCAAAGTCGGCCATTCCAGATTTCAAAGCGGCCTTCGGATGCTGGCAATCAAAACTTGGCGCTTTGAGCTGCCCGAGGCTGGCGTTGCCCTGGATTCCGAATTTCGCTGAACCCAGATCGAAGTTGGCGAGAGAGACGTAATGATTCACCTCTTCGTTGACTGCCGTCTCCGCCTGATTGATGAGTCGATTGGCTTCTTGCATCCAGCGGTCCGGAATTCCGCAACAGTCGAGCTGGACGTCGGCATGAGCAGGAGTTTCAGCTAAAAAAATGAAGAAGGTGAAAAGCGCCGCCCATCGACTGATTTTATTTTTCACGTTCATGCTTACCCCTGAAATCATTCTGACTATCTTGACTGTTATAGTCAAGATATCGCCGTCTGGCAAAAATGTAGACACTTAGGTATCGGCGTAGAGGGGCGGGGTCTTAATGAAATAAAGGGTGTCCGTTCGGACACGGTCCGATACTCTCAAACAAAATGAAAACTCAGCGCTGGCCGATCATCTCGCAAACCCTTTTGCTGCCGCTCAATGGCGTCGGTATTTTCCTGTCCTGGACCCTTCTTCAGACTCGTTGGGCGATTCAGACCGGCAAACAGTTCAGTCCCGCATTCTGCGACGCAAAAGCTTCAAGCGGATGCCGACTGGCCGCACTTTCACCTTACTCAGAAGTGTTTGGGCACATTCCAGTATCCGCTTTGGCACTCGCATTCTTCACAGTCACATTTTTGACGGAGATTCATCGACTGTTCCGCAAACGCGGCTCAGAAGATCAGCATCTTGTGAGATCCGCCTTCATGCTGCAGATCTTGGCTTGTCTCGCCTCTGTGTTTTATCTCTGGATCATGTTTCACGTGATCGGACAATTCTGCAGCGGTTGCCTGGGGATCCATCTCGTCAATGGTACGCTCCTTGGACTTCAATGGATCCGCGTGAAAAAATCCGTGAATCGAGTGGACGACCGGAAAGTCATTGCCGCTTTGCTGGTCTCATTCCTTCTGATCGCGTTGATTGCGGGTGCATGGGTATTCGGAACTGAGCATTTCACCCAGCAGAACTCCAAACGCTATTATTTCACGAAAGAAGTCTTCACTGCGCCGCTCGACCCTCATTATCGAGCACACTTCGGCAACCGGGGCGAAGAACTTCACTTCATCATGGCAGTCGACTTGGCCTGCCCGTATTGCGAAGAAATGTTCAAAAACTTCACTGAAGCGCTTCAAGCTTCAGGTAAACAGGCAAGCGTGGACCTCATCCTCTTCCCCATGCATCAAAAATGCAATCCGTACGCTGGCCTCGAAGAGCCCGGAGCATGCACTGCCGCGGAAATTGCCATCTGCAGAGCTCAAGAGAATCGTTTCGACGAGTTCGTCCATCAAGCCATTGAAAGGCCAGCAAATCTGATTTCTGGCGTCTCCGGCGCCGTCGCCCTGGCTGAAACGGATGCCCCTTCAAGACCGGCGCTCGAAGAATGCGTTGCCTCTCCAAAAACTCGCGATGAACTGAAGCGATTGTTGGAAATCACTCAAGGCGACCGCACGAGATCGCCGGTCGATGCAGTGCCCACGATCTGGTTCAAAGGAGTCAGAATCACGGGGGCGCTCAGCCCCCAGGAGTGGGTCCGCTTTTTTGAAAAGTCTTCTCTACCCTTGAGCGATGAGGAGTTGTGAAGCCCAAGATGAGCCTGAGTCTCACTTATCCCCTTCTTTCATACTGAGTGCTGACTGAAGCAAACCTTTGACCTGATCGTCGGACTCCGAATTCAGCCGCCCGGCCAGGATCGCTCGGACTCCGGGTTGCTCAATTCTTGAGGTCAAAACACGGTAACATTGCATTTTCACGGCGAGCTGAGAACTTGAGGAACAATCCACGAGAAGTTGCCGAGTCGTTTCGTCAAAGGGCTGATAGCGAAGGGATTGAGCGGCCGTTATGCGAACATCAACATTTGAATCGCCTTTTACTGCCGATCTGATCAGGGCCCGACTTGTTTCATCCTGAGCGAAGCGAACTGAATCGACTGCCGCGGCACGGAGTTCAGGGCTGCTCGAACTTGCCGCAGATTTCACCTGATCTCGAAATACGTCGCTTTTAGAATTGCCCATGGCTGAGAGGAGATAGATCTGTTGATCTTGCTGCTGCTTGTTCGCAAAAAATCCGGAACTCTTGTTCCAATCATTTTTGAGCAACTTCACGGTCTCAGGATCTCCGTCTTTCGCGATCGAAGAACCCAGTGCCAAGCCGGCAGTCGACGCCAGATCGGAACTCATGGGATCGGCCTCCGCATACTTCGCTTTGAGAAAGGTTTTCGTCTCTTTCGACAATGCTTCGGGGCATATCGCGAGCTCCGTCAATACTTTTTGCTTTTCTTCGTCATTCGAGCGCGGGCGGTTGTAAATTTCAATCATGGCGGACTGTGCCTCCTCTGATCCCTCGTACCCCAATGCTCCAATCGCCATCGTTGCCTGACGGCTGCCGGGCTCCGCCTCGAGCGCAATCTGCTTCGTGCTGCCAATCAGAGAAGGATCTTCTTTGACCGCTTTACCCAGCGCAATGAAAAGCTCATCCTTCTCAAGTTCGGACATTTTAGAATTCCCGACGCCACTGAGCGAGGTTGCGAGCCGGCTCCAGCTTTTTGTCAACTGCTGCTTCTTGGACAGGTTCTGAAATTGCTTCAGACGTGAAGCAGATGAGCCAAGATACCTCTTGAAGTCAATTGAGTGAGCAAATCGACTTCGATCAGCCCCTTTGAAGCGGGATTCTTTGCGGGGTCCCCAGTTCGCTTCGACTTTGATCTGCGACGAGCTCACCTCACTCCCCGATTGTTTGACCGAAGTTTCCGCTTTGAAGTTTTGACTCACTGGAACATGAAGGGAAGTGTTCCATAGCCATTCGAAGGATTGTACTTGAGAAGTCTCCAGGCCAACCAGGACGATGTTCGGAGTGCCGGCTGCCGCCGCTTTTTTTATCGTCGTTCCCAATTTTTGAGCATCATTCACAAGCCCGGTGATTTTAAGTTGGTTACTCCCGGCCTCTGCAACTGTGTAAAGAATGGTGTACGGGATACCTCGCTGGTCGCCTTCGGTTCGAGTCAACTTTCCCGGCTTCAGCAGGGGCACTCTTTTAAAAAGCGGCACGAGTGCGTTGATCTTGAGTTGATTGCCGGTATCTGAAAGCGCAGACACCGAAGTGCGGATGTCCGTGACAACCCCTGACGGGTCCAAACTCACCAGAAAAATATTTTCCTCGTGAGAAGCTGGAAATTTCCTGATTCCCAGCTCGGTTTTCACAGCGTGCGAGAGCGTCTCTGCATTCTTGATCTCTTCGAAATGGAATTCAACGATCAGATCCAGCTTCCGGCCCTGGACCCCCAATGAATGCATGTCGAGGATTGCCGTGTAGCTGGAATTGAAGAGATCTTTGGGCCCACCTCGAAGACTTGCAACTTCTTTGACGGTGACCGGAAAGAGCTTTCCACCTGTCAAGTGATAATCGTCAACTGCAAAGTCGTCACTCGTTCGAGAAGGCAATGGCTCGGGAGCGACTCTTCGCAGAGGTCTGGAAAGATGGGTATTTTTCTCAAAAAATTGATCTGAGCTGGGGATCGGCGAGGAACGAAGCAAAAAATAGGCTCCCCCACCTAAAACAAGTACGGCTGAAATCGCCACTTTCAAGAGAGAGCTGTCTTTCGACCGAATGTGAAGCATCAAACAAGTTTATGAGACGCGCCTGTCGAACGCAAACAGTATCCCGCAAGTCGATTGCCAGCGCCAATGACTTGACGAAAAGAGTGTCCGGAGGCACCTATGAATGAATCTGCCCCACTTCGTGCTGTTCGGCGCGGATCTGAACTTTTTCGCTGCTCCCCCGATGGTGCCAAAGCCAGCGGCACTAAGAATCAGGAAGTACTTATATTCAAACTAACGTACTTGATTTCATTTTGGAGAGTGACTGATCTCCGTGTCAAATTTGACATTTGTGGAAATAAAAAAAGATCTGTACCTTTATGAGGACGAGTCAATGCCATTCTCAAAAGCAGCGGGGTTTAAATGAACTTAAACAGGAATTTTTCGATCTCAGTCCAGGCGGCGCGCAACTTGAGCCTGTTGATGCTCGCGAGTACCGCACTCGTGGCAAGCGCATCTGCAGGTACTTTTACCGAAGCTCCTCCTGTTTCTTCTGGATCTGGCTGCCTGAGCACTCCGTCTAGTCAGAACTCATCGGGTAACACCGGCACCATCACACTCATGCGGATCACTGAAGTGTCGGTGAGCAGCGGCGGACGTGTCGTTATTTTGGGAGGAGATGCCGTATTGAATGCAGCCTACGCCAGTGCATCTCACGATGCTCAATGGAATAACCCGAAGCGAACGGGTCAGCTCACTGAAATTTCCTTTGCACTCGATCCTTCGACCTCGCCGAGCAGTTCAGGTGGCGCGAGTTCCCCTGATCTGATCAAGCGCGCAAAAATAGTTTCACAGGAATGCATCAATAATGCACGAATCGCCATGGTCAGCGGAATGAGCCTGAAGCTTGGAGGAACGTGGGACTTCGGCTCAGGCCAATGGCCGAGCCGCTGCGTCGCTCAGGCCCGCCTCAAACCGTGGGTGGACTGGACTTGGGACGGTGGCACCTTTCAATGGGGCTCGCTTGAAGGCTGTACCCTCGCAGTGACCAATCCCCAGGACAAGACCGTATCCACGATCGTCACGGGCGCAGGCGCTGCCCCTTGAGTCTTTTGCAGCCAACCGGGGTGAATGCAGTGACGAATAAAATCAGGTGCCATCCCCCTGCCTGACTCCGCTCTTACCGCGCCATCACCAACCTTCAATATTATATTGTTCACGATCCCGGCAAGACTGATTCCGGGTCAAATAACCCATCACAACGGGCTTGAGTTCTCTATTGAGATTCACCGCCTGCGAAATCGTGTATTTTCCGTTGCCTTCACAGCTTTGACAGGTTCTCTGAAGATTTGCTGTCAGGAGATTGGTCACCGAATATACGTCATCCAAACAATTCGGAGGCTCCACTTCGGTATTGGCATCCGGAGTAGTGGCTGGTGTCACCGAACACCCATGGCCCGAACTCGTGCCGGCACCACTCGACCATGGAATGTTTTGGATTCCGCCTGTGGCCATCAGGCCTTTGGTCGTGTGCCCTGAAAATGGATGAAGTCCGGCTCGTACCATCGATATACATTTTCCTTTCATCACCTGAACAGGAGTGAATTGAGTTTGGGAAGTCGGGAAAAAGTAGGTTTCAGCCTCCGCCATGCGCGAAACCCAATGGATATACTCGTGCAAAACCGCATAGACTCCTCCGAGGGAGCCACTGAACACGAACGCCCAGATATCATAGAACATCGCGTTTCCGAAGGCCTCAGGATAGGTACCGCACTTAGTTTCAAGGTGGTCTACACTTCTTCCGCCAGAATGCCCAAACGAGACCGCACCCAAGGTCGAATCCACAGAAGTCGTCTGATTGGATATTCGGATGACCGCTACATTTCTATTGAGTGCGAGGAACTTTTGAATCCCGCGATCTGAAAGTTCAAGGTTTGTCAAACCGAGGGTATTTGCGTTCCAGATATCGTGGATTAGACCTCTCATTCCCCAGGCCGCAAAATAATTCTTCAGCGAAGGAATTGCTCGACTGTTGATTTCGGCATTGTAAGCGGACGAAGGCGCGCCTGTGAAGTCCGATCCAAGCGGTATGAGGATGATCCCATTCCGAAAAGTGGGATCGTTGTAGATTCTCGTGAAAGCCGCACTCGGATTGGACACAACGTTGGTAATGCCTATATTGCAGGTCCAAGTGCCTCGGCGAACGTAAGTGAGACGACTGGCGACGCCATCAATGGCAGAATTACAGGCGTTGCAAGCAGTGATATTTCCACATGCGGCAACTGCTGAAGCAGAAGGCACTGAAGCAAAAAGAGCACCCAAGATCAACGACCCAATCATGATCAGCTTGCTTGCATGGCCGAAAAGCACGTTTTTAATCATATTTTATTTCCTTTTTGGCAAACCATGAGGGTTCCCTGCGCATCGTCTGCGGACGACGCTTACCGGTGCATCCGTGAAATGGTAGTTACTCCCAGTCCCAGACCCGACCACCGAAACTGCTGGAGGTATTCTTTTCGTCTGAAACCTCTTATAACCCTCACGCATGGATGCACTGAGGCCAGATGCATTCTGAAGCAATGCGGAAACCTCAGAGGTTTCCTGACTATTCACTTTTTTCGGAACGGAGCCGTCCATTCGCATCGAGAACGAATGAAAGGGAATCACGTAGGGTTGAGTGTGATGGTTCACACTCAGGGTTTCATTTTGGTTGAGTGACTCATCCATGATGGAGTAGATCTCCTCAACTTGCGGTTGCGACAGATTGTAACAGGCAATGCTGCCTGATATCGTACGGTACTCTTTTTTTCCATTCACAACGAGTAGCTGGGCATGAAGGTTGTGACTCAGATCATACTGATTGGGAAAACCGATATCCAGCGATAGCTTGTAGGAGCTGTTGGGATTGAGGAGCGGAGCCTCCGCTTCATAAAAGCCTTCGGGAGTCAGACACCCGGCCTGCTTTTTTGGATCTGCGGCCCGACTGATGTAAGTTTGAAATAATTCATAGGTTCCCTCGGAAGTCCGCATCCAGACTTCCAAGGTGCTGTAGTTCCCCGGAACGATCGACGGCTTCAAGGCACCCACATGAGAATCCGTTTTAAAGGCCCGGATGTAAATCGGCGCTCCCAACCTGAATGTTCCCTGAGGTAGACCTTGACTGCGCTCGCTGGCCCTCATCCTCGCAGTGACACGGGCTGATGCTTTTGAAAGGATCTGAGGAACTTGATCTGAAAGGTAATTTTGGGGAGTGACCTTCTTCAAGCATCTGGGCCATGAACTTGAGTCATTTTGACAGGGTGGAGAATTGCCGGAGAGAGTGGATTCCAATTCCTGTTTCATTCTGAAGAAAAAATTCAGGCTGTAATCCAATGCGCTTTGAACGTCCGGCCCTGAATCCAGGAGACTGCCCGCGAACGCGGGTTGTCCTGTGACGGAGCACTCGAAGACGGACCAGCAGAAGATCATGCAAGCTATGCGAACCCAACCGACCATCTCCCTATGATATGAGCTATAGTCGTTAAAAACCACGCGAATCATCAAATTCGGAGTAAGTGGGGGTCCGGCTTGGGCAAGTTCCAGTTCATTTTTGCCTACTGTCTGTCCAGTTTGTTCCCTCAGGCAACGTTCCACGGCTCGCAGCCTGAACCTGCGCACTTATGGGAGCGACATTTTCAAGACGGCCTCATTCGGTTCCCTGAAAAATCCCAGCCACAGCCCGTCACCCGCGTCGGCACTGAAACTCTGCGGCTGAGCTTTTCACTCGCGCTTGCACCACCGGTATTGAAACGCAGAGCACGATACCAGTTCAACATGCCTGTGATCGCTCCGGCGCGAGACCAGGCTCTCTCATCCGCCAGGAGTTCTTGTTGCGAAAAAGTACCCGGTGCAGCGGTGTTCGCAAGCGATTTCTTCAATTACACGGAGCCGTTCTGAGCGAACAGGAATTCCGGAATCCATTGCAGTTGAAAGAAAGCCATGGACCCGCATCTCACCATCTGAAGAGGATTTTTCCGAAGATGGACCATCATGACTGCTGGTTGCGGACCGTTGAGAACAGCCAGACTCTTCGGTAGTTTCGGATGAAACTGCGCGATCCACCATCGCACCTGTTTTCGGGCCCACGAAGGCCGCATGCAGATCAAAGGACTACCTCGTGACTCTTTTGAATTTCATGCTGGAGAACGTGCGAGCCCGTCACCACTTGATCTTCGAATCCTTGCCCGTGTACTGGAGTTCGAAATCGCGAATCGGATTGACGACCTTGATCACGCCGACTTTGGATCCCGACTTGATTTCCAGATTGCCATCGCTCTGGATCGTCGAACTCTTCAGATCAAATTTCGTGAAACGGTTCACGCTGCTGTCGAAGTGAAAATCCGTGGTCGCCCTGAGATCATTCATCGGAATCAGTCCGGCCAGATTGATCGGGAGCACTCCCGCATTCTTGAGCAGAATCGAAATCGGTTTTCCGTCCTTGGCGGAAAGCGTAGAGGATCCTGAAAACACGGGATGAGCTCCGGACGAAAGATGAGCTTTAGCGACTGACACTTTTCCCCACCAACCCTTCAGCGACGGGTCGGATCCCTTTTCATTTTTCTCCAGCATCAGTCCTTCAAGCTTCAGATCAATCTTTGGAATTTCCAACTCCTCGAGATTGGAACTGATATTTGCGAGATCAGCACTGAACGTGACGTCCGTGAAGACCGTGCTCTTGAGCACGTGAGCGACGAGATCCTTCGCGACGACCTGAATCTTCTTCGCGTGCACCAGCGGATCGGCGAGATCAAGTTGACTTGAAGCGAGATCAAGATTGAGCTGCTTGCCCCGCGCGCCGTAAGGCTGAACGCCGAAATCACTCAGGTGAACTCCCAACTGCTTTGAATCGAAGCGGACCGAACCGGAGCCCAGCGCTTTGAGCTGCCCTGCTTCGAGAGCGAGGTTCTTGACCTCGAACCTGCCCTTGCTTTCTGGCTGAACGAGTCCTTTGTCGACTTTGAACCGGGCATCCACGAGAACATCACTGCCCTCAAGCGACAACCAGGGCACGGCGTGAAAGTAATAGTTCAGAAAACCCAGATCGGGGCTCTTGCCCTTGACGTCGATGTCGCAACTGAATTTATGAAAGAATTCATACCCCTTGTTCTTTCGAAAGTCGACCTGCTCGAGCTCGAACTTGAGATTGGCGTTCAGGATATTCGTCTGAGTCTTGAATTCCGTCGATTCCACTTCAAGCGCATTGCCCGGCCAGAAGTAAAATGCCGACTTGAGAGATGCACGGCCCTCGACGGGGAGGTTGTACGTGCCCAATTTGATTTCAGCGATCTCATCCAGCTGAATGTCACCGATACGGATCTTCCAGTTCTCGGCCGAGTCATCCACTTCTGGAGTCGTTGCAGGCGGCGCATCCTTGAATACGAGCTCGAACCTGAGTCCCTTGCCCACCAGTTCTGAAGTCTGAAAGGTCTTGTAGAGGAGCTTTGCGATCGGCACTGAAATGGTGGCTTCCTTCAGGTTCACTTTCCAGGTGATCGTGGAACTCGAGCCCATGACTTCAAGATCCTTGAAGGTGAAATGAGTCAGTACCGTGCCCGAAGCGGATGTGTAATTGACCGCAATGTCCTTCGTGGCGGAATTGATGATACCAATCAACCTTTTGCTCGTGACGATGGAGTTGGCAATCAGGAAGGCGCTGATTGCCAGGATGCCGAGAATCAGTGGTGAGAGAACACGGCGAAGATTGCGCATGGGTCGACGGCCCCAGTCTAATGCAAAACCCCTGTTCAAGCTTCTGCTGATTTCATTTTCATGCTGCTACTCCAGGGTGATGAGTCCTGGTGACCCCCGTTCACCCTCATGATGAACTTTTGATCAGTCCGTTATGACTGGCCAGGTCAATCTCACAATGGCCCGATTTGATGCGGCATGAGGCCTCAAATCGGTTAAAATGTCGAAATGATCCATCCGGTGTTGTAGGTTTTCACGCAGGGGTTCATATTGGGGGTCAATCGGAGAATGTCATGGGTTTTGAACGACTGAAACGAATCATGCTGGGTAATCCACTCAGCACTGAAATGGCTCACCATGAGCGCATTCCAAAATGGAAGGCACTCGCCGTCCTTTCCTCCGACGCCCTTTCTTCCGTAGCCTACGCCACTGAGGAAATTCTCATCCCTCTCTCGCTTTTCGCCGCGGCCGCAGTGGCGTGGTCGATGCCCATCGCGCTGGCGATCGGGACGCTTCTCCTCATCATCACCCTCTCCTATCAGCAGACGATTGATGCTTACCCCGGAGGCGGAGGTGCCTACACCGTGGCCAAGGAGAATCTTGGCACGACCGCAGGCCTGGTGGCGGGCGCCTCTCTCCTCATCGATTACACCCTGACCGTCGCGGTATCCGTGGCGGCAGGCATTGAAAATCTGAGCTCCGCTTTTCCGGCGCTCGCACCTCACAGTGTCTCGGCCGGTATCGCCATCATTCTGGTCGTGATGTGTCTCAACCTGCGAGGCATCAAGGAATCCTCCAACGTCTTCGCCCTCCCGACCTACCTCTTCATCGGATCCTTCGTGATCCTGATCGCGGTCGGCGCATGGAGAATGATCACGGGTCAAGTCCCTGAACTTGCGCCCATCGTTCACGAGAGCTATCCGGCAGTACCGGTTTTTCTTCTCCTTCGCGCGTTCTCCTCCGGCTGTGCCGCCTTGACCGGGATCGAAGCCATTTCCAACGGCATTCCGGTTTTTCAGGAACCGTCCCAGAAAAATGCCAAGCTCACCATGATGTGGATGTCCGTGATTCTGGGTTCACTCTTCCTCGGCATCACGCTGCTTGCCCACGTCTACGGCGTCGTGCCCGGCGAAGGGCAGACCGCAGTTTCCCTGCTTTCAAGGAAAGTGTTCGGCCAGGGCAAGTTCTACTACGTCATTCAGGCGTCGACCGCGCTGATCCTCTTCCTCGCGGCCAACACGAGCTATGCGGACTTTCCAAGACTCGCCTCCCTGCTCGCAAAAGATCGTTTTCTTCCCCGGCAGCTGGCCAGTCTTGGCGATCGGCTCGTTTTCTCAAACGGGATCGTCGGGCTTTCTCTCGGAGCCTGCCTCCTGCTTGTCGTTTTCGGCGGTGCCACCCATCACCTGATCCCGCTCTACGCCGTGGGAGTTTTTCTCTCGTTCACGCTTTCTCAATCCGGCATGGTGCTTCATCACATTCGCGAAAAGCAGCGGGGTTGGGTCCGCTCGGCCGGCTTCAACCTTCTGGGCGGCATGACCACGCTGATCGTTCTGATCGTGATCGGCGCGACAAAATTTCTGCAGGGTGCCTGGATGGTCGTGCTGCTGATTCCCATCCTGGTCATCATCTTCAGGAAGATCAATCGACACTATGTCGAGACCAGCAAACAGCTGGCTGCCCCGTTGAGACCGCGTGGCGGCGACTGGAGTCTGCCGCTGAAGCACACCGCCATCGTCCCCCTGTCCGGGCTTCACCCCGGAGTGCTCGATGCGCTGAGGTACGCCCGCGCGATCTCAAGCGACGTTCGTGCCTGCTATGTCGAACTGGACCCGGCCGCGACCGAGATGTTGAAAGCACAGTGGGAAAAGACCGTCGAAGGCATCCCTTTGACAGTCATCAAATCGCCCTTTCGCTCCGTGATCGCGCCCATCATCCAGTTCGTCGAGGACATTGAGCGCAACACTCATGATGATACCGTCACGGTGATCGTACCCGAATTCGTGACTCCGCGGTGGTACCATCAGTTCCTTCACAATCAGACGGCTCTCGTGCTCAGGGCTGCACTGAGAACCCGCAGAAACACGGTCGTCACGAGCGTCCGGTACCACCTCGAAGACTACTAGGAGATGGGCGTCTGCGTGGATCATCAAGGCTGACCTTGCACTGAACGGATCCTTTGGTTAAAGGCGAGTCATGAAAGCATCCACCCTCGCCTTCGTCTCTCTTCTGCTTCTCAGGACGTTCCCCGCCCAGGCCATCACTCTTGAAATCTACGGCAGAACTCTCCCCGCGGTCATGAAAGGTCAGAATGCCGAGATCGACCTTCGTGAAAGCGTCGGGGCCGTCACGGAACGACTTCTGAATGAGAACCAGCGGAAGGGTCTCCTGAAATTTGAAGGCAATTCTGGCGGAATCGTCTCCATCAATGGGCTCCGAAACGCGGTCGAAGTGGTCACTCCCACGCTCACGCGGGCCTATGGATGGTGCTTTTCGGTCAATGGCCTGGCTCCGGACGAGATGCCGGATCAATCGTATTTTCATTCTCAGCAGGACGTTCTGCGCTGGTTCTATGGCTACGCCGAATTCAGGAACGGAAAGTGGATTTCCCAATGTGTCCCAGCAGTCCGGACCCCTTGAATCGACGTTTTTGGAGAATACCTGACTGAGTTTGCCTTCGCAAAACCGTTTGGCTATCCCCTTCGCATTCCTGGCGAGGGAATCACGATGATGACTATGAATCGCAGATCGATGCTCGTTCTTTCCGTCATGTCCGTTTCAGCGATTGCATTTCGGGGGAAATGCAGTCGCTGCTCAGTCCAGTCTCGCGAACCTTGAATTGAATTCTTTCGACCAGAAGAATGAAGTCGTTGAAGTGGTCACCAACGCCGAGGATTTCGCGCTCGCGAGTCGCGTGATGAAGGCAAGTCGGGCCAATGAGTCCATTGCTGCAAACCCTGCAGCAGGTCCCGACGGCCCGATCGAAGCGGGAGGGCTGATCCTGGATCAGATCATCAATATCGGCACGAAGATCTGGAACATTCTCGAAAAAGGGCTGAAGGCTGGGATCAGCTGCAAGGTGGGAGCAAACCGGTGGCTCGCGCTTTCAAATACAGTTTCGGGGGCGCAGTCGCCTGCCGGTTTCTGGTCGTCTACAATTACGGCGAAAATGTTCAAGGCAAAGGCAAATACCTTTCTGAAGTCGCGATCATTCCCACTGGAGATGTTCACGTCGCCTTCGGGTACACCCTCGACATGCAGGCCAGAGTCAGAAGCGTCGTCAACGAAGGTTCGGACAAGGCTCCAGTTGCAGCGATGCAGCTCGCCGTTTCTTTTTCGTCCAGCACTTCGTTCGCCAATTTTCCTCACCACAGACTCTATTACATCAATGGCGCGGGCGAATTTCAGGACCTGACCAACGGCAATCTCAACTGATCGACTCGGGACACCTGCTCAGCAGGGCTGACGGTGTGTCCCTCCTTTCCTGTTCTGGACTGAGTCTCTGCCTCCGCGCCCCCCCTTTTTTTCGCAAACTGCTGCTACTGCAGGGCGTGTCGAGGCTTTAAGTTTGACAGATTTCCCGTCGGAAGTTAGCCAAGGTGGATGAAAATCCACATGATCGCAGCGCTGCTTTTGACTCAGTTTGTCAGCATCACTTCCCATGCGACCGTGCCGGACACTTCGGATCACCTCTACCCGGTCGACTCTCCTTTCTACTCCAAACGCTATTCTCGAGTCCGCTCGATCCATGCCCCGGATCGCCCTCTCAAATTCGTTTCCTACAACATACACTGGTCTGAAAATCTCGACGGTGTGATCGCGGACCTCAAGAACATCGACAGTCTCAGGAATGCGGACGTCTACCTCCTCCAGGAAGTGGCCGGCACCGTGGGCGGCGACAACACTGCCCGAGTGATCGCTCAAGCCCTCAATCTCAATTACGTCTACTCGCCTGGTTGCGTGCTTTACGGCAAAGACTACGGAAACGCGATCCTCAGCAGATGGCCTTTGAAGAATTTTTACAAAGCCAACCTGCCCCACTCCGAATTGAATGTTCAGAGAACCGCACTGGGTGCAACCGTTCAGGTGGGAGACCGTGAGATGCAGGCACTGTCCATTCATCTTTCCGTGAAGTTCCCGGACTCCGTTGGCCTGGAGCATTCCCGAGTGGATCAGGTTCGCGAAGCCATCACTCAGACGAACCGCAACAATCTGCCGACGTTTTTCTCAGGCGACTTCAACAAGCTCAATCCCTTTGCCTGGTCCAATATCCTCGGCCTCTTCAGAGACAGTGGTTACGTCGTCTCGCACGGCAGCATGGGTTGGACTTTCCGGGATTACCGACTGCCACTGGATTTTGCATTCACCCGCGGTTCACTGGAAACGGTGAGAGCCGGCAATGAGTATTCAGCCGGTGGCAGCGATCACATTCCCATCTGGGCAGAAGTGAATCTCAAGTAATCCCGATGAAGAAGTACATCGAGGTCCTGGAGTTCAAGCCCACCCAATTCGCAGTCGGCCTCCTTGAAGTGCACACCAAGGTCAAAGAGATCGAGAAACTCAAGAAAAGCAAACGCAAGAAGCTGGTGGATGAACATCCGATTCCTGTAATCATCTCTCCTCACAACGAGTACTTTCTGGTCGATCATCATCATCTCCTCTTTGCGTTCTGGAGCGTCGGGATCAAAGAAGCGAAGATCGAAGTGCTGCACGACCTCTCCGAGAAAAAGATGTCCTTTTCTCAGTTCTGGCGCTGGATGAAGAAGCGCGGGTATTTTTATCCCTATTGTCAGTTCGGCGAAGGCCCGAGGCACCCGCTTTACCTGCCTCTGGACATTCGGGGAGTCGCGGATGATCCGTACCGCAGTCTCGCCTGGTTCGTGCGACAGGAAGGGGCCTATGAAAACACCCAGGAGAACTTCGCTGAGTTCACCTGGGCCAACTTTTACCGCGAAAAAAAGCTCCTCGACCACCACGGCAAAAAAGGGATGGAGCATGCGTTGGAGCGCGCCGTGAAACTCGCAAAGTCCAAAGAGGCCAAAAGACTCCCCGGATATATCGAGCGCAAGACAGTCAAAGAATCCGCGAAGACGGACACGAAGAAGAAGTAAAGTTTCGTTCCCGGACCGCCAGTTTTTAGGTTGCTTAATTCCTTTGGCAGCTTATTGTCGGGCAGATTCAAAACAGGAGATGAAATGCTCAAGAATTGGCTTCCTCGCAAAGACCGTTTCTATGTTCTTTTCAGTGACATGGGTGATCTGATCATCCAGGGAACCGCCGAATTCAAACACTTGCTCGCAGACTTGCCGAATGCGGCCGTTCACGCGAAGAAAATCCATGAAATTGAACATCTGGGAGACTCCATTTCCCACACCACTGCGGAACTCCTCCACACGACTTTCATCACTCCGATTGACCGTGAGGACATCCGCAGCCTGATCAGCAATCTTGATGACATCCTGGACGGAATCCATGCAGCCGCTCAACGCATTCTGCTTTTTGAAGTGACCCAGATGCCTCCGGAAGCCGCGAAAATGGCTGAGCTCACCTTTCAGGCCGCGACGCAGGTCGCGAAGGTCGTCAAGACTCTGGACAACTTGAAAGACTCACAGGCCATCATGAAGACCTGCGTGGAGATCAATCGCCTGGAGAACGAAGCGGATCAGATTCTGAGAACCGCACTCGGCAATCTGTTCCGTGAGGAAAAAGACCTTCGGCAGCTGATCAAACTCAAGGAGATCTTCGAGATCCTCGAGAATGTGTCGGACAGCTGTGAGGACTGCGCGAATCTGATTGAAGGCATCGTTCTCGAGTACGCTTGAGGACTGACATCATGGGTACCACCAGCTTCGCACTGCTCATCTTCATCATCGGGGTCGCCCTGGCGTTCGACTTCATGAACGGCTTTCACGACGCCGCCAACTCCATCGCGACTGTCGTCTCGACCCGAGTCCTGAGACCGCAGCAGGCCGTGGCCTGGACCGCCTTCTTCAATTTCATCGCGTTTCTGTTCTTTGGACTTCACGTGGCCAATACGGTGGGCAAGGACGTGATTGATCCAGCCATCGTCGATCCGATCGTCATTCTGGCCGCGCTCATCGGCGCGATCTCCTGGAACATCATCACCTGGTACTATGGCATCCCTTCCAGTTCTTCGCATGCGCTCATCGGCGCACTCGGAGGTGCAGCCGTCAGCAAAGGAGGCCTGAGTGCCCTGCGTTTCGGGGGATTCTTCAAGATCGGACTCTCCATTCTTCTGTCGCCGCTTCTGGGCTTCGCGCTCGCCTTTCTCCTGATGGCGGCAATGTCCCTTCTTTTCTTCAACTCGACTCCAAGGAAAGTGGACCGCTTCGGAAGACGAGCTCAGCTCATTTCCGCTTCTCTCTACAGTCTTGGACACGGCGGAAATGATGCCCAGAAGACCATGGGTATCATCGCCATGCTGCTTTTCGCTTCAGGCAAGCTCGGTCCCAACTTTCATGTTCCGATGTGGGTCGTGCTCGCCTGTCATGCAGCCATGGCACTCGGCACCTGCTTCGGGGGCTGGAGAATCGTGAAAACGATGGGCATGAAAATCGTGAAGCTCAAGCCGATCGGCGGCTTCTGCGCGGAGACTGCGGGAGCGTTGACTCTTTTCCTTGCGACTGGACTCGGCATCCCGGTTTCCACCACTCATACCATTTCTGGCTCCATCATCGGAGTGGGCTCAGTCCATCAGCTTTCAACGATCCGATGGGGAGTGGCGGGACGAATCGTCTGGGCCTGGCTTTTCACGATTCCCGCTTCAGCTGCCATCGCCGCACTCGCGTGGTGGGCCTGCAAAGGTCTCGCTTGATTTCGGATCACGCCACGGCACCGCTGCGAAAGGGCTGATCGCCGAATGTGGGAAGAACTTTCCGAGTGCTCAGCTGATGTTCAATCCCGGGCCTCGCTGGCTCAGCAGAGTCACGCTCCGGTGAACGGATGCATCACTCGGACTTGAAGACGGTCTGCAGCTCTCCGAGAAGCTTCTTGAAGTCAATCGGTTTGCGCAGAAGAATGATTGGAATGGAGCGCAGCGCGGCATCCTGCATCTTTGAGTCGATGAAATTCTGTCCCGATTGGGTAGGCAGATTCAGATCCAGAAGAACCGCGTTCGGAGTCGGGTCACGCTTCAACAGCGTCATCGCTTCAGATCCATGGATCGTGGAGAGTACGCAGTAACCTTCGGCTTCGAGGATTTGCCTCAAGCTGACTCGCGAATCGTGGTCATCTTCGACGACCAGAATGGTAAAACCCACACGTCTGTCCACACCCGTATGCTGCCAGATGCAAAATTGATTTGCCAGATACTTTTGAAGAATGCGTCCGCCGACTTTCACGGCAACATTGGCTGCCAGTTTTATTTCGCATAACTCCATCTGACCAGTTACAAAATGAACATGATCATCCGCTCACTTCGCGTTGTCCCGGCCGCAGTTTTTTCACTCCTTCTGCTTTCAGCAGGAATCCCCGCTCATGCCGCCCCGCCGCAGAAAACTCAGAAACCCAAGCTCGTTCTCTTCATGGTGATTGATCAGTTTCGGGCGGACTACCTCATGCGCTTCAAGAATCAATTCAAGCCGGCCAAAGGTCCCGGCGGCAGCGTGGGCGGCTTTCAATACCTCATGACCGAGGGAGCGTACTATCCCTACGCGGAGTACGACCTCCTTCAGTGCATGACCGGTCCCGGACACGCGACCGTTCTTTCAGGCGCGTACCCGTATCAGATGGGAATCCCGGTCAATGACTGGTTCGATCGCCCCACCCAGCAGCGCATGTACTGCACTGAAGATCCGGGCGCGAAAACGCTCGGCGTCGCCAGCACCAGGCCCCATGTGGGAACGTCTCCGAAAAATTTTCTGGGCAGCACGGTGGGTGATGAGCTCAAGAACTCCGGTTACCCCTCGCGCGTCGTTTCACTTGCCCTCAAGGATCGCGCGGCGATTCTGATGGGCGGTCACCGTGCGGATCTTGCGGTATGGCTTGATCAGGAAGCCTTTCAATGGGTCTCGAGTGATTACTACCTTCCGGGCGGAAAACTTCCGGACTGGCTCGGAAAATTGAACGCCGCTCTGTCTCAGGACAAGGGCAAGTCCATCACCTGGAGCGTTGAAGGAAAAGGAAGCGGTCTCTCGGTCACGGATCCGCTGATTCTCAAGGATGCCCACAATCAGGCGATTGGCGCCGGTTTTCCTCACACGGTGAAATCCGCGAGCAAGGAATCCTTGCGCCTCCCCTATGGACTGCAGATCACGGAAGCTCTCGCCGAAAAGGCGCTCGAAGAATACGGACTCGGAAGCGGTCCGGCGACGGATCTCCTGGCCGTGAGTTTCTCGAGTCATGATTACCTCGCGCATGCGTTTGGGCCGAACAGTCGTGAAATGGAAGAGATGACCCTTGCTGATGATCAGAACATCTCGAAGCTTCTGAACTTCGTGAACAGGAGCGTGCCCGGTGGACTCAAGAACGTCGTCATCGTGCTGACTGCCGATCATGGCGGAGTGAACAATCCTGACTACCTCGCTGCGAATAAAATGAATGCAGGCCGCGTGGACGAAGCCGCGATCCTCAGGACTGCTGAAGCCGAACTCGTCAAAAAATTCGGGAAGCTCGAGGGCAACGAGAAATGGATCCCCTACGTGGCCGATCTGAACTTTCACTTCAACTCTCGCGCCATCCAGAAGAAGGAACTCAAAGCGGCGGAACTGGAAAACGTCCTTCGCGAGATTCTCCTCAAAACCATTGGAATTGCGCATGTTTTCACGGCAACCGACCATCAGCAGCGAAAATTGCCTCCGGGCATGCACCAGCGCCAGATTCTGAAAACCTATTACCCGGGACGAAGCGGCGACGTGATCGGGATGCTCATGCCCAATTTCATCACGCTCGGGGATACAGCCAGCCACATGACAGGTTACGCTTATGACCGAACGGTGCCGCTTGTGCTCGCTGGCGCGCCGTTCAAGGCTGGACAGTATGCTCAGAAAGCCGAAGTGATCGACATCGCGCCGACCCTCACTTACCTGCTCGGGACGATGCCACCGACTCTGTCGGAAGGACGGGTGCTTTCAGAAGCGCTGAAGTGATCGGATCACCGATGGTCGCGGAGAGGAAATGCATTTTGTCACCGATGAACTTGTCAACCCTCAGTCTCAGCCAGAACGGACTTTCGCCGCGATCATGGCAGCAATCCTGTCCAAAGCCTCTCTTGTGAAGGCTCCAGAGTCAGCAGGGGAAAAGCCCATCGTGTGGCCGTCGCCACTGAAGCGCGGCGCGAGGTGCCGGTGGGCATGAAGTGAGGCTTCCGTTCAATTCTGTTTCCTCAGCTGATAGGCGGTCCAGCCTGCCGAAGTCCATACGGGAGCCCAGGCTGTCGTGCCCTGAAGCACGCCTTGAAGCTGGCAGCGCGAGAGGCGATACGCCGTTTCGCCGCCCTGCTGGCTGATGAGCCGAAGTTCGTTGGGCTTTGTGACGATCCAGTCCGGGCATTCACCCGGGAGAGCTGAAAGATCCGGCCATCGACTCAGAAACTGCCGACTCGCCAGCCAGGTCCCCGTCCCCTCATCCGCCACCACTCGCGCGTCAGCGGGAAGGGCCAGAAAATTCTTTCTCACCTGCGTCTTCTCGACTCCTTCTTTGAGATCACTGCGCATCTGATTCCAGGGATCCTGAGACATGCTGAGGACCGAGAGAAAGGCCCAGACCCAGCCGACTGAATGGGGAATCCTGAACCGCCCGAAAGAAATGCCGCGAGCCTCGCATTCACTCAGGGCAAGCAGACTCAGCACTGCGAAAACAGGCCAGAAAGCGAGAAAGAGTGGGGCATTTGCGTTTTCATCCGCACCGCTTGCGAGCAGACAGACCCCCAGCGACGGAAGCAGGCTCAGGAGCAGTGCCAGAAGAAAGCGCTGTCTTGTACGGGTTCCTTTCTGAAGACCCCAACCCAACCACAGCAGTGGCATCGCGATCCAGGGAAGAAAAAGATGCTGGATCCCCTGCAGAATGCTCCCGGCACTCACGGCCGTGCCAGGGATGAGCGCCATGCCCGCCTTCTTCCAGAAAAAAACCAGCAGCAGAGTGGTTCCAAGTCCCATGGACCAGGCCGCGGACAACGGTTGCTTCTTCTGACGCAAAGCCAGAGCGAAAAGAAAAAACAGCGGAGTGATCTGAAGAAGCAGAGTCAGAGTGGATCCCGCGCTCACCACCAGCAGGAACGCGATCAGACTTTTACGGATCCAGTTCAGACTCGACTCATGAACGGAGGGAGCTTCCGCGAAAGCGAGTGCCAGAGCCCAGGAGAGCGAAGCGAAGCCGATCGCAGTTTCGTGAAACCCCACCCGCTGATTGAGCCACAGACTGTTGAAACCGAGGATGAAAACGAAAGTCACCGCAGCCAGATGGGACCGAAAGCGGGGAGTTGCGCCGGGCAGTCGCTCGGCAAGAAAGATCCAGGCGGCAGCCCCTCCCAGAAGCAGCAGGGACTGGACGACTGGCAAGGTCCACGCGGCCCCCTGGGTGATCCAGAAGAGAGGAACCAGAACAAACAGGGAAGGAGAAAAATGGCCTGAAAGAAAACTTCCACCTGCGATCAGAGAACTCGCAAGGCCATGCCCGTTGGAGGCGTTCCACAACGCCTGATGATAGATTCCCGAATTCAGCATCGAGATCTGCAGCGCAAGGGTCTGCAACAGATTGAGTCCGGCACTGATCAGCATCAGAGTTCCCACGCTGATCCACCGGACTGTTGAGGACTGAAGCGCCTCGCCCGCCTTTTTCAAAATCCGAAGAACTCTGCTCTGCTCGCGCCACGACTCCCGCAACCAGACGCCTCCGGCAAAAACGACCATCAGCGCAAAGGAGCGAAAAGCGACCGCATCGGAGAGAAGAAGTTTTCCTTTCCATGGAATTCCGCCCATGAGCCAGATCAGAAGAAGGATGGCCACCGCGGTGTCAAAAATTCGAGCTTGCGGAGATGAGACGGGTGACTGGGCCAATGACCTGGCGGGTGAAATTGGGCTCTGCATAGTTGCCGAGTTAATCATTATCGCTCCATTTAACTCAACTTTATAACTTCCGTCCGCTCGGATTGTGGCTCGGCAGGGAACTGAGAGATTTCATTCCGGTTTAAGTTGACTCGGCCGCATGACGACACGCTGCATTGTCGTCATTTTTTAGTGAGTTTGATAAAGACTTTAAAGTCATTTGGAGAGAAACTAACCCCTGACTCAAGCCTCCATTTCTCTTATTTGAACCCACGCGGATTAAGGTGACCTCACTTGCAAAAATTCAGCTACTTGAAAAGCACGAACGCAGACTACATCGACGACATCTTCGCGCGCTACTCTCAAGACCCCACGTCCGTGGACGAATCGTGGCGCTATTTTTTCGAAGGGATCGAACTGGGGACTGAAACCGCTGGAGCTGACGGTGCGGCCATGGGTGGAGTGACAACGGCTCAAGTGACCGGAGCGACCGCATTTGATCTCAGTTCCGAAGCGAAAGTCGCGGACCTCATCAACGCCTACCGCGAAAATGGAATTCTCGTCGCGGACATCGACCCCCTGAGTGCTGCGCCTTCCTCGCACCCCCTCCTGGAGCTCTCGTCCTATGGACTGAGCAGCTCGGACCTTTCAAAAACTTTTCAGGCCGGAAAACTCATCGGCATGGGTCCCGCCACGCTCAACGACATCATCGCCCGCCTCAAACAGACTTACTGTGGCACGATCGGCGTGGAATTCGTCCATATTCAGAACCGCGAAGCGCGTCTGTGGCTGCAGTCCAAGATGGAAGCTTCCCGCAATCAACCGGAGCTGGATGCTGAAACCCGCAGAATGATCCTCCGGCGCCTGAGTGAGAGTGAAGGCTTTGAACGCTTTCTGCACACTCGCTACGTCGCGCAGAAGAGATTCTCCATCGAAGGGGGCGAATCCGTCATTCCCGCTCTCGACAGCATGATTGAAACAGCCGCTTCGTTCGGAGCCCATCAGATCCTGATCGGCATGGCTCACCGGGGACGCCTGAACGTGCTTACCAACGTTTTTGGAAAGAAACCCGAATACATCTTCACGGAGTTTGAAGGTCAGTACAAAGTCGATTCTTCCGCAGGCGAAGGCGACGTGAAGTACCACAAGGGTCACTCCAGCGACGTCACCACCCGTCAGGGCAAAGCCGTTCACCTTTCCCTCGCCTCCAATCCAAGTCACCTCGAGTTCGTGAATGCGGTCGTCGAAGGCAGCGCACGGGCCAAGCAGTTTCAACTCAAGGACAAGGACCGCTCCCAGGTCATTCCGATCCTCATTCATGGAGACGCGGCTTTCGCGGGTCAGGGCGTCTGTTACGAAGTCCTCAACATGTCCCGACTCGAAGGCTACACCACCGGCGGCACACTGCACATCGTGATCAACAATCAGGTGGGTTTCACCACTTCCCCCATGGACGCGCGCTCCTCCCGCTTTTCGACGGATCTGGCGAAGATGCTCGATTCCCCGATCTTTCACGTCAATGGCGATGACCCGGAAGCCGTCTGGTACGCTTCAAGACTTGCGACCGAGTACCGTCAGAAATTCAAACTCGATACTTTCATTGATCTCGTCTGTTACCGCAAACACGGTCACAACGAAGGCGATGAGCCTTCGTTCACGCAACCACTTCTCTACAAGAAGATCAAGGCCCACGCTTCGACTCGTGAAATCTACGCGCAGAAGCTCGTGCAGCTGAAGGTCGTCTCGGAAGCCGATGCACAGAAAATCGTCGACGACATCACCGCTCACTTCACGGAAGCGCAGACCAGAGCTCGCGCCGAGATTCCTCAACCCTACACTTCCGTTTTCGAAGCGCAGTGGAAAGGCATGAAGAAGCCGTCTCGCGAAGATCTCTTCAAACCCGTGCGAACTGAAGTCTCCGATGAGAAGCTCAAACAGATCGCCGGGAAGATCAATCACATCCCCGAAAGCTTTCACCTCCATCCCAAGCTCAACCGCTTCTTCGAAGCTCGCCTCAGAGCGATTCAGGAAGGCAGAGGGATCGACTGGGGCAATGCCGAAGCCCTCGCTTACGCCACTCTCGTTTCCGAAGGCAATCCAGTGCGCCTTTCGGGACAGGACGTCGAACGTGGGACTTTCACGCATCGCCACTCCATCCTCAATGACGTGGAGACGGGTGAAAAGTACAGTCCTCTCAACAACGTCGCTGAAGGACTGGGTCAGTACTGCGTTTACAACAGTCATCTGTCTGAAACCGGCGTGCTCGGTTTTGAACACGGTTACGCCCTTGCGGCCCCCAACACCCTGACCATCTGGGAAGCTCAGTTCGGAGATTTCGCGAACGGCGCTCAGGTCATCATTGATCAGTTCATCTCTTCATCGGAGTCCAAGTGGCAGCGCATGAGTGGCCTCACTCTTCTTCTGCCTCATGGCTATGAAGGCCAGGGTCCGGAGCACTCGAGCGCTCGTCTCGAACGTTTTCTCGCGATGGGAGGACGAAACAACATGTTCGTCTGCAACCTCACGACTCCTGCCCAGATCTTTCATGCTTTGAGACGGCAGGTCAAAGCTGACTTCCGCAAGCCACTCATCATCATGTCTCCCAAGAGTCTCCTCCGCCATCCGATGGCGGTTTCGGAACTCAGCGATCTCTCTCAGCGCGGCTTTCAGGAAATCATCGACGACGCCGCTATGAAGACTTCAGCAGGAAAAGTCAAACGCGTCCTGATCTGCTCCGGAAAGATTTACTACGAACTTGTCACTGCACGCGCGGAACGCAAGATCGATGACGTGGCGATCGTTCGCCTCGAGGAGATCCATCCTTTCCCAAGCGAAAAGATGGCCGAAGTCCTGAACGCCTACTCTGGCGCGAAGGAACTCGTCTGGGTGCAGGAAGAACCTCGCAACATGGGCGCCTGGACTTTCGTGTTCAATACCTGGGCCGGCGGTCTCGACTTCTTTCAGGAAAAAGTCGGCGGCAGATCGATCCGGTACGTGGGACGCGACATCGGTGCGGCTCCTGCGGTCGGCTCCAACAAACTTCACGGTGAAGAGCAGAAAGCGATCATCGAAAAGTCATTCTCCGCATTTTAATCGTTTTCAGATCTCAACTCATGAGGAAAGTCCCGCTATGAAAAAGAACGTCGTTGCTCCGAGTGTCGGTGAGTCCATTACTGAAGTCAGCATCTTGAAATGGGCCAGGAAGAATGGTGAAGCGGTCAAGACCGGAGAACTCCTCCTGGAAATTGAATCCGACAAAGCCACGGTTGAAATCGTCGCCGAAGCCACGGGAGTTCTGCAGATCCTGAAAGAAGCCGGCCAGATGATCCCGATCGGTGAAATCGTCGGCGTGATTGACGATGCCGCGACGGCAACTGCCAGTTCGTCCGCAGGCGCGCCTCCTCCGCTTCCTTCCAAAGCCGGCCCGGGCGCTCCGCCTCCCCTGCCTGGCTCTGCCCCAGTTGCTGCGTCCGCTGCAGCTCCTGCTGCAGACACGGATCACAGCATGAGTCCTGCCGTGAGAAAAGCGGTCACTGAACAGAACCTCGATGTTTCCAAGATTCCTGGCACCGCCAAAGATGGTCGAGTGACCAAAGGAGACGTTCAGCAGTACGCTGCAGGGGGTACCCCCGCCGCGGCTTCTACTCCTCAGGCTGCCGCACCCCAGGCACAGGGCACCGCTCCTGTCGCGCTTCAAGGGACACAACCGGCACGTGCCACTCCGGCCGCTCCTGCCTACACCATGCGCGAAGGCGACCGCCGCGTTCCGATGACCATGCTCCGGGCCCGCATCGCCGAGAGACTCGTGCAGGCTCAGCACAATGCCGCGATTCTGACGACGTTCAACGAAGCGGACATGGGTCCGATCAATGAGCTCAGAACCAAGCACAAAGACGCTTTCAAGACCAAGCACGGCGTACCCCTGAGCTTCATGTCGTTTTTTACCAAAGCTTCGATCGAAGCCCTCAAGCAGATTCCTGAAGTCAACGCGACCGTCGATGGCCGCGACGTGATCCATCACGACTACTACGACGTCGGCATCGCGGTCGGCACCGAGCGCGGTCTCGTCGTTCCGGTCCTTCGCGGCGCGGACAAGATGAGCTGGGTCGATATGGAAAAGAAGATCGGCGAGCTCGCGATCAAGGGACGCGATGGAAAACTTTCGATCGCGGACATGTCCGGCGGAACCTTCACCATCTCCAATGGCGGCGTTTACGGCTCCCTCCTCTCCACTCCGATCCTGAACGCCCCTCAGAGCGGCATTCTCGGAATGCACAAGATCCAGGATCGTCCGATGGCAGTGGACGGCAAAGTCGTGATTCGTCCGATGATGTACCTGGCCCTTTCCTATGATCACCGCCTGATCGATGGCAAAGGCGCCGTGACTTTCCTCGTCGTTCTCAAGGACTTCCTGGAACATCCTGAAAAATTGAAACTCGAGTATTGAGAGGATTTGAATCATGAGTGCTGAAAATTTTGATGTCATTGTGATTGGGGGCGGTCCGGCAGGTTACGTGGCTGCCATTCGCGCGGCTCAGCTGGGGTTCAAGACGGTCTGTGTGGAAAAGGGCAAGACCCTCGGAGGCACCTGCCTGAATGTGGGATGCATTCCGTCCAAAGCGCTGCTCGATTCAAGTGAGCACTACCATTATGCCAAGACCAAATTCGCCAAACACGGCGTGATGGTCTCTGACGTGAAGCTCGATCTTCCGGCCATGATGAAGCGCAAGGACGCGGTCGTGCGCCAGCTCGTGAACGGAGTTGCCGGGCTTTTCAAGAAGCACAAGATCGAAACCGTCACAGGTCACGGCAAGCTTGCCGGCCTCGAAGGCGATCTCAAGAAAGTCGAAGTCGAAACCGAAACAGGTAAACGCACCCTGCTAGCGCCGCGGATTCTGCTTGCGACCGGCAGCGAAGCGACCCAGCTTCCTTTCCTCCCCTTTGATGGCAAACGCGTCTTGAGCTCGACTGAGGCCCTCGAAATCCCTGAAGTTCCGAAGCACCTCGTCGTCATCGGCGGTGGCGTCATTGGTCTTGAACTCGGTTCCGTCTGGAGCCGTCTCGGCGCAAAAGTCACTGTGATCGAATTTCAAGACCGCATCGTCCCAGGCGTGGATCGCCAGGCAGGCGCGGAACTCCACAAATCCCTCGTGAAACAGGGTCTCGAATTCAAGCTTTTAACCAAGTGTCTCGGCGCCACCAAGAGCGGCGACTGGATGCTCGTCGAAGCCGAAGAGATTGCGACGAAGAACAAGTTCACCCTCGAGTGCGACTACGTTCTCGTTTCTACCGGACGCAGACCTTATACCGCTGGGCTCGGACTCGAAACTTTCGGAATCACGACCGACAAGATGGGCCGTATCGGAATTGACAGTCACTTTCAGACTTCCGCTCCAGGCATCTACGCGGTCGGCGACATCGTCGCGGGCCCGATGCTTGCGCACAAGGCTGAAGAAGAAGGCATCGCTGCCATTGAAATCATGGCCGGCCAGGCTGGCCATGTGAACTATGAAGCGATTCCGAACGTCGTCTACACCTGGCCAGAACTCGCCTGCGTGGGCGCGACTGAAGAGGAATTGCAAGAACGCGGCGTGGAATACAAAGCCGGGTCTTTTCCTTTCATGGCCAATGGCCGCGCCAAGGCGATGGATGAGACGGATGGCTTCGTGAAAATCCTCGCCGACGCGAAGACGGACCGAGTCCTCGGAGTTCACATCGTCGGCGCTCGCGCCAGTGACATGATCGCTGAAGCGGTTGCGGTGATGGAATTCGGCGGCAGCGCTGGAGACATCGCACGCACTTCACACGCTCATCCGACTCTGCCAGAGATCATGAAAGAAGCCGCCATGGCGGTGAGCAAGCGCCAGATCCATATGTGATGCAGTTGCAACTTTAGATCAGCTCGCACTGAGGGGCCTCAGCTCAAAAATGAAAAAGGCCTTTCCACCGCGAGATGGAAAGGCCTTTTTCATTTTCAGGGCTTCGTCAGTTCTCTCTCACGCAAGTGGTCTGCGCGAAGAAACCGGGACGTTCCACTTCCAGAAGCACTTTCTTTGAATTCAGTTTCGCCGTTCCAGCCGCTTCGGTGACCTTCGAGTGCTTATCGCGCACGGATATTTCGAGTTCGCCGTCCTTCGCACCCAACCGCACTTCAGTGTCGTCGTTCTCTGAAATGACGGTCGGCTCCTTAGGAGTGGATCCAACCCTCACGAAAGTCTCCTGATCGAGGGTCATGGGCGAACAGGTACCCTGGGGTCCAGGGAGTTGGATCGTGGACCGGCAGCTCCAGGTCTCTTCAGGTCGCATCGCCTGCGTGCGGGGAACATCAGCGCCTGATCTGAAAGTTTCATGACACTCAAGATCAGCAAGGCCATCCTTCTCATTGAGAGTCAGCTGGATCTGCTGTGAAGCGAGATCGACCTTGATTCGGGCGCTCGAGGCATCCGGCGAATTGCCCCGAATGGAAAGCTCAAGCTGACGTTCGGGCGTACGAGTGAGGTAGACCGAGTGGTTATCGTCTTTCGTGAGAAATTTTTCCTGGTGTCCCACGTCTGCTGAAAAGCTGAACTCCCCTGACCTGCTGTCCATGAGAACGTGATGAGTCAGATCAGCGCTGAAGAGGTACCCGCTGCACTCAAAAGTGCGCAGATTCATCGCATCGCGTGCAATGGCCTGGGACTTTTCGATCGACGCGTCCTTCTTCGAACCTGTTCCTTTCGGAAAACTGGCGGAAAGCCCCGAGGGCGGCGCACAGGCGATGAGACTGGTCGATAGAATCAGAATGGCAGCTCGAATCATGAATCCCTCACTTTTCGGTCAGAATTTCAGTACCCATCCTATCGAAATCCAGGTCGAACTTTCTCTCGGATGACTCTCGTTTGAAATTTTTCTGAAATTCAGTCTTCTTGAAAAGCACGGTGAAATGGAGGCAGCCACTCTGGTTGATGTACCCTTCACCCGCTTCGGTTTCAGTAGTCGCCGAAGCGGTGAGGCTCATCAGGGCAGCGGACGCGACCATCAGGATTTTCGACTTCATGGGATACCTTTCTCTTTGAAATTATTCAAGGCAGCGCACTTTGTCGGGACCGTTCAACTTCGCGGTGAATTTGACCACAGGACCCTCCTGGATCCACTGAAGAGTTTCAGACCGGCGGACCCTAACCCAAAGAATCGGAACAGTAAACTAAAACAGTCATCTATTGAGAAATAGACTGTAATTCAAACAACTTGAATCTTGAAAGGCAGGGTCAGGATCGCCACTCCGGGCGTGGGTGCAAACGGGTGCCTGGGAACCCATCCGACACGGTTTGAACGGAAAATTTTCAAAATTCATGCGACTGCTTCGGAAGAAATGAACTTCAGACGCCTGCGACTGCAGGCTGCACTTTGCCCTGAAATGCAAGGGCGTACGTCGACGCTTCGCTGCCGACAATGAGATGAAGCACGCTCTTGTCCTTGAACTTCATGATCTCCTGAACGCCATTCTGTCGGAGAACGGCTTCGTTGAGGAGCGCTGGATTCTTGAGCGTGATCCGAAGTCGAGTCGCGGCGCAGGCTTCGAGGGTGACGACATTTTCTTCGCCACCCAGCGCCTTGAGCCAGACGAGAGCAGTCTGCTGAAAGGCGCCGGTGCTCACCGTGCGAGTCAGACCGCCCGGGAGCGGAGCCACTGTCACGGAAGAAGGGTTGCCCGTGACGGCTGCGGAAACCGCTGACTTCACCGCGAAGGCTTGATCGAGGCCGGGAAGATTCTTCTGCAGAGCCAGCTCGATGTCCGTTTTCAGATTTTCTGAGAGCGGCCCGAAAATGGCCTGGAGGTTGTGGCCCATGAGCAGCACTCCGGTGGCGCCCAATGCTTTGAGCTGCGACTCATTGGCCTGAGTCACATCCCTGAGTTCAATGCGCAGGCGAGTGATGCACGCATCGACGCTCACGAGGTTGGATCGTCCTCCTAGAGCCTGCACGAGGGCCACAGCTCTCTTTTCTTGCGCAGTCATGCTTGAAGCCGCAGACTCGGCAGTTTCAGCGGTCAGCTCGGACGTTGCATCAATCTCGCGACCGGGAGTCTTGAGATTGAACTTCGTGATCATGAAACGAAACACACTGTAATAAAGCAGGCCGAAAAAAGGGCCGATCAGGAGAACAAGCCAGGGCTTGGTGTCGAGTGAGTAGTAGAGAATGTAATCAATGAACCCCTGAGAAAAGGTGAAACCGAGTTTCGCCCCCAGAACTCCAAAAATGATCTGTCCGGACGCAGCCAACACGGAGTGTACTGCGTAGAGGAGAGGAGCCACGAACAGAAATGAGAACTCAAGAGGCTCGGTGATTCCGGTCAGGAAGGAAGTCAACGCAGCCGAGACCATCAGCGAACCGATGCGGGCCTTGTTCTCGGGACGAGCACAGTGCCACATGGCAAGCCCGGCGGCCGGAAGTCCCCACATCTTGAAGAGGTATGCCCCACCCAGAATTCCCGCAGTCTTGTCTCCCGCGAAAAAGCGAGTGATGTCCCCATGAACCACTTTTCCGGCGGCATCCGTGTAGGACCCGATTTCAAAGAAGAAGGGAACATTCCAGATGTGGTGCAGACCGAAAGGAATGAGGAGACGTTCAACGAGTCCGTAAATTCCGGCGGCCATCGTGGGATTGGTGTAAGCGGCAAAATGTGAAAACGTGTCGATCCCTCTTTGAAACGGAGGCCAGATCAGGCTCATGATCACGCCAAGCACGATGGCTGCGAGCGCTGTCACGATCGGCACAAAACGTTTGCCTGCGAAGAACCCCAGGTAGCTCGGAAGCTGGATTCGGTAGTAACGCTTGAAAAGCGCCGCAGCCACGGCACCGATCAGGATCCCGCCAAAGACACCCGTATCAATCGACTTCATCCCCATCACGAGCTTGGGTTCAACGCCGAAGACTGTGGCCATGACTCCCAGAGTTGCCACGAGCACCACGAAACCGACGGTGGCGGCCAGAGCGGCGACGCCGTCGTTGCCTGCGAGCCCTACCGCAGTCGCGATCGCGAAGATGAGAGGCAGACTTCCGAAGATCGCTCCCCCGCTCTGCGCCATCAGATCCGACAGCGTGGTGGGCATCCAGCCGAAGTGAGAACTTCCCACACCCAGCAGGATCCCGGCGACAGGAAGGACCGAAACCGGCAGCATGAGTGACTTGCCGATTTTCTGAAGGAGACCGAAAAACTGTTTGAAAATGCTTTGTTTTGACATGCTCAGTTCCTTTTGCTTTCAACGGTCTTGCCGGCAGTGCTCTTGTCGGCGACTCTGCCAAAATTTTCGATGAGACTTCGGACTTCCGCCGCAGTGCCAACCTCGAGAGCGGCATGCGCCAGCTCTTCGCAGTCCTTCTGGCTCAATGTGCGAATCTGCGCTTTCACTGCCGGAATCGAGGGAATGCTCACGCTGAGTTCGTCCACGCCAAGCCCCATGAGAACCGGGATCGCTTTCGGATCCCCTGCAATGCCTCCACAGACTCCCACCCACTTCTTCTTCGAGTGAGCCGCGCGCACGGCCATGTCGATCATGCGAAGGATGCTCGGATCCAGGCCATCCGCCTGAGCTGCAAGCTTGGGATGGCCGCGATCAATCGCCAGCACGTACTGGGACAGATCGTTGCTGCCGATCGAGAAGAAATCCGCTTCGTCTGCGAGATGATCAGCCATGACCGCGGCAGAAGGAACTTCGATCATGATACCGACGGAAACAGGAGCGATGCCCAGCGCCTTTCTTTCCTCCTCGAGGATGACCTTGGCCTGTCTCAATTCCGTGAGCGAAGAGATCATCGGAAACATGATGCGGATGTCACCTTCAGAAGAGGCTCGCAGGATCGCGCGCAACTGCTCACGGAACATCGCGGGTCGGGAGAGTGAAACCCGGATTCCACGTTCTCCCAGAAACGGATTGTCCTCTTTCGGGAGCGGAAGATACGGGAGCGGTTTATCACCCCCGACATCCAAAGTACGGATGATCAGAGGACGAGTCTTGCCGAACGCTCGCGCAAGGCCCTGATAGGCTTCAAACTGTTCATTCTCGGTCGGCGCAGTCGTGCGATTCATGAAGAGAAACTCAGTGCGCAAAAGGCCGACCCCCTCGGCACCCATCTGGAGGGCGTTGGCGGCTTCTGAAGTCGCTTTGAGGTTGGCGACGATCTCAAAACGTCGACCATCGAGCGTCTTTGCAGGCTCCTGAGCGTGGACCAGGTCTTCCTTCTTCTGCAATTCATGTTGGGCCTGACTCTTCTCGAGAGCCTGGAGCTCCTGCGCGTTCGGATTCAGGCGCAGCTCGCCTTTGGAGGCATCGAGCACGACCAGAGTGCCGTTCGCGATGTGCAGGACTTCCGGATCCACTCCGGCAAGAGCCGGAATATCCAGTGATCGCGCGAGTATCGCGACATGAGAGGTGGCACCTCCCGTGGTCGTGCAGAGGCCCAGCACTTTGGTTCGGTCAAGCGTGGCCACATCTGACGGAGTCAGATCTTCGGCCACCACGATGCAGTTATCAGGAAAAATCGCAGTGACCGAAGCCTGGGAAGCCGCTTCCTGTGCTGGTACCGGGCCATTGACCAGAATCTGCAGAACTCGTTTTCCGATATCACGCACGTCGTTGGCGCGCGCGGCGAGAAGCTGATTTTTCAGATTTTGCAGTTGCAGGGAAAGCGTGGTGTAGGAAAGCTTCCAGGCAAAAGCGGCACTGTAACCGCGGTCAATTTCTTCGCCGGCCATTTCGAGCAGTTGGGGGTCTTCAAGAAGCTCCTGGTGTGCTCCGAAGATGGAAGCCCGGTTGGGATCATTGCCGCCCATGAAGCCATTGGCCAGAGCTTCGAGCTGAACTTTCGCGACCTGAATCGCTTTCTCAAGTTTCGCGGTCTCATGAGAGATGGACTCGCCCTTTTCTTCCACTTCAATCTCCTGAGTGGAAAGCTGAAAGATCTTTCCCGCAGTCATGCCCGGAGAAGCGGTGATACCGGTAAAATGCAGATCACCGGCTTTTCGTTCTTTCTTCAGCTCAGTCTCCATGGGAACGACTGCGGCCGGGCTTTCGTGATCCTCTGACAGATTTTTGAGTTCCCGCGTGAGTGCTTCGAGGGCATCGACGTCATCGGGGCCGTGCGCCTGGATCATCACCTGATCATTCTGAGCGACTTCAAGTCCCATGACGGCGATGAGACTTCGGACATCCGCCGAGCGATCTCCTTTGACGAGGGTCAGTTTGGATTTATAACGTTTGGCCACTGCCGCGAGCAGCGCTGCCGGACGCGCATGAATCCCGGTGGCGTTGTGAATGGTGATCCACTCGGACTTGAGTGCGAGGTTTCTCGCCGAAGTCGCGGGCTGCAAGGTCCCTGCGGAACCCTTTTCAGCGGATTTCAGAAGAACCCGGAGAAGAGGGTCGCCGGACTTCGTGTGAGTTCCGGGGAGCACTTCGAGACCATCGAATTGATCCGAATTGAGAATCACCATTTCGGTGAGGAGACTTTTGGAGCGGGTGGCGATGTAGTCGGCATCAAAGCGGATGAGAGGCTCACCTTCCTTGACCTTCTGATCAAGGACGACCAGAGGATCGAAACCGCGACCACGCAGCTTGACGGTATCGAGTCCGACGTGAATCAGAATCTGCGCACCCCAGGAAGTCGTGAGGCCCACCGCGTGCCCCGAAGGATGAGCCTGCGAGATGACGCCGTCGCAGGGAGCGACGATCTCTTCGCCGGTGGGATCAATCGCGATGCCGGGCCCGATGATGTTCGCCGCGAAGACCGGATCAGGAACCTGACTGAGTGGCACGATGATTCCGGAAACCGGGGCGCGAAGGAGGCCTGGGGAAGACTGATTCGAAGGCAAGGGCATGGCGAGAGGATCCTCTGGATTTGAGACGATGTGCACAGGGCACATCTCTAAATCGTCGAGGCCGAATCACCTAGCATTTTCGCCTGCGATGACACTGAAAACTGAGTCTTCGCCTCATTTTTCGAAGCATTTTGCACGAAATCCCGCTCCACTACGCCTGTTTAAGTGGCCTTATTTCCCCATCCCCTGAATTTCCCGGTAGTCCGCGGGCACGGCAAAGAGTTTCGCATCCTGCGCTCCGACTTTCACATCACGGATGTAAGTGCTGCTGCCCTTGTTGTCTACGGTCCGCACCAGAGTCTTGAGGGACGGCACTTCCTTCAGGTCCGTTGGGCGCCAGAGCTTCGTGAGAGTCTTCGGATTCTTTCTGTCGAGGTGTCCTTCATAGACGATGCAAAGATGTCCTTCGTAGGTTTCTTTGCCTTTTTGCGTGAAACCGTGCTGTTTCAGGCACCCATCCACATCTGCGGCAGAGCACATCGGAACCTGATTTTTGTAACGACTGAAATCGTTGGCCAGCGCCAGGTGGGGCATGTGCAGCAACACCCAGGCTTTGGCAGTCGTGAGATTCATGATGACCGAAAGGGCCGTCGGAGTCTTGAAGTCCGCACGGATGAGATCCTTCTTCATGTGAATTTGCCCCGACATCTGACTGCCCGAGGCATCCGTCGTGATCGAACCTTCCCAGTCTGCCTGAACGGGTCGAGTTGAAACGACGAAAAGCAAGAGGGCACCGAAGAGCAGAATGAATCTCATTCTCCTTTTAAATCACGTTCTCACAACAAGATCCACGCCTAAACCATTGATATAACGCGATAAATTAAATTGTTTGCTTTAATTAATATTGTTGCGTAATCTTAATAATAACTGATCAAGACACTCGGAGATTGAAATGAAAGACCTCAAGCAGATTCCCCACAAAAAGAAAATCGCAGCAGGACTTCTCTTGCTCCTTCTCACTCTTGTCGTGGTTTCGCAGAGAAGTTCATTGAAACAGGGCAACTCCGGCGGCGTCTCTCAGCAGACGAGCGGTGACGTGACTTCTCCAGCAGGAGTTGCACAGAGCGGCGGCCAACCTTCCGGTACGACTGGATCGCAGGACGGCTCAGTGACCGGCATTTCAGATCAACTTCGGCCTGGAGTGAACTCGGTCACCGGCGCAGCCAGCGTGACCCCTGCAAACGAACCAGGCACTTCCACCGCAACTGGCGGCGTCGCAGTCGTCGAATCCAAAACCCCTTCAAGCGCATCAGCGCCGGGCGCCACCTCGGGTCAGCCCGCGGCTCCTGCGGAAAAATCATTTTTCGGAATCAAGCTCAGCATGTTCGG
>JACMNQ010000006.1 GCA_014378465.1 Oligoflexia bacterium | reverse complement strand
GGTTCGGGTTCGGGTTCCGGCAGTCGCAAGATCCCGCATGATCTCCTTCAGAAGATCAAGGACGCGGTCAACATCATCGAAGTGATCGGTGAGCACGTCGTTCTGAGAAAGTCCGGCTCCAATTACACCGGGCTTTGTCCGTTTCATTCTGAGCGCAGTCCTTCTTTCAGCGTGAGTGAGCAGAAACAGCTCTATCACTGCTATGGCTGCAAAAAAGGGGGGGATCTTCTTTCATTCACCATGGAAATTCATGGTCTCAGTTTTCCCGAAGCGATCGAAGAACTCGCTGAACGGGCGCGGATCGCGCTGCCCAAGGATTTTTCCCAGGGCTCTGACACCGACGACCCTGAGGTTGCGAAGAAGCGCGCTGAAGCTCGTGAAAAACTTGCCACCGCTTCAAAGCTCAATCGTTTTGCCGCCGCTTTTTATCACCAGCTTCTGGGTCAACAGCCCACGATCAGTCATTACCTGGAGAAGCGCGGAGTTTCGGGTGACCTCGGACGAAATTTCTACGTGGGTGCGGCCCCCGCATCGTGGGATGCACTGGCCACTCATCTGGTCGAGAAAAAGGCCCCACTGCCGCTCGCTGTCGAACTCGGCCTGATCAAACCTTCGACCAAAGGGGGGCGGCCGGGTGGACCGGGGTATTTCGACCTTTTCAGAAACCGGGCGATGTTCCCGATTCTCGATCTGCGTGGAAAAGTGGCCGGCTTCGGCGGCAGACTGCTGCCTGCGCCTGAAGGGGCGCTCGATGTCGGGGGCATGGATTCACCGAAGTACCTCAATTCAAACGAGTCCCTGGTCTTTCACAAGAGCAAGATCGCGTATGGTCTCTTTCAGGCTCAGAAGCATGTCCGTGAAAAGGATGAAGTCATTCTCGTCGAAGGTTACTTTGACGTCCTGGCGCTGCACGCTGCCGGCTTTCAGAATGTGGTTGCCACTTGCGGGACTGCGCTCACTCCCGATCATCTCAATCTTTTCAAAAAATTCTGCAGTCGAATCACCGTCCTCTTCGACGGAGATCGCGCCGGGATCACGGCTACGGACCGAGCCATGGAGATTGGACTTCAACACGGCCTGATCCTTCATGGAGCTGCGCTTCCGGCCGGGCTGGACCCCGATGAAGTGCTCTTTGACCAAAGTACTGGGCAGCCCACTTCGACGGGTCAGGAGCAGATGAAAACGATTCTTGCCGCTGCAAAGCCGCTTTTGGACGCAAGACTCGAAGCTGCAGCCCGTCACGCTCAGACGGGAGCGGAAGCGCGAACTCAGGCACTCAAGCAAGTCGGCGCCTGGCTCGGCCTCTATCAGGACCCGATCGGCCGTGAAGTCCGGATTGATGCGATCCAAAAACAATTTGGCGTCAATCGATCGCTCATGGATCAGGTCGTCATTCAAGGGAAAGGGCAAGTGCAGGGCGGGGCTCAACAGGGGAGGCATCCGCCCTCCGGAACTCCACGCCCAGGACAGGGCTCCCCGGCACGAGTGAGCACTCCAGCGAGGGGTCCTGGTCCAGGTGCCCCGAACGCAGGGGGTCCGAGTGCTCCTTTGCGGGCTCCGGGTCCAGTCGCCTTGAATCGGCCTCCGCCCAGACAGCGGCTCTCTCCGCGAGAGAAGCTTCTCCTGACGGCGCTTGCAAAGAGTGGAAAGTACACGGCTTTCATCACTGACCTGGTTCAGGTCACTGGCAATCTGCCGCGCGGTTTCTCTCTGCCGGATCTCTTTGAAAATCTGGCGGCACGCCAGTTTGTCGAGCTCCTTTTTCCGTCGCCAGCTGTTGAGAATCCGAGCGCCGATTACGGCGGCGCACCCGTTTCGCCGCAGAGTATTCTGAGTCAGGTTCAGGACTCTCAGATTCATGCCCTTTTGACAGAAGCATTGATCAGCGAGGACACTCCAGACAACGGCACCGGACTTGAAGAAAACGAAGTGAAGAGAGCATGCTCGAATGCGATCGCGGATTTGTGGGCACGATTTTCGCATCAGCTGCGCGCCGCACTAACTGACGCAGAACTCAAGAAAGACGAAAGGTTAGAGGCTGAATTGAAAAAGGAATACCTTGACGTTCGGCGCAAAATCAAGGAGTTTAGCAGGTTCTATGATGAAGCTTAAGGACACCACTGCGTCCACTCCAACTGTTGAAGTTGAGAGTGGCGGCTCCAATTTGTCGAAAAACAAAGAGATCAAAAAACTTCTCGATATGGGAGTCCAGCGCGGCTACCTGACCTACGAAGAAGTCAATGAACTCCTGCCTCTTGATATCATCACGCCGGAAGCGATCGATGAAGTCATGAATCTTCTCGGTGAAAACGAGATTGAAGTCATTGACTCCACGAAGCGTCCGAAAGACGAAGATGAAGAAGAAGGTTCTTCGGAAGAATCCGTGCTCGGGATTTCCGCGATCGCAAGCGACGAAGACGAACCTCGTCCCGCAGCTGCAGGCGCGGATTTCGCGCGCGGTGCCGATCCCGTCAAGCTTTACCTCAAGAAAATGGGAAGCGTTTCCCTCCTCACCCGCGAAGGTGAAGTTGAAATCGCCAAACGCATCGAAGAAGGCGAACTTGAAATTCTGCGCGCGCTTCTGGTTTCCAAGCTGGGGACTGTCGCGATCGTTGAACTCGGTGAGCGCCTCGAAACCGCGCGAACAAAAGTCAAAGACGTGATCCGCGGCGTGGACGAGGAAATTTCCGTCGACGACGAAAAAGTTTATCTAGAAAAAGTTCTCAACGCGATTTCCAAAGTGAAAGCGCTTCTGAGCTATCAGGAAAAGATGGCGGAGAAGCTCACGGGTGCTGAAGGCAAACGTGTTGTCGGCGAGGAGCGCAAGAAGATTGAAGCCGAAGTCGAGAAGCGTGAACGCTCCGTCGAATCCGGCTTTCAGGGCATTGCCTTCAATCGCAAGACCATCAACGCGCTTTCCGCGAAGATCAAAGGTTACTGGGGTCGTGGCAAGGACTACCTGGACGAGCGCAAGAAGGTATTTGATTACCTCGGCGTGAAGAACTCCGA
Organism: Oligoflexia bacterium; assembly: GCA_014378465.1. Taxonomy (GTDB): domain Bacteria; phylum Bdellovibrionota; class UBA1018; order UBA1018; family UBA1018; genus UBA1018. The sequence continues at coordinate 8,771 of JACMNQ010000006.1, read as the reverse complement.
TCAGATGGACGCTGTTCTTGAAGAATTCAAGAAGAGTCCGGATGGACGCCCTGTGCTCTACCGCCAGTATGATGTCACGGAGCAGAAACTCACTCAGCTCATCCAGACTTACGAAGGCATTCAGGGCCGCATCTTCAAGCTCGAAGAAGAGTCCGGAATTGTGGTCGACGAGCTTCGCCGCATTCAGGACACTCTCAATATCGGCGAGCGCAAAGCCGATCAGGCCAAGAGCGAACTCGTCGAAGCCAATCTTCGTCTCGTCGTTTCGATCGCGAAAAAGTACACCAACCGCGGTCTGCAGTTCCTGGATCTGATTCAGGAAGGCAACATCGGCCTGATGAAAGCCGTCGACAAATTCGAATACCGCCGGGGTTACAAATTCTCCACTTACGCCACCTGGTGGATTCGTCAGGCGATCACTCGCGCGATCGCCGATCAGGCGCGCACGATCCGTATCCCGGTGCACATGATCGAAACGATCAACAAGCTCATCCGTACGTCACGCCTGCTCGTACAGCAGCTGGGCCGTGAACCGAATCCGGAAGAGATTGCACAGAAGATGGAACTTCCGGTTGATAAGGTCCGCAAGGTCCTGAAGATCGCGAAAGAACCGATCTCCCTTGAAACCCCGATCGGTGAAGAAGAAGATTCTTACCTGGGCGATTTCATCGAAGACAAGAAGATCATCAATCCGGCCGACGCCGTGATGAACATCAATCTGTCTGAGCAGACTCGCAAAGTGCTGGCCACTCTCACTCCTCGTGAAGAGAAAGTCCTTCGCATGCGTTTCGGGATCGGCGAAAAATCTGATCACACTCTCGAAGAAGTCGGTCAGGATTTCTTCGTCACCCGTGAGCGTATTCGTCAGATCGAAGCCAAGGCGCTTCGCAAGCTTCGCCATCCATCGCGTGCGAAGTTGCTCAAGGCATTCGTCGACTGAGTTCAGTTCGATCAATCTTTTGAAAAGGCATCTCAGGTGACTGAGGTGCCTTTTTCTTTTTGCTGAAAAAGCGGGATCAAAGTCACTCTTTGGTACGGTGCGTGCTTGATAAAAAGGACAATCGTGACCGAGCGCCCTTGCTCTTTTGGCACCAGGGTTCATAATCATGGTCAAACAAAAGGAGTTCCTCATGAACCTGATCAAAATTTCGTTACTGACTCTCGTACTCGCCCTCACTGGCCTGGTCACCAATTCCGCACCCGCACACGCGTTTGCAAAACTCGCAGTGGTCGGTGATTTCAATTTTCCAAAGCTCTCCAATAATTCCGGCTCCTCCTCAGGCGATCTCGGAGTGGGTGCAGGAGCACTGCTTGAGTTCGACACCAGCATGATCACCGCTTTTGAAATTGGCGCGCTCTACCATCCTCGCAAGTTCAGCGCAGGCGGGTTCAGCAACACCTCCAAGTACATTCTTGTCCCTGTTCAGTTCCGCGTGCACATCGTGCCGATGGTTGTGGTGGGAGCGGGTGGTTACTTCGCGAAGGGTATCGGAAGCTCCGCTTCGCTTTCCTTCGGCGGAGTCACTGCCAACGGTTCTGGTGGAACACCTGACAACGACTACGGTCTGATGGCAAGTGCTGGTCTGGATCTTCCTCTGGCACCTTTGTTCTCTCTGGTCCTCGAAGGTCGTTATCTTCTGGGTCTGAAAGACGTTGGTAACTCGACTCACTGGCGCGATACTCAAGTTCTCGCCGGCGTTCGTTTCGGCATCTGATTTCGGCTCTTTCTGATTTTCGTAAGGCGTACTGCACCGTGAAAACGCGGACAGTACGCCTTTTTTTGTACTTTTTCGGTGTGGGCCGGAGTAAAACGGCCCTGGGGGCCATTAGCTCAGCTGGTTAGAGCGGTCCGCTCATAACGGATTGGTCGTTGGTTCAAGTCCGACATGGCCCACCACTTCTCCCTCCCTGTTCATCTTCAATCCAAATCCTGATTCGATCCCGCACCCTTTCTCTTCAGTTTGACCATCCTTGGTCAACCCTTCCCACACTCTCGCCATCCATGGCTTCGTGTGGGTATTCCTGATGAGAAAGGGCGCGGGATCGCATCAGGAATAAGACGGGGGCGAGGAAGGAGGGAGAAGGGGTGGTTTATGATCGGATTGGAGCAAGTCCGAGCGCCGTTCGTTCGCTGGCGATCGATGGGGTGCGCGCTGAAGCTTCGTTCAGTCACTTGTAGATCCCGGCGTCAATTAATACCTCGGCCTGTTTGTTTTGAGAATGAGGCTTGAAATGCGAACCGCTCGGAGTCTTCGTAACGATTTTGACGGGCTAACCGCGCGGCAACAAACAGTGTTTAGTGTCTACAATTTCTTTTAAAGTGCATTCGCTGCGGTGGGATTCGCACCCTTTTCGAGTCCTGAATTTGTCGAAAACCCAGTTCGTTTCTTTATGTCCGTTTCTGAACCCGCTGAACCCTCCGTAAGAGCCGGAGATGCACACGTATCGCTCGCCTCGCGTCTTCTGTCTCCAGTACTGGAGGTATTTCTTGCAGTCCCGTATATCCATCGCGTCACGAGCAAGGTAGGATTGAAGTCCTTTTTCGTTCAGGGCGTCGATGACCAGATATCCCGTCTCTTTTTTTACTGCGGTATCGTAGCCCAGACTATCGCATTCCATTTTCGCGTCTTTGAGCGGAAAACATTGCCAATAGGAGTAGGCCATATTTTCATCACCAGAAAAGGGCGTGAGTTTCGAAGCACTGCAAGTATTGACTGCAAGGTCCTCCTCGTTCAAAAGTCCGTAATCCTCCCCAATTAAACCGTAAGGATAGCGAGACTTCAGCCTTTCCAGATGCGTGAGCCCCATGTTGGCAAAAGAGACCGATGATATGAAGAGTCCGAAAACTGCAAGTTTGACTATTTCAGACATTTTTCAATTTCCTTCAGATATTTAAGAAATGGCGCAACGTCAGTCTGGGATTTATTACTTCCATTGAGCAGGCCTTTGAGATCACCTTTGTATTCTTCGGCAGCTTCGAGCCAAGTGGCCGGCCGTTTCAGTCGTACAGTCGATGCAATCTCTCTTTTGCGAAAGAGCCATCGAACTCCCGCACAAATGTTCACACCGGGATCATTGAGGTCCTCTTGGGTCGCAGTCACGAAATGATCTTTCAGCTCAGTTTCAGCATCCAGAAGTTTTCGAGTCTCATTCGTGATTTGCATCAACCCGCGTGCGCTATTTGAATCCTTTTTGTTGTTGAGCTTTTCAGGGTAAAAATTGGATTCTGAAGCGATCAGCGCCTTGACCAAGTTCGGGTCCAAGGGCTGATCAGGCTTGAGTACCTCATTCCAATATTGAACCCAACCAGAAATCAAATCATCGTATTTTGAGCCGTTTGGAAATCCAAGTGAAAGGGGGCAAGGTTTGTTCTTCAGTCCTGAAAAATGCTGAGCCGCGATTTCTCGGATTTCGTCCGCGTAAAGTTGATCCTTGCCGGTAGGATTTCGAGCGCAATGCCAACGAACATTGGAGGTCGAGCCTTCGGGGTGGGTCTTGCTGGGAGGGTTGTGTCGTGGATGCGAAATGACTTGATGCTCCCCATAAGGGCAGACTCTCCAAGGATGGATAGACGTATTCAGCATCGAGGTTCTCAATTCTCTTTTCAACCGACGTGAGCGGCCTGGGCATGGATCGTCATCTCCAGCACGGCTCTCCTATTCGCTTTCAGTAGACCAATATAGGCCTGCAAGCCTCTTGTAGCAAGGTGGCTTTTCTCTTCTGAGTCAGGTCTCGGTCGCTTATCGCGAGTAATCTGATGGAAGAAAACATATTTTTTTCGGGTAAGACTTTCTGATTCGAGGTCCAGGCGGCGAACCACTCCGAGCCTGCGAGGGGTTCACAGAAAAGCGCAAGACGCGCTTTTCTCACACGCGAAGCGTGCCCGAAGGGTGAGGGGTAGGATACCCCGAATAAGTCCGACATGGCCCACCACTTCTCCCTCACTCCAATTCATAATCAAATCCCACTCAAAGGAGCAGAGGTTATCTTTTTCGACGGCCACGTTATTTGGGAGTCGGCCGGAAAGCTATTCCGCCCCGGCCTAACGTTGAGGAAAAAAGCCAAAGCCGACCTTGAGGCCCTAAGTCATTTATTGTAGAAATGCCTAGCTTTAATGAGCGTCGGTTCAAGCAAACCTAACTTTTTGTTGCAGAAGCGAGCAAATGGGACGGACATTTAAACGAACAGTTCCTGGTCGCGAAGTGACTCGAAAATATTGGGTTTTAATTTTATTTTTTATCTGCTCAATTCCGAATATTTTCGATCTCTGACTTATTTATCGCACCCGCAGATATGGCCTCTCGAAATAAAATTCTATTGATCGCCGGACCATGCACAAAATCCGGATTGAACAATTCCCTTATGGCAGGCCGGTTTTCGAGGCCGCTGTCGTTTAAGGTCGATGCTCGCTATGGCTCGTCTTTCGAAATTAGGAGACCTACGCGGCGCTGATCTGAACCCGAAGTCCTGGATGGAGCTTCTCCGCGTAGCCGATCAACCGATCCAGCGTGAAGCTTTCGATCTTGCCCCGGAGGAGGTCGCTCACTCGCGACTCATCCACGCCGAGCTTCGCAGCGACCTCTTTTTGCATCCATCCGTGCTCGCGCTGGTACTTCGCGATGAGCTGACAAGCCTGGTACTTGGCCCGGTCCACTTCAGACGCGCCGCTCTGCAAAGCCAGGTTGCCACCCTCATAATCGGGGTCGGAGAGCTTATCACGCATGCGCTTTAGGGTCTTATCGTCGGGAAAGACTTCTTTTTTGGACTTCATAAGAATCACCTCCGGAAGCAGTTAACAACTCAGATAAATAGGCAGTCGTCGCGCAGGCACCAAATCAGCCGGTATTGCTTCGACTGAAAGTCGATCCGGTCGAGCATGAAAAACTCCCACTCGCCGTCACGACTCTCCGCCTGGAATTCGCGGCCATCTAGGCCGCCAACTAGCTCTAGGATCAAAACGTCGTCGATATCTTCGTGCTTGGCCTCATAATGCGGGTCGATCACAATCTCGTGGATCGGTCGTCCGTCAATTACGAGGTCGGCTGAATAGGTTCGGCGCTCGCTCATTCCAAAGTTAGTATAACTCGACTTGCTAAATTTAGCAAGAATTGAAATTTAAGGAGTTTTTCGCGAATAATTGCAGAGTGCCCGGTAGACGCTCGTTGTAACTCTGCCTATGCGCGCAGCTATTTCTTGAAGGGAGAAGTGGTGGGTCATGAGCGGATTGGGGCAAGTCCGAGCGCCGTTCGTTCGCTGGCGATTGGGCTGTGTGAAGTCTTGGAATTGAAGTCCGAAATGGCCTACCCTTATCCCTGAAGTCTACCTATTCAACTCCTAGGTGCCAAAATCGATGCAACTCCCCGAAGACATCACTCCCGAAAACTTTAACAGTCGTTACCGGCTCGATTTTGCGGCTTGGATGGGCGCAATTGAAGAGGTCTGCAGCCAGCATGGTTTCGCGTCGAGAGACCTCAAGCCGTTTACCGACGGCTCCAACTTGATTGCCTCCGTTACGGACCGATACGTCATCAAGATTTTCCCGCCCTTTCACCGGCACCAATGGGAAAGCGAATGGCGTGTGCTCCGCCGTTTGGGGGAGCACGGACTCTCCATTCCAATCCCGAAGCTCTTAGCGCAAGGTGAGCGCGACGATCATTGGCCCTATGTCGTTTTGTCGAGGCTGCCGGGTGTTACCCTTGAAGGCATTTGGCCAAAGCTCTCGCAGGGCGAAAAAACGAGGCTCATGACCGAGATTGGACGGATCATGGCCCAAGTCCATTCGGTACCGGTTGGCGACCTGCATGACCTTGAACCGGAGTGGGCGCCGTTTTTAAAGATGCAAGTCGAGCGATGTAAATCGAGGCACAAACGTCTCGGCATGCCCGATTGGTTCCTTGCGGAGGTCGAACGCTATGTTGCCGACAGAATCGACTCGGTCGCGATCGAGGCACCGGTGATCCTGACGGGTGAATATACACCTTTCAATCTTCTGGTAAGCCAGGTGGGTGATCACTGGTCCATCACCGGAATGATCGACTTCGGCGACGCCATGATGGGTCATCGGGAATATGACTTCCTTGGGCCATGTCTATTCCTGGGCGAGGGCAATCCAGACCTGATCGATGCCCTGTTCAGCGCCTACGGGTATGCCAGTCCTCGCATGGACGATGCTCTGCGGAGTCGACTCATGTTACTCGCCCTTCTGCACCGTTACAGCGATCTCAGGAACCAAATCAAGATCGATGCATGGCAATCCCGCGTAAAGACTCTGCAGGAGCTGGAACGGCTCGTATTCGCATATTAAATCCAAAAAAATCCATGACTTATTGCCACGGAAATTGGCGTTCCTCCAGCATTGCTCATCAGATTGGTTATTGAAGATCAGCTTCAGGCTGGGGGCTCAAATATAGGGTTGAGATCAAACTGTCGGCATGGGAAAACGGTTTTTGAAATGAAAATCTTTCTTATCTTGTTTGTTGCGTCGCTCAGTCTTGTTTAGGGCACTCTTGCGACGGAGGTCCTTAGATACGAACCGGCGGTGGTGAGCCTGAGTGGAATTATATCGCATCAGGATTTTGCAGGTCCGCCTCATTTCGAAAGCGTCGCGAATGGAGACCGTTTAGAGCGTGCTTGGATTTTAAATCTGAAGGAGCGCGTATGCGTGGTTGCCTCACCCGGCGACGAACTTTTTTACACGCAGGATAGTGTCAGAGAGGTCCAGATTCTTTGTCAGGAAGCGTGCATCAAAAAAGTATCGATTTCTGAAGGAAAAGAGCTCAACTTAGTCGGAACTCTTTTTTCAGGCCATACGGGGCACCATCATAAGGGCGTGCTGATGGATGTCTTGAGCGAGAAATAAATGTTCGTAAGAGCTGAAAAAGTAAAAGACCGCGCGGTGGTTTATTTTCGCAACGATGGCGGCAGTTTGCTTGGAGCAGGTGGGTCACCCGCATGGCGCAACAACAATCCCGGAAATATTCGGTCGTTGGGAAGTTTCTCAAAATAAAATGGATCGATCGGAGCGGTCGACGGCTTTGCATTTTTTCCCGACTACGAAACGGGACGTCGGGCTTTGGCGCGTCTGTTGCGAACCAAGAGGTACTGGAATAGCAGCATCTTTGATGCGATTACTGCATATGCACCCGCCAAAGATGGAAATGATGTCGCTAATTATCGTAAGCTCCTCAAGCGTTGGACTCAGCTCGATCTCAAGCGCAAGCTTAAATCATTGACCGGGAAAGAGTACTTACAGGTAGTTGATGCCGTCGAAAGAATGGAAGGCTGGACTGCTGGAATCGAGAAAGTGACAGAGCCCGATAAGATTAAGGCCGTACGTTGGGACCGCAGAGGCACCATTATTGCGTATCTGCTTGCGAAGCGGGGATGGATTCTAAAACAGCAGCTTATAAAACTGATTGAGTCTGAGGGCGGTGTGGATGCTGTTGTCGTTCGGCCAATGGGGCGCAAACCATTCATCCGCATGCGGCCCGATTTGACACCCTTGAATAACCTGAACAACGGATAGTCACAGGCTGGAGAACTCAGTCTTGATGTCGGTCTCTTATCGCGAGCGATCTGACGGACGGAGACATATTTTTTTCGGGTAAGCCTTTCTGATTCGGGGTCCAGGCGTTGAACCACTCCGAACCTGCGAGGGTCAATCAAGGAGCGCTGCGCTTGAGAAGCTCGACCGTTTTCGCAAGGCGAGGCGGCATCGTCTTGTAATTGGGCATGACCGCATAGATCCACTGTCTGTCGAGGTAAGGTAGTTTGCCCAGGGGCCTCGCCGGCAATGCCACCAAGGCCTGTCCAACCCCGCGTCGAGTGAGTTCAACCGTCGCATCGAAAGAGTTGATCCGAATTCTATTCTTCGAGGTGGAATGGTCTTCCGAGTAGTACTGCTCAAAGGCCGAGAAGATGATGCTCCGCTTGGGGCGGGATCCGCTTTTTTCGCCGAGCCAGGAAACGGCTTCCTCAAAGAGCTTGAAACCGGAAATATTTGATGCGGGAGTGGGCTTCAGATTGGTAAGTGCAAAATCAAGTTCACCATTCATGGTCATCACTTGAAGCATTTCCGGCGTGCCGATCGTGATATCCAGAGGGCCGTCGAAGATACTTTGATTCTTCTGAATCAGGTCGGCCAGAAAGAACTCAAAGACACTCTGGAGGCACCCGATTCTCATGGGCAGATCAGTGCTCACTGCTTTCAGTTCTGCCTCAAATCGCGTCAAGCTGAGCAAAAGGTTGCTCCCCTCAGGAGTGAGTGCAACTTGACGTGTGTTTCTGATGAAAAGCTCCGTACTGCAACCCTGTTCAAGAAGAGAGATCTGCCGACTCAGGGCGGATACGCTGATTTTCAGCTCCTCGGCTGCCCGGGTGAAGTTGAGATAGTTAGCGGCCGCCAGAAAAGCTTTGAGATATCGATAATCAACCATTTCATATAGTTCTAATAATTGGAAAGGAATGTAAATATTATTCTAATTCACGGAAGAGGGCTCACGCGCTATTGAGTCCAGATGAGAAATATCAAAACGATCAATATTGCTGATCTGTGTGCCCTTGCGGCACTTTTTATGGTCGGGTGGACTCAGAATGTTCATGCCTCGGGCCATGCCTGCATCTTGTCGGACAAGCAGGGTTCCCACACGGTTCAGGCGATCGACGAGGGATATGATGGTGATGTCATCGACCACTCAACCGCTCAGTACGAATTCGAAATGGACTTCTGGTCGAACGGTGACGGCTACAGCTATGCAATCAAGGATAAGAAG
>JACMNQ010000071.1 GCA_014378465.1 Oligoflexia bacterium | reverse complement strand
TACCGCTCCTCGCGGGTTAACCGATGGTATTTCATATTGTTTCTCTCCCTGATCTTCTTGCCGGTCGATCAGAGAGGATTATGGACCGTTGGTTAGCCCTTTTCAATTCTCTTGCTGGTGCAATAGACGCGATAATTCAAGCTACCGCAAACAACCGACTTACTTCGAAGGTTAATCATACCCCGAGAGCAAGTTGTACCAGCCCTCACTCCCGCTGAGCGGTCATCGCAAGGCCGGCGGCGACTGAGGTAAAAGTATCCTGCTCGGCGATTCGAGCCTGCGGAGTCAGCGCACTGAGAGTCCGGCGAATGATCGGCACCTGGGAAGTCCCACCCGTGAAGTAGATGGACTGGACTTCTTCGGGGTTCACTCGCGCTAGTCGCAAGGTCTCAAGAGCCGCTTCCTGAATGGCTTTCACACTCGGGTGCAAAACATTTTCAAAATCCGGGGCAGTGACCGGGAATTCGATTTTGATCGGATGAGACTTGAAAGAGAAGTCAGCTTGCGCGGCTCCGCTCAATTCCACTTTGAGTTTTTCAACTCTCTGGTGGAGCGCGTAGCCGAGATTTTCCTCGATCAAAGTGATGAGGTTGTCGAGCTGGGGCTTCTGCTTGGGATCCACGAGCTCCTTGTGCAAGGTCTGGATGAAATTCCAGGTCGCGCGTTCTTTCAAAAATGCGTGGTGATGCCACTTCGGCAGAACCTTCACGAGCGAAGTTGGCATCGTGAGCACATTGCCTGAAAAAGGGCGCTGGTACTTCACTTCGGAACCGAAGAAAGGGAGGAGGCGAGCCAGCATGAAATCCGAATCCAGCGAATCTCCCGCAACCGAGATCCCGTGCACGGACAGTGCGCGAGTCTTGATCCCCGCTCTTTCGGGAGTGATCTCGAGCAGCGTGAAATCCGAAGTCCCGCCTCCCAGATCGGCGACCATCATGAGTTCTTTTTCATTGGAGCGGGCTTCGTAGGTCGCAGCTGCGGCAGTCGGTTCTTCGATCAGCTGAAAGCGTCCGAGGCCCGCGAGGTCACAAGCCGTCTTGAACCGCACGACTCCGAGGCCTTCACGGCCCGGGTCCTGCGCATAGCGAGCGGGCCTTCCCATGAAAAGCGGGATGCCTTCCATCGGGCCGATCTGCGCTTCAATGCGCTTTTTGGTTTCACGCAGAAAGCGGGCGACCAGTTCTTCGACCGAGACGCGAGTGTTGTGAATCGTGGTGCCTTGAAAATCAGGATTGGGCAGGAGCTTCTTCACGGACTGAAAGAAGCGGCCCTCCATCTCGCGGTCGAAGTACTGGTCAATGGCCTCTTTGCCGAAAAAAGCGTCCTTGCGGTTCGGGAAGTAAATCAGAGACTTCATCAGGCGCGGGTCGCTCGCAGTGGGATCAAGCTCCAGGAGCTTCACTTCGCCAGCGTCCGTGAGGATGGCCGCGGCCGTGTTGCTGGTTCCGAAATCGATGCCGATCGCCTTGATGCCCGGGTGCTTCTGCTGAGTCATAGGGGTGACTCTAAAGGCTTTGGGAGACGGCTAGCAACACTAAACTCCGGAGACCCAACGTTGGCCGTGCAAGTGCACTGCCATGAAAGTCTTTTCAGCGGATACGAAGTTTGGGCCAACTGTGATCTTTCTCAGACTCCAGAGCCGTTGTGAAGGTTTCGTACATCATCAGGCGAAAGATGCCTTCTCCTCCCGGGTAACCCTGTTGACAAGTTGCAGCGCGGTCCATCATCTTCGCAGCCTATGAAAAATTCCCATCAGTTTACTCACTTGCTGGTTCGTAACCGGATCAAGGATTCAAAAATCTGGCTCGCGGGTTTCCGCGCCCATCGTCCCCAGAGAATTGCGGCCGGACTGCAGGAGCGTCTGATTTTAAAGAATGTCAATCCGATCGATTCGAACGAGGAGTGTTTCGTGATCTTCGACACTTTGGATCCCGTCAAAACGGCGGAGTTCATCGAGTCAGCCAGCCTGCGAGAATTCAAGAGTTCCCTCGGTTTAGTGGCTGAGCCGGAGTACAGCTATCTCACCGCACTGGATGACTTCAAATTGCCTTTAAAGACTGACAATTCAGATATTCTTAAAAGAGTGCACTCAGCTTTCGAACGTGTGGATACGATGGACTCCGCAGGCTTTGCGGAAGCCTTTGGCTTCGATTCAGTTTTTCAATTTGGAAATTTACCAGCGGTGAGAGGCCGGGAGAATATCCAGAACTTCGTGGACTATTTTTTCACGCAATTGAAATCGATCTCGCATAAAATCGAGAGTTCTCACTGTGACGATCTCAGCGTTTCCATCCGAGGCGTGGTTTCTTATATTCGGAAAGATGGCACTCAGCTTGACCTTGCCTTTTCAAACTTTATCAGTTCAACGGATGGTCATCAATTCAGTCTTTGGCAGATCTACATGGACCCTTCGCCCCTTCACGAAGGAGTGAGCAAAGAATGAATCAAAAGGCTCCCGAAGTGCACCCTTCAAGCGAGTGGGTGCAAAGAATTTTCGATCGAATTTCAGGGCGCTATGATTTGTTGAATGACTGTCTGTCATTGGGGATTCATCGGCTCTGGAAAAGAGCGGCGATTCGGGCTTTGGGGCCTGTTCAAGGTAAACACATTCTGGATGCTGCCACGGGTACGGGAGATCTGGCCATTCGACTGGCCAAGGTGGGTGCGCAGGTGACGGGAGTCGATTTCAGTGGAAACATGCTGATCCGAGCTCGCAGCCGTGCCCCTGCATCGCTGGGAGTTCAATTTGTTCAAGCGGACGTCCTCAAGTTGCCTTTCAAAGATCACCATTTTGATTCGACGGTGGTCTCGTTTGGAGTTCGTAATTTCGAAGATCCAAAGCGTGGCATCGAGGAGCTCTGGCGGGTCACTCGACCTGGTGGCAGGCTGGTGATCCTTGAGTTCGGGGGCTGGATGAGCTTCAAGGGATTTACTCAGTGGATGGCTCGATCTGCACGTTTACTGGGCGCGGACCCTGAAGCTTACGCTCATTTGATTGAGTCTTCCTGTTCTTTTCCATCAGGAGTCGGATTTGTCCGTCGGTTTCTAGAGAATCTCGCAGAGGTAAAAACTCAGAGTTCTCGGAAAATTTTTTTCGGTGTTGCGCACCTCTATGTCCTGAATAAATAGAAATGAAGCGGTCTTTGTTCACCTGAAAAAGGGAAAGGCCCTCGACCTTCGCGAGGAAGGGGAGGGCCACTCCGTAGAGTCATTTCAGTATCGTGTTCAATTGAAGGTACGAGTGGTAGTCGAAACTGTCGTATTTTCCGGAACTCCAGGAATACTGCGATTTGAGCTGAATCCTCCCAAGGCGATCGTGCTCCCAGACTTCGAAACGACATTGTCCGCTTTTTCACCATTGATCGGTTGAGTGGAGTAGCTGCACGCGATGCCAAATACGGTCTGGCCAGTCATTGCTGTCCAAGTGCCAGTGCAGTTCGCGGAACTCAGGAAAGAGGCAGCAGTAGCGGTATAAGGCCTGAGATAGGCATAAGTGATCGTGAACTGGATTGAGCTCAGACTTGAGGATGCGGAAATCGGCTGACCCACAGTGAATGAACCTCTGTAGCTGCTATCAGCGATAATTCCACCGATGCAAGTGCTGGTTGAGTACCAGTTCCTTCCATAATCGAAAGTGCTTCCAGTGAAAGTAATGTGGTCTTGGTAGTAAAATGCGTCGCTGGAAAAGCTGAGTCCACTGCCTGCCTTCGCCGTGCAGGGACTGTTAAAGCTCCCTGTCAAATCGCTCGCGGTAAGCGTCCCGCCCGAACCGCTACCCGCATCAGCAGCCGGGGTCGTAGTTGCGTCTGTACTGCCGCCAATCGGACAACCAGTCAGTGGCAACATCATGAGGACAGCAGCGAGACAGTAAAGGACATTAAAGTTGGAACGCATCAAGGACTCCTTGTTCAGGTCACGTACTACGGGTTGAAGGATTGCTTCAAAATCTTAAAAGCAATCCCCGGGCAAGTCGACTTATTTCAACCTAACTTAACAATCCAAAATGGCGTGCCGTTAATACCGAAATGACCCGTCAGAAATGTGTCGGCCAAGCCTCACCTTTTTCTTTCGAACGTAACGCCAAACTCCGCGAGGAAGCTGGTGATCGTTTCAAGGTGGGCCACGAGAATTGACGGATCTTCGTAAATTTTTTCAGGCAACCCGGTATGCCGAAGTACGCATTTCTTCTGAAAGACCCAGGCTCCGCCCAAATGGATCTCCGTACCGACCGTGAGATATCCAAAATCTCTTTCAAAGAGCTGCCCCAATGCTTCGCAGAGTTCCGGTTTGCCCAGAAGCAGACTACGGACAGCCTCAACGAAGGTGCGTTCACTTGCCCCAATCAGCAGGTTCACTCCATGAAGAGTGATGACCTCATGAGGCGGAAGTCGAAGGAACGAACCTCGAGTGTAGGTACCTGATTTCGCGTTCCCCACAATGAGCTTGAAATGAGGATTCACGTAGGTCCAGAGCATGGGATAGCTTCCACCCCCGCCGGAGATCCCCGCGCCCGATGCCATTCGGTCCAGGTGAAACCGGGTGTCCGAAGAAATAAAGGAGATCGATCCAAAAGGAGAAGCTTTCCCACGGAAAAATCGGATGAACGGTTCGTACTCTTTCCTTTTTTTACGCGAAAGAATGAGAACCAGTCCGCCCACGACGAGGATGAAGGTCAGAAAAATGGCAAGAGCGATGAAAGTCGGATCGAAGGGCGCCGCCATCACATCCTGAAAACGCCGAAGTTCGTTTCCCCGATCGGCGCATTCATCGTCGCGGACAGAGCCTGCGAGAGAATCTCGCGCGTCTTCCACGGAGCGATGATGCCGTCATCCCAGAGGCGGCCCGTGCTGGTGTAGGGGCTGCCTTCGCGTTCGTACTGCTCCCGAATCGGATCCTGAATTTTCAGCACGTCCGCAGGGGAGAGCTTCTTGCCCTGCGCTTCGAGCTGTTCCATCTTCACCTGGGAGAGGACGTTGGCGGCCTGTTCGCCGCCCATCACGGAGATGCGCGCGTTCGGCCACATCCAGAGAAAGCGCGGCTGAAAGGCGCGGCCGCACATGCCGTAGTTGCCCGCGCCGAAGCTGCCGCCGACGATCACCGTGAACTTCGGCACCTGAGTGTTCGAAACCGCCGTGACCATCTTTGCACCGTCTTTGGCGATGCCACCGTGTTCGTATTTCTTGCCGACCATGAAGCCCGTGATATTCTGCAGGAACACGAGCGGGATCTTGCGCTGAGAGCAAAGCTCCACGAAATGCGCCACTTTTTGAGCGCTTTCACTGAAAAGGATGCCGTTGTTGCCGACGATCCCGACCGGGTAACCCCAGATGTGCGCGAAGCCGCAAACCACGGTCGTGCCGTACAAAGCCTTGAATTCATGAAAGCGCGAGCCATCCACCGTGCGGGCGATCACTTCGCGAATGTCGAATGGCTTGCGAAGGTCCATGGGGATGATGCCGGCCAGTTCCTTCGGGTCATAAAGCGGATCTTCAGGAGTGATGCGCTCAATGGCGTTGGGTGCCTTGCGGTTGAGGTGCGAGAGGATGTCGCGCGCGATCTCAAGCGCGTGCTCGTCATTGTCGGCGAGGTGATCGGTCACTCCGGAAATGCGCGAGTGCGTGTCGCCTCCGCCCAGTTCTTCGGCAGTGACGATTTCACCGGTTGCGGCTTTCACCAGCGGAGGTCCGCCGAGAAAGATGGTGCCTTGATTTTTCACGATGATCGTTTCATCTGACATCGCCGGAACGTACGCGCCGCCCGCCGTGCAGGAACCCATGACGACCGCAATTTGCGGGATGCCCATCGAGGACATCGTGGCCTGATTGTAGAAGATGCGACCGAAGTGATCCCGGTCCGGAAAAACCTCGGCCTGAAGGGGGAGAAATGCACCACCCGAGTCGACCAGGTAAACGCAGGGAAGGCGATTCTCACGTGCGATTTCCTGAGCGCGCAGATGCTTCTTCACAGTCATCGGAAAATAGGTGCCCCCTTTGACAGTCGCATCATTCGCGACGATCATGACTTCGCGTCCATGAACCACGCCGACCCCGGTGACGACGCCTGCTCCGGGAGCTGCGCCTTCGTACAGGTCCCAGGCCGCGAGAGGCGCGATCTCCAGAAAGCTTGAACCCGGATCCAGAAGTTTCGAGATCCGATCGCGCACGAAAAGCTTGCCCCGCTTCTCGTGTTTCGCTCGCGCGTCGTCTCCGCCACCCGCCCGGGCCCACTTCAGGCGATCGTCGAGCTCCTGGGTCAGATGCTCGTGATGCTTTGCGTTAGTCTTGAACTCTTCTGAACTTGTCTGAACATGGGATTTAAGTGTAGGCATTGGGTCTATTCCTAGTTTGATTTCCACCCAATGCAACCGAAATAAGGTGACTCCATGTCTTATCAGACTCTTCAGGCAAATCTGGACTCTCGTGGTGTTCTGACAGTCTCTTTGAACCGCCCGGAGATCCGAAATGCCTTCAACGAGATCCTGATCGCGGAGCTCGGGCAGGTCTTCGGAAAAGACGCTCTGAAGCCAGAAGTCAAAGTTGTCATCCTGAGAGGCGAAGGTCCGATTTTCTCTGCGGGCGGTGATTTGAACTGGATGAAAAAATCCATCGAGCTCAACTACGAAGACAATCTTCGGGACACGAGAATCCTGTCCCAGATGTTCGCCACGATGAACGAATGCCCGAAGCCAGTAGTGGGTGCCATTCACGGCGCCGCCATCGGCGGGGGAGTGGGAATGGTCAGCATCTGTGACATCGCCATCGCGACGAAGGACACTCAGTTCAGCTTGAGCGAAGTCCGACTCGGCATTGTCCCTGCCTGCATCGGTCCTTTCGTCATTTCAAAAATCGGTGCTTCTCATGCACGCGGGCTTTTCATGAGCGCGGAACGCTTCATGGCGCCTAAAGCGAAAGAAGTGGGCTTGATTCACGAAGTCGTCGCCGACGAAGCGGCACTCGCTGCCGAAGTCGAAAGAGTCGTCTCCAACATGCTTCAGTGCGGCCCCAATGCGATGGCTGCCGCGAAGCGCCTCGTGCTCGATCTCTCCTGGCCTGAGCGCCGTGCTCAACATGCGCAACCTCTCGAGTACGTTTCAAGATTGCTTGCCGACCTCCGCGTCTCCCCTGAAGGGCAGGAAGGTCTCAAGGCGTTCCTTGAAAAGCGCAAGCCAAGCTGGCTTCAGAAAGATTCGAAATGATCGCACCCAAAGTCCTCGTCGCCAATCGTTCCGAGATCGCCTGCCGAGTTTTTCAGACCTGTCGTGAAATGGGACTGAAGTCCGTCGCCATCGTCGCACCCGGAGACGAAGAAGCACGCCACCTGACTTACGCGGATGAAGTTCAAAAGGTGGACGGCTATCTCAACATCGACTCCGTGGTCAAAGCGGCGATTCGCTCCGGGGCGACTCTGATTCATCCCGGTTATGGATTTCTTTCCGAGCGCCCCGCTTTTGCGGACGCCGTCGAAAAAGCGGGCCTGACGTTCGTGGGTCCCTCCGCGCGGACGATGGAACTCATGGGTGGCAAGATCATCGCCAAAGAAATCGCGATCCGCGAAAAAGTTCCAACTTTGCCCTGGGCGAAGGTCGAAAAGGGCCAGGATATCAAAACGGCCGCGAAAACCGTCGGATTTCCGCTCCTTCTCAAAGCCGCCGCGGGCGGCGGAGGCAAAGGCATGCGCCGTGTGGACAAGATGGAAGACGTCGAGTCCGCTGCCGAAAGTGCCAGCGCTGAAGCAATCGCCGCTTTCGGCGACGGGGCGCTCTTCATCGAGCGCTTTGTCGAGCGTCCGAGACACATCGAAGTCCAGGTCTTTGGCGACGGACGTGGCAACGGCATTCATCTGCACGAACGTGAGTGCTCCCTGCAACGACGCCACCAGAAGGTCTGGGAAGAAGCGACCGCGCCCCACTTGAGCCAGGCGACTCGCGAAGGACTGTTTCAGGCTTCCATGAATCTCGTCAAAGCCGTCAATTACCGCAGCGCGGGGACCATCGAGTTTCTCGTTGATGACAACGGCGGCTTCTACTTTCTTGAAATGAACACACGTCTCCAGGTCGAGCATCCCGTCACGGAACTCGTGACCGGTGTGGATCTCGTCTGGGCGCAGCTTGCACAGGCACAGGCGCCCGGAGAAACGATCCTGACGGAAGTTCCTGTCGCGAGGGGGCACGCGATCGAAGTGCGTCTCTACGCTGAAGATCCTTCTCAGGACTTCATGCCGACCCCCGGAAAGGTCGAGCGGCTCAAGTGGCCGACAGGCGCGGGGATTCGCATCGAAAGCGGCATTGAAGAAGGCCAGGTCATCGGCACTTCCTTTGATTCGATGCTCGGCAAGCTCGTGGTGTTCGCTGGCAACCGGGATCACGCGGTCGCCCGCATGCGCTACGCGCTGGACGAAACCGTCATCCTCGGCCTGGGCACCAACCAGAACTACCTGCGCACGCTCTGTGATGATCCTCTGGTCAAAGAAGGAAAAGTGCACACCAACTACCTCGGTCAGAAATACTCGGATTTCGCACCGGTTCCCAGCGCCACTGAACTTGCAGTTCTTTCAGCGGCGCGCGCGGTGAATATCGGGAAATCCTTCGGCGTTTCCAGCGCCAGTGGGCCGAGTTCCGCAAGCAATGACTCTTCAAATTTTCCGTCACCCTTCCTGGTGTCGCCATCGGGAGCCCGCTCATGAGTGACTCATTCAAAGTCTCCGGCAGGAAAGTGGCCCTTCCGACCGCTGAGAAGGGCTGGACCTTCACTCCTCGTCCCGGCGGCTGGGTTTTGGGCGAGCGCGAAGTCAACGGAACCGTTGAAAGACAGCGCTTTTTCCTCCATGAAGCAAAAGGACAGCTCAGCGCGAGCCTGGGAGGCTTCCTGTATCAGGGACAGATCCTTCAGAGCGGCAGAGGCGGTGCGGCTGCCGCTGGCAGTGATGCTGACCTGATCGCGCAATTTCCGGGAAAAGTTCGCAAGATCCTCGTCCAGGTGGGAGCTCAGGTTCAGGAGAACGAGCCCCTTCTTCTCATTGAAGCGATGAAAATGGAGTTTGCCGTGAAAGCGCCTTTTGCGGGAGTCGTGACAGCGATTCACGTCACTGAAGCGCAGCAGCTTGCGCCGGGCCAGAGATTTCTGGATATCACCCCGACTGAAGCGGATGCCGAGGTTGCGCGTGGCAAATGAGTCAGTCACCGTATTCGAGGTGGGAGTTCGCGATGGTTTGCAGAATGAATCGAGACTGATCACCTTCGCCGACAAGATGTTTCTCATTCAAGGACTTCTTTCAGCCGGTGTGAGTGAGCTGGAACTCGGAGCGTTCGTACGCCCGGACCGCGTACCGAAGATGGCGGACACGGACCTGATCTATGCCGCAGTTCGCAACAAGGATTTGAATCTGAAAAAGGCCCGGGCCTGGAGTCTGGTTCCCAATCGCAAAGGACTCGATCGTGCGATTGCGGCAGGTGTGAAGCAGATAGCGGTGTTCACCGCAGCCACCGAAACTTTCGCGCAGAAGAACATTGGCATGTCGATTGATGAATCACTCACGGAATTCAAGGAAGTGATCAAAATCGCCAGCTCTCACAAGATTCTGGTCAGGGGTTATGTCTCCACCGTTTTCGGCTGTCCTTTCGAAGGCAAAGTTGCTCCCAGGGCCGCACTCAAAGTCATCGAGCGTCTCTTTGATCTCGGGGTTTTTCAGGTTTCAGTCGGTGACACGATCGGCGTGGCCACACCCAGAGGCGTGGATCAGATCGTGAAGCCCGCTCTGAAGATCCTGAAGAAGAAGAATCAGCTCGCCTGTCATTTTCATGACACGCGCGGAACCGCTCTGGCCAACACCCTGCGTGCCTTCGAAATGGGAGTGCGGGTCTTCGACAGTTCCGCAGGAGGACTCGGAGGCTGTCCCTTCGCTCCGGGAGCCACCGGCAATCTTGCAACTGAAGATCTCATCTACATGCTCGACGGCATGGGTGTACGCACCGGGATTGATCTGCAACGTCTCGCGGGGGTCAGTCTTGAATTTTCTTCACGCATCAAAAGGCCGCTTTCAAGCCGTTATCTCCAGGCTTTCGCAGCTGCCTGCTGAATTTTCCGCTTAATCTCGCTCTCGAACTGGCATGGCCCCTCGCAGTGGAATGGAATTCGCATTCTTCACCGCTCAAATGGCGCTTTGTGAATACGAGGCGCGATCCGCTAGCGAGAAGCTAGGAAGGCGCACGTCACTGCATTCACGGCGATGAAGTTGTCGAAAATGGAGAGAATGCTGATGATGAAAACATAGAAGTTAATGAAGATTACGGAGGATTTGCTCATGGACGGAAATTTTTTGATGCGGTTGAGAAACATCTTGGTGGACCGTCGTGAGACCGCCGCGCAGGGAATCGAGCGCGAACTTGATGAGATGCACGATCCTCAGATGATTCCTCAATCCGAAATGATCGACATGGCGCAGAGCCTTGAGCAACTGGATCGTGACACTCACCTGCATGAGCAGGAACGTCATCGCATGGTGGCCATTGACCGCGCACTTGCGAAGATGGCGACAGGCACTTTTGGACAGTGTGAAGATTGCGAGGAGGAAATTCCATCGAGGCGGCTGCTTGCCGTGCCGGAAGCACGCCTTTGCGCAAAATGTCAGGCGGTCGAGGAAAGACAGCAAGGACGCATGCGCGGCCCTGCTGTCATGTCGAGAGCGAGCTAGGAGGCGGACCGAGCGGGTCTGATCTCTCCTTGACTTGGACCACGATGCAACTCCCGCGTAAGCTCCCCGGCATGGCATGTCGATTGCTGAATCTCAGTCAGTCAACAGCAAGGAGACGAGCAATGGTGGACAGAACTTCAGACCCTTTTTCCGGAAAAACTGCGACAGGTGATCGCGCAAATCTCCTGCGTGACGTGAGTTCGGATCCTTCCAAAAGTTTCGATCAGGTTCGTACTCAGGTGGACGATTTGATGGAAAGCCTTGATTTGCCCAAGTTGACGCGCAAAGTTCAGGATTTCGGACGGGACAAGCCAATCGCTTTAGCGATCGCAGCTTTGGCGGTAGGTCTCGCCGCCGGACTTTTGATGCGAAAAAAAGAGCTCCCAGCAGAGTTTTAAAGAGAAAACGCTTTTAATTTCTCTCACTTGCGATCGTGCTAAATGAAGGCGGCATTTTGCACGATTTAAGCCTAATTCGGCCGTGAATCATCTATTAACGTACCGGAATTCCTCAAAAAATCTTTCGGTATAGCAATTGCGTTAAATCGCTCGGTTGGGTAAAGGTTCTCGGGGGAGCAATCAAACGCAATGGACGAGACTCGTGTCAGTTCTCGAGTTGATGATGGAAGTAACGTCATGAATCGGGACATTCCAGCCAACTCGCGTGATGCGCGGAGCAAGAGTGATGGGGAGGGAAGTCTGGGTGCTTCAGCTTCCTTTTCGCCACTTGGGACTGCGAGCTCGCTGACGTTCGGACAAGTAAAGCGTTTCCCCTACAGAACCTTTTTCTTTTCCCTGATCATCGCCGCGAGCGTACTCATCACTCTCAAATCGATCGGAGATTATCAAAGTTCTCGAGAGCGTGGACGCTTCGTCGTCAGTATGCTTCGAGAGAACCGTGCTGAAATGCAAAAACACTTCCACCTCGCTCAATTTGATCTTCCCCATTCAGGCGCTCATGGAGTTCTGAAGACAGCAGCCTTGCAGGCTTGGCTCTATCAGCGGATTTTCCAGAACAATCGCCCTTCGACCATTTCGAAAGAGTTGACCGCCTTCAATCAGGCCGGCTCCTACGGCCCTTCATCTCAGATCCTCATCAAGCGGTGGAATGAAGCACTGGGCAGATGGGACAAGAGCCTGAGCGATGGAGTTCCAGGTCGATTTTCCGTCAACCCGGTGGAGAGGGGTGAAAGGTACAAATTCCTTCCGGAAGCACTCTTCGAACAGGCACGACTGCATTATTACGAGGCCAGCGGTTACCAGAAGATCGGTCGCAAATTCGACGCTTCCGTTCTTTACCTCTGGAGTTCTGAACTCCTCTCGCAGTTCATTCAACTGAATCCTTCCAGTCCGGATGTCCCTCAGGCCCTGTTTCTGCTGGGTGCTTCACAGGTTCGGATGAGGACAGCATTCAACCCTGAAATTCGAAGTGATCGGCTGCTGAATCTCTGTGTTGAACTCTATCCTGACAGTATCTGGGCCACGCTCGCGCGTGAACTGAGAAGAGAGGAGTTTGGGTATGCAGTTTAAGACTCCACGCTTTAAATTTTTATTCCGTGGTCTTTCGATCAAAGTGCGTCTGGGCATACTTTTCACGAGCTTGATGTTGCTCGTGGTCGTCAGTACGGCCTTTGTGCTCTTTCAGCATCACAAGCTGGCCATCCGCGCTTCCAATCTCGCGATCCAACAGCATTCGGAGCTCGAGTCCGCTTTCTACCTGCGCGAAGTTCTCAACCAGATTGAGCGTGCCAATCGCAAGGACGTCATTGACGACAAAGTTTCCACCTTCCGAAAATTGCTGGATGAGTCCCAGTCCACGGCGATGACTCCGGAAGAAGCTTCTCTCACCCAGAACCTGGACATGAGATTTCAGCAGTACCTCCTGAGTCTGGGGCGGTCCGGAAATCGAGTCACTGATCCGGCTCGCCAGGAAAGCTACGAAGACATTTCGGCCGCCTTGGCCGCCCTGATATCTCGCAAGCAGCTCGTGGCTTACAATCGCTCCTACGCTCTCAGGCAGGAGCAGGAAAACTCCGTTCGTTTCGGTCTTTTCATTCTGACCGCTTTCGTCATCCTTCTTGGAATCGTGGCCTTTCTCATCATTTCCGTGGTCACGAAGCCACTCTCGGCGCTGGCTCAGGCTTTGGATGAGCTGAGCATTGAAGACGATCTGCACAATGCCCTTCCAAAATTCGCGTGGGACGCTCCCGAAATCGCTCGAGTGGCGTCCAGCTTTGAGCAGCTGCTCCATCGCCTGCGCGGATACCGCGCGATCAACATTCGCCGTCTTCTGATCGAAAAGCGCCGAGCGGACATCATCGCGGCCTCCATCTTTGATGGAGTCTTTCTGCTCCGCAATGACGAGATTCTTTACGTCAATCCTGTGGGCGAGCGGATTCTTTCGCTTCCTCGCGGACAGAGCTGGAAGGGTCTGACTCTCACGGCGCCGATGCTGCCCGGTCAGGAAAAGAACACGGGTTTCAAGGCCGTTTTGAAATCCGTTCAGCGAACCATGCCGGTGGAGTTCGAAGTCGAAATCGAAGATCAGCGCAAGCTTCACTACCTGCTTCGTTCCTACCCGATCACTGAGGAAGTGATCGAACAGGTCGAGCATGCTTTCGACGGACCGGTGGAACAGCTTCTTGACCGTTGGCAGGCGAACACCCTGGTGATCGCTCAGGACATCACGCTCGTCAAGGAAGGCCAAGACGCCAAAGGCCACTTCATCGCGACTCTGTCTCACGAAGTGAAGACTCCAGTGACGAGCCTGACGATGGCCACTCGACTGCTGCTCAAGACGATCGACAAGATCCCGGATGCCAGCCAGCGTTCGCTGATTGAAACCTGCGCCAGCGACGTGGATCGCCTGCGCGGCCTGATCGACAATCTGCTCTCGGTCTCGAAATTCGATGCTCTCACTCAGAAGCTCGAGCTTCAGGTCGTCAACATTTCGAAACTTCTCAAGCAGTCGGTGCAGGCGTTCCAGCCGCAGGCTTTTGAGCGCGGAATTGAAATGGGCATGCAGGGAATCCTCAACCATCCGCCGGTTTCGTTGACCATCGACGCCACGAAAATCTCCTGGGCCATCTCCAATCTTCTAACTAATGCTCTTCGTCACACGCCACGTGGCGGTAGAGTCGAAGTCGTTCTGGAAACCAAAGATGACAACCTTGAGATCACCATTCGCGACAACGGCCCTGGCATTGAGAAAAATCGCCAGGATCGTATTTTTGACAAGTTCAACCCATTCTATGATTTACGTATCGCTCGCTCTGGCAGTGTGGGGATGGGAATGGCCATCGCACGAGAAATTATTGTCGCTCACGGCGGGAGAATCTGGGTCACCAGCGAACCCGGCTTTGGAGCGGAGTTCTGCTTTGTGCTTCCGTTGAAGGCGGCGCCAGTGATGGCGCTGACCGGGTCACCGGGAAACACTTTGCCAGGCTCAAGTTTGAATTCGAACGGTCCCAATCTGAAAGGAGATCCTAGTGTCACGTCTGCTCGTAGTTGATGATGAAAAGAGCATTTGCAGCACCATTGAAGCTGCTCTTAAAGTGAGCGGTCATGAGGTCGAGGTCGCCGATAGCGGCGAAATGGCGATCACTTTGATGAGAAGGCAAGTTCCGGACATTGTCCTGACGGATCTCCGAATGGACGGGATGAGCGGTTTGGATCTTCTGAACAAGACCCGCGAACATTTTCCCTCGGCCTCCGTGGTGATCATGACTGCCTATGGGACCATCGACACTGCCGTCTCGGCGATGAAGAATGGAGCCTACGATTACCTCGTGAAGCCTTTCACCCCTGAGCAGCTGGATCACCTGATCGAGCGTATTCAGGAGTACCGTCGTCTGAAAGATGAGAATCACAAGCTCAAGGATACCGTGGATGTTCTGATCGAGCCCTCGGCGATCGTCACGAGCAATCCAAAGATGCAGAAGCTTCTGGATACCGCACGCAAGGTTGCGGTCACGGACTCCACCATTCTCGTCACGGGCGAGAGCGGAACCGGCAAGACCCTTCTTGCAAAGATGATGCATGATGAAAGCATTCGCAACAAAGGCCCATTTGCGGTCGTCAATTGCGCCACGCTTTCGGAAAACCTTCTGGAATCCGAACTCTTCGGTCACATTCGCGGCGCTTTCACGGGCGCGGTGAAAGACAAACTGGGTCGTCTCCAGGTAGCCGATACCGGGACGGTGTTTCTGGATGAAATCGGTGAAATTTCACCGAATCTTCAGACGAAACTTCTGCGATTCCTTCAGGACCGCGAGTTCGAAAAAGTGGGTGACACCAAGACCATCAAGGTGGATGTCAGGATCATCGCTGCGACGAACAAGGACCTGGAGCGCGAAGTGCGTGAAGGCCGTTTCCGTGAAGATCTTTACTTCCGGTTGAACGTGATTGAGCTTCACATGCCTTCTCTTCGACAGCGGCCTGAAGATCTGGTCGCTCTCTCGGATCAGCTTCTGGCTCGTTCTTTCATGGCCATGGGACGCAAGCCCCGGACTCTGGATGATTCCGCCAAGCGCGCGATTCAGAGCTACGGCTGGCCGGGTAACATTCGTGAGCTCAAGAATGCGTTGGAACGGGCTGCGATTCTCTCCGCTGGAGATTTCGTGACGCTTGAAGATCTTCCTGACCGTGTTCTGGAACACACTTCTCCGCAGTTGATGGGAGATTCTCCGATGGCGGTGACTCAGTCAGACGTGAGCTTGGAAGATCTGGAAAAGAAACACATCCAGCATGTTCTTGCAACGACGCGCACGCTGGAAGAAGCGGCCAGCGTTCTTGGGATCAATCTGAGCACGCTTTGGAGAAAAAGACGCCGTTATAACCTTGAATAAGCGGAAGTGTTGACCGCTTGAAACGCGGTCTTTATTTCGAGATCCCAGAGGGGTCACTGTCAGACGGTTTCGGTCGTTTGGGTGACCCCTTTATTCAATTGTGCTCCGTGCTCCAGTCTGTTTAAAGTTCGCTTCGTGTCGGCTAAAAACTGGATATTGACCTTTATTTTGACTTTCATGCCACCGATGTGCCTGATGGCCTGCGGCCCGGTCGCAAAATCAATTCCCATTCAGCCTGTGCGATCCGCGCAGCGGGTGGCCGCAAATCCTGAACTGTTTCGAAAAGCGCAGAGTTTCATCGCGAAGTGGGATGATCGGGAGCGCGCTTTGAACCGGAGCTCAGGGGTGCTGACTCTACTCCCGCTGGACTCCAACTCGCCTCTGATTGCCTGGTATCCGGAGAGCCGCGAGCACCAGTATGGCCGCCGAAGCATTCTATTTGATCTTCGCCGTGCGGCGAGCTTTCTGGCCTTCATGAGGCCAGACCTGCCTGCACTCCGCGCTGGAGATCTGAGTGACTCGGATGGTTCGACTCCTTCAGACCGCCTGGGACTTCGGCATCCGCGCGGAACCCATGTTCAGGGTTATTTCGCGGACGTTTCCTATCCGGGCTTCGCCCAGGATCCTGCAACCCATCCTGAGCTCACGCCGGCCAGCCTGGACCGGGTGGATCTCGAAGGCACCGCCTGGGTGCTTTATTCTCTGTTTGAGTCTGACTCCGTGGAAACGATTCTGACTGCTTACCGAGCTCCTCTTCTGGCTCTGATCACTGAGGAATATGAGCGGGGAGTCGTCCCTTACGAAGGGGTCGCCCGATTTCAAAATAACCTCATGCAGGACGACAGTCTGAATCATGGTGGCCATCTTCATATCAATACTGCCGAAAAATCAGGATTGAGTGGCTCTCCTCAGGGAGACGTTTATCGGTGCCGCCACGCCTACCCCGATCATTCCCAGGGCGTACCCACGACAGTCTGGTTGACGCATCCTTGCTGAATCTTTCGGGTCGCTGAGCGTTTCAGTTTCCACGGGCCCTTCCACCGGATTGAGAAACGCACGGCAGCCATAATGCCGCACGGCAAACCATTGCTAAAAAGGAAGCGAAGCAAAGTTTTTTGGTGCTCTACTCATGCCTGAAACGCGCTCGCCCGCTGTTGGGGCTGCTCGTTGCAAAATAAGGGTTCTCAAGCTGGCTGGCATCCTGGTTGCACAAGTGGACGCCGCCAGTCAGAAGCGTCGCGCTAGCGACTGGCGTAACACTCATTTGCAATCTCATAGGGGAGAATGTTCCATGTCCAAATTAAACCTGTTCGCAGCACTCAGTCTTGTCATCGGCGTCAGCTCTGCTTACGCAAACACCGCGGAAGTTTTCGGCGGCGGTCCTGGCGATAAAGCTGGACCTAAAAAAGCAGTATCTCTCGAAGAAATGAAGGATCGTTGTCTGAACCCATTGAACTACGACGTTCAGAGACAGCCACAGAACATCGTCATCAAGTGCTCTGATGTCCGTTTGAACTGGACCGCTGGAAAGCCAGGCGCAGTGAGCCTCAACGGCCTTCGTCACGTCACCGCTGGCGTGACCGCGAACAAATTCGAAACTTCTGCGATCACCAAGGAAGTTCCAGTGGAAGCCAAGGGCGGAACCTGCAATCGATTCACCGAAATGCAGGAAACTGTCGCTGTTGAGCGTGGCCTGACTTGCGACGAACTCCTCAGCGTCAAGGGTGACGTAGTCGATTTCTGCGCTGGTGCCGTGGATGCGACCAAAGGCAGCAACCCGAAGCTCGTTGACATCGTCGAAACCGGCCGTGTGATCGACACTTGCGCCGCTGCAAGCGTTTCCCAAAAAGGTAACAACTGATCTGTCTTCCCTGGTCATCGTCAGGGAGCGGGACAGGTTGAGTTTGTAAAGAGGGGAGAAGGCCGTCAAAAGCCTTCTCCTTTTTCAAAAGAAAACAGAACGAGTTTTAAGTAGAGAGAGAACTCAGTCTGAAAGTTCCTGAACTTTCAGGGACACCCGGTGAAAAGACTGGAAGTCCTATCACCCTTCGAGTAGGAGAGCGCGTCATGACCTTCAAAAAATTAAACGCAGTCAGCCCGTTGAGCCCTTTGTGTTTGTTGAGCCTGACTTTGATCGCCCTGGCCCTCACGGCTTGTGGCGGTGCCGAAAGTCATCCAGCCCCTGTCAAACCGGTTTCGGACAAACAGGGCTTGCGAGACATTCCCGTTCTCGAAAAACAGTACACTACCGCGACAGATGAGCTGGGCGACGCAGTCGTTTACGAAGGCGATTTCTTCGAAAGAGCGAATGTGACTCCCTGGTCTGGGTACTGGTACCCGATCAAGTTCAAGGATCTGTTCGAAGGCCAGAGCGGAAAGCTCTCTCCACTTCAAAAGTACGATCTCTTCACTTCAAAGGCACATCGGATCACCACGAAAGCCGCTGATTACGAGCGAAATAACATTTACAATCCAGATGCCGCTCCTTCGGATGGTCACTGCAACGCCTGGGCGACAGCTTCCATCGTGGAGAAGGAACCGATGTTTCCAGTCGAGCCGGTTCCGGGCCTCGTGTTTTCCGTCGCGGATCAGAAAGCTCTCCTGATCAAGTCCTACGAATTTTCTCAGGGCGCCAGGTACTATGGTGTTCCGAACAATGGCGACCGCCATGCCGATTATCAGGATCTCTACCCGCATCAGTTTCACCGAGTATTGCAGTACGAACTCTTTGAAAATCAACGCGCGCTGGTCATGGACCACGATGCCGGAACCCAGATCTGGAACACTCCGATCTACAAGGCACAGATCGTGATCAAGAAGGATGCAAGCGATCCTCATCTGTTTCACGTCAAAGCCGGAATCCAGACCAAGCCCAGCCTCGACATTGATGAACTCGAAGTCATGAACAAGACCGCAGTTCTTTATGACTACACTTACGATCTGTACGGTGAGCCTCGCATGGACGGCGGCATTGATGTGAAGTTCGGAGTCTGGACCGGTAACTCCGCTGACTTTCACCCGGATTTCCTGACCACCCTGCGCGATCCGAAAGCAATCAAACCGGTCACCCAGAACAGCGAACTCAAACTCGAATACGTGCGCGAAATTCTTTCTGGACGCCGCTTCTGAGCTGAGCCGGTCCAACCGGTGTCCGGCTCCGGCGGCCCCTCAGGCTCAATTCCGCTCTGTCAATTTGATGAAAGGCGTGCTTCTTTAGGAGCACGCCTTTTATGATTTATATCAGACTCATTCTCATCTCTCTGTGGTTGGTATTTTCCTGCGTGATCGGCATTGTCCTGTGCCTGGTGCGGTGGGGCGATTCCAATCTGAACGCCACTTTCAGTCGGATTTTTTCCTGGGGCGCCATCAGGATATCGAAGGTGGAGCTCGTCATCGAAGGCAAGGAGCACCTCTATGCTCATCAGCCCTGCGTCTACATCGCCAATCACCAGAGTGGGCTCGACATGGCGACATTTGGCGCCATTTATCCTCGCGGCACGGTACTCACGGGAAAAAAGGAAATCGTCTACGTTCCCTTCTTCGGACTCTTCTTTCTCGGCGCCGGCAATATCCGGATTGATCGCAAGAATCGTCGCAAGGCCGTGCAGAGCCTGGAAGAGGCCGGACAGCGCGTGAAGAAGGAAAAGAAGTCGGTGTGGATCTTTCCCGAAGGAACACGCAATGCGACTGGAAAGGGACTTCTGCCTTTCAAGCGTGGACCCTTCTACCTGGCCGTTTCCGCCGGAATTCCGATCGTTCCGATCGTGTCCTCGCAACTGGGCGAGATCGTGAACTGGAAAAAGAAAACCTTCCGGGGTGGGAAGGTTTTCATCAGGATTCTGGAGCCGATTTCCACTGCAGGAAAGACTGCTGCCGATGTGGACAGTGTTCTCAAGGAAGCCCAGCAGAAGATGCTTGAAGCGGTCCTCAGTCTGTCAGAGCGACAGAGCTGAAAAGAATACGAGGTCTGCTCAACCGCGATTGCAGGTCTGAGTTGAAGCGAGGTTCATGACCTTGCTCAGCGCAGTGGCAAGTTTCTTGGCCGCTTCCTGATCCGTGAATACGGAACACATGTCTTCGCCGGGGACAATTCCATCAAAAACCTTGATGGTCTTTTCAGGAGTGGTGTCGGTTTTCATTTCCACGATCCAGCCGTTACCCAGACCCCGTCCACCCTGGTAGGGGAAAGTGAAGCACTTCTGAGCTGGAAGCAGGGGGGCTTTTGACAGCGAGTTCGAAAGAGTGGCAATTTCGTTGTAGTCAGTGACGCTGATCACGCCGCTGTCGCCCACGCCGCAGGAATTGATGTTGATGAGGAAGTGACCAAGGCTGTCGAGAATGATCTTCAGATTTCCCGAAGAGAAAGTGTACTGGGACCAACCGTCCGCGTAGATGAGGTTGGCGGGATTGACATCCGGAAGGAGAGGGGTCTGGCCGCCTTGATCCTTGCTTGCGCTTTGTGAAGCGGCCCCGCAGCCCACTGCGGTCATGAAAAGAGAAGTGATGAGTAAACAGGTGAGTTTCGACACTTTGGCATCCCCCGAGACGATTAAACCAAACACACACGATCAGTTCGCAGGTGCCCTAGGTGCAATGGAGGTGCCAGCAGGACATGAGCTGTGCAAGGGTTCTCACGCATTGAGAAGGGCGGAGATTCAGGTTAGACTGAGAGCTGAATGCAAAATGCAGCAACTTTTCGACGGATGATCTTCTGCATCGGCTTTATTGCGTTTTTTGGCTGTTCCAGTCCGAGCCTATCGGGTGCGCACCTCATCACCCAGTTTGATCCCACCGCCTTGAGAGTGAGGCGTCCTTCGCTGGAGAGTCTGGATGTCGAGAGCCTGCCTCCGGGCGAAGGGCTTCCGAAGGTCGGGACAGTTCGAAATTCTGACGGACGGAGTGGCGCCTATGATTGTGAGAAGATCGAATCCCTCTTCCGAGGCCTGGCTCTCGGCCCGCTCCGTTCCTGTTTTTCGAGTCTTTCAATTCTTTCAGGCGACATGAAACCCTACGACGCCCATTACCGGCTCAAGCGGGAGACTCAACCCGTACTTGAACTTCAGGATCAGGAGGAGGCGCCAGCCTGCCTCCGTCAGCAACTCCGGACCCTCCGAGTTCCGCGCGAAGTCATCTTCCAGAAAGTCGTCACGGAGCGCAGCTTTCAGGAATGCTACACTTCCCGGCTGGATACGGAAGCTGACCGGATTCTGGGAGTCAGACTCCCCATCGCGCGCGTCGATCTGGTCGTCCATTTTCCACTCCGGCCCATTCCGCAGTCAGACTCCGAGATGATTCGCCTCCTGAGCGCGTGGGAACTCAGCCTGTTCAAGGATTCTGAAAGTGGCGCATTTCGGTCCACGTTTCTGCCGTCCATCCTTTGTCAACGATGCTGGGGTGAGACGGTGCAGCATCCTCTGGGAACTGAGGCGCCGCAAAAGCTCTGGCCCTGAAGCACTTGCCATCACCAAGGCCCCGGTATACGTTCCGGCCATGTCAATCTGGATCATCATCAGTTGGGTTTGTGTCGCGATTTTAACTGCAGTGAACATCGTCGTGTTCCTCAAGCTCAAGGGCGCCAGTGAGCAGATGCTCAAGATGGCATTTCCAGGAGCCAAGGACATGGGAGCTGCGCTTCAGCAGATGCAGCAGATGATGGGCGGCATGGGCGGCGCCGGTATGGGTGGCATGGGCGGCATGGGCGGAATGCCGAACATGAAGGGCCGCGGCGGAATGCCGACTGGACTTCCGATGGGCGGCAGCAAGGCTGGAAAGGGCAGCAAGCAGGATGCCGATGCTCAGCTCAAGGCCGCGATGAACATGCTCGAGAACATGAAAAAAGGGAACAAGCGCTGAGCGCTGATTCCTTTTGAACTTCCGTGTTTCCCAGGCCGAGTCTCAGGACTCTGCCTGTGAGCCAGGTGAAATTACAAGACCTTGAAAAGAGATCTCAGCCGGTGGGCTGTTGATCTCTTTTCTGTTTCTGGTTCTGTTTTTTCTCTTTGAGTCTGCCGCGCTGTTTATCGAGCAACTTTCCGAAAAGAGCCGTGAGCTCTTCTTCGACGTGCGCGGGTTCACCCATGGAACGCAGGCTTTGCGCGATGGTTTCGATGCTGGACAGACATTCGCGGCGGGGCTCCTTGCGAAGCTCCTTGTAAAGCGATCCGTGAGCGGGAGTGAGAATGGCGCGCTTGAGTTTCAAGAGCCACGCATTTCTCCACCAGAGCGTCTTGGCCTGACTCCAGGTTCCATCGAGAATGATGATGCCTTCGAGGCTCCTCTTCGCATCGAGCTGATTCGGCAGCGGGATTCCGTTCTTGTTGCAGATCTGAAGTCCGATGGTCTTCTTCACGGCGCGAGGAGCGGGATCGCCTTCTTTCACGACCGCATCCTTGATGCCTGAACCCAGGTAGAAAACGGCCCAGCGAGTGGGATCGGTTTCACGTCCGAGAGCGGCTTTGAGATTCGGCCAGGAAAGACCCACTTTGAGAATGGAGTTTGGCAAGGAGAGGTGAGCCAGGCGGGCGGAACCGAGGTCTTGGTCAGGTTCCTGGGGATGCTGAAGGATCAGAACAGGATGCTGGGTAGCGATCGGTTTGATCTCGGAGCACATGCAGAGTTCAGTTATCTTGAGGCACTTTTCACAGGGAGGTGTAATCACGAGAGCTTCATAGCACAATCCAGCGCTCTCCGAGAGTATTAACGACACCATGTCCCAAAAGTCTGATCCCAAAGCGGCTGGCCAGATCCCGGACCTGAAGAGTGAGGTCCCGATCGGCTGCCGAAGGGCTCAGATCCCCGGACGGGTGATTGTGAAACAGGAAAAATCCCTGCGGTCTGAGGGCCAGAATCCTGGAGAAAAGCTCGAGGGGATCGACATTCACATGGGTACGCACTCCCCGTTCGACCATGCAGAAGTCGCCCAGCTTACCCGATCGGTAGAGAGGCACGAAGCCCAGCCATTCCTGCGCTTCTCCTCGAAGTGAAAGGGAGATCCGGTCAAAGGCCTGTTCCGGCAAATCGAGAATTTTACGGGTCTTTTCACCTGCTCGGAGGGGAGAAACTCGCGCCTGGTCGCGGAAATTTGCGTAGCGACGGGCAATCTCGAAAGAAGCGAGGAGTTTGGCTCGGCCCGCGGGTCCCAGGCCGTAAACTCCGTTCAAGTGAGCTTCGGCGGAGACTTCCATTGCAGTGAAATACGCCCTCTCTTCTTCGGGATACTGAAAGCCCTCTCCAGGCAAGAGCAACACATCGTTTGCGACGCCGATGGCGCCCTTTTCATGGGGTCCCGAGCCCAGTAAAATGGCGAGGCATTCTCGCAGGCTCAGGCACCTGGCTCCTTGTTGAAGGCATCGTTCACGAGGTCTTTCAGAAATGGGCAGAGTGGCAATCATGAGCAGGTCCAGCGCAAGATCTGGGCGCTGGAAATACCGCGGACTCGGCTTTAAATGGAGCTCGCACTCCCGGGGGAGATTGAAGCCGCAAACTCAGTCGTTTTTCGGACCCGGGTGAGACACTTCGACCCCGTTATTGAACATTTTTTCAGCGACCCGGTTGCCCTTGTCGTCGTACTGAATCCAGAGGCCATCCTTCTTGCCTTCCTTGAACAGTCCTTCTAGAGCTAAGTTCCCGTTTTTATGCCATTCAACGTACTTGCCCTGATTGACGACGGACCCATCAGGTCTCTCCACCTGGTAGCACTGGCGATTGCCTTTGATGGGTGGGGTCCACGAAGTGTCGCCCCCGTCGGAGCAGGGGCGAGTCGGGTGAGTGGCGCAAGCAGTGAGCATGAAAGGGACAGCGCCGCCGGTGAACGCTAAAACCACGAAATGAATCAGATTACGCTTCAACATTCATCCAAGTTTAATGTAAAAACGGTGCAATCTCCAGCTCACACTCCAGATAAAACGACCTTACGGACCGAAATAGAAAGACCATGGCAAAATCAGCTTCTCCCCTCGCTTCAAAGTCGATTCGCACTTCGAAAAAGCAAACCCGGAACAAAGCCCAGAGTGAGTCTCCGGCCAAGTACAACAAGTACGCGCTCTACGAAAAATCCGTTCAGAGTCCTGAAGTTGATGTGACCTGGTTCACGACCATTTTCAGGGATCTCCGTGACGAAGAGCCCGTGAGCTTGCGCGAAGACTTCTGCGGAACGTTCAAAGTCGCCTGCAACTGGCTGACCCGCGGACCTGAGAAGACCGCCATCGGCATGGACCTCGATCCTGAGCCCCTCGACTACGGGATGAAGCACCACTACCCGAAGCTCACCGCGGATGAAAAGAAGCGCATCACTCTGCTCAAGCAGGATGTCCTGACTCCTCCGAAGAAGAAGTCGGACGTCGTGGTTGTCGGAAATTTCTCCTTCTACATCTTTCAGGAGCGTGAACTGCTGCGGAACTACTTCAAGACCGTCGTCAGTTCACTTTCGCCCAAAGGCATCCTGATCCTCGAGATGTCCGGGGGTCCTGGCATGATCGAAAAAACCAAGGATCGCCGCCGCGTCTCCAAAAAGGGCAAGCTCGAATTCACTTACATCTGGGATCAGCGCGAGTTCGAACCGATCCATAATCGCGCGCAGTACTCGATTCATTTCAAATTCGCGAACGGCAAGATGTACAAGGACGCCTTCACTTATGACTGGCGCCTCTGGAGCATTCAGGAAGTGCGTGAGATCATGGCCGAGGCCGGTTTCAGCAAGTCGGTCGTTTACTGGGAAACCGAGCATAAAGGCGAGGGAACCGGTGAATATGCCGCGATGGAAGAAGGCGACAACGCCTACTCCTGGATTTCTTATGTGGTGGGAGTGAAATGAGAATTTCATCCGGGCTGGGTGTGCTGATCATTTCGACGGCCATGGCGATGGCGACCTTCACAGGAGCGGCCCGAGCGGATGCGACGCGATCTGAAGGATCCTTCTACCTGATCTTCGAACCTCACCAGCACCGCACGGTTGAATTCTCCGAATTGACTGAAAGGCTCGCCGGATCTGAAGTGGTCGTTCTCGGTGAGAAGCACAATACTCCCGAAGTGCAGCAGATTCAGGCGCGGATCATTGAGAGTGTCGCACTCAAGACACTGCAGGGCTTTGATGTCGCGTGGGAGTTTCTCGATTTCACCGCTCAGGAAACGACGGCTTCAGCGTTTACGCGTTTCAAGGCTTTTCAGATCACGGCCCTCGATTTTTTGAGAGAAACTCAGGGCGGGCTGCAGAACTCTTCGTATGCACCCATTCTTGAAGTGCTTCGCCGTGAAAACGGCGGGCTGCTCGGCGTGAATCTCTCGCGGGAAGACAAAGCTCCGGTCGTCAAAGGCGGCACCCAGGCCGCCAATCCGGACCGTGTTCCTCCTGGTTTCAAAATGGGTGGGGCCGATTACCTGGCCCGCTTTGAAGTCGCCATGGGTGGACATGCGACTCCCGATCAGGTGCAGAACTACTTTGCAGCCCAATGCCTCACTGACGACGTGATGGCTCATCATCTGGTGCAGGATTCAAAGGCGCCCCTGAAATTTCTTGTGGCCGGTGGCTTTCACACGGATTACTCCGATGGGGTGGTTGCACGTATTCGTAAACGCTCTCCAAAAGTGAAACTTTCGGTTGTCCGAGTTGAAGACGCTTCGGACTATCAGGAGTCTGAATTGCCGGCCCTGTTTCATGATGACCATTATGGCGACCTTGCTGATTTTGTGGTGCTCGTCAATCGGCCCAGAAAGTAGCGATGCAGTCTGACCTGGAAGGCGCACAGCTCACCCACTCTCACTCGTGAACGGGTTGGTCCAGGCTCGGCTTTCCGAAGCCGGTCGTTTTTTTCTGGCACTGTTCAGAGTTTGAAGCCTTGCAATTCTCGTCATTGACCTCACTCGAGCGACCGGGCTGCTGGATTTCTTTCCCGCGCTCGGTACAGGCGGTGGCCACATTGATCAAGCCCACAGCCGCCAAGGAGAGACTGAGCTGAATGAATTCATTTCGTTTCATCATGGTACCGAATTGCAAGCGGTACGCCGTTGCTCGTGGCGTCCGTTTGAGTCAGATCGAGAGTGGTTTTTGCATCATTGCGTTGGAGAAAGCTCATGAGCGACCCTTCTCCCTTTCAACATCATTCAGCGAGTGTCGGCGGAGTGAAACTGCACTGGCTGGAAATCGGCTCCAGTCATACAGTGCCCCCGCTGATCTTGCTCCACGGTCTGGGAGGCTCGAGTCAGATGTGGAAACGTACGGCTCCTTTTCTCGCTGAAGAACGCCGGGTGCTGATTCCTGATCTGCCCGGGCATGGTCTCTCTGAACGCCTCGAAGCAGGTTATCAATTGAGCTGGTACGCCCAGCTGATCAGCCGGTGGATTCATTCACTTGGACTCAGAAAAGTGGATGTAGTCGGACATTCCTTCGGGGGCGGGGTGGCGCAGATGCTGCTTCTCGAGGAATCCATTCGAATTCGGCGTCTGATCCTTGCGGCTTCGGGCGGGCTGGGTAAAGACATCGGATTCTGGCTTCGTCTCGCATCCATTCCTTATGTCGTTGAAAAATTCGGTCAGCCTTTCATGGGATTGGGAACCCGCCTGACCTTGAGCCGTCTGAAGAAGGTGCTCACGCGAGAAGAGCTGGATGAATTGATCGCGATGAATGAAATTCAGGGCTCGGCCCGTGCCTTCTCCCGGACGGTCCGAGATGTCATCAACTGGCGAGGACAGACGCGGAACTTTCTGGACCGTGCCCATGAAATCAAATCCCTGCCTCCCATCGCCGTGATCTGGGGCGATTGTGATGCGCTCATTCCTCATTCGCACGGAGAAGCCCTGAGAAAGTCTGTTGAGGGAGTCACCTTCATCAAGCTCAAGGGCTGTGGTCATTTTCTTCAGCAGGAGAATCCTCAGGCCTTCGCGCGTGAGGTTCGGGCTTTCATCGAAGCTGAAGCGCTGCCTGCAGCACGCCTTCGCATGGCCTGAGGTCAGCCCGCGATCAGCCCAGTATCAGGATGAAAGCGACTCTTCGATCGCACGAACCGTTTCGTTCATGACCTTGGTGGTGGACGAAGCGGGAGCGACGAAAATGGTGTCATCGCCTGCGATGGTGCCGAGAATTTCAGCGGGCCTCTGATGGTCGAGATGACGGGCAACGAGCGAGGCAGAGCCTGGAGTGGTGTGAATCACGATGATCGATCCGTTGTGTTTGATGTCACTCACCATGTCGCGCAGTGAAGTTCCCGCGACCGGAAGATTGGCATCCTGATCGAGACGATAAACGGTGCGACCCTGCGGATCGATCGCTTTGATTGCGCCCATCCGTCTGAGGTCCCGCGAAACGGTCGATTGCGTCACACTGAAGCCCAGTTCTTCGAGCTCATCCCGCAGTTCATCCTGAGTGCTGAGCTTGTCGGTTTGGCTCAGGAGCTGGCGGATCGCCGCGAAACGGGACTTCGAATCCGATCTGGTTTCAGTGGAAGCTGGCATGGTACTCAGGAGTTTGGACCAAGCAGGCCCAAAAGCAAGGCTTTTTGCGCATGCAAGCGGTTCTCGCTCTGGCGGAACAGGGCCGAATTGGCGTGATCCGCCATCCCTTCTGAGATTTCCCTGCCCCGGACCATTGGCATGCAGTGCATGATGATTGCGCCCGTCGCAGCGTGAGAATAAAGCTCTTCATTGAGCTGGTAGGGCTCAAAAATCTTCTCTTGTTCGGCTTCCTGTCCGGCATCCTCAAAACCCATGCTGACCCAGACGTCCGTGTAGAGCGCGTTTGCTCCTTTGACCGCTTCGAGAGGATCCGCGGTGGCGGTGATTGAACCTCCGCCTTCTTTGGCGCGGGCCTTCGCGTTTTTCACGATGAAAGCGTTGGGCTCGTATCCTTCCGGGCAGGCGTAAGACAGGTGAATGCCGAGGTAAGGCATCAAAAGCAGAAGACTGTGAAGCACATTGTTTCCATCTCCCACGTAAGCGACTTTAAGTCCCTCGAGCTTCGAGAAAGTCTGCTTCAGTGTTTGAATGTCGGCCAGTGCCTGGCAAGGGTGGTGGCTGTCCGAGAGTCCATTGATGATGGGTATGGGAGATTTCGAAGCCATGCGGTCAAGCACCGTGTGCTCATGCGTGCGGCACATGATGCCGTGGCTGTAGCCCGCAAGCACCTGCGCCGTGTCTTCGGGTTCTTCTTTTTTTCTCACGGCTGAAACGATCTCGACGATCTGACCGCCGAGTTCCTGCATCGCGACCGTGAAGCTCACGCGAGTCCGCAGGGAAGGTTTTTCAAAAAGGAGCGTGATGTTCTTGCCCTCCAATGTCGTGCGGTTCTTGCCTGATTTTCTTTCCTTGCGCAGTTCTTCGGCAAGTTCCAGAAGACCCTGCAGCTCGCTGCGATTGAGTTCTTCGCCGGTCAGAAAGTGCTTGGTCTGGAACTTAAGCATGGGCGGGTTCTCCTTTGGGGGGACGAAATTCGGGAGGCTGCACGGGGGACTTGGTCTGTGAAGCGCGGGAACGAAGACGGCAGACGGTTCCGACACCGATGTCCGTGAACAACTCTTCGATCAGGCTGTGCGGCCTGCGGGCATTCAGAATGTGTACATCTGTCACGCCATTTCTCAGCGCATGGATGATCGTGCGAGCTTTCGCGAGCATGCCCCCTTTGATGACTCCGGCTTCGATCAGGTTTTCGAGCTCGCCGGCATCGAGCTCGGGAATCAGCTCGAGCTGGGAGTCCAGAATGCCATTCTGATCGGTGACGAAAAGCACTTTGGTGATGCCCAGAGCCTGAGCGATTCGGCTCGCGGCCCAGTCAGCGTTGATGTTGTAAGCTTCGCCGTTCTTGCCGATGCCGATGGGAGCGATCACCGGGATCGCGCCGATCCCATCAGTCTGCGTGTTCAGGATCGAGTTGATGAAGTCGGTGTTGACCTTGTCGATCATGCCGACTTGCCCAAGTTTTGAGCTTGATTTCTTGCAGTACAGGGTCGAAGCGTCAGTGCCCGACATGCCCACCGCGCGGACGCCGGCCTGGTTCAGGGTACGGACGATCTTGCGATTGACTGAACCACAGAGGACCATCTCGATGACGTCCATCATCTCGGGAGTGGTGACTCGCTGACCTTCGATGAACTCCCAGGTGATGCCGCGAGACGTGAGCTCCTGGTTGATCGACGGTCCACCGCCGTGCACGAGCACGACGGAGACACCGACGGACCGGATGAGAGTCAGGTCCTTGCAGATGGACTGAACGAGTTCAGAGTCCTGCAGGGCAGCGCCGCCCAATTTGATGAGGACGGTGGTGCCTGCAAAACGTTTCACGTAGGAGAGAGTGGCGATCACTTTTTCAGTGTTCATATTCTTATATCCTCCGCGGAGTGCTCCAGGCGCCAGTGCGCTCAGGAGTATTCCGTGTTGATTTCGACGTAGCGCTTTGACAGATCGCAGCCCCAGGCGGTGGCTTTCGCCGTGCCGGAGAAGAAATCGATATCCATCTTCACGTTCTCCGAGCGCAGCGCGTTTCTCACTTCATTTCGGTCAAAGGCCTTCGGCATGCCGTTTTCGAAGATGACGAAGTCCTGCAGGGTCATCGTCATCTTATCGAGGCATTCAGCCGGCATTCCTTCGGCCCCGAGACGCGCAAGGATTCGACCCCAATTCGGGTCTTCGCCATGCATCGCGGATTTGATGAGAGGGCTCACGGTGATTCCACGAGCGACTTTCCGAGCCTGCTGGAGTTCGGGAGCGTTCAGGAGATTCACTTCGATGAGCTTGTTCGCGCCTTCGCCGTCACGGGCGATGGATTTCGCTAGTACCTTGGACACTTCGATCACGGCTCTCTTGAAAAGGCCGAGGTCATCGTCCGTCTTGAGCGCGACTCCACTTGCGCCATTGGCGAGAAGAAACACGCAGTCATTGGTCGAAGTGTCACCGTCGACGCTGATCATGTTGAAGCTCAGATCAGCCGCTTCCTTCACGATGTCCTGCGCGACTCCCATCGAGAGTTCAACGTCCGTGAGGATGTAGCCCAGCAGGGTGGCCATGTTCGGATGAATCATGCCGGAGCCTTTGCAGATGCCGGTGATGCGGATGGGACCCGAGCTGAGTTCGACGACCGTCGTGATGGTTTTTGGTACGAGGTCCGTCGTCAGGATCGCCAGCGCGAAAGCTTCAGCGGTGTCGCCCAGGCGTTCCGCAAGTTCCGGCACGGCTTCCACGATCTTGTCAATCTGAAGAGGTTGGCCGATCACGCCGGTCGATGCGGTGAGTACCTGGTGAGGCAGGCAACCGATCGACTTGGAAACGGCGTTCGCCATTTTCCAGTTGTCTTCACGACCCTGGGGTCCAGTGGCCGCGTTGGCCTGGCCACTGTTCGTGACGATCGCGTGGATGTGCGCCGAAGGCATGAGGCTCTGGCAATACTGAACAGGGGCGGCTCGGCATTCGTTCTTCGTGAACACGCCGGCGGCGACCGCTTCAGGAGACGAAAAAATGAGCCCGAGGTCAGGACGATAGCGTCTGACGCCGGAGTTCACTCCGCTTGCTTTGAAACCTTTTGGAAGTGGAGTTCTGGAGATGCCTGGTCCTGGAGTCATAGCGTTCCTTCCTTTTCGAGCAATGCGGTCGAAACGGGTAGATCTTGAAGTCGGTTGAAGTTCTCAATTGCCTGGCTGGCCGCTCCCTTGAGGAGGTTGTCGATGAGTGAAAAAACGAAGAGTTTATTCCCTTCGACCTTGAACCGGAGGTGGGTTCGAGCCGATCCCGCCACGCGCCTGAGTGAAAGTGCGTGAGGAGATGATTTTTCAGTCAGCGCTTCGAGGCGAACGAGAGGGTAGTTCTCATAGGCTTTCTCGAATGCCGTCAGAACAGAAGCGGTATCCCTGCCCGGTTCGAGGCGGGCATAGATGCTGGAAAGGATTCCGCGGCGCACGCTCAAAAGGTGCGTCGTGAAAAGGGGATCAATCGAAGTTTGAGCGTATGCTTGGGCATAACCGCAGATTTCCGGAAAATGGGGGTGATGTCCGACTTTGTACGGAAGGCACTCGCCTTCGACTTCAGTGAACAATAGGGCTTCGGAGGTCTTCTTGCCCGCACCCGAGGTTCCAGACTTCGAATCAATGACGATCGAAGCCGGCTGAATGATCTTTTCCTTCAGAAGTGGAAGAATGGCCATCAGAACGCTGGTGGCGTAGCAGCCGGGATTGGCGAT
>JACMNQ010000070.1 GCA_014378465.1 Oligoflexia bacterium | reverse complement strand
TAGTTTACCCATCGGGCGGGGCTCCTGGTTCGTGCGAAAGATGGTTGGTGTCGTAACCCCATCCGAACACAGCAGCGAGCCCTGCTCAATTTATAAAACCCCGTTATATTTGATCTGGCCTCACTTTATTGAGGGAGATTCCAATCGAGAGTCCTGAAGTCGAGCCCCCTGAGAATCGCTTCGATCCTGCTTTTATGGACGGGGCTTCGTGCGATACCGGGATCGGAACCTTCTCAAGTGTTGCCGAACTGTGCAGCGGGTCTTTCATAGAGAATTGAACGGAGACTTGAGCCAGCCGGACTTCACGTACCAGGTCGCGGTGGTCTGGATGCCTTGCTCGAGAGGAGTTGGGTGAGGATCCCCGAACGTTTCCTTGAAACGCGCCGCCGAACAGCACCACCGGTCCGGAATGAGGTCCAGAAGCTTTTCGCTGTTCCAGCCTCGAGTGAAACCGAAAGCCTTTCTGATTCTCGCGATCTGCAGAAGTGCGTCCACGATGAACGGGGTGATTTGAATGGCGTGCGGTCTTTTTCCGATCGCACGCGCGATGGTCCGCGTGAGCTCGGGTACCGGGATGGAGTCCTGAGAAGTCACGTAGAAAACGTTTCTCGCGAGGGTTCCGTTTCGGAAGTTTTCCGGTTTTGCCAAGAGGGTGGAATCCGCCGAGGGCGTCGATCGTCCGCCGTCCATGGTTTTCAAGACCTGCAGAATCTGATGAGTGAGGTCGTGAACATAGATCAGGCTCAGTGACTTGCTCTTGAGACCGGGTGTTCTGGGCACCATGACCGGCATGATTCCTCGGCTGATGAGTTTGTAAAAGCTGAACATGGCGTCATCACCGGGGCCATAGACGGATGGCGGTCGCAGGGAAATCCAGGGCAGTGTGCTGAGCTCGCGCTCCAGAATGCGCTCACACTCGAGTTTGCTGCGACCATAGGTGGAGGTCGGCGAGTCCGAGTCCGTTTCCTGTCGAAGTGGCTTTCTTTCAGGAGTTGGACCGCCTGCCGCGAGACTTGAAATGAAAATGAGAAGCGCTGGTCCTGAAGGTTGAGTGATCGCGTGCTTCAAGGCATCAGCCAGATTTTTCGTGCCTTGGACATTGTGGGCCTCAAAACCTCCGGTCCCTCGGAGCGGACGCATGGCGCCTGCGTGAATCACGGCGTCGACTCCCTGGCAGGCGAGCAGGAGAGTGGGGGCTTCGGTCAGATCTCCCTTGAACCATTCGATTTTCGCGCGCGAAGGAAGGTTTGGGAGCGGGCCCGGATCCCCTCGTCGGGAGAGGCCACGCACTGAGTAATGTGAGGCGAGCAGTTTTTCACAGAGGTGCTGTCCCACGAAACCGGTGGCGCCGGTGACGAGAATCTTCTTCATCCGACGTCCTTCATGAGTCGAGGTTAACACGACTTGAGGAAACTCTCAGTCTTTCAGGCTGCCGCAGTTTCGGGGCCGGATCAGGCTTCGGTATGACGGTCTGCGAGAAATCGGTAGAGAGGCTTTGGCATGAACGCTTTTCCGAGCGCGTGCGCGAGAAAGGCGGCGATCATGAAGG
This sequence comes from Oligoflexia bacterium, assembly GCA_014378465.1. Classification (GTDB taxonomy): domain Bacteria; phylum Bdellovibrionota; class UBA1018; order UBA1018; family UBA1018; genus UBA1018. The sequence continues at coordinate 102,076 of JACMNQ010000070.1, read as the reverse complement.
GAATGATCAAAGCGTGCTCGTTGGTCATTTCGGTGACGATGATGACCGCCGTGAAAGGAGCCTGAACGGCGGCCGAAAAGAAGGCGACCATCCCGATGAGGGCACAGGCCTTGAAATTCACGAAGTGAAAGAGTTTCGCCAGAGTGATCCCGACTCCTGCCCCGATTGAAAGAGAAGGGGAAAAAATCCCCCCTGCCATGCCGGACAGGTAGGAGAGAACCGTCGTGATCAGCTTCCAGAAAGGAAAGAGTCCATCGACCTGGTCCGGGTTGAGCGCTTCGAGTGCACGACGCGTGGGCTCGTATCCCGATCCGATGGTATCGCCATGAGTCCAGACGCTGATCAGAGAACAGAGCACTCCGCAGACCAGAGCGCGGAGCCACCACTTCCCAGGAAGTCTCGTGATCGCGGGATTGGAGAGCAGCTTCGCAAAGACCCCGCCCAGAAGTCCGGCTCCAGTTCCGATGAGCAGTGCCTGAGGCAGAACAGAGAGTTTGATTTCCCCCAGAATGGGGTGCCCGAAATAGAGGTAGTCTCCAAGAAGCGCTTGTGCCGTGACTCCGCCGATGATCACCGAGAGCATCATCATTTCCTTGAAGCTTCCAAACGCACCCTCGGCGATTTCTTCAAGTGCAAAGGTGATTCCGGCCAGCGGAGTATTGAAGGCCGCCGCCACCCCCGCTGCCGCCCCTGCCACGAGGTAAGTATGCAGATCCACCCCGGGCACCCACTTCTTCGTGCGTCTTCCCACCCAGGTGAAAGCCGAGGACGCGATCTGAACTGTCGGTCCCTCGCGCCCGATGGAAGCTCCCCCGATGATGCCCAGGGTCGATGAGAGAATTTTGATGAAACCCGTTCGCAGTGAAATGAATTCGGACTGCCACGCCGCGGCCCTGGTCTCCGGATTTTTGGCAAGCTCAATGGCCTGAAGAACCTGGGGGATACCACTGCCTTTTGCTTCAGGTGCCCCAAGCCTCACGAGGGCGGTCGCGCCGAGAAACGCGAGAGGAGAAAGAGCGGCGACGAGCATTGAATGAGCTTCAAAGGCGCGGAAATATTCGGCCTGTGCGAATGCGATCAGGCGCGCGTAGAAAACGGCACTGATTCCGATGATCGCCGACCCGGTCCAGACTGAAACATGAAGGCAGGTTTTTCTCTGAAGGCTGTTCATTTGAGTTCACTGAGTCCTTCAGTGGCAGTTTACTCGTATTGCATTGATAAAGCCAATGTGAAATATTTTCGATGTGAGAAAAACCATGCGAAAAACTGGAGCTGAATCGGGAATTCGATATAAAGGGAGCCAGATCAACTGGAACCAGGTCTATTATTTTTCGGAGATCGCCTCCTTCGGGTCCATCAAGGAAGCTGCCGACAAGCTGGAACTCAGTCCATCCACCCTCAGTGTCCATCTCACTCAGCTCGAAAAAAGTCTGGAGCTCCAGCTCTTCTACCGTCAGCATCGCAAACTCGTCCTGACTCCAGAAGGCAATCGACTTTACGCACACGCCAAGGAAATGTTTGAGGCCGGCCAGCGCCTCATTGACGTGGTCTCCCCAGTCCCGCTCGGGAGCTACCCGGTCTCGGTCGGACTCGTCGCCAGTCCTTCAATCGAAACGGCTTACCAGCTGCTCGGTGATTACCTCGGGAAACATGAGCATCTCAACATGAAGCTCTTTCACTCGGGCTACGCAAGGCTCGAAGAAGGACTTGCCACGGCACAGTTTGACTTCGGCTTTTCAGATCGTATCCCGGAACGAAGGGATCTGGTCTGCATTCAGGTTTCAAACGTTCCCATCAAATTCTTCGTGTCCCGCAAGTGGGAAGGGCACCGCTTCTCCGAAGTGCTGTCCAAGCTCCCGCTACTGATCTGCAACGCTGAACCCGCGCATCGCAGTTTTGCGGAGCAGGCTCTGATTGAAGCGGACCTGACTCCCTCCTCCGTCGTGACCTCAGACTACCCGAGTGCACTTCTGAGTCTCTGTGAACGTGGACTTGGCGTCGGAGTCTTCAGCGAAGCGGAAGGGCTTAAGTCGCTGCGCATTCCCAAAGATGCACCCAAACTTCAGGATAATCTGTACGTGCTCTGGTCAAGAGAAGCTGAAAATACGGCTGCCGTGAAGCAGATCAAGGCGATGGTCCTCAAGTGAAGTTCAGGGGAAGAGGTGATCTTGCCTGAAGTCATGCCGGAGCAGCTCAAGCAGTTTCTTGCCCAATATTTTGACTCGATTGAGCTCCTGCAGGTCCTGCTGCTGCTCCAGCAGTCTCCTTCACGGATCTGGACCGTTCCTGAGATCACTCGGGCTCTGGCCAGCGCGGACTCTTCCGTTGAGAAGCGTTTCGGGGATCTCTACAGCAGGGGCGTCATTGACCGGCATCCGGGGGGAGTTGGGCATCAGTTTCTTCCCAAAACCGAAGATTTGAGGCAATTGATCTGCCTGCTCCAGGAATTTTACCTGGTGCGACCGTGCAGTGTGATGGAGGCCATTTTCTCAAAACCGAGGAATACGCTCGAGTCCTTTGCCGACGCTTTCAAACTGGGGAAGAAGGAATGAATCAGTTCAGCGAGTTCATGGCAGCACTCGTCTACGTCCTCTGCGCTTTCACCAGTTCACTCTGCGCCTACGTACTCATCGCGAAGTACCGGGTCACGCGACTTCGCATGCTCGGATGGTGCGGACTGGGGTTCGTTGGATTTGCCTTGAACAACGTCCTCCTTGTGGTGGATCTGGTGCTGATGCCGGATTCGAACCTTTCGATCGTCCGAACCATTCCGGCCCTGATCGGCGTCAGCCTGATGATCTGGGGCCTGGTCTGGGAGTCCGCATGAACTTATTTTATTCATTTCTCTCAGGCGCGATCCTGATGGGTTGTTGGGTTGCGGGTGTCTTCTTTCTCCGGTTCTGGCGGAAGACGAACGACCGACTGTTTCTGTGGTTCTGTTCCGCTTTCTGGATTCTGGCAGTGGAGCGTCTGGTGCTCATTGTGATGCATGATCAGAAGCGGGAAGAACATTCCTTCGTTTACCTGATCCGATTGGTGGCTTTTCTGCTGATTCTGCTGGGAGTTTACGACAAAAATCGCGTGGAACGAGAAGTGCATTCGGACTGAGCCACCTCTCACCCTTGCGCCAATGAGGTGCTGCCGCATCAAAGCAGTTCCGGAAGTTTCTCCAGCAGCTCAAGCTCCATCAATTGAGCGGGTTTGGAAAGCGTCTTGCCTTTCTTTTTGACGAGGTAGAGCGACATGCGATTGGATTCAGGCAATTTCCCGCCCGGAGCATTCACCTGGAGGAGTTTCAGCTTCTTCTGCTTCAGTTCTTCTCGCACCATGAAGTGGGGCAGGACCGTGTAGCCCAGTCTCTGAAGTGCCATCTTCTTCTGGGTTTCCTGACTATTGGTTTCAAAGAAGAGGCGGGGCTGGATCCCCAGAGCATTCAGCCGTTTCAAGGCAGGGTAGGGGCCCTGATAGTCCTGAAGACGTGAGCCCAGGTAATAGGATTCGCTCGCGAGCGCCTGGGTCAGGACGGAAGTATTCCGGAACTTTTCATTCTCCGTGGAGCAGACGATGACGAATTCGACCGGTCCGATCTTTCGTGATTCATAGAACTGAGCTTCCGGCTTCGTATAGAAGAGCCCGAGTTCACATTTCCCGCTCTGAAGATCCTCCTTCACGCATTCCGAAGTCGCGCTCAGGACATTGAAGTGCACTTTTGGATACTTCTTCCAGAAGCCCGGGATCAGATGAGGCAGAAGATAGTTGCAGACATTGTCCGAGGCTCCGAGAGACAGGTCTCCTTCGCACTCCGTCTTCTGCAGTTTGAGCGTCATGTGCAGGTTCTCGAGCTCGGCAAAGACCTTGGAACAACTGGAATAGAAAAATTCGCCCTGAGGAGTGAGAGTGACTCCTTTCTTGTGGCGATCAAAAAGCTTCACGCCCTCTCGGTCCTCGAGGATCCGGATGATCTTGCTGATCGAGGGCTGGCTCACGCGGAGCACTTTCGCGGCTGCGGTGAAGCTTCGGGCCCGGGCGACTTCGTAAAAATAGCGAAGGTGATTCAATTCCATGAACGCATGGATACCATTCGAACGATGTATTTTCATTCTAAATAGGAAGCCGGCATAAGAGGCCCCATCAAGGAGTATTTCCCATGAAATCCGTTTGTTCATTCGCTTTTTTGTTTGCGCTCTCTTCGCTGGCCACGCTTCCGATGGACTTTGGCAGTCTTGAAATTCTGGGCACTTCCGTCGCACAGGCCAGCGCCACTCAGCCCGTTCTGAACGGGATCCTTGCAGCCGTCCAGTCCCAGGTGAGCGCAGGCCAGATCCCGGTGGTCCTCTTTGATCTGGATGACACGCTCTTTGATTCGCGCAGCCGCACGTTGCCCATTCTCCTGAAGTTCTCTTCTGATCCCGCCATGAAGGCCCGTTATCCCGAAGAAACGGCAGTGCTCTCGCGCCTCCAGCTCTGGGACGTGCACTATGATCTCGCGACAACGCTTCACGTGCAGGGGATTGACCGAGCGGATTTCTCACAGCAGCTTTCAGACTTCTGGACTCTCCATTTTTTCAGCAACGAGTGTGAAAATGACCACGTGATCCCGCTTGCACCTGAATATGTTCGCACTCTCGCTCAGGCCGGAGCCAGGATCGTCTACTTGACCGGACGCGACCGGATTCGCATGGGAGTTGGAACGCGCAAGGCACTTCAGGGGCGAGGGTTTCCGACGAGGGGCCTCACCCTCCTTCTCATGAAGCCGAATGCTCAGGTCGCGGACCTCGAGTTCAAGCTTTCGGCCTTCAAATGGATCGGAACACAGGGAAAAGTCGTGGCCGTTTTCGAAAACGAACCGGCGAATCTGAATGCGATGAAGCGAGCGTTTCCCGAAGCCCAGAGCGTGTTCGTCGACTCGATCCGGTCCTCCCGTCCGGAGATGCCGGCGGCAGGGACCGTCTGGATCAGGTCCTTTCAATAAGAGTCGGCCAATGTCCGAACAAAATGGGCCCGGACCAAAAACACTCTTGTCAGAAAGTCCGGGATTCATTAAATGTGCCCTATGATTCAAACTCCTGCCAAGAAACCCGCTCTCAGCGCGGCTGAGCAAGCTGCCTATCAGGCCGCTCACCCGGTCACTCACTTCATCAAGCACCACTACCGTCACTTCAATGCGGCGGCCCTGGTGGACGCGGCTGAAGGCTACAAGACTCACCTCGACAGCGGCGGCAAGATGTTCGTCACGCTCGCCGGCGCGATGAGCACTGCGGAGCTTGGACTCTCTCTCGCAGAGATGATCCGTCAGGGCAAAGTTCATGGCATCTCCTGCACGGGCGCCAATCTTGAAGAAGATATCTACAATCTGGTCGCGCATGACTTTTATGTCCGCGTCCCGAATTACAGAGATCTGACTCCCGCGGACGAGCAGGCCCTCCTTGAAAAGAATCTGAACCGTGTGACCGACACCTGCATCCCTGAAGAAGCCGCGATGCACGTGATCTGGAAGATCATGGAAGACGAGTGGAACGAAGCTGAAGCCAAAGGCGAGCGCTGTTTTCCGCATGAGTATTTCTACCGCGCGATTCGCAAGGGGAAATTCAAGGATAACTACCAGATTGACCCGAAGAACAGCTGGTTGCTGGCAGCCTGTGAAAAGGATTTGCCGATCTTCGTACCAGGCTGGGAAGACTCCACTCTGGGCAATATGTACGCCAGCTATTGCATCACCGGAAAAGTGAAAAATGTGCACACGGTGCGGACCGGGATTGAGTACATGGTTCAGCTCGCTGAATGGTACGCTGGGGTCACCAAGAATTCGTCCATGGGCTTCTTTCAGATCGGTGGCGGCATCGCCGGCGATTTCCCGATCTGCGTCGTGCCGATGCTTCAGAAGGATCTGGGTCAGACTCCTCGTCTCTGGGGCTATTTCTGTCAGATCAGTGATTCGACCACAAGCTACGGTTCCTACTCGGGTGCAGTGCCCAACGAAAAGATCACCTGGGGCAAGCTCGGTCCAGACACTCCGAAGTACATCGTCGAGTCCGATGCAACCATCGTGGCTCCACTGATGTTCGCTTACGTTCTCGGCTGGTAAGCCGCTGAAGCGGGGCAAGTGAGTGAGTTGCGCAGCCCGCGACTCACCGAAAAACTCAAAGGCCATTTGAACGCAAGTTCAAGTGGCCTTTTTACGTGGCGCTCAAGCAGGGTTCGATCTTCAAATCAATCTGAGACGATGGATTGAGTGATCGTCAGAAGAACTGCGTCGAGATCGACTGGCTTCTTGAGGAAAGTCGTGATGCCCAGATTCTGGAGCTTGGCCTTCGCGTTTCCATCAGCCGACATGACGACGGTCGGAATGGCATTCCAGCTTTCGCGTTTCCGCTGGTCCTGGCGAAAACCGATCCCATCTTTGATGGGCATCATCAGATCCAGAAGAATGATGTGAGGGAGGGAAGAGTTCATTTCTTCGAGCCGTTCAAGGCCTTCCTGACCATTGGTTGCGCAGGCGACTGAGTAGCCTTCCATTTCGAGAAGTTCTTTCAGGGAGTCGCGGATATCTGGGTCATCTTCGATGATGAGAATTTTTTTCATTTTGATTGAGTCCGTCTGCATCGTCTCAAATGAGACGCAGAATGCATAGAGCCTTTTTGGTTAGGGCAGATCGGCCCGTCTGTAAAGGGCGCAACGAACTCAATTCCACATGGAATGGAAGATCTCCTGAAAATGGTCTTGAAACCGTAGACTTACAAGGTTTGCCGTTCGTCAGCTCCTTTTCCTGTTTGAGCCTGTTCGGATCGGCCAAGCTGCCATGTTTTCTTGACTGTTCGCTTGATCAAGGGTTTATGGGGGGTTCGGGGTGGGGGCCCCTCATGTCATGAACAAGCTTAAAAAGTCTGCGGTTTCGATCTCTCTCCTGCTGGGTGCACTTCTGATGTCGGAGAGCGTGAGCCCGCAGTGGGCGACTGCCAGCCCTGCCACACCGCTTCCTGATCGTTTCAGGAGAGAAGCTCTCTACGCTCAACAGCGGATCGCAATCAGCATCTCCCAGCCGGGTCAGGCCAAGGGATCCGTCATGGCATCTCCATCGAAGGATGAGCCGAATTACTACTTTCACTGGATCCGGGACGCGGCTCTGACCATGAATGGGGTTTTTGAGCTTCAGAAGAACTCCTCCGGTGCCGAGCACAATCGCTGGATCAGCTACCTGATGGATTATATCCATTTTTCTCGACAGAATCAGCTCACTCCCAATCGAAGTGGCAGCCCAGCGGACCTCGGCCTCGGTGAACCCAAGTTTCACCTGAACGGAACGGCTTTCGACGAGTCCTGGGGACGTCCTCAGAATGACGGACCCGCGTTGCGTTCGATGGTTCTGATCAGGCTCGCTCATCAGCTTCTCAACTCGGGGAACTCAACTGATGCGGAAACCGTGAAGCGTCTGCTTTACACAGCTCAGATTCCCGCACAGACCGTGATCAAAGCCGACCTCGAATACGTGTCTCATCATTGGAGAGACGCTTCCTATGACCTCTGGGAAGAAGTCCAGGGCAGGCATTTCTACACCCTCATGATGCAGCAGCGTGCGCTTCACGAAGGCGCGATTCTCGCGCGCCGATTGGGCGACCCGGAAGCCGCAAGCTGGTACCAGCAGCAGTCGCAGGCGATTCGGCAGGTCATTCCAGGTTTCTGGAGTGTTTCAAAGAATTACATCGTCGCAACCCAGAACTCTTCCTGGAGTGATCAAGCCAAACCTTCAGGCCTCGACATTGCCGTGATCCTGGCTTCACTTCACGCCTCACCGCATGACCAGAGTTCCGGAGATCTGTTCATGTCCGTTTCCGACGACCGGGTCATCGCGACTGCGGGAGCCCTGAGGCAGGCCTTTGACAGCCTTTACTCCGTCAATCGCGTCCAGAACGGACATCAGGGAGAGCGCCTGGCTCCAGGGCTTGGCCGTTATCCCGAAGACATCTACGACGGCGTCACCAATCATGGGCAGGGCAATCCATGGTTCCTTTCCACTCAGGCGATGGCTGAATTTCATTACAAGCTGGCGGCTCAGATCAGAAATGCGCGCGCAGTCACCTTGAGTCCGACAAAAATGGCCTATTTCGGCCGTGTTTCTGGCCTGACCTCTCTGCGGGACGGCTTCCGGTCCGGCCAGATCCTCAAGTCGACGGATGCAGGATTTGCAAAATTGGTGAGCGCGCTCAACGACGAAGGGGACGCTTACATGAACCGCGCGCTTTATCACGCGGAGTCCAACGGTGCGCAGGCTGAAGAGTTCAATCGCTCCTCAGGCTTCAGCCAGGGTGCTGTGCACCTGACCTGGAGTTACGTCAGCTACCTGTCCGCGCTTCAGGCTCGCTCCGGCCAGTGAAGTCCGCTCAGGACTCAGCCTCCTTCTGCTGTTCGACGTGGGTTTCCACCACTTCGGTGCCGAGGTACTTTCGCAACCAGATTTTTTCGATGATCGGATAGGAGGCCACGACCGGGAGCACTGCTATGGCCCCGGGGATGCCCGCGAGAATCCCTCCGATCAGGAGGGCCAGGAGTACGGCCAGAGTCGAGAGCTTGAGGCGATTGCCGTACACTTTGGGTACGATGAAGTAATTTTCGAGCGCGTGATAGGCCAGATAAAGTCCGACGACCGCAAGTGCCACCGCAGGCGAAACCGTGATTGCGAGGAGAATTGCCGGAATCGTTGACATGAAGAAGCCGATGATGGGCAGGATATCAAAGATCCCTGCGAGACACGCCAGGATGAGCGCAGCAGGAACGTGAAGCAGGGTCAGGACCGCGAAGGCATAGATCAAAACCAGGACCGAGGTGATCAGCTGTCCCGCCACGTACGCCGCAATGACTTTTGAAATCTCGTTGGCACTCTTTCGCAATTTGATCTGCGTCCGGTGCGTGAAGAAAGCGAGAAACCAGTCATAGGCTCTTGGCCCATCCACCAGAAGATAGAGCGACATGACCAGAAAAAGTGCGAATTCAGCGACACCGCCGATTGCGAGTCCTCCCACGCTCAACAGATGCTTGGGGAGCTCAGCGGCTTTCACGGAAAGTCCCGGATGGGCAAGAAAGTTCTGCGACATCGGACGATAGAAGGCATTTTCCGGTATACGTTTGAGGATGTCCTCGCGCATTGCGGGGAAGTTGTCGGCAAGTCCGCTCATCTGCGTGACGAGTGAAGGGATGATCACTGCGAAGAAAGCTCCAAGAAGGACAAGCATCAACACCGCGATGGTGAGGATCGAGGCCCAGCGCGGAATCTTCCTGGCTTCCAGGCGATTGACGAAGGGTTGAAGGGTCACTGCGAGCAGCATGGCCAGAAAAACAAGAAGCAGAAGCGACCAGAGCTGATAGATGGACCAGGCGATGATCAGAGCCGCTGCAACTTTCAGAAAGGTCGTCCACGGCAAGTCGAGTCGTGCGAGAACTTCTGCAGGAGGGGGTTCAGTGGGAGACTTTGAGCTGATTTGGGAGCTGTTCTGGGGAAGGTTGGGTTCGGCCATCGCCCCTGCCACTGCAAACCCTGTGCAAAGCCGCTCGTTTGAAGAGAAATACGTCGCTGGAATCATCAGTATCGTTCGGAATAACGAATCCAAATCCGGGAGCTGAAGGACAGGGCACAAAAAAAGGCCCTACCCGAAGGTAGAGCCTTTCTTCTAATGCTTGGGTAAGAATTCAAGCGAACTTGAATTCAGGCCCGTTGGTGATTACCAACGGTTGCCACGGTTTCCACCGCTGCCGCCGCCGAAGCCGCCACGGCTTCCGCGATCGCCGCCACGTCCGCCGCCGCCGAAGCCGCCGCCACCGCCACGATTTTCACGTGGAGCCATTGGCTTGGCTTCATTGACAGTCAGGGCACGGCCGTCGTAGTCCGCACCGTTGAACTTGCTGATTGCATCAGCAGCTTCAGCTTCGGTGGACATTTCGACGAATCCGAAACCCTTTGAACGGCCGGTGTCGCGATCAGTGATGATCTTTGCAGATTCGACAGTTCCGCATTGAGCGAAAGTGTCCATCAAGATCTGATCAGTAGCGGAAAACGGAAGATTACCTACGTATAATTTTTTACCCACAAAACCTCCTAAGGTCGGGACAGAGAACCATCTTCAAGAGGTAGGGCACCATTACCCGCAGACTCTAAACATGGAAAAGTTGGACTTACAGATGGGGATGTACCATAGATCAAGCGCCAAACAAGCCAAAACTCATGGTTTAGGCTCCGTGTATGCATCAATGGACTGAAATAATCGGGAATCCCGAGGAAGGGACACACTGAAAGTTGTCCCGTTCTCAAGAGTGCTCTCCAAGTCCACGGTTCCGCCGTGGGCTTCCACCAAGCCTTTGACGACCGTCAGTCCGATGCCCCAGCCCTTGAGTCCACTTTGCTGTGCACTTTCGGTACGATGAAAGGCTTGCCAGAGCTTGGTTTGATCCTCAGAGCTGATCGGCGCACCCTGATTGTTGACCAGAAGCTCGACTTTCGAATTTTTCTTCTCAGAGAGAGTCACCCGGATGGGTTCGCGCTTGTCGCCATATTTGATCGCGTTGTTGCAGAGGTTTTCAATCACGCGCTGGAGATTCGCGCAGTCCCACCAGCCCGTGAGACTGGGGGGGGATTCGAGCACGAAACGGTTTCCAAAGAGGGTGGTGAGGTCGTCCAGGGTGCCGACCAGAACTTCCTGCAGATCACATTCCGCCAGCTGAAGGGGGAGGGTCTGACCGGCGCGAATGCGATTCGCATCCAGCAGGTCGCGGATCATCTCATCGGCCCGGTCGACGTTCTGAATCACGCGACTGGCCTGCTTGTGGATGAAGTCCGAATGCTCCGCTTTCCTCAGGATCAATTGCGCACTCATCTTGGCGGCAGTCAACGGATTGCGAAGATCGTGGGTGAGTGTCTGCACGAAAGTTTCTCGCAGATCGCGCTCATTTTCGAGAGTCTGCACGGTTTTCAGATCCTGAAGACGGTGAATCTTCACGAACTCCGAAGCGGCTGACTTCATGCCATTTTGAATGGAATCAAGAATGATGTTTCGGCTCTGCGGAAGCAGCATTTTTTCAGCTTCGAGAAGTTCGAAGATCACTTCCCGGAAAGTTCGGTATTCGCCCATGACCTCTTCAAGAGAATACTCAGCGAGATTCGCGCGTTCTTCTCCATGTTCCCTGCAGACGTCGGATGTCTCGCAGACATCGTCGGCGGGATGGGCCGGCAGAAGAACCTGTGACAGGGTGATCAAGAAAGCGGGCAGGGCGTCCCGAAGCGCGATCCGGGTTTGGACCTGTGCAGCATCGAACTGCTGGCGAACGCGACTTTCCCAGGTTTTCATGATCGATTCCTTGACCTGGAGCAGTCGCCTGGAGGCTTCGATTTCCGTCATGAAGTTCATGGAGAAAAGCATTATCTCAAAAAGTCCAAATGAGCACCCTAATCCTGCGCAAGTGATGACGGGAATCGGGTTGGCTCCCGGTGATTCAGTCTGTCTCGAATTAAGAATAATTAATGCGGGGGAGTGTTGTCAGAACCAGCGGTTCGGCGCTATGTTGACGTTGAAAGGGTGTCACGATGCTGGTCTGGATCCTCTGGTTCTTTCAATCTCTGTCGGTATCTGAAGGTGCCATGGCGAAACCCACGCCGTCCTCACCTGGTTCGCCCGCATCCGTTTCAGTTGCCCCAGGTGCGCGGCCGGACCCAGTGCTTTCAGGGCCAGTGCTTTCCTGGAATGGCTGCGTGGAGGAAGCGCAGAGGAACAATTCCGAACTTCGTGCCGCGCACGAATCGCTCCGCGCGGCGGAGGCTTCCGCCAAAGGCTCATATGGCACTTACTTGCCGCAAATTTCAGCGAATCTCGGCTTCACTCATTCAAATGGCGCGACCGTCACCGGGGGAAACGGGGTGGGTGCGACGGTGAATTCGGCCGGAATCGTTGGCCAACCCGTGAACAATTACTCGGCGACGATTTCAGGGTCGGAAAATATTTTCAACGGACTTCAGGATCTGGCAAAGGTGACCCAGGCGCAGGCCACTCTGCGAGTCAGCGGCGCGAGCCTGAATACCACACGGGCGAAGGTGAGTTACGATTTGAAAGTGGCTTACGTCAGCCTGCTCTTTTCTGAACGGTCGGTGGAGTTGCAGAATGATATCGCCCATCGCAGGGAAGAGAATCTGCGTCTGGTGGAACTTCGTTTTCAGAGCGGGCGCGAGAACAAGGGGTCGGTGCTGCTTTCTCTGGCATACCTCAACCAGGCGAAGTTTGAAGCCTTGCAGGCGAGAAACAGCATTCCCGTTTCGGAAACTCAGCTCGCGCGCGTGCTCGGACGCGATGACGAGGCGGAGTGGATCGTGAAGGATGAAGTTCCAGTCAGCGTGGCCCCCCCGCAGAATCCCGATTTCAAAGCCGTTGCGGTCACGACTCCTCAGCACTTGCAATCGGTCGCGCAGGAAGAGAATGCCGAAGCGGGGGTGTCACTCGCGGCGAGCGGATTTTTTCCGTCGCTCAGTCTGAATGGAAGTGCGGGCAAGCAGGATCGTACGTGGTTCCCGCAGAATGATCGATGGTCAGTGGGTCTGAATCTGTCGCTGCCGCTTTTCAATGGCGGGCGGGACTACTACGGAACCCAGTCGGCGGTGAGGAGCCTTGCGGCGGCAACTGCCACGCGTCTCAACGTCGACCGCGTGACGTTGACGACTCTCAAGCAGAGTTACATGAACTTTCATGAATCCATCGAGAAAGTGAAAGTCGATCAGAGTTTCGTCGACGCCGCGAAATTGCGCTCCGAGATCGGACGCAATCGCTACAACAACGGGCTGATCACGTTTGAGGAATGGGATCTGATTGAGAATGATCTCATCGCCCGCCAGCGCAGTCTGCTGCAGAGTCGGCGTGACCGGGTGATCGCCGAAGCCGCCTGGGAACAGGCCCAGGGAAAAGGGGTTCTTCAATGACTTCCGATGCCGACAACTCCAGCAAATCGCAAAGCGGCTCCCAACGCAGCTCCATGAAAAAATCTTCGAAATGGATTCTGATCGTTCTCGTTCTGGCAATGCTCCTGGGTGTGGGAGTCCTGGTTAGACTGAAGAAGCAGAAGTCTCTTGAAATCAGCTACCGTGAAATTCCGGTGGTGAAGTCGGATCTCGAGGTCACGATTCTGAGTACGGGTGTGGTTTCCCCGGAAAATCGGCTTGAGATCAAGCCTCCGATCCCGGGGCGCGTGGAGCAGGTCCTCGTCAAGGAAGGTCAGCGAGTGCGCAAGGGGCAGATTCTTGCGTGGATGAGTTCGACCGAAAGAGCGGCGATGCTGGATTCCGCCGGAGCCAAAGGCCCGGAGGAGCTCAAGAAATGGGAAGACCTTTACCGGCCCACGCCGATCATGGCTCCCATCAATGGCACTCTCATCGCCAGGAATGTGGAATCGGGTCAGACGTTCACCAGCGCGGACTCCGTTTTCACGATGTCCGATCGGCTCACGGTCAAAGCCCAGGTCGATGAAACCGATATCGCGCAGATCACTCTCAGGCAACGTGCGAAGATCATCCTGGATGCTTACCCGAATCAGACGGTTTCTGCAGTGGTCGATCAGATCGCCTATGACGCGAAGACCGTGAACAACGTGACCACCTACACGGTGGACGTGCTGCCGGGGCAAACGCCCGCCTCCATGCGAAGCGGGATGACGGCAAACGTGACTTTTCTCGTCAGTTCAAAGTCAGGAGTGCTGACCGTTCCCAATGACGCGCTGAAAGTGCAGGGAAGCAAGTACTCCGTGCAGCTGAAGTCTCCAGAGGGCGAGAAGCCCGCAGAAAGACTGATTCAGGTCGGGATGACCGATGGGAAGAAAACCGAAATTCTGAGCGGGCTCTCTGAACAGGACGTCGTGCTCGCGGCAGAAATCAGGAATTCAACGAAGCGGGCGGACGCAGGCAGCAACCCTTTCGGGCCGATGGGCGGACCTCCGCGCAAGGGATCGTCAGGGGGCGGCGCAGGTCGCGGCGGTTCAGGATCCAGCGGCGGAGGGCACTGAACTTTGCTCGAACTTCAGGGCATTCACAAAAAGTATCAGATGGGCGACACGCTCATTTCCGCTCTGAAAGGAGTCTCGCTCACCCTCGAGGACGGCGACTTCGTCGCGATCATGGGGCCATCCGGCTCTGGAAAATCCACCTTGATGCATGTCATGGGACTTCTGGATGTTCCTGACGAGGGCTCCTACCGGCTCAACGGCAGGGAAGTGGCCCACCTGACGGAAGACGAACTGGCCGTTTTCAGGCGCGAAGTGATCAGTTTCATCTTTCAGCAATTCAATCTTCTCCCCCGCATGTCCGCACTTGAGAATGTTTCACTGCCTCTTCTGTATTCGGAACAGAAGATGGATCTGGAGCGGGCGAAAGTTCTGCTGGAGCGCGTGGGACTGGGCACACGACTGGAGCATCGCCCGAACGAAATGTCCGGCGGTCAGCAGCAGCGCGTGGCGATCGCGCGCGCGCTGATCAATCGGCCGCTCATGATCTTCGCCGATGAGCCGACGGGCAATCTGGATTCGACGAGCGAAAAGGAGATCATGACCGCGCTCTCGGAGCTCAACGCTTCAGGCATCACGATCGTGATCGTCACTCATGAGGAGGACATCGGTCGTCAGGCCAAACGTCTGATCCGCATGCGCGATGGCGTGATCCAGTCCGACGAGCGCCTGCAGCCGCTGAAAGTTTCTGTGCTCGCAGCCCCCGATGGAACACCCTTGAGCGAAGCATCGGCCTGGGTGACGGGTCTCAGGAATATCGGCCAGCATTTTTACCAGGGCATCAAGACTCTTGCCGCCAACAAAGTCCGCACGGGACTGTCAATGCTCGGCATTCTGATCGGGGTCGCGGCCGTGGTCGCGATGCTGGCGCTGGGAAGGGGGGCCCAGAAAGCGATCGAAGATCAGTTGTCGTCTCTCGGTTCCAACCTCCTCATCCTCAGGCCTGGAGCCCTCCGAACCTCCGGTGGAGCGAAAGGCGAAGCGGGCGCCGGTACCCGACTCACGATCGAAGACGCAAGTTCATTGCAGGACCAAATTCCCTCAGTCAAAGCGACGGCGCCGACCGTCAACGGCCGTGCTCAAGTCACTTTTCTGAACAAGAACTGGAACACATCGGTGAATGGAGTCGTTCCCGACTGGGCGCGAATTCACGATATGGCACCCCCCGTGGGACGCTTCTTCACCCTCGAGGAAAATCAGAAGCGGGCTCGCGTGGCCGTCATCGGTGCAACTCTCGTCCGTGAACTCTTCGGCGAAAGCAGGAGTCCGATCGGCGAGTACCTCAAGATCAACAGAGTCAGCTTTCAGGTGATCGGAATTCTGCCAGAGAAAGGGGCCAGCGCTTTCGGGGACCGGGATGATACGGTCGTCGTGCCGCTCAACACGGCCATGCACCGCCTCCTCGGCAAGGACTACGTCGACACGATCGAAGTTGAAGTCTCCGATCCGTCCCAGACCGAATCGGTGCAGGACCTGACTCTGGATGCGATGTACTCTCGTCACAAGGTGCCGCTGTCCCAGCGTCAGGACGCTTTTCAGATTCGCAACATGGCGGACATCCAGGCGGCGCTGGCGAACAGTACCAAAGTGATGACTCTGCTGCTGTCAGCGATCGCCGCGATCTCGCTGCTGGTCGGAGGCATCGGGATCATGAACATCATGCTCGTCTCGGTGACCGAAAGAACGCGGGAGATCGGACTTCGAAAGGCCGTGGGGGCAAGAAGATCTGACATCCTCTCGCAGTTCCTGGTGGAGTCCGTGGTCGTGAGTCTCGTCGGGGGCTCCCTCGGAGTCGTCCTGGCGTGGCTGATCACCGTGGTCCTGTCGACCATCGTGGGTTGGGCCACTTCGATCACGCTTTCTTCGGTGCTGCTTGCCTTCTTCTTTTCCGGTTCGATCGGCGTGATTTTCGGCATCTACCCGGCTCGCAAAGCTTCGCTGCTCGCGCCGATTGATGCGCTCCGGTATGAGTGAAAGTGTACGCTCGCAACTGCATGACAATTGATTTCAATGACCAATGGAACTAGACTCCGGGAATGAACTGGAACGTCAGCCCTGAACTCATCTCCACCGGGTTTCTTCACGTCCGCTGGTACGGACTCTTCTTTTCGATCGCCTTTCTTTCCGGGCGGGAAATCGTCAGGCGCTTCTTCGTTCGGGAAAAGATTTCACTGACTCATCTTGACTCGCTACTGGGTTACATGATGGTCGGAACGGTGCTGGGGGCTCGGCTCGGCCACTGCCTTTTCTATGAGCCCGAGATCTACCTGCATGATCCCCTGCGAATCCTGCAGTTCTGGGAAGGCGGGCTCGCGAGTCATGGCGCTTTCATCGGCATCCTCACGATGCTTTACGTCTTCGCGAGGAAGCACCGGGAGCTGTCCTACCTGAGCCTGCTGGACCGAATGACGGTTCCCGTCGCGTTCGCGGGAATCCTGATTCGTCTCGGAAACCTCTTCAACTCGGAGATCCTCGGAAAGGAGAGTCACGCGCCCTGGGCATTCGTTTTCAACCGTGTCGATCAGATTCCACGCCACCCGGCGCAGCTTTATGAATCCTTTGCCTATCTGGCGAGTTTTCTGATCCTTCGGTCCTTGTACTGGAAGACTGAAGCCCGCAGGCATGCCGGACTTCTCCTGGGCTACTTTCTGATTCTGATTTTCGGGTTCCGTTTTCTTCTCGAGTTCTTCAAGGAAAACCAGGTCGGTTTCGAAGCCGGCCTGCCGATCAATATGGGGCAGATCCTGAGCATCCCGCTCGTGACTCTGGGAGTGATTCTGGTCGTCCGTGGCCGGAAGTCCGAACTGTTGCCGGAGTTTCCGCTGTCCGTTAAACGGGCGAAATGAGTCTCGGACATGCTCTCCTTGCATCGCCGAAGCTTTTTGAACTGATTTTGCTTCTCATTTCGGTCAGCGCCGGAGTCTTCGGCGCGATTCTCGGGCTGGGCGGGGGCGTGATCATCGTGCCCGCTCTGACTCTGATCTTCGGGATTCACATTCGGTATGCGATCGGTGCGAGCATCGTTTCGGTGATCGCGACTTCGTCGGGTGCGGCTGCGACCTATGTGCGCGACCGGATCACCAATATTCGTGTGGCGATGGTGCTCGAAGTGGCGACCGTGATCGGTGCGCTTTTCGGGGCGTCCATTTCCACCCGAATTGATCCTTCGCACCTCTACGGACTCTTTGCCGCGATGCTGATCGTCTCAGCGTGGTTGATGTACCGGAAGAAGCCCAAAGGTCTGAGACTTGCCGTCGCGGAGAAAGGCTCGTGGGCAGAGAAGCTCAGATTGAATTCGAGCTATCCGGATTTTCAGCTCAAGAAGGAAGTTTCCTACGGGGTCACGAATGTTCCGCTGGGCTTTGTGCTCATGATCGGAGCCGGCGTGATTTCGGGACTTCTGGGGGTGGGCAGCGGTGCGCTCAAGGTTCCGGCCATGGACACGGCCATGAGCCTGCCGATCAAAGTGTCTTCGGCGACATCGAACTTCATGATCGGTGTGACTGCGGCGGCGAGTGCGGGCCCGAGTTACATGCGTGGCAACATCGTGCCCTTTCTCGCGGCGCCCGTGGCACTCGGAGTGTTGCTCGGTTCCTACCTCGGCGCAAAGATCATGATGAGGCTCAGAAACAAACGCATCCGCTCCCTCTTCATCGTCGTGCTGCTTCTGGTATCCCTGGAGATGGCGCTCAGAGCTTTCGGAATCGAGATGGAGATGGGAAGATGAATGAACCGAATCACATGGGTGAAGGCCGGGTCATGAGGACCGAGACCGCGATCGCCTGCGCGCTGCGAATTGGCGTGTGGGTGAGTGCGACCTTGATCGCCTTCGGACTCGTCCTGAGCTGGATCGTCCCTCATCCCACGGGTTTTGCGCCCGAAGATTTGAGTTATATCCTGACTCAGGGAACTCCCGAGCCCGCCCCTGTTCCGCACACTTTTCCGCAGTTCGCCCTTGGGCTCAGCATTCTGGACCCGGGAACGGTGATCGCGCTCGGCCTTCTGGTGCTGATCTCGCTGCCGATGATCCGCGTGGGCCTGGCTTTCATTCTCTTCGTGCTCGAAAGGGATTACGTCTACATCGCGATTTCGCTCTTTGTTTTTGCAGCGCTCATCTCTGGACTGCTGCTCGGCAAAGCGCTCTAATTGAAAACGACCGTGCGGTTCTGATAGATCAGGACTCGGTGTTCGAGATGCCACTGAACGGCGCGGGACAGCACGAGGCGCTCCAGGTCTTTCCCTTTTTTGACAAGGTCTGGGACGCTGTCCCGGTGAGAGATTCGAATGACGTCCTGCTCGATGATCGGACCGTCGTCCAGGTCTTCGGTCACGTAGTGACTGGTTGCTCCGATCAGTTTCACGCCACGCTCATAGGCACGGTGATACGGTTTTGCACCGAGAAAGGCCGGAAGAAATGAGTGGTGAATGTTGATGATCCGGTGGTGGTATTCCTTCACGAACTCAGGCGAGAGGATCTGCATGTACCGGGCAAGGATCACGAGGTCGATCTGACTCGAGCGCAGGAGTTCCAGAATCTTCGCTTCAGCAGCTTTCTTTTCCGTTTCGGGATTTTCGGCCTTCAGATTGATCTGCACTTCATGGTACGCGATCTCGTGAAAATCGGCGAGTGGCCGATTCTCCGGATGATTGCTGATCACGAGCGGAATATCGCAATTCAAGTCCCCACTGCGGTGACGGTAGAGCAGATCACTCAGACAGTGATCATGACGTGACGCCAGAATGGCGACGCGGGGTCGGGTCGAGGAAAATTCAAGCTTCCACTGGATCTGAAGTTCGTCCGTCAATGGCTTGAAGTTTTCGGCGAAGCTTCGTGCATCGAGCGAAAACTGCGTGAGGTCCCATTCCACTCGCATCAGAAACAGCTTGAGTTCGGCATCCTGATGCTGGTCTGCATGCAGGATGTTCGCATTGTGGCGGTAAAGAAACTCGGAAACTTTCGCGACGATTCCCTTTTGATCCGGGCAACTCATGAGCAGGATGGCAGTCTGTCTGGAATTTGAAGCGGTGGTCTCTGATTTCATCGGGGCAGGTCCATTGTGAGCACGGGTTCACCGGCGGTTGAAAGTGAAAACTTCACCTCCACTCTGAAGATACACCGGACGAAGGAGTCGAGCGAATATTTCGTCGGCCACGTGCTTTGATCATTTTCAGGGAGGATCGTTTTTTTGCCCCCTTGGAAGAGCATCTGATATTGGCCCGTGGGCGTCGGGTAGAGCGCGCCGATCGCACGAGTGATGCCCGGAGTCTAATGAAGTCTGAAGAGAGTGAGGTTCGTGAACGCGCTGGGTGAGCCTCTACCGGGCTTTATTTGCAGTGAGGGCGTCACTCTGGGTTGACTCTGCGCGTCTCCAGTTATTCTCGGTTCAGCAATTTGACAAGGCGGAGGGCTGACTGTACTTCTTCATGCCTAGCGGTTGGGACATCTTTGGCCCACCATTTGTGCTGAGCCGCAAATGACTGCCGGTCCTGCAATTGCCTGTGAACCAAGGAGTTCCTCATGAACGCTTTCAGCAAATTTCTCATTCCAGCCCTTCTGTTGACACTCGCGGCGCAGAGCGCGTTCGCATTCCCGATGCCGAAGAAAGGCCAGCGCCCCGCCGAATTTGCAGCGAACCGCCACAATTTTCTCGCCGGCGCCGTGGATTTTACCGCGATTGTCGCCCTCAGTGATTGTTCCGGCTCCGTCGTTCGTTTCACCACTTCCCTCGGTTCTGACCAGGCCATGGTTCTCACCAACGGTCATTGCCTCGACGCAGGAATGCCAGGCCCTGGAAAAGTGATCACGAATTCTCCGGTTTCCCGTCGCTTCAAGCTCCTCACTTCGGATGGACAGGGCAGCCTCGGCACTCTGAATGCGGATCAGGTCATCTTCTCCTCCATGACAAAGACCGACATTACCCTCTACCGTCTGAAGGAAACCTACGACCAGATCGAAAAGAATTTCAAAGTGACGGCCCTGACGCTTTCTCCTCAGCACCCTCAGGCAGGCGCACCGATCGCGATCCCGTCAGGCTACTGGAGAAGAATGTACAATTGCTCCATCGACAAGTTCATCTATCAGCTGAAAGAAGACAAATGGACCATGGTGGACTCCATCCGTTACCAGCAGCCAGGTTGCGCCACCATCGGTGGAACCTCCGGCTCCCCGATCGTGAATGCGAATACCCACGAAGTCATCGGAATCAACAATACCGGCAATGAAGACGGCGCACAGTGCACGATGAACAATCCTTGCGAAGTCGACGAACAGGGCAAGATCACCGTCGTCAAGAAAGCTTCTTACGGCCAGCAGACTTTCTGGTTGTACGGCTGCCTCACGAGCAAGAACACTCTGGACTTGAACAAGGCCGGATGCCTGCTGCCGAAGCCCCAGAATTGAGCGATTGCTTTCGGACGAGGGTGTGTGTGATCGCTCTGTCCCAGCTATTTGAAGTCAAAGGCTGCTCCGCAAGGAGTGGCCTTTTGCTTTTCACTCAAGCCTGACAACGTGACTCGGGCAAGCTCTGGATGCTCGAGCTGACGGATCACTTCCAGTAGTCTTGGGTCCAGATCGCATCGTAATTTTTTATCTCATCCATTTTTGGGGACTTGCCGGCCCTGATTTGCGCGATCCACGTGGCAGGCAACTCACATCTGTGGTCTTCCACGGTGTAGAAGGCTTCGCTGCCGTGGCGCACAGGAGTCTTGAGCCAGAACTTTTTGGTCAGTTCCAGGAATTCAATCACGGCTGCTTTATGCCCTCGATCCAGCAGGGCTTTTGCGATGACTGTGTTGGGTCCCAAAGCATTGAACGCGTCGTCTGCCGGAATTTTTGCCGAAGCGATGAGATAGTGATCAGCCTTCGTCAGATCTCCCTGATCCAGCGCAATCCTTGCCTGAAGGAGATTCAGAAAATGAACGGCAGTCGTACACTCACGCGATGGCTGAGCCTTCGAGCATCTGGAGGCGCGATCGATACCTTGCTGAGCAAGCTCAATTGCCATCTTTGCCGAAGCAGGTTGAGTGAAATACGCTTTGAAGGCCTTGTGCCAGGCTTCCTTGAGGGCTTCGGACTCTAGAAACGGGGCCGCAAATTCGGAATCCAGCTGGGCACGCGACACCGGCAGCAGGTTCTTTTTGTGGGTCCACCCCGTTTCACATGCTCGCTCCCAGTAGCCCTGAATTTGGTACCAGTCTCCTTTTTGGGCGGTCAACAAAACGATAAACCGGTTTGGGAACGATCCAATGATCGAACCGTCCGGAGCATCTCGAATGTTGGCTGGACCGTCAATCCGCCTGCGGAGTGTTTCGGGGTCGCCCTGCAGAACTTTAGCTCGAACCTGCTGAGAGGTCTTCGCCAGAATTTCCCGGCTTTCGTCACTTTTCATTCGGGCAAAAGACTCTTTACAGTGGTTCTTTTCACACCAGGCAGCGTCTTTCTTGAGGGTGTCTTCTAGCGTGGCTCCGTTATGCATGACAGGCAACCCCGTGCATGCTGTGGGCATATTATCGAGGGCGGACACTGCGTCCTCACTCATCGTGTCGAGCGACTCCACACTTTGTGGAGCAGGAGTCGCCGAAGGAACTGTGGGCCCGGCGAGGACGACGGATGAAATTAGAAAATTCAGGATTACCCCTGTAGCGGCCAAATTGAGTTTCATGCACGGATTCTCTCAAAGAATTCAAAATGAGTAAACTTCCGACAACGGGGTCAACTCCGCGAGTCTCCTGATTCCGTCAATCCGACGACTGCGATTCCTTCAGATGCGGAACGTGAATTGAAAAAGTTCTGAAGCGCGCCCGACATCGTCGGCGTCAGTGACGAGCCAATAAGTGTCAGGCTTGCCGCTGACAGGCCACACGCCCTCCGGCTTGAAAGGGCAGCGGAGTTCTTCGGTTCTTTGAACGTTGCCATCCGAACCGAGCAGTCCGACGACTGCTCCGACATACTGACCATCATCGTAAGTGGAGTCCGTGGCTTCTGCCGCCGCGATGAATACCGTGCGTTCATCCGCGATCGCACAGGCGTCGGTGAAACTGAGAGGGACCCCTCGGAGTTCGCCGAGGGAGTGATCCCGGATCGGGGTCCTCGAAGTCAGGAGGGATTCGCCCAGGTCTGCGTCATGCTTCAGCGCTTGTACCAGTCGAGTGAGGTCGAGGTCGATCGTGCAGTTTCGGCCACTTTTCGAATTACCCCTGTGAAAAAGTCGGAACACCGAACCCGAAATCGCGGCACCCTCGATGTTGAGGTCGGGGATCTCCCCGAGCAGTTTCTGGTAAAGTGGAGTGCAGACCACGGTCCTTCGGGTCTGGGCCGGGTCCACTTCTCCCGGGGCCGTCAGACGAATCCATGCCCCGAGAGTGCGATTGGGTTTGGACCCCGAAGGCAATGCCAGCAGCCCTCCGTTGAGCAGCGTGAGGACTTCGAGATCCGGTTTGATTTTTTTCCGAGCTGTCGGATCGGCCGGAAGTTCCGCCGGAAATTCTCTTTCGAGCACTCTCAGGCGCGTCCCTGGGAGTTCGGGACCATTCAGCGAAAAGACTCCCAGATGGAGTTCGTCATCGGCGACGACATAGAGATGAGTGCCGACCTGGACGATGCCGCTGCCGGCACTCAGAGGCCCAGAAGCGAGTAAAAAGGTTCGGAATTTCACGAGTTCGATCATGAAGGAACTCTATCAGTTCACTCTGCAGAGTGAAAGTCCGACCCCCAGGACATCGGGGAAGCTCCAGGAGTTCCTCAGGCGATGCGGGATTTTCGTTCCGCCTTCTTGAGTTCTGCCGGGCTGACGATCGTCAGCTTGAACCGCTTTTTGAGGGCGCTGAATTCGTCATTCATGGCTTCAAAGTCGCTTTTTTCGAAAGTCTTTCTCATTTTCTTGAACATGTCGCCTTCTTCTTCTTCGACATGGTGTTCAACCAGTTCCTTGAGGGCGCTGAATTTGGCGGTCCAGGTTTCATCCGATTTTTCGAGCGCGTCGAGCTGCGAGATCAGGTGTTCACAGAGAGCATGCTCTTCGTACGCTTCAAGGGTGATGTCGCGAGTCTTCTCTTCGGTGGTCTTTTCAAGCTTCTCCATGATGTCGGAAACTTTTTCGTGTTCGGCTTTGAGAGTCTGGAAGAGGGTCATGACAGGTCCTTCGTGAAATGTGTTGTAAAAAAACGGACCCGAACTCACGTTCGGATCCGTCGGAAAAAATCGCGGTCTGGAGTCACTGGCTCAGATTGCGGAGCGAGTGCTTGGGCGAGTGATCGAGGAAACATCGTTTTCGATGGAGCCGGAGATCTTCGCGATGCCGGACTGAATGGCTTCACCAGCCGAACCGGTCATCCATGGGGTATCAATGCCGATGGACTCAAGACCCTTCTGGATCTTGAAACGGCTCTTCCAGACGATGAAGCCGCCGACAGCGACGATTGCGAGATTGGTCAGGGACAAGTAGGACGTGTTTTCATTTTTCATTTTGGATTCTCCTTGAGAGATGAGGGGTTGAGTGAATTTCAATCGGCCGCCAATGTTCAGACGGCGTCCTTTTCGCTCGAGTCACGGGATTCGAGATTGGACAGGGCTTTCATTGCCACAAGCTTGCCAATGCGGATGGCTGCGCTCTTGGCGTGGGTGCGGTTGAGGGCACCGAGGCCAAACCCGAAGCTGAGAGCCAGTCCCAGAGTCTGATAGGGATTCTGCGTCATGCGTTCTTCAACCCTCTTCGTGACACTGTGAACGACAGATGAGAAGTCGTCCGTAGCCAGCTGGTTCACTTCCTTCTTGAGTTCGCCGAGGACATGGGCGAGCTCACTTGTAAAAGGGGAGGAGTTTGAGTGCTGAGACTCCGGGGTGCGGGAAATCGGCTGAAAAGAATTGTTTGAGCTCATGAGTGGTTCCTTTCCGAGTTCGATGCGGAAATTTTCTTGAAAAGAAGGCTGCCGAAAAAGCCGACGCCGACTGCCACGAGGACAGCGGGGATGGCATTCTTCTTCACGTAGTTCTGGAGGGTCTTTTCGATCTCTTCGGTGTGACCTTGAACATCAGCGATCCAGTCGTGACCGGCTTCGAGGGTTTTCGCAACTGCGCTGAGGTGAGGAGCGGAGTGAGCGGGAGCACCTTCAGAAACCATTTTGTCTGCCTGTGCGCTGGATGAGCTCGGCTTGGCCTGCATCGCAGGCTGAACGCGTGCGGTGCCTGCGGAGCTGGCAGGGGAGCTGCTTCTGGATTCAGAAGTGGCCGACGGATTGGCCGTGCTGGAAGACGGAGTGATTTTTGAATTCATTGCATTATTTTCCATGATCATTTCCTGGGTTGAGTAAAGCGGGTTGTCAAAGCTTGGGTTTAGCTGTGGAGAAAATTTTTCGGTTTGCCGTGGATGAGAACAGCAAAGTTTGAGCCATCAGTCGCTTGCCCGAAAATTCAGCAGAGCGCCAAATGCTTAACTTTGCGCGTTATCTGCAGCCTCTCACCACAAAGATCAGAAGGAGAAGAGATCCGGGGACCCCAAGTAACCATCCGATAATGTAGGGAGTAACTGCGCCTTCTGTATTTTTGATGAGTTTCTTCATGCAGTCCGCTAAAGCACTGATCATGCCAAGCTGCCCGGTTGAAATTATTTATTAGCGCGTGGCACAAAGTTTGCTGCTACGCAGGACGGTGCGGCGTCAGAGCGCTGTACTGAATGTACCCACTGAGATCCATCCGCGGGAAGGTCTGGGCTTTGGATAGGCCTGGTCAGAGAGAGTTAACCTTCCCTTAAACGAATTCAGAGAGAGAGAAGAAACCATGAAAAAGCCAACTTGCAGAAACGTCTTGATTGCGGAAGACAATGACGACATTCGCGAAACCATCGAAGAAGTCCTTCAAAATGAAGGATACGAAGTTTACGCCACCAAAAATGGTAAAGATGCCCTCGCCAAGCTGAGAAGCATCCCGGGACCGACCCTGGTTCTCCTGGATTTGATGATGCCGGTGATGAGTGGCTGGGAATTCCTGGATGCTCAGAAGGCTGACGCCGTATTGACCGCTCATCAGGTGGTCACGATCTCCGCAGTTGCCGCCACTCGAAGCCTCGAAGATCCTCGTCCACTTCGCACGGCAGGTTCAATCCAGAAGCCGATCTCACTTGCGCCTCTCCTTGAGAAAGTTCAGGAGTTCTGTGGACTGCCAGGTGCTTATGATGCGCTTGCAGCCGATAAAGTGGTAGGTCTTCAGATCAGTCGATGAAGCTCGGCACCGCTTCGAGAACTGTCGCGGTTCTCCTGCTTGAATGATTTGAGGCTCAGTCACGCCAGAACTGGAAAAAAGAACGTTTCCGTTTCTTCGGTGGCGCCGACTCCGGCTCAGTAGGTGAGGGGTCCGAAAGGAGTGGGGCGGCGGAGCCGGGTGCCACGGCCGGAGCCGCGTGAAGTCCGGCTGGGACCGCAGGAGAGGGCAGCGCGACCGGTTCTGAGGTCGACTTGACCTGGGCAGGAACTGGAACCAGATCCCCGATGATCGGAGTCGCGGTTCTTGAAAACTGATCCAGGTTGTCCGAGCGGTACTGAAGCAGAAAATGAAAGTTCGTTCGGTATTCGTAATTGATCTCGCCGGCGTCCCGTTCGCAGTATTGACTGATGTTCAGGACGTCGTTGAGGTGAGCGGCACGTTCGCGTTCATGATGTTGAGAAAAACCGGAGAAGTTGAGAGACTTCGTGCATTCATTTGCAAAGGTCGTCTGATACGAATGCTCGAACTCGTGGCGCACCGTACGAAAACTGTTGCAGAGGTTGTCGTTGATCGGAGGCACCGGGAAGGTGATCGTGTGGTCCAACTGGTTGGTCAGGACCTTGTTCTTGAGTTTCGGATCAAATTGAATCGTGCATCCGTTTGAATCCATCTTGAATTCATCCGTGAAGACATTGAGCATCAGATCAAATTTTCTGGCCCACAGCTGTTCCTGAGCACGGCGGTAAAGGGTGTCCTGTTGTTCCGAAGTGAGTCGTGGGACGGCGACGATCGAAGGAATCGCTATCCCGGGTGTCGCAGTGTCAAGCTGATCAGAAGTCAGTACCAGGGGTTGATACTTTTCACCGATCTGTTCGGAAATGGATTGAAGCGCCGGAAGATTGAATTTCACGCAGCGCGCGGCGAGTGTCAGCATCTGGGGGCGAGTGCTTCTGATCTGAATGGTCATGACATTCATCCTGGCATCGAGGCTCGAGGATTGCTTCACGCAGGCGGTGTAAGCGAAGCAATCATACGCTTGAGCGATCAGATCGAGTCGGTTGGAGTTCAGGATGACCTGCCAGTTGATCAGTGTGCCCTGGACCTGATTGTCCGGAACCTGAGCCGCAGGATCTTCGTCAGAAGAGGCGGGGTGACGAGGGCCCGTGTGGGAAGTCGCGCAGGATGAGGCGAAGGCCAGGACCATCGTGCCCAGGAGAAGACCAACCGGTTTGCGGAGCGAAGCTTTCATCCCGTCAGTGTCCCAAGCAGGGCCGCCTGAGTAAAGAGACAGGTTTTTGACAGGCAAGTTCTGCAGGGGGTCATTTACCGTCAGTCCGGTAATGCAGGAGATATTCAGGCATGGTGCGATACAGGGCGATCAGACCCGGAAGCTCACGTTCGCAGTAAGCATTCATGTTTCTGAGGTCATTCAGGTGTGCCGCGCGCTCGCGTTCTTCATGGGCATGATGATAGGAAAATCCGGAAATCTGACCTCTTCTGGAGCATTCAGCGGCGAAGGTGGTCTGGTAGGAATGCTCAAACTCGTGGCGAACGGTGCGGAAATTTTCGCAAGGGCTGTCACCATATCCCGGGTACGGAAACGTGATCGTGTGGTCCATCTGGTTCGTGAGATTGTGATTCTTCAGGGTCGGGTCAAAGGAAACTCGGCAGCCGTAACTTTCAAGCTTCTGATCGTGGATGAAAAGATCAATCATCTGGTCGTATTTTTTTGCACTCATGAGGCGACGTGCGCTCATGTAAAGAGTTCCCTGCTGTTCCGGAGACATCGCTCGGAGTGCGACCACGGGGGGAAGCGCGATGCCGTTCGAATCCTCAAGGCCAATCGACTCCACCGCGGCCGGAACGACCGGGATGAAATCTGCCTCAGTTTTTTCGGAGATTGAAACGAGTGCTGGATAGTCTTTGCCCTGGCATCGACTCGCGAGTTCCAGCATCTGCTGCCGCGTGCTTTCAATTTCAATCGTGAGGACCTTCATGGGGCCGTCCAGGGAAGAATGCTGATTCACACAGGCCGTATAAGCGAAGCAGTCGTAAACCACTGCGGCGCGGGCGAGATAAGTCGAATCCACGATCACCTGCCACTGAATGGGACTGCCGCTCGGAAGGCTCTCGCCCGGTGCTCCGGATGACTCTGACGAAGCCGGCGTTCGTGGACCTCTGGCGGTGCTGCAGGAGGACAGCGAGATCAAAGTCACCAGACTCACCGAGAAGACACCCACCAGCCTGAAGAGAGCAGCTTTCATTTCTCCAGTGTTTCAAGGAGGGAGTCCGGAGTAAAGAGGCAGAGTTTTGACGGGCAAGTTCTGCAGTCAGTCGCAGTGTTGTCTGACCTTCCCCGGGCGAGCCACTTTGATTTCGATGCCAAATGGGTTAGGTCTAGTCCATGACGCAAACCGCACGCACCGGCATTCTCCTCATGAATCTGGGAACTCCAGACGCCCCGACCCCTGAAAAGGTGGGAGTGTATCTGAAGGAGTTCCTCATGGATCCCTATGTGATCGACATTCCGAAGCCCCTGCGCTGGTTTCTCGTGCATGCCTTGATCGTCCCGAAAAGGTCCCATGCTTCAGCTGCGGCCTATCAGAAGGTCTGGACCGAGCGCGGATCACCTCTGAAATTTCACTCCGAAGATCTCACTGCCAAAGTTCAGGAAAAGCTGGGAGCGGACTTTGATGTGAAGCTCGCCATGCGCTATCAGAATCCATCTGTACGTTCAGTTCTTGAAGAGTGGAAAAAAACGGGGATTCAGGAAATCCGCGTGATGCCGCTCTATCCTCAGTATGCCTGGGCGTCGACTCGCTCATCCGAGGAGAATGTGGCTTTCATCGCCCAGGATCTGGGACTGAATGCGAAGATCAAGTACCTCAAGCCCTTTTTTCGTGAGCCAGTCTACATCGACGCTTTTTCGCATCAGATTGAAAGAACCCTGGCCGAAGCGCCGTGGGATCATCTGCTCTTCAGTTACCATGGTCTTCCGGAGCGTCAGATCCGCAGATCCGATGCGAGTGGCACGCATTGCCTGAAATCAGGCGAGTGCTGCAACGCACTTCATCCGAAGAACTCCGAGTACTGCTACCGGGCTCATTGTTACGAAACTTCACGCCAGATCGCCAGAAAGCTCGGGCTTCCCGGGGGCAAGTGGAGCGTTTCCTTCCAATCGAGGCTGGGCGCCACGAAGTGGATCACTCCTTACACCGATTTCGTGCTCAATGACCTCGCCTCGCAGGGCACGAAGAAACTGGTGATCAGCTGCCCCGCATTCACGGCAGATTGCCTGGAGACTCTCGAGGAAATCGAAATCAGAGCGAACGAACAGTTTTTGGGCAAAGGCGGGGAGACGCTGAAGCTCGTCCCTTCACTGAATTCCCAGGAAATCTGGGTCAAAGCGGTCAGTCACCTCGCGGCGTCCAACCACTTCAACTGAGAGTCCCTGAAATCAATACCTGGTCAATACCTGAAAGTCGCTCCGGCAAAGGGGCTGTACTGAGGTGTCTTTGAGTTGAGTCCGAAGTTGCAGCCCAGGTCGAACTGGACGTTTTCGGACGTCTTCGCGATGAAGCCGAGCTGAATCAGGTTTTTCCAGGCGGCTTTTTCTTCATTACTCGTGGTGCTTGCGAATTCGGCATACCCTTCGACCGCTCCCGCGAGCCTGTGTGAAAGCAGAACGGAGGATTCGAACTCAGAGTGGGAGTGGTCGCTTTCCTCGTTCTTGTTCCAACTGATTTTCGGCATCGTTCCCAGCGTGAAGCCGTGCGGAAGTTCGAGCTCGAGAGGCAGAGCAAGGGAGTACTCAAATTTTTTATTTCCTACTCCACCTGAACTGGTCGGGAGTTTGACGGCCGGAAGGAAGGCTCCGGAAATCGGTCCGCCGTCGTTACCCACGAAATTGTACTTGCAGCGCAAGATTACGTCACCCACGCCTTTAAAAGTCTGATCCGGAAGGTCCGTGATTTCAGTGCGTGTGTGCAGGTAGGGGAAGAAAATAATTTGAAAGTCGCTTGAGTTCGTCAAGCCGAATTTCAAATTGAAGCTCGGCAGATTGTATGAAGTCACTCGAGTGGTAACGGGCAGTCCAGTCGTTTCGTCGGTGCTCTCGCTCTTGAAGCGACTGTAGCTGATGAATTCGACTTCGGCCATGAAGTGTCCCGCGTCCACCGTGAAGGGACTTTCGCCGACTCCGGGGCGATCCGGCGAAAGTTCACGCAGCAGTGACTTCGGCACCGGATTGAAAAGAGTGTAGCCGGCCTTGGCAGGATCCTCCGAAAGGTGTTGCTCGTGGGTTTGCTTCGCTTCCCTTTCAGGTTTGAGAGCTGAATGAGAGGCCTCCACGGAGTGAGTCGGCTTCGTCTGCTTCTGAGGAGGCAGAGGCCAGGCGGGCTGAGTGGACTGCGCCCATGCAGGGGGAGCGAGAGCGAGAAGAAGGACCACTGGTGCAGACTTTGAAAGGAAGGGCAGCCGTGAAGTCGCGCAAGTCAGATTCTGTTTCATTGTGGCTGATGATAACCACTGGATTCGATTTGTTGAAATGAAAAGAGCCTGAAAAGATCCGGAGTTCCGGCTTTTCAGGCTCTTGAAATCTGGACTGACGGTCAGTGTTTCGAAGTCAGATCACTTGCGGAAGAGGTCGTAGGTTGCGCCGACCTTGATTCCGACTGAGTTGTCCTTGCGAGAATAGTCAGAGTATCCTTCGTTCAGATCCTTTTCCTTGCCGGTGTAGGCAACGTGGGTGTATTCGATGCCGGTATTGAGTGCAAGGCGGGAAGTCACTTTGGCGCTGACATTCAAGTTCGCAAAGGCGACCAGGCCGGCATTGGAGCGGCGCTGAGCCTGGAGCAGGTCATCGATCTGCTTGATGGTGATCGACGAAGTTCCGCACGCGACATTGGTGTCGGTTTTCACGATCTTGGTATTCTGAGTAGGGCTGCGGGTCGTTCCAAGAACGGTCGTGGTCACCGTGGTGTGGCCGTTTCCGTCAGTGGTGGACTGCAGGACCTGAAAGCTCGTGTTTACTTTTTCATCCTGATTGCCCATGTTGATGAGGCGCCCTGCACCCGCGTTCATGCTGACGGTCATCCCGCCTTCTTTTTTGCCAGACTTGAGGAGGCGTCCACCGATGACGGTGGAGAGACCGACCTGGCCAGAGTAGGTTTCAGTTCCACTGTCAAGGGACATGCGGTCCGTGAAGTTCGTCCGAGTGGGGCTCACGAGAGCGGAGAACGAAGCCCTTTTGGTCTGGAGCACCGCGCCGGCCTGAATTTTTCCACCTTCAGCAATGCCGGCGTTGGAGTGAAGGAAGCTGTAACCTGCAGCAGGCATGACGATCACTTTGGACTTTTCATTGCGGTGAAGGTCCACTGCTTCAAGGATGGAAGCGTTGCCAATCAACTGTGCGGATTTCGAATCGTTGAACTTGTTGGAAGCCCCGATCTGAACGTCTGCGGCAGAGTGAAGGCCGATCTTGCGCTCGGAACCATCGTCATTTTCAGATTTGAAAATTTTGACTGACTTGGCCTTTACTCCGAGAAGGATGCCATCGGCTAATCCTGAGTTCTGACCCAGAGCGGAGGAGTGAACTTCATGAGCTTCGGCGGAAGCATCGAAGGTGCCTGCTTTGGCGGCTTCAGTCTTGCCTTTGCCTGCTTTGGCATTGCCAGGAACCGACTGAGCAAAAGCGGTGTTTCCAGCAAACATCGACGTGGATGCGAAAAGAATTGCTGCAGTGATGATGGACTTGGTGATGGACCGGGATGCTGATGATGCCTGTGATGCAATGATGGAAACTTTCATTAGGGACTCTCTTTCTCTCTCGAATTGAAGAAGCTCTTCATGTGCTTCGTTGTGTTGTTGTATGCAGCTATCTAAAGCAACTGCTGTGCCGCACTGCAATAAATCAGCGATTGAACGCAACTGTTTGATTTCTTTAGAGCGCGAATCCGTGTCGCGAAAGACACTCTCCTCGCGCCACCGCGGCGCTCTGATTGAAAAGTTGATCGCGTGTCAAATCTTTGATCAATTTGCCTCCAAAACCGTGTTCACTTCGATGCCAACTGGGGAAGATTCAACAAGAAATTGATAGAGGGAAGGGTCAGCCATTCAGTGGTTCGGACGCGCGGAAATCCGTCCATGGGGTTGGTCAGTTTCATGGAGTGAGTTGTGGATAGGGCTTGGTAAAGCATCCTGGAAAGTCAGAAGCATCAGAAGGAACTCGATGAGCCTCAACCCGCCTGAAGTTCATGCCTTCCCCAAGAGTGCGCTGAACCCGATCGCGAGCGCAGACATCAAATGGGTGTCAGTAGTCGGTGTATCCCGCTGCTCCAGGAGTGTAAAAGCTGCCAGGATCAGAGGGAGTGAGGGCAGCTCCAGTCCTGAGCTTCTGAACGAGATCAGGATTCGAGACGAAAGGCCGTCCAAAGGCGACCAGATCGCCTCGCTTTTCCGTCAAGTCCTTTTCGGCTCGAGCCGCATCGTATCCGCCCGAAAGAATGTAAGCGCCCTTGAAATGGTCCCGGATGAGTTTCTTGATTTCCGGTTTGACCGCGGGAGCGCCCATTGCGGCATGATCGACCACGTGAATGTAGAGCAATCCTTTCCTGGAGAGTTCGCGAGCGAGGTGCGCGTAAAATTCGTCGATGCCCTCGAAGGGACCCATATCATTGAATACGCCGTAAGGAGAAACTCGAACACCCAGCCTTTCAGAACCAATTTCGGCAGCGACCGATTCAGCCACATTCATGGCAAAACGAATGCGATTTTCATCCGAACCGCCGTAGTCATCGGTTCTCTGATTGGAGAGCGGGTTCAGAAACTGTTCAATGAGGTAGCCGTTGGCAGCATGGAGTTCGACGCCGTCAAAACCCGCCTGAATCGCCAGCTTTGCGGAGTGAGCATATTCGAGGATCGCTTCCTGGATTTCCTGTTCAGTCATCATCCGGGGAGCGGGGTAGGGTTGAGGTCCCTGTTGATCCGTGTACATCAGGCCACCGATCTTGATCGCGGAGGGCGCGAGGATTTTGGCGTTCGATGCCATGTTCAACGGGTGTGAAACTCGCCCCGTATGCATGAGCTGCACGAAGATCGAGCCGCCTTTCTGATGGACGGCGTCGGTGACTTTCTTCCAGCCAATGACCTGCTCCTGATCAAATAGTCCCGGAATTCTTGGATAACCCAGTCCGTTCGGGGAAGGTGAAGTGCCCTCGGTGATGATGAGACCCGCACTGGCTCTCAGCCCGTAGTACTGCGCCATGAGATCATTCGGCACGTTTCCGGTGGCTCGTGAACGGGTCATGGGAGCCATGACGACTCGGTTTTTCAACTTCATGTTTCCAAGATTCATCGGTGAAAAGAGGTGTGCGGTCATGTTTTGAAAGTAGTCGCACCCCTCGGGCTGCACAAGGGGCTTTGAAGGAAAGTTGATGCGCGGTGAGACGTCACGTGCTGAGCAGGTGTCTACGGAATGGACAGCGGAAGGCGTCGAAGCGCCGCTCAGACCTCAAAGAAGAGGCACTCGGAGCCCATAGGCCGCTGGCTCCCGCTTTGCAAACTTGCCGTGTCGGAGAGTGAACCCATGCGCCTTTTTTATCTTTTCCTGCCCGCGGTGTTGGCTTGCATCGGCAGCCTGTACGTCACCCACGACAGTCATGCTTCGGATCAGTTCGAAGGTGACCTGGACAGCAGTGTTGTCGCCCCGGCGGAAGCCGCGTCGCCCTTCGCGCCCGATGAAACCGAAGAATTCCCTGAAGCGCGCACCTACGGCGCAAAGGACCAGATGCATGAAATCCATGGCGTGAGTGAAGTCTACAAGACCCGCTCCCTGGTCGGAAGCAAGAAACTCGCACTGACCTTTGATGACGGTCCGTCAGCGGACACGACTCCGCAACTTCTGGACACTCTCCTGAAATACGACGTCAAGGCGACGTTTTTTCTGGTGACTGGCAAGATCAATGACAAAACTCGCCCGATCGTTCAGCGCATGCTTCGCGAAGGGCACACGATCGGAGATCACTCCATCGGTCACGATGACAGCCGCATGCAGAGCGAAGAAAAATTTCGCAGCCGCTTTCTTCAGAGCGAGCTGACGATCGAACAGATGAAGGATCTGGCCGTGACGGAGCAGCATCTGCCTCGTCAGCGCGAAATCTACTTCCGGTTTCCGTTCGCTTCCTATGGTTACCAGAAGGGCTATCAGAACATGAACGTGATCAAGGAGATCTCGAACAAGCTTTACGGTGAAAACTGCATCAATATGGTGTTCTGGAACATGGATACGGCTGATTACGTTTCCGGCATGACCAAGGAAGACGTTTATCACAACGTGAAGGCTTACTTTCAGGGCGGTCCTGCAGTCACTTATCATGTCGAAAAAGATCACCGCATCACAAAGAAGCCTTATGTCGTCACGAATCCTCCCAGGGGCGGCGTGATCCTGATGCATGACATTCATCAGCACACGGTCGACGCGGTTCCGATGATTCTGGAGTGGGCCCTCAGGGCCGGAGTCGAGATCGTTCCACTCAAGTCCATCAAGGAGTACAGCTTTGAAGGGAAAAAGTGCGAACTGAAGCCAGAATTCAGGAAAATGAATTGAGAAAGTGAATTGAGAAGGTGAATTGAATGATGAAACTCTTTCGATCTGCGGGCCTGTGCACTGGACTGGGGGCCGGACTTTTTCTGAGTTCATTGGCGCTCCTGCCTGACGCGTCGGCAAAGGGTGAGCTGCAGATCGTTGAGGTCAAGGCTGGTCCCCATCAGAAAGCGGAAACCCAGGTCATCGTCAGAACCCGGCTTCTCGTGTCTCAGGGAGAAGCGGACTCGGTGCAGCCGCCCTCCGCCAGACTCCTGGCGGCAATCAACTCCGGCCTCGAAAACAAACTGGGTGGCATTCACCGCTACCGGGATCCTGACGGGAAGAACTATGAGGTCATCTTCAGGGTGACCGCAATCGACCGGACCACTGTTCCAGATCCCCTGAGTACGGACAACTTTCTCCAGGTACTCCCCGGCGCCGTGGGGGACGCGACCCCAACACGAATTCACGTCACTGAGATCAATTCCGCAAAGGATACGGGAAATGTGATCTTCACACTCGGTGACCGGGCTCGGGCCAACGACCGCGAGGCGATGGACCCTTATTCGGGAACCGTCTCTCATGAAACGTTGCACCTCCTGGGTCTCGATGACCGCTACACTCGTGAAAAGCTCCAGGGCAATGGCCCTTATGCCGAGATGACCTTTCCTGATCCTGGATTCATGGAGGACATCATGGCACTTCAGAGCAATCCTCACATTCATCGTCTGCACTTGAAATCCTTCGTCGAAGAAGCCAGGAAGATGGCCCAGCTCGGCATTGCAAGCGAGGAAATGGTCGAGATCACCAATTTCGAAGTGACCGGGCTTTCGATGAAGGACTGGGTCCAGCAGGCGATCGCTTCTGAAGAGATCATCGTGTCCGAAAATGCCAAGGCTGCCGTACAGGATGAGTCGTGGGAGGAGTTTCTGAACTCTCCTGAAATCCGTTCCGAAGAAAAGTTTGAGTAAAAAAAGGAATGCACTATGAAGAAAATCATGATGTCTGGAATTTCACTGGCAGCGCTCTGCGTGGTCGCCGTGGCCTGCGCTCCTGAAGAGACTTTCCGCTCCACCGGAATGCCCAGTAATTTCGGTGCCAGTCCGCTTCCTGGGAACCCTCCCAATGGCCTGGATCAGCAGCCCGGCTCCCTTCCTTCCTCCACGATTTCCTCCGTACCGTCGGCTCCTGTTCCGCCACGCGAGCCTGGCTCAAACGGCGAAACTCCCGTGGTCACCGGAACTGAACCCGTACCAGCCCCCGTTGCAGTTCCAGTCCAGGTCAATCCTGCTCCGTCCCAGGCCGTTCCCCGCGTGATCGTGAAGGAAGACGAACTCGTCATCAAAGACGAAGTGCTGTTCGTCTTTGATGGCTCCGAGCTCACGCATTTCGCTGAAATTCTGCTCGATGAAGTGGCCAAAACCATTCAAGCTGAAAAAGGCAAGTTCAGGCAGATCCAGGTTCTCGGTCACACGGATCAAGTCGGTGACGCCGATTACAATCTCAAGCTTTCACGAGCGCGCGCCAAAGCGGTCTGCCGCTACCTGATCCGCGTGAAGAAAATCGATGCGAATCTCCTCAGTTTCGACGGTTTCGGAGCGTCCCGCCTCAAGGACCGATCGAACCCGGAATCTGAAGTGAATCGCCGCGTGGAATTCAAGATCGTACGCTGACCTGAGCGAACACACTGTACGCTGACCTGAGCGAACACACTGTACGCTGGGGCCAGCCGTCTCACCCCTTCCAAGGACGCGTACCGAGGGAGATGATCCGCCTGCGGCCGAAGCAATTACCCGACGCCTCCATTTTTTGCTGATCCCGGCAGAGCATTTGCAGTAGGGCCAGTCGCTCGCTTCGCAAAGCTCTCACAAGGATCATTCATCATGAAGTTTGCCCGTACATTGTCCGCACTCGCGTCCGCGTTCGTGCTTTTACTGTTCTCAACGCAGCTCGTGGCCTCCGCAGCTTCTGAGGATCGCGGAAACGATGAGCTGCAAGGCGACTATTCTCTGGAGCAACTCGACTCTTACTTCGCCGGTGTCTTCAGTCAGTCCATCCGAGCCCAGTCCGCTTCGGAAGGGGCCCGTGCCCTGGGCCTCTCCAATGCTTCCTTCAGGGCAGATCCGACCACCCGCACTCTCCTGGTGAAGCAGAAACTGGCGAGTACTCCTCACGACCGAATCAGTATCGCGCAGGGACTGTTTGAACTCGACGTGGCAAAATACAATCTAGCTCAGGGGGCTCCGGATTTTCTCAGTGCAAAAACGAACTACTATTCGCGTCTCGCTTTCGATCTGAGACAGCAGAAGCACGAACGTCCTTATTTCTATCTGGCGGACTGGCTTTCCCTGAATCATCCTCCGCTCACTGAGCTGAAGCTGCCGCTGGAACAGTATGCTGCCTTTATGGGCCCACTGGACCGAAGGGAGATCAAGTCCCCGTACTTTTCAACCGAGTTTCAAAACGACATCGATCAGTCCACCGGGACTGAGTTAACGCGTGGCAATAAGGTTCGGGCGCTTTTCAACCGTGACGCGATCCCTCAGAAAGTTCGACTGGCCAGGCAGGCCCACCGCTACTTTTTCGGCGCGGTGATGGCGATTGCCTGTGACGAAAGCACGGAAGAGTTCGTGCAGGCCATGATTGATAAAGCTCGTTCCGGGGTCGATGTCCGCCTCATCATGGAGGGTTTCTATGCCCACACTCTCTTTCGCCCCTGTTTCAACCGGTTGAAGAAGGGCGGGGTCGATATCGTTCTCGTGTCCGACGAGGTGAAGCTCAAGAGCCTGGGTGCGTTCATGCACAACAAATTCTGGATCAGTGATGGCCGGGAAGGAATCATCGGCGGAGAAAACATCATCCGTTATGAAAACCTGTCGGACGGAGTCAATCAGATGAACCGGGATACGGATCTTCTGATGAAAGGTCCCGCCGTGGCGGACCTCCTGGATAATTTCATCGACCTCTGGCGAAAGTACAGGCATCGAAAAAACGCGGGGATTGACTCCTATTTCGCGGAGCTCCAGTCGCTCCGTGCCGAGCAACGTGGTCAGGGACTGCGTGGCCGGGAAAATTACGGAGCCTGGCTGTCCAACCCATCAACCCGGATGGGAGGCGTCTGCCGCATTCTCGTGCAGCGTTCCCGGGGAACGAATTACTCGATCGGGGAAGTGTACCGAAAGTACCTGGCCGGCGCTCAAACGGGGGTCATGCTCACGAGTCCCAAAGTGCGTTACAGTCGGCACGGTGAATTCAATTCCAAAAAGCTGAGCGACTGGTTTTATGATTCAGTTCGGCAGGCCGCATCGAGGGGAGTGCGCATTGATCTCATTTCCAACGGGCTGGACGGAGGCGATGGCGAGCTCACAAGTCTTTTCAGAGAAAAAGCGTCGATTGCCGAAGATCAGGATCGAACAGGGGCGGCACGTCGCTGGAGAAAATTTCTGACTCGTGACGCCGCCAAAGTGGCGAAGGCGAACCGAAGCTACCTCCTGGGCCTGGAATCGACTCCTCACGTGCATACCTGGACGCACTTTCAGTACATTCACGCAAAGCAACTTTACTTCGATCGCATCGCGGTGGCGATCGGCAGCGTCAATCTGGACATGAACTCGCTCAACGCAAATCATGAGGCTGCGGCGATCTGCCTGGATCAGGGACTTTCTGAACAGATGGACCGGCAGTTGACGCAGGATCTGGTCAATTCCGTACCCGTGGTGAGCCAGAATGAAACTTTTTCGCAGGCACAGAATGATTCATCAGAGTCGGAAAATCAGGACATTCTCGACGAAAATGACGTCAGTGTTGAGGCTTTCATCGCTCGCGAAGCCGCACCGGATGTTCCAGAGCAGGACGTCAGGAATTAAAAAAGTTTGCAAATTTCGAAACCCCGGTTAGCCTGCCTCTCTACACAGGTGTTCACTTCTTGCAAAGCAACGCAGGAATCAACCCGGGTGTTGATTCAGGATAGAAGGATTTACAATCTGGATCCACATGGGACGAACACTCTATTTCCAATCAGGGGGAGTCAACTTAATGGATTCTAAATTGAAAAATATGTCCCGCAGTCTCTTCAAAAACGTCATCAAGGCAACTGCCAGGGTGGCATTCGCAAGCCTGGGCCTGAGCGTCGCCGCTCACGCCACCAGCTTGCCTGCCAATCATCTCGATCTCCAGGATCACATGTTCATGGGTTCCGACAACACTGAAGCGGAGTTCAATGAAGTCATTGACCGCGTCATTGATATCTATGCGCCGGTCGTGAAAGCTCACGGCGGAAACCTCGTGGTCAATCGCCTCTGGAAAGATTCGACAGTCAATGCCTCCGCCACTCAGGACACTTTCGGAAATGGCTGGAGATTGAACATGTACGGCGGTCTTTTTCGTCGTCCTGAAATGACCGTTGATGGATTTGCCCTCGTCCTCTGTCATGAACTCGGCCACCACCTGGGCGGTTACCCGTACTACCCGGACAGCTTCACGGCTGCCTGGGCTGCGGACGAAGGCCAGGCAGATTATTTTGCCACACAGGTCTGCGCGAAACGCGTCTGGGCAAATGAACTGTCTGACAACGCCAAGGCCACCAACACGGTCAATTCCTTCGCCAGGAAAGCGTGCGATGGATCGTACTCTCGCCAGTCCGACCGAAACCTCTGCTACCGCACTGCGAATGCTGGCATTCCGTTGGCCACGCTGCTGGGTGTTCTTCAGGGCAAGGATCCCAAGTCCCTTGATTATTCCAAGATGGACACGAAGGTCGTCAACAAGACGAACGATGCTCATCCAGACGCTCAATGCCGCATGGACACCTATTTGATGGGTGCCGTCTGTACCGCGAACTTCGACGCTGCCGTCATTCCTGCAAGAAAAAACCCAGGGGGCGAGCACTCGATCGATGCTGAAAAAGTGGCTTCTCGCTACTCCTGCATGAAGGCTTCCGGTTTTAAATCCGGTCTCCGGCCGAACTGCTGGTTCGCTCCTTTGACTGGACGCTGATCCGTTTGGCGAGTCGTTCGAATTCAAATCGAAAAGGGGTCGGGTGCATCGCACTCGGCCCCTTTTTTCATGGGTCAGTCTCAGGCATTTCACGCCTTGAGTGGGTCTCGGTTGATTTGCTCAGCGTGCTTCTGAATTTCAGCAGTGCGGCGGGATTGTCCGAAATGATACCGTCGATCTTCCAGGACGAAAGTTTTGCCCAGGCATCAGGGGTATTGACCGTCCAGGGAATCACGCGCACCCCGATCTGGTGAAGTTCTTCGACATCGGACTTCGTGAGCCATTCGTGATCTGGAGAGATGATGTTGCCCTGGTACCGCTTCGCAAGAACAGTCAGAGGCTCGGATGGACGCTCTTCGACCAGAATCGATGTTTCAATGGCTGGATCCAGTGCACGCGCGGCAACGAGAGTGCGGTAGTCAAAGGACTGCAGAGTGGTGCGTTCCATGAAATGATGCCGTTTCAAGGCATCCAGGACCAGTGCGGAAAACTTCTCAGGGGGAGGGGTGTACTCTGGATGAGCCTCCTCGCTCTTGGTTTCGACGTTCAGGCGCACGACGCGTGCTCTCGGGTCAGGATCGGTATCAAGCCAACTCAGCAGTTCGTCAAAAGTCGGAATGGGCTCGCCGGGCTGAGGTACCTGCTCAGGGAAGCGGGGATTGATGAGCGTGCCGCAGTCGTACCGTTTCAGTTCCTGGAGAGTGAGGCCGCGAACGAGAATCGTGTGAGTGATTTTCTTGCCGCTGGGGGCCAGGCAAATTTTTGGATTGAGGGCCGGATCATGAGTCACCACCAGCACGTCATCGTGCGTGACGTTCAGATCCATCTCCAGAGTGTCGACGCCGGCTTTGAGGGCAAAACGGAAAGCACTGAGCGTGTTTTCCGGGCGTGACCCCCTTGCTCCTCGGTGACCCTGCACTTCAAAACTTGCAGGTGAGCGAGAAACGGAAGAAACGCCATGCGCGCAACCTGGGAAAGCGAGCATGCCCACAGCTGTGGCAAGAGTGGTGGCAAAGGATGCGGCGAGAAGAGTCGGGGTAGATTTCATGCGGCACTCTAACTCGAAAGGGCGGCATTGTCTTCAGAGACCTTTCTCAGGGAGCGCCAAAGGTCTCGGGCCACTGATTGTCCTCTTCACCGATGACGATGGCCTTCTGGCTCGGATCCACTTGCGCGAGAATCTGGCGGTAGGTTTTCTGGGACCCCAGCGTCGCCGAGAGCAATTGCAACGAAGCGTGGGCCATCTGATTGAAATAAGCGGGCATCGCATTGATGATCACGTCGAGGTACTTGGTGGGCGCGTAGGCGGGATTGACCCTCTGATGGGCCTCGAAAAGTGTGTGATCGGCGTATGAGAGGGAGTCACAGCCATTGATCATGAAAATCTGGTACTTTCCGGCTTTGAAGCGTCCCATGCGGTTGAGATTGGCGATGTTCGCCCCGAGTCCCGAATGTCCGTTGTAGATCACGAGATCAGAGACTTCGGTCAACCGACTGTACTTTGCCTTGAATTCCGCTCCCACGCTGGAGAGTTCATCCACGAGCAGGAGGTGAATGACGGCGCGTCGATTCTGCGAAAGGTTGAAAGTGAGATGCATCTCCGGGTACTGCGCACCCGGCAGACCGTTGATGGCAGGGGATACGGCAACGGGCTGACCGAAGGTGCTGAAGAGGCCTGAGTAGATCGCGTTGTAGTTCTGGATCCCGACATCTTCCGTTGAAGTCGCACCGGAGCTGTACTTTCCCACCACGAATGTGGCGGTGAGTTCACCGTCCTCCCAGATCTTGCCATATTCGGGAGCTTTTCCTTCAGTGTTGATCGCGCTGAGGCGGAGTGAAATCGGGAAACGCACGGCAAGGTCTCCGGCACGTGGACTTCGCAGTGAGCAGGAGAGCGGCCTGTAAAAGTACCAGAATCCGGCGACGGTGGCGTCGTTTTCACTCACACAGCTTGTGCCGTAAGTCTGAAAGTAGGTTTCGATGGATGCGTCATCGACTTTTTCGGGCAGGATAAGCTGAAGCTGGGACGGAATCTGACGAGCGCGGCTCCATGAAATGAGCAACTGCGCGGAATACCTGATTCGAGTCAGGCCGTGGGGCAGCCGTTCACGACCGAGGAGCTGTACTTTGAGATCAGGGAGTTGAACACCGCCTTCAAGATTGTTGAAATAGCCCAAAGTGTATTTGAGCTGATTCTTCACTTCGGCTTCCTGCTCGGAGTCCGGACTTGCGCTGAGTAGAATTCCTTCGGGGATGATCCCGTCAAGGGCGACTTGATGTGCAGAGTCAAAAGAGTGATCGTCCGTGGAACTGGGAAAGTTCACGATTTGCGCCTGGGCTGTGGTGATTCCAGCACCGAAGAATATTATGAGACCGAGACCTTGCCACGCGAATCTTGGGAGGGTTTTCACTCTCTGGTTTTAAGTTGGATTGCACGCTCGCACAAGCTTCCTCTGAATTTGTCCGGAGGGATTGACTTCAAGCATTAACCAGTCGGGTGTGGTCTGTCCTTTTGGATGATCCTGAGTTATGCTTGCAGCAGCATGAACTTTCGCGTTTATCTGGCAGCCATCGTCTCTCTTTTACTCACGCTCTTTGCGTGGTATTCGGTAAAATCGAGCATCGATCTGAATGATTCCAATCGCTTTGCCGCCGCGCACGCGGACATTCGAGAAAATATTTCCAATCAGATGGAGGCATACGTGAACACCCTCGTCCAGATGAGGAGCATGTTTGGAGTGACGCCGGTCGTGACTCGAAAAGCGTTTCACGAGTATGTCGAGAGCCTGCAGTTGTTGAGTCACTATCCGGGGATTCAGGGAGTGGCTTACTCCATGAGGGTTCGGCCTTCCGAACTCAAGACGCATCTGAGCGCAGTCAGGAAAGAAGGATTTCCCGATTACCGGATCTGGCCGGCAGGGGAGCGCGCGGAATACAGTTCAGTGGTTTTCATTGAGCCCTTCAACCAGCGCAATCAGAGAGCCTTCGGTTTTGACATGATGTCGGATTCCGTACGTCGGGCTGCCATGGAGAAGGCGAGGGACGAAGGGATTGCGGCAGCAAGCGGACCGGTCACTCTGGTGCAGGAAACGACCGAGTCAAAGCAGACGGGTTTCGTGATTTATGTTCCGGTCTATGTGAAGGATGCGCAGGTGCGGACTGTGGAGCAGCGTCGCTCAGCGCTTCAAGGCTTCGTGTCCAGCCCGTTTCGGACCGAGGACCTGTTTCAAGGGATTTTTCGCCTGGCGTCCCGGCCTTCGCACGTGGGCTTCGAAGTCTTTGAGGGGAAAGAATTGAAACCTGAAGCGCTTCTTTTTTCGACTCATGAGGCGGAGCTTCTGACGGAGCGCACCCTTTCCGGGCGCCCTCGACTCATTTCGGATCTGCCGCTCAAGGTGGCTGGGCGGGTCTGGACCGTCCGCGCAAAATCGCTCCCGGGATTCAGAGTTCCCTGGACGCGTCATGCCGCGACGGCGGTCCTGCTGACCGGGCTTCTGGTGACCTTTCTGATTCTCTATTCGATGCGGGCCGTGGACAAAGAGCTGGGCTCCCGACATGAGCTGCAGGAAAGTCAAGCCAGGCTGAAGACCGAGAAGGAAGTTCTTCAGACGGTCAATCATCTCGGGCAGAGCATCGCGTCTGAGCTCAATCTCCAGAAGCTGGTGCAATCGGTGACTGATGCCGCGACGAAAGTCTGCGGCGCGCAGTTTGGTGCTTTTTTTTACAATGTGACGGATGAGGCCGGCGCAACGCTGACTCTCTACACGATCTCCGGAG
This sequence comes from Oligoflexia bacterium, assembly GCA_014378465.1. Lineage (GTDB taxonomy): Bacteria > Bdellovibrionota > UBA1018 > UBA1018 > UBA1018 > UBA1018. The sequence continues at coordinate 59,501 of JACMNQ010000070.1, read as the reverse complement.
TGCCCATCGAGCACTCTTCTCGGTTTCCTCTCCCGCTCGATACGCAGGGCCTCGCCCCGGCTTTCAAAAGCAACGAAGTCATTCGCAGTGACGACATCACTCAGGACCCGCGTTATGGAAAGAACCTGCCTCATCACGGCATGCCGGAAGGGCATCTGCCAGTCGTGAGCTACCTCGCTGTTCCGGTGATCTCGCGGACCGGAGTGGTTCTGGGGGGACTTTTTTTCGGGCATGCCCAAAAAGCGGTCTTCACGGAGCGCGAAGAGCAGGTCGTCGTGGGGCTTGCCGCCCAGGCCGCCGTCGGAATCGATAATGCACGACTTTTTCAGGAAGCTCAGGAGGCGGTTCGCATTCGGGATGAATTTCTATCCATCGCTTCACACGAGCTCAAGACTCCGATCACTTCTCTGAAGATGCAGATCCAGTTGACCCAGAGGTCTCTCAAGGCGGGACCGTCTGGAACTGAGCTCAGCATGCCTTCGCCGGAAAGACTCGACAAAGCCATGGAGATTTTCACTCGGCAGGTCAATCGACTCTCCGGTCTCGTCGAGAATCTTCTCGACGTTTCCAAAATCGGAGCCGGCAAGATTGAGTACTCGCGTGAAGAAGTGGATCTGGTTGAGCTCACGCAGAATGTGATCGAGCAGCTCTCGGATTCATTGGCCCTCGCCCGGTGTCCGCTCACTCTGACTGCGCCCGCGCCCGTGGTCATTGAATGCGACCGCTTCCGGATCGAGCAGGTGATCACCAACCTTCTCACCAATGCCATGAAATATGGAGCTGGAAAGCCGATCGAGATTTCAATTCTGAGCCGGGTGGACTCCGCGAAGGGTCGAATGGCTCAATTGAGCTTCAAAGATGGTGGGATTGGTATCGACAAAAGCAAGCAGGGCACTATCTTCGGGCGCTTTGAGCGCGCGATCTCGCATTCCAATATCAGCGGCCTGGGGCTGGGGCTCTACATTTCAAAACAGATCGTCGATGCTCATCACGGGGTCATCGAGATTGAAAGCGACCTGGGTCAGGGCTCCCTCTTTACCGTTCAACTTCCGGCGGAGCCAGTTGAAATAGCTCCGGTCCTGAGCTGATTCGTTGCAATCAGCTGCGTTATGGAACCCTTATCACGAAGGTGTCGTGCATCGAGCACGGTTTCAGCGCTGACAAATAAAATCGGCAGACTCGGGATTCATCCCAAGTCTGTGGTAGGACTGCTCAACATCATTCCGGGGAGACACCGCTTCATTGAGACCGCATCAAAAGCCAGAATCTGGCCGCAGCTACGCCGACTTCCTGAAGATTCTTCGTCGTTCGACTGACCTTTTGAATACCGATCCGGTTCGGGAAGAGCTTTTCAGCGTGGAGCGACTCGAGCAGTACTCCAGCTACCTCGCGACGCAGCTGACGGTGAGTGCTGATCCCGCTCGGGGTCGGTCCCTTCTTCCAGAATTGAGCGAAAGTGGGAAGCGGTTGCTGGCGGCGTACCGTCTGCTCGCCGATACGGTGAGAACCAAGCAGGCGATTTCACCCGCGGCTGAGTGGTTTCTCGACAACTTTCACATCATCGAAGATCAGATCCGGGGGATCCAGCGCGATCTGCCCAAGGATTACTACTACGAACTTCCGAAACTTGCCGAAGGGGAGCTTGCCGGCTACCCGCGAGTCTACGCGATGGCTCTCGCCTTCATCGCTCACACGGATTCGAGACTTGATGCTGAAAGCCTGAAACGGTTCCTGCAATCTTACCAGACCGTCACTCCACTCAAGATGGGAGAACTCTGGGCCGTCGCGCTCACTCTGCGAATTGCCCTGGTCCAGCAGCTTGAGCCGCTGGCCCTTTCCATCGTGAACGCCAGGCAGAAGCGCGAGCAGGCGGACGCACTCGCGGATCGACTGCTTGAGCTCGGGGTGCAGCCCGGCAGCGAGCCTCGAGATCTCATCAATCTGATGTCGCTTGAACTGGGGCGGCCGGAGTTCTTCGACCGAGCCTTCGTCGTTCAGCTGATTCAGCGACTCCGTGACCAGGATCCCGATGTCTGGCCGGCTTTTGACTGGCTTGAAAAGCAGCTCCAGACCCAGGACACCAGCACTCATCAGGTCATTCAGCTTGAGCATCACCAGCAGGCCGCTTCGCAGGTCACGGTCGGGAACATCATCTCCAGCATGCGACTGCTCTCGGCGCTGGACTGGCGTGACTTCTTTGAAAGCATCAGTCTTGTGGATCCGGTACTGGCTCAGGACGCGACCGGATCGTATTCTCAAATGGATTTTCAGACGCGCGACAGTTACCGGCACGCGGTGGAAAGAATCGCTTCGCGGTCTTCGAAACTGCCGAGTGAACTTGAAGTCGCCCAAAAAGCGGTCGAACTCGGTAAACGCAATCACAAGAAGGATCCGCGCGACCTCCGCCGATCCCATGTCGGCTATTTTCTCGTGGGTGATGGGATTCTGGAACTCGAGAAAGCGTTCGATTACCGCCCTTACTTCCGCGAGGCGGTCATCCGGCTGATTCGAAAATACCCTTCAGCTTTCTACCTGGGAACTCTTTCGTTTCTGACTCTGGGGTTTTCCGCCCTCACGATCGCTCACTTCGTGAGTTCGCCGGACTCGGCAGAGGCGGGGGGAGGCTGGTCTTTCTTCAAGGTCGTCGCGCTCATCGTGCTCGTGGTTTCCCTGGCCAGTGAATTCGGTCTGAACCTTCTCAATCACTACGTCACTTTTTTCATGAAGCCCCAGGCTTTGCCCAAGCTCGACCTGGAGAAGGGGATTCCCGAGCATTCCCGTTCCATCGTCGTCATCCCCACGCTCTTCACGGGTGAAGAGGGCGTGCTCCGCCTGATTGAAAGTCTTGAAGTGCATTACCTCGCGAACCGCGATCCTCACATCCACTTCGCGCTGCTGGGGGATTTTGCGGACGCGGACTTGGAGCGCGCACCGGGTGACGAAGCGCTTCAGGCAGTCGCCGAGCTCGGAATCCGCGAACTCAATCACAAATATGCGGCTGATCCCGGTGAGTTCAGGTTTCACTCCTTTCTTCGCCGTCGGCAGTGGAATCCGTCTGAAGGAAAGTGGATCGGCTGGGAACGCAAACGGGGCAAGCTTCAGGAATTCAATCGTCTCATTCGAGGGGCCACGGATACGAGCTACCTTCTGTCCGGGCCGTTGCCCGCCGCGCTCCTCCAGATTCAGTACGTGATCACACTCGACTCCGATACTCAGCTGCCTCGCAACTGCGCTCATCGCCTCATCGGGACCATCACTCATCCTCTCAATCAACCGTACTATGATGAAACCGTGAAACGAGTCACGGAAGGTTACGGAATCCTTCAGCCCCGGGTGAGCGTGGATCTGGGCAGCGGTCGCAGAACCCGGTTCGCGCAGATTTTCTCCGGCAACACTGGACTCGATCCCTACACGACCGCGGTTTCAGACGTGTATCAGGACCTTTTCGCCGAAGGCAGTTTCACCGGCAAGGGTCTGTATGTCGTCGACGCCTTTGAAAGAGCGCTGGAGAACCGTGTCCCGGAAAACTCGGTCCTGAGTCACGATCTCTTTGAAGGATCCTATGCGCGAGCCGCTCTCGTCACGGACATCGAACTTTTCGATGATTATCCATCAGATTATGTCGCTTTCTCAAAACGTCAGCACCGGTGGGTGCGCGGCGACTGGCAGATCGCCGCCTGGATCTTCGGTCCCAACTCGCTGTCCCTGATTTCCAGGTGGAAGATCTTTGACAATCTCAGACGAAGCCTCATGGCCCAGGTGATGTTCGCCTGGCTCGTGCTCTCCTGGAGTGTTTTTCCGGGTGGGGCGCTGTCAGGCACTCTTGTCGTCATCCTGATTCTCAGTTTTCCGATCTATGCGCCTTTGACCACGGGAAGCGTCTTTCGGCCGCAGAATCTACCCTGGCGTGAGTACTTCCGGAAGTGTGCTCTCGGTTTTCAGGACAAGATCATTCAGATCATCCTGATGGTGTCGTTTCTCGCTTCGCAGGCAGGCATGCAGACGGACGCCATCGTGCGGACTTCGTACCGCAAGCTGATTTCAAAGAAGAAACTCCTCGAGTGGGTGACTTTCGCTCAGCTCGAGAGCTCAGCCAGGGGTTCCAGGACTGCTGGAACAACCTGGATATTCAGAAATTTTCCGGATTTCGGCACGTGGTCCGCCGTGGGCATCATCGCAGGTCTGTCGGCGTTTCATCCTGCTGCCTTCCGCGAGGCCACTCCCTTTCTCGCACTCTGGACCCTGAATCCTCTCATCAAGACCTGGCTCAAGCGCAAAGTGCCGGTGAAAGTGCGCGGCCTTGGAACCGGTGAGCTGCACGCCTTTCGCGCCTACGCTCGAAGAACCTGGCATTTCTTTGAAACCTTCGTCACGGCCGAAGGGCATTGGCTGGCTCCTGACAATTTTCAGGAAGATCCGAGACCCGTGGTCGCCTTCCGCACTTCGCCAACGAACATCGGATTGCAGCTGCTCTCCACGGTCTCCGCCCATGATTTCGGATATCTTGGGTTCCTGGAGTGCGTCGAGAGCCTGGAGCGCACGATCACCACTCTTGAGAAGATGGAGAAGATGAATGGCCATCTCTTCAACTGGTACGATACGAAATCCCTGGAGCCTCTGCGGCCGCAATACATTTCGACCGTCGACAGCGGAAATCTCGCAGGGCATCTGCTGACGCTGAAGCAGGCCTGCATCGAACTCGCGAGTGGACCGAAGTTCAACGTCCAGGCTCGGGCGGGACTGCTGGACACGTTGGCCCTTCTGCGCGGAGAAGCTGAGAAGCTGGAAAGTTTCGCTGAAAGCACGGGGTCCGTCACCCATGCTCAGCTCCTGCAGGCGATCCAGGACACTCTGGATCTGGCAAGGGGTGAGCCGCAGGTCGAGGGTTTTGCCGGGAGTCTGAGCGCTTTGCTTGAAAAGCTCGAAGTCGCAGCCGACATTCTGACCGCCCTCGTGGGAACTCAGGAGTCTCCTGACCTGCCGGTCAAGCGCGGAGTGAGTGATGCCCCGTCGGAGGTCTGGATCTGGCTGAAGGCCGCCCGAAATCAGGTGCTGCAGTTTCTGCGCGATGAAGCTGAAATCGTTCCGGCGGAAATCTCCGCCAGACTCCGTTCCCTTGAGGTTCGGAGCAATGAACTGGCCCTGGCGATGGATTTCACGTTTCTCTTTGATCAGGCTCGCAAGCTTTTCGTCATCGGTTACAATGTCGCGGATGCCAGACGGGACGTTTCCTATTACGACCTGCTGGCATCGGAATCGCGTCTGGCGAGTTTCATCGCGATTGCCAAGGGAGACGTGCCTGAAGAGCATTGGTTCCGCCTCGGTCGCAAGATGACTCCGGTGCTCGGCAGTCGCGCTCTCATTGCCTGGACTGCGACCATGTTCGAATACCTGATGCCCGTTCTCGTCATGAAACGGTACGAGAACACTCTGCTCGAACAGACTTACCAGGCGATCGTCGCTCGCCAGATCGAGTATGGAAAGAACAGGAATGTTCCCTGGGGAATTTCAGAAGCCGGTTATAACGCTCGCGATCTGCAGTTGAATTTTCAGTACGGACCTTTCGGGATTCCGGGGCTGGGTCTGAAGCGCGGCCTCAGCGATGATCTCGTGATTTCACCCTATTCGACGCTGCTTGCGGCGGTGATTGATCCCTGGTCGGCGCTGACCAATCTGAAAACTCTGGTTTCGACTGGGGCTTTCGCTCGCTACGGTTTCTACGAATCCATTGATTACACGGCCGATCGATTGCCGCAAAATCAGAAATTCTTCATCCTGAAATCCTTCATGGCCCATCATCAGGGCATGAGTCTCGTCGCACTCAATCACCTGGTGAACGACGCTCCGATGCAGCGCCGTTTTCACGCCGATCCGCTCGTGCAGGCGACTCAGCTGCTGTTGCAGGAGAAGATCCCGCACGCGGTGGCGATCTCCAGACCTCGCGCCGAAGAAGTTCACTCCGAGAGCCTGCGTTTCATCGCCGCCCCGAATCCTCGGCAATATTCGGACATCCACGTCTCGACGCCGCGGACTCAGCTGCTGTCGAACGGGACCTACTCAGTCATGGTCACCTCAGCAGGGAGTGGTTATTCACGCTCTTCGGGACTTTCCGTCAGCCGTTGGCGCGAGGACTGGACGCGCGACTCCTGGGGGCACTTCATCTATATCCGCAATCGCGCCAGCGGGGATTACTGGTCCAGCGGTTACCAGCCGGTCGCGAGCGTGCCGAAGAGCTACAAAGTCAATTTCGCCGAGGACCGAGTGGAGATCTCGCGCTGTGACGGCAAGGACGGCAAGATCCTCACTCACACGGAAATCATCGTTTCACCTGAGGATCCAGTCGAACTCCGGCGGGTTTCGATCACGAACAATTCGGATGAAGCGTGTGAGTTTGAACTGACGAGCTTCATGGAAGTGGTCCTGGCCAAACCCAATGATGATGCCGCCCACCCGGCCTACAGCAATCTCTTCGTGCAGACCGAGTTCGTTCCTGAAGGCAATGCGCTGCTGGGCACCCGACGTCGGCGCTCGAACCATGAGAAGCAGATCTGGGCCTTTCACGGAGTGGTGTCGGATTCTGAAGGGGTCAGTCCGCTGCAGTACGAAACCGACCGTTCCAAATTCATCGGCCGCGGACGGGACGCCTCGAACCCCTTCGTCTTTCATGAGGGCCGACCGCTTTCAAACACCGTAGGCGCAGTGCTTGATCCGATCTTCGCCCTGCGTGAAACCGTTCGGGTTGGACCGCGTGCGACCGTCAAGGTCACTTTCTCCACCGGGACCGCGGAGTCCCGTGAAGAGGCGTTGCGCCTCGCGGACAAGTACCGTGAGATCCACATTTTCGCGCGCGAAGCCGAAATCGCCTGGACTCAGTCGCAGGTTCAGTTGCGGCATCTGAATGTCGGCACGGACGAGGCCCATCTCTTTCAGCGTCTGGCCGGAAGAATTTTGTTTTCAGATCCGATGCTGCGTCCGCGCTCTCATCATCTGGCTCTCAACACTCGCAAGCAGTCCAACCTCTGGGCTTACGGCATCAGCGGTGATCTGCCGATCCTTCTGACTCGCATCAGCGATGAAAAGGACATGGCGATGGTTCGCCAACTCCTGCACGCGCATGAGTATCTGAGACTCAAGGGCCTCTCCATTGACCTGGTCATCCTCAACGAACGTGCCCCGAGCTACATCCAGTCCCTTCAGGAAGAGTTGCAGCGGCAGATCCGCATGAGCGGGTCTCAGGCCCTGCTTGACAAGCCTGGCGGAGTCTTCATCCGGCGCACGGACATCATGCCCGAAGCGGACGTGATTCTGCTCAAGGCCGTGGCCCGAGTCATGCTCAGTGCTGAAAAAGGCACTCTCGAGGAACAGCTCAAGCGTCGCCCGATTGAAAATGAATTGCCTCGGCGCCTTGAAAAGTCAAACGACAGACGGAAACTTCCTCCCGCTCCGGTTTTGAAGATGCCGGTGCTCAAGTTCTTCAACGGCCTCGGCGGTTTCGGTGAAGGCGGACGCGAGTACGTCATCATCCTCAAGGAAGGGCAATGGACTCCTGCTCCCTGGATCAACGTCATCGCGAATTCCAAGGACTTCGGATTCCTCATCTCTGAATCCGGTTCGGGTTACACGTGGTCCGTCAACAGCCGCGAGAATCGGCTCACTCCCTGGTCCAACGACGCGGTTTCAGATCCGGTGGGCGAAGCCATCTACATTCGCGATGAAGAGACGGGCGAGTTCTGGAGTCCGACACCGTTGCCCATTCGCGAAGTCGAACCCTACATCGTCACGCATGGTCAGGGTTACACTCAGTTTCAGCACACGAGTCATGGGATCGCTCAACAGCTGCAGCTCTTCGTCGTCCTCGAAGCCGGGGTCAAGATCAGTCGATTGAAGCTGAAGAACCTCGGAGCGCACCCTCGGCGTCTGTCCGTGTCCAGTTACGTCGAGTGGGTGCTCGGTTTTCAGCGCGGAGTTTCGGCGCCTTCAGTCGTCACGGAAGTGGATACCAGAACTCAGGCGATTTTCGCCAGAAATGCCTACAATAATGAATTCGCTGACCGGGTGGCGTTTGCGGACATGGGTGAGGCCAATCGTACATTCACCTGCGATCGTCGAGAATTTCTCGGTCGAAATGGCAGCGCGGCCCGGCCAGCCGCCATGGACCGCGTGGAACTTTCCGGGCGTTCAGGTGGAGGGATGGATCCCTGCGCCGCCTTCCAGACGCACTTTGAACTCGCTCCTGGTGAAGAGCGCGAAATCAGCATTCTTCTTGGGCAGGCCGATTCCGTTGAAGAAGCGAGACGCCTGGCCACGCTCTACCGGAATCCTTTCGAAGTCCGTGCCGCCTTTGACCGCGTGATCACGCACTGGGAAGAGGCGCTCGGCGCGCTCGAGATCCGAACGCCCGATGAGTCAATGAACACGCTCGTCAATCGCTGGCTCGTCTATCAGACTCTTTCCTGCCGAATCTGGGCCCGTTCCGCTTTCTACCAATCGGGCGGAGCGTTCGGTTTCCGCGATCAGCTTCAGGACGTCATGGCCCTGATCTACTCCAAGCCTGAAATCGCGCGCGCGCAGATTCTGACCGCGGCCGCGAGGCAGTTCAAGGAAGGGGATGTCCAGCACTGGTGGCATCCTCCGACGGGACGAGGAGTGAGGACACGTTTCTCAGATGACCTCATCTGGCTCCCCTACGTCGTGAGTTTTTACGTCAAAGTGACGGGTGATCTCACGGTGCTGAGCGAAACCGTATCTTTCATTGAGTCCAAGGAACTGGAAGCCGGCGAAGACGACTCCTACACGTTGCCTGAGCAGTCCCACGAAACGGCAACGGTGTTTGAACACTGCGCTCGCACGCTGGACCGCAGCCTCAAGACTGGCGCTCACGGGCTGCCGCTCATGGGATCGGGCGACTGGAATGACGGGATGAACCGCGTGGGAAATCAGGGCCGAGGCGAAAGCGTCTGGGTCGCGTGGTTTCTCTACAAGACGCTCAGTCAATTTCTCCCACTCTTCAGGAATTTCACGAATGGGGCTGCCGGCCTGTCGACAGGTTCACCTGGTGATCTTGAAAACGCCGCTCGCGCCTCTCGTTATGCGCAGCACCTGGTGACTCTCAAGACCAATGTCGAAAAGAATGCCTGGGATGGCGACTGGTACCTGCGCGCTTACTTCGATGATGGATCAGCCATGGGGTCCTCGAAGAGTGAAGAGTGCAAGATCGATTCAATCGCCCAGTCCTGGGCCGTGCTCTCCGGTGCCGGAGATCCGGCGAGAAGCGTGAGAGCGATGGCCGCGGTCGATCAGCACCTCATTCGGCGCAGTGACGGATTGATCAATCTCTTCAGTCCGCCGTTTGACAAGAGCGCAGCCGATCCAGGCTACATCAAGGGCTATGTTCCGGGTGTGCGTGAAAATGGCGGACAATACACTCACGCGGCAATCTGGACCATGATGGCTTACGCGACTCTTGGGGACGGGGACCGTGCGCTCGAGCTTTACAGTCTGCTGAACCCGATCAATCATTCGGCGACCCGCGCTGGGCTGCACAAATACAAAGTGGAGCCTTACGTGATGGCCGCCGACATTTACGGGCATTCTCCTCATGTGGGTCGCGGCGGCTGGACCTGGTACACGGGGTCGGCAAGCTGGATGTACCGCTCTGCCATCGAATCCATCCTGGGGTTCGATCTCCGGGGCAATCGACTTCGGATTGAGCCCTGTATCCCGCAGAACTGGGAAGGCTTTGAGATCGTCTACCGGAGACCAGCGGTGGCAAAGGCAGGCGCGGGCGCGCCGTCAGTCGGCGAAGCCCGGGAGACGGAATACCTGATTCAAGTCAGGAATACGAACGCCACTTCGATCTCAGACAAGCGCATCACTCTGGATGGCATCGTCTACCCGAGTGGAGAGATTCCGATCACGGATGATGGAAAGAAGCACACGGTTGAAGTCATTTTGTGATCCATTGGGCCAAGTTCCACCGGCTGACAGTCTGAAAACAGCCCGCTTGGTCATTCTCACGAGACAGAACTGACCCTCTTCTGTTAGGTTCAGGGCTCAGTTTAATTTAACGCAGTTATGAATAAGCTCCCGCTTCCGCGCTGCCGAATGGGCCCTCGGGCCACCCCTCGAAAGGATTCAGATGAAAACGTTGACCGATTTTTTTGGAAAAAGTTTGAGAACTCTTGAAGAACAGATGACCCAGATCACTCAGGATGCGACTCACTCTGCAACTGAAGCCCTGAAAGCCGAAGGCAAGTCTGACGAAGAATTCCAGGCCGCGCTTCCCGAAGCCATTCAGACCGCGATCAACACCAAGCTCGGTGAACTCACCAAGTACGAAGGCGACAAGCTTACCTGGTTGAAGAACGCCCTTTCTCTCGTGAAAAACAAGAAGGGCAATCTGAAGCGAGTTCTCGTCATGCAGGCTGCTGAAGGCGAAAGCGCTCCTCACGGCGCTCAGGAAATCGACGGCAAGCATTTCAGCGTCGAATTTTTCGAAGAAGCCGGACGTCCCGCAGAAACCCAAGCGGCTCCTCAAGGCAAGTTCGGCGATAAAAAGGGCGGCGGCAAAGGTCGTGGCGGCCGTGATGGCAAGCCAGGCGCAGGCGGCGGACGTGGCGCTGACAGTGGCCGCGGCGGCGGTCGTGACGGTGCACAGGCCGGCGGTGGACGCGGCCGCGATGGCGCAGCAGCTGCCCCTCGTCCAGCTCCAGGCACGGGCAAGACTTCTCCTCTGATCAAGCTCGGTGGCGCTTCCAATTCTTCAGCCGCTCCGGCAAAAGCTCCGACCATCACTCCCAAGGCCTGATTTCAGGCTTTTTTAGAAGTACTGTTCAAGTCATCAGAAGCCACTGGCGACCTTTCCAATCTGGAGAGCGCCGGTGGCTTTTTTCATGGAATCCTGGGCACCGATGCGAACAACTGAGTTGATAAGTTTCAGAACATGGAGTTAAGTCTCCTGAACCATGGAATACACCTGTCCATCGTGCGGCGCTGCCGTGCACTTCAAGTCACGCGCAACCGTTTTTTCCGTCTGCACTTATTGCAAGTCCATGCTGGTTCGTCACGACCTCAATCTCGAATCTCTTGGAAAGATGTCTGAACTTCTCGAGGACATGAGTCCTCTTCAGGTCGGAACGCGTGGTGTGTTCGAACGCGGTAGTTTTGAAATCATCGGACGCCTGAAAATCGGCTGGCCTCAGGGCACCCTGGATGGCGGCACGTGGAATGAATGGTTCCTGCAATTGGATGACGGCCGCCAGGGCTGGCTCGGCGAAGCTCAGGGTTTCTACATGATCAGCTTTCCGGAAGAAGACCGGCGAGGCGTGCCTGCCGTCAGTGAGCTCGTGCCTGGAAAGAATGTGCTTCTCCTCGGCGGAAAAACTTTTGTCGTGGATGACATCAAGCAGGCCCAGTGCATCGGCTCCGAGGGGGAATTGCCCTTTCGTGCACCCCAGGGTCGCAAAAATGTGAGCGTCGACCTCAGTGCTGCGCCGGGCAGCAACCTCAGCGGTACCCAGAACGCTTTCGCGAGTCTCGATTATTCGTCGGATGGCGTGAAGCTTTATGTCGGCAAGTACCTCGAATTTGATGACTTCAAATTCACCGGACTGCGAGAACTCGATGGCTGGTGAGAGTCCTCCGCCGTTTGGCGCGAAGAAGCCCGCCCCCGGCCCGAGCGTGAAAACCTTCTCGTGCCCCAGCTGCGGAGCGGGAGTGATTCTGCGGGCGGTCGGCCAGTCCATCTCGGTCGTGTGCGGGTCCTGCGGCTCCGTGATCGATGTCACGAATGAGAATTACCAGATTCTAAGCTCCGCCTTTCAGAAGAACAAAGTCATCCCGCTGATTCCGCTGGGACAGAAAGGAAAACTCCGCGGCGAAACCTGGCAGGTGATCGGGTTCATGCAGCGCTGTGACGGCTCGGAGCTCTACTCCTGGCGCGAATACCTGCTCTACAATCCTTTCAAGGGGTTTCGCTGGCTCGTGGAGAGCGATGGGCACTGGAATTACGTCATCATGACGAAATCGAAACCCACGATTCAGCACGGAGACGCGAAGTTTCTCGGCGAGACCTACAAGCTCTTTGAAAAGGGCACTGGAAAAGTCACGTTTGTCGTGGGTGAGTTCTATTGGAAAGTCAGCGCCGGCGAAACCGTCCAGGTCGAAGACTACGTCTGTCCTCCCCGCATTCTCTCGAGTGAAAGCGGCGATCAGGAGACGGTCTGGTCGCTGGGCGAATACCTGGATCCCGGAGTCATTCAGGCGGCCTTTGCAATCTCTCAGCCCATGCCCGGAAGAATCGGCATCGCTCCGGCTCAGCCTGTGAAGAGCAGTCTGCTTCTTCGTCCACTCGCGCGATACTGGGCGTTTTTTCTCGTGGCATTGCTCGCACTTCAACTTTTGACGGTAATGCTGTCAAGCAATGAGAAACTCCTGCACCTGTCGGGGGTCTATACGGGCAACGACGTGGAGAAGCCAAAGGTCACCGAATCCTTTCAGCTGCGAAAGGGGACGAACGTCGAAGTCACCTTCCAATCCCCGGTGAATAACAATTGGCTGGAGCTCGATGCGACGCTCGTCAATGATTCGACTGGCGCACAGTACAACTTCGAGCAGGGAGTGGAGTACTATTACGGCTCTGATAGTGACGGCTCCTGGTCTGAAGGGGCCCAGCATCAGGAAAATGTGATTTCCTCGGTAACGGCTGGAACTTATCACCTCAATTATCAGATCGTCGGACCGATTTCAGTCTCGGCGGCGACCGCAAAAGAACAGCCTTACAACATCGACGTGCGAAGGGGAGTGGTCTCCTGGTCCAATTTTTTTCTCGCCCTTTTTCTGGTGAGCGCTTTTCCAGTGAGCGTCTGGTGGATCAGCAGTCGTTACGAACAGCGCCGCTGGGCCGACAGCAACAGCGAATACAATCTCGTGCGCAGCGGAGGGTCCGACGATGATTAAAGCTTATGTGATCTTCGGAGTCCTCGTGGGGGCACTCCTCACTTACGCCAATGGAACAGGATGGAGCTTGCTTGGCAGCTCGTCGGGGCAATGGGATCACAGCGGGCCGAGCGCGCGCGGCGGTCATCATGGCGGCGTCGGAGGCATGCATGGATTTTACCACAAATGAAAGTATCACTGACTTCGTCCGACTTTGCACAATGGGGCCTGACAGGGCCACAACCCAGGAGATGAAATGGAAAACCTGATCAATCTGAAATACGTCGTCAATTCTCTGCTTTTTTCGTTCATCGGGCTCGGGGTGTACGGCGCCGGCTTCTACCTCTTTGACAAGGTCACTCCCTATCACCTCTGGAAGGAAGTGATCGAAGAGCACAATACTTCCCTGGCCATCGTCGTCGGTGCCATGTCCATCGGCATCGCGCTCATCATTGCAGCGGCGATTCACGCCTAGTGACGTTTCTCCTTCTTTTTTCAGCCTTCGTCGTCTCAACCTGCGGGCTCGTCTATGAATTGATCTCCGGCACGCTCGCCAGCTACCTGCTGGGGGATTCGGTGACGCAGTTCTCGACGGTCATCGGCGTCTACCTGTTTTCGATGGGCATTGGTTCGTTTCTGTCCAAGTACGTCGAGAAGAATATCATCGCCACTTTCATCAAGGTGGAGCTGCTCATCGGTCTCGTGGGCGGTTTTTCGGCGGCTTTTCTCTTCGTCCTTTTCGAGCACGTCAGTTCGTTTCGCATTCTGCTCTATTCTCTGGTTTCGATCACCGGCATGCTGGTGGGGCTCGAGATTCCGCTTCTGATGAGAATTCTGCAGGACAAATTTGAATTCAAGGACCTCGTTTCCAAAATCTTCACCTTTGATTATATCGGAGCGCTGCTGGCGTCTCTCATTTTTCCGCTGGTGCTGGTGCCGCACCTGGGGTTGATCCGCTCTTCGTTCATGTTCGGAATCTTCAACGTGCTGACGGCGATCTGGACCCTGCAAATGTTCAAGCGCGACATTCCCTGGGTGAGGCTCCTGCGTTCTTCAGCTCTCGTGGTACTCCTCATTCTGGTCATCGGGTTCATCTATTCCGAGAAGATCATGAACTACGCGGAAGCCTCGACTTTCCCTGATCCCGTGATCTATGCCAAGTCCTCGCAGTACCAGCGCCTGGTGATCACGAAGACGCCTCATGATCTGAGGCTCTTTCTCAATGGCAATCTTCAGTTCAGTTCGCGCGATGAGTACCGCTACCATGAAGCGTTGATTCACCTTGGACTTCAGGCCGTTCACGAACCGAGGCGAGTGCTCGTGCTGGGAGGAGGCGATGGTCTCGCGGTACGAGAAATCCTGAAATACGACACCGTGAGCTCCGTCACGCTCGTGGATCTGGATCCCGCCATGACCCAGCTCTTTTCGAAACAGGACTGGCTGGTCAAGCTCAACGCTGGCGCCTTAAGATCCCCTCGGGTCAAAGTCATCAATTCCGATGCCTTCATCTGGTTGAAGGAAGCACAGGCTGCAGGCGAGCAGTATGACTTCGTGGTGGTGGATTTTCCGGATCCCTCCAATTATTCAATCGGCAAGTTGTATTCGACGACTTTCTACCGTCTCCTGTCCAAGGTCGTCGCAACTCGGGGGGCTGTCGTGATTCAGAGCACTTCGCCTTACGTGGCTCGAAAATCCTTCTGGTGTGTGGACGCGACGCTGCGCTCGGTGGGGTTCAAGACGACTCCCTACCACCTTTATGTCCCTTCGTTCGGAGAGTGGGGGTTTGTTCTCGCTTCGAAGGAGGCGTTTCAAATGCCGGAGCATTTTCTTCCGGGCCTGAAGTACATGGATCCGAAGACGGCGAAGGCGATGCTCGACTTTCCACCCGATATGAAGCCGGTCGCCACCGAAGTGAATCGGCTCAACAATCAGGTGCTTGTCAAGTACTTCGAGGAGGAGTGGTCTGAGTACTCCCACTGAACCTTCAGAAGATCGCCGAGAGCGACTGATGCACCGCCGGCGATTTCTGGCCGCCGCAGTGGGTGCCGGCGCCGCTTTGGCTTCAGGAATGATGCTCGGCCGACATTTATTTTCGGGGGAGTTGTTTTCCGGAGTGGGAGCTCGGCGCCGGAAGATTCCCGGCCGAATTCTAGGCGCCGCAGCTTCGATCGGTCATCGACTGAGAAGAGGGACGCCCGTTCTTTCCGCCCTTTCGGGTGTACCCACCCGCACGGAGACCGTGTCGTGCGTGGTCGTGGGCGGCGGCATGGCTGGACTGTCGGCCGCGTGGAGACTCCGGAAAAAGGGCTTCAGCAAGTTTGTCCTTCTTGAACTGGATTCTGAGGTTGGGGGAAACTCGCGAAGTGGCGAGACCGAAGTGAGCGCGTATCCCTGGGGGGCCCACTATGTTCCGATCCCGAACGCAGACTCATTTCTGGTCCGCGAACTTTTTGAAGAGCTCGGAGTGATCACCGGCCATTCGCTGGAAGCATCGACTCGTGGCCTTCCCCTCTACAATGAGACCTACCTCTGCGCCGATCCCCAGGAACGCCTTCTTCTGCACGGGAGATGGCAGGAAGGGTTGATCCCCCAGTTTGGAGTGCCGGAATCGGAGCAGCGACAGTACCGGAATTTTCTGAAACAGATGGATGAGTTTCGCACCGCCCGAGGCGCTGATGGTCGACCTGCGTTCGCCATTCCGCTCGAAGGAAGTTCGCAGGACTCACGTTTTCGAAGGCTCGACGCGCTGACGATGGAAGAGTATTTGAAAGAGAAGGGGTGGGATTCGCCTCATCTGCGCTGGTACGTGAACTACTGCTGTCGCGACGACTACGGGGGTACGCTCGACCAGGTTTCTGCGTGGGCGGGCATTCACTACTTCGCAGGTCGCTCAGGCAGGGCAGCCAATGCCGCTCCTCAGTCCGTTCTCACCTGGCCGGAAGGCAATGGCTGGTTGGTCAAACGATTGCGTGAACGCGTTCAGGAGCAAGTCCGCACCGGCTCTCTCGTTTACCGCATCAGTCGCCAGAAATCAGAACAGAAGTCAGAAGGGACTTCGGGTTTTTTCGTTGATTATCTCGAGATCGGAAACCCTGAAGGCGCTCAGCGTACCGTCCGCCTCATCGCTGACCACGTGATTTTCGCAGCTCCGCGGTTTATTGCGAGGCACGTGATCGAAGGGTTCCCGTCCGAGCGAGCCCGTGTTTCTGAGGCTTTTCACTACGCACCCTGGATGGTCGCGAACGTCAGCGTGGACTCGGTCCCAGCCGGTCACGGTGCGCCCCTTTCCTGGGATAATGTTTCCTATCAGAGTCCCTCTCTCGGATACGTGCTCTCCACTCATCAGGAAATTGTGCGTTACTCCCGGGAAAAGAGTGTTCTGACCTATTATCTCCCTTTGAGTGACGAAGCGCCCGAAGCTGCTCGAAAGTCTGCATCGAAAAAAAGTCTCGAGGACTGGCAGGATCTGGTGGTGGGGGACCTTTCAAGGATGCATCCGGGCATTGAGTCCAGGATCACTCGCCTGGACGTCTGGATCTGGGGGCATGGAATGATCCGTCCCGGTCGTGGTTTCATCTGGGGCAAAGACCGCAAGGCCGCGGCTGAGCCCTGGGGCCGGCTGGTCTTCGCACATTCGGACCTGAGCGGGATTTCGATATTTGAAGAAGCCCAGTACTGGGGAGTGCGCGCTGCCGATCAAGTGCTGGCTCATCTGCCGACGGTGCCGGATCCGGAAAAATTGAAAGAGCAGGGGAGTTGATGGCTCAGCCCTGGATTCGTTCCGCTTCTTTCGACGGACTCTTCATTCTCTCACCGGCACTTCTTTCCGTCGTCTGGGTGCTGTTTCATCAGATCCATGCGGGGGCGGGAGTTGCAGGCGTGGAGAGCGCAGCTGCCGGCCAGCAGATCTCTGTCTGGGGTTGGCTCGCGCTGGTCGTGGCGGTGGATGTTTCACACGTTTACAGCACGTTTTACCGGACCTATCTGGATCCGGTGGAATTCAAGAAACGCCACACACTTTATACGCTCGCTCCGCTTGTCTGCTGGGTGTTCGGCATTCTGCTCTATTCTTTCGGCAGTCTGACTTTCTGGCGCTTTCTCGCCTATCTGGCGGTCTTTCATTTCATTCGACAGCAGTATGGTTTCCTGGCGCTCTACTCCAGAAAAGACGAGCTTCCGCTCCGCTCCAGGTGGTCTCGCTCCATTGATGTGGCGACCATCTACAGCGCGACACTTTACCCTCTCATTCACTGGCACCTTCATCTGCCGAGAAATTTTCAGTGGTTTGTCGCGGGAGATTTTCTTTCGCTCCCGGTTTTTCTGGGGTTGAGTGCGAGTCAGAGTGAGATCTTTAGCCAGTTCGCGGGAATGAGCTACCTGGGGATTCTCACCCTTTACGGGGCGAAAGAGCTCCATGAGAGCCTGCTTCAGCGGAAGTTCAATCTGCCCAAGAATCTTCTGGTCACTGGAACTGCGCTCTCCTGGTACCTGGGCATCGTGCGTTTCAACGGAGATCTGGCCTTCACGGTGACCAACGTCATCTCTCACGGGATTCCTTATCTCGCACTGATCTGGATCCACGGGCGAAAGCAGGCTTCCCATCGCGCGATCTATTCTCGGCGCGCGCTGCCGCTTTTTCTCGGCGCTCTTTTTCTCGTGGCCTACCTTGAGGAGGGCCTTTGGGATTCGCTCATCTGGCGGGATCATTCGGGCGTCTTCACCTGGTTCTCGAAGCTCCCGCATCTCGTGGATGAAACCACGTTGATGTGGGTCGTGCCGCTCCTGGCCCTTCCGCAGTTCACTCATTATGTTCTGGATGGTTTCATCTGGCGGGTTCGAGGCAAAGAGCCTCTTTTTTCACAGGAGACAGGATCATGACGGATATTTTCAGGCTCGGGCGACACTTTCTCATCGAATACGGTCAATGCGATCCCGAGGTGCTCAATCAGCCCGAGCGCATTCGAGAGGGGATGCTCCGGGCGATCGCGAGATCAGGAGCGACTCTGATCACGGACGTCTTTCATCAGTTCAGCCCCCAGGGCGTCACGGGTGTCGCCGTCATCGCGGAGTCCCACGTCTCCGTTCATACCTGGCCGGAGCACGCCTATGCTGCGGTCGACATTTTCACCTGCAGCGAAAAGATGAATGCGCAGTTCATTCAGGACGATCTCCGGCTTCTCTTTCGCTCCCAGCACGTGAGCGCCGTCGAAGTCCCGCGCGGCATTCGCACGTCGGCTCAGGCCACGCCCATCTTTTTCAGCACCAGCATGTAAACGGTGTAGCCCGCGAACATGATGGCGCACGCCAGCGGCATGGCGAAGACGAAGCGCATTCCCGTTTTCAGCAGGAGCGGGAATGAAATGAAGAAGAGAAACGACGGGATCACGGCCCAGAGAATCGAGGTGGAGAGTTCGCTGACTTTCGCGACGTCTCCTGTATCCGCATAAAGCCAGATCATGGCGAGGATCGAACTCAAGGGGAGGGAAGCGAGGACGGCGGCGAATGCACTCGAGCGTTTTCCGATTTCAGAGACGCCGGCAATGATCAGTGCGGAGAGGACGATCTTGATGAAGAAGTGCATGTGAGCGAGGTTCGCAGCGGGAGCTCCCCCGGGCAATCAAAAAAATGCACCCGGCAGGTCACTCAACCCACAGTCGGTATCCCGAACTCATTGAAACTCTGCATGAAATAACTTTTTAACGCATTGAGTAAAATAAAGTTGCAGATGAGTTAATTTAATATAACATTGTGTATATAAGTTAACACTTTAAGCCGGAGAACGCTGTACCATGAAAATCCCCACCTTTAACGCTGTTCACATGTTTCAGACCTCATCTTCAAGTGGAGTTGTTGCCGCGGTTTCCATGATCGCCGCGCTCGCCCTGATCACCGGTTGCAATGTGCAGGACCCAAGCGCGCTTTCCGACGGACACGACAATTCGAGGCTCGATTCCGCTTTTGAAGTGGAACACCCGCTCAATGAATCTTCACCGGAGCATCCTGTCACTGAAGCCGAAGTGCAGAGCGTGGCAGCGGGCCTCCTGGCGCAGTCCGATCAGTTTCTTTTTGATGCTGCCCGAAATCATCAGCTCGGCGCTTGCGTCGTGTCGGATCACCGCCTCAATTCACGCACCTTCTGTGACTACTACGTGTTCAGCGCGGCAGTGGGTTCGATGGGTCTCAAGGGCTATCCGAAGAATCCTCACTCGGGTGACTCCACCGGTTGCGTCGTCGCACCTCTGCTCGACAAAGGGGTGAACATCTGCTGGGACGGTTATGATGCCGCCACGATGTGTACGGACGATGCGATCAAGAACGCCGCTGGCCAGTTGAGAAAAGCCATCAGTGATGGCGTCTGCAATCTGCCGGTTTCCGTGCCAGTGCCTTCACCGGGCCCAAGTCCGACGCCGACGGTGCCTCTTCCATCAGGCGGATTTTGATCCGTCTTCCGAGGGCTTTTGACTCGAAGGTGGGCTCGGAGCATTTGCCTCGAGAGCAAACGATGAAATGGGCCCGCATTAACGCGCGCACGTTCCGGTGTCGCAGGAGTCGACTTTGCGACGGGGCAGGAGGGGTCTGATCTTGGCAAAAGCCCAGTAACCCACGTTTAAAATCGGCATGATCAGCGGGGACTGCGCGAAAGGCACGAGAGACCGGTACCCGGGAAAGCACTTCCAGATTTCCATGAAGGCGGGAACTCCGACAAAGATCTCGTGTCCACGCCTCACGTGCATCTCCTTCTGGACTTGAACCGGATCCACACCCAGGCTTCCGGCATCAAAAGTGGGCAAGGAAATATCGACCAGTCGGAGGGCGCCTTCACGATCGATCTTCCGGTAGTGTTCAATTTCGCGGGAGCAGAGGTGGCAGGCCCCATCATAAAAGACTTCCAGGCGCGAGACTTCGTGGGCATTTTCAGAAGGAGTCATCCCCTGACTCTACCTGATTTCGCGGAGAATTCGGCGGCGAAAGACGATATCCGCCGTCCCGGAGGCATGGTAAGCTGGACACTATGTCGACATCCAAAAGCAAAGGCAGTCTGGATCTTCACGGTTTTAGAACGGCCGACGTGCTCGAGGCAGTGGACAAATTCATCGTCGCCGCTGCCGACAGCTCACTCAAGCAGGTTCGCATCGTCACCGGCAAGGGGACGGGAGCCGTGCAGAAGAGCGTGATCGCCTACCTGAAACAGGCGCACTACACCTGGAAGTACGAGAAGCTCAGCAATGGAAAGAACAATGAAGGCGTCCTTGTCATTCAGATGGAGTGAGGCCGTTGCAACGCAACGGCGGTAAAACGATCAGTCTCCGCTTTTACCGGTCGTTTCCACGTTCTTTGGTTCCGGCTTGTCGAATTTCCTGGTCTTGTTGCGCTTGAGCGCTTCGGCAGAGACGGAAGAGGCGGAATTCTTGTACAGCCAATCGAAGAACGACTTTGCCCTGGTGTTCACGCGCTCATCATCCCAGAGCGTGATGTACTCCTGATTGCTCTCCGCGCCTTCACTGAAATTGAAGGAGCCGGTGATCGTATAATCGCCCAGAATGATGACCTTGTGATGGATCTTTGAAGTCAATTCGGCTTTGGCGCCGTTCTGATCCACGCTGCCGTGAGTTCCGTACTGGGCTGGGGCGATGCGGATGCTTTCACGGAAAGCAGTATCCCGCTTTGCGCCGAGAACGGCGAGGAAGGGATCTGAAGTTTTGAAGAAGTAAGGGTCGGGCTTGCGTTTGCGGTCCAGCTGCATGCCGGTCATGTCGAGAAAGATGCTCCAGTCCTGCATGGCGAACGGAGTATCGCCCACGGATTGAAAGTCGAAGATGCCGCCGGGCTTTGAGACGTCCGCTTTCGCGCGGTCAAGAAGTGCAGCTTCGACATCCTTGGAGGAAAATGCGAACTGCGCCATGCGGATCGGCCCGGTCGTCGTGCGAATCGCGCGTCCGATGAAGTTGGCGTTGATGTTGTCGAGGCCTCCGTTCGGCGTGAAGGCAAGAACCACGGAACGGCGGCCCGTATGGACTGGCGAGGCTTCGCCATAGACTTTGTAAGTGCCGCTGAGAGGATATTCATTTCCGCGCAGCAGGTACTTCGCGTCGAGAGTCTTGGTGAGTTCATGATGGATGACGAGCGAGATCATCGGGCTGTCCATCGTCATGACATGGTTTGCGTTCGGGATCGAGTAGGGCGAACGTGCCGGAGCCGTGGCCAGAACCTGATCACCTTCCGGGCCGATGCAGGACTGGGTCGCGTTGCCCGACGACATCAGGACGCGGCCCTTGCCTGCGACGCTCCAGTCAATGGCGATCAGTTTCTGGTGATTGAGTCCGACGCTGTCGACTGCCGTGACTTTCACGCCGCCGTTCAGAAGTTTGTTGAACACGGCCTGAACTTCCGGACGAGTGGCGATGACATTCTTGTCGATGCCGACCTGGACGGTGATGTTGCTTTTTTTGTCCTGTGCGCGCGTATTCGCTCTGTCGATCAGAGCATCGGCGAGAACCATCAGGTCAAAATCAAAAACATTCAAAATCAGTTCGTTCTTCGCGGAGTTGATGAAATCCACCCAGACCTGTCTCAGGTTCTCAGGATCGTGCGTGACTCCGTTGCGATCAATCGAAGGATGATCGACGAAGATCTGAAGATTGGAGTACCCAGGTGAGCCGTCTGCGGTCTCCATGACGAAGGGGTCAAAGACGTTGTTCTTCTTTTTGAAATTTTCGAGAACGGAAGAACTGTTGATCATGGCTTTGAACTGCTTGCGGTAAGCGGTTCTTTGCGCCGCCAGATCCTTGATCTGCTGCGGGGTCGGCTTGGCCGGAATACTGGCAAGGTACTTTTCAATGTCACCCCAGTGGTCTGGATTTTCCTGAAGCAGCATCATGAACTGAGTCTCCGTGAGGCTCTTGACCGCCGCACCGGAAAAGCCGTATTTCGTGGCTTCAGCGGCATTGACGGTCAGCTCTTCCTTGAAGGCGTCATTCAGAAAGTCTCGGGCGAGCTTTCTCGTCATCACCTGATTGGTGAGATCGAGCATCTTCTCATAGCTGGCCGCAGTACTGCCACTCGTGGCGCCGCTGGCCGGATTTCGTCCGAGGGTCGGGCCTGCGCAACCGGCCAGGGCGAACTGGAGCAGAAGTGCGGAGGTCATGAGCAGGGGCATGAACCGGGAAGTCAGGATCGTGCGGCTTTGGGCATTATGAGAAAATTTCATGTCTCTTTATCGGCCAGAGAGTCAGGCAACCTGAGCGGGAACGCTTACCCATGCATCTGCATGGGAATTCTTCCGAAAAAGTATTCAGACAGCGTATAAAAGCGTCAAATCCCCGTCAAAATTCAATGGTTCGAATTGACTTCATCGATCTCACTGAGATCACCGATCTCATTCATGTCTTTTGTGAGAGTCTCAGGATCCATGACTCCGTCAAGCCAGAGTTCCGCGCGCCGATTGCGAGCGAAGGCTTTGGGCGTGAAGTCCACGTCGATCGGTCGATCGGGGCCGAAGCCTTGCGTGGTCATGTGACTTCCGGGAAGTCCAAGCTGCGTGAAGCGCTTTTTCAAGGCGCCAGCTCTGCGATCTGAAAGCTTCATGTTGTAAGGGTGTTTCCCGATGCGATCCGTGTGCCCTTCGATGCGCATCGTCTTCCAGGCGTCAGGAGCGTTCTTCAGGTAAGTGGCGACCTGATTCAAAATTCGCTCTGACGATGGGGCCAACGTGTGACTGCCGCTCTTGAAGTGGAGAATGGTTTCACTGAGGTGAATCTTGACGGTATTGGCGCCTTTGATCTCAGCGAAATGCGGGGTGGCGCGGGCCACGACCGGTTTTGAAGGGGCGGCGGGCGCGGGAGCCGGTCGCGATTTTCCGGATTTTTCCCAGGGAAATCCAAACTGAATGTCTGCCTGCAGCCACTGGACATTTCGGTGGGCGATGTTGAGATCATTCATCGCCTGGACGCCGAAGCGCCAGCGACTGGCTTCACCGCCGGTTTCGTATTGGGCGCGAAGTCCGCCGATCAGCGTGAATTTCTTTTCCTGGACGGCTTCAGTTTCATCAAAGGAAACGTCGGCGCCGAAGAGAGCGTTCACGACTGGACCGATCTGCCAGTGCATGCCTTCGGTGGGAATTCGGTAACGTGGACTGACTTCGATGAGGAGCGCGCGCGTCTTGACGACCCGGTTGCCCTGAGCGTTGCCGCCGGACAGTTCATTGTAGAAGTAGCCGGCGCCGAGATCCAGCAGCCACTCGTTCCAGTAGTGTGACTCCAGGAGCTTCAGATTGTACTGCGTGCCCTTCTTGTCCGCTTCGTTTGCGAAATCGGTCGAAAGCCACGCTTTGCCGACGTCGGCACCGATGTAGATCCAGTCCTTGAGCCGGGGAGCGACTTCACTGGGGGCAGCATGCGATTCCCTAAAATCCTGCGCAAATGCGGAGGGTGCTGTCACGGCACCGGCGATCAGAGCCGGGAGCAGGAGAGCCAGTGTGCTTGAAGTGGGAGTCAATGCGCGAATACGTGATGGGTGTGTTTTCATGAGGGTCAATACTTCTCAGGTGAGTTCGCAGGCGAATTGCGGCGTGAATGGGCCGCAGCGTTTGAATTGCGTTTTTCGTTCCTGGATTTTTTTCCAGGAGCATTGGGCTTCACTGGCGCACTCGGAGTGGCGGGAGCATTCGGCTTTGCAGGTGCGGTTTCACATTTCGTCAGCTTCGCGAGTTCTGAAGCGTCGTAATGATCGACGATGGTCCAGATACCTTTGATCTTTTCAAAGACGTCACCGGTTTCACACCAGATATAAATGGATCCTTCTTCGCCTTCGCAGTCTTCAGGGAAGGTTGGACCCGTGGTCACTTCGCCGGGTTGTTTTGGATAAGTGACGACCACATCAGGGCCGGGCCCGTGGCTCACGACGACGCTCGGAAGTCCTGGCAGTGCAGGAACCTGAAGGCCCACAGGAAGGGAAGGCAGAGGGGCGATTTCGCCCGAGTTGAGAACCGGAATGTCGGTGGGCTTGCCATCGACGATGGTGGGGGCATCGCTCGGCTGTTGAACCGGCTGTTGAACCGGCTGAGTGCGGTTGAGGGTATCAGTCGCGCCGGGACCCGTGGGGTGCGTGCTTTTCACAGTCTGTCCGCAAGCAGTGATGGCCAGAGCCAAGGTGAGGAAAAGGGCGGTTTTTGGCGAAATTTGATTCAACATAAGGTCTCCAGTTTGAGTAGCGTGGAGCCTTATCTAATGTCTGAGTAAATAAGTCAAAGAATAATAACTAAGTGCGTTATAACGCAGGATGGGTCGGGTTTATGGGGTGAGATCGAGCTCCAGGCCCAGTTGTCCGGAAGTGACCAGTGCCTTGTACTGAAGAATCGGCCGATCAGTATCGAGCGTATTGATGAAGTAGAGCCGCGCGGCTCGGCTCTCCGCCTGCTGGTCCAGAAACCCGATCACGGTGTCCTGGTCGTCCTTCAGAAGTTTGAACCCCACTTCTTCTCTTGCAGTCGCGCGGTAACGATTCCAGAAACGTTGCGCGCGCTCGCTGGTACTGGTTTCAAAGTAATCCCCGATCACGTGGTTGAAGCCTTCGATCGAGCCGATGCGTTCCTCAGGCGGGAGCTTTCTCGTCGCATACAGGTAGCAGGAGTCGAGAAGTGCGAAAGCTTTCTCTGAAACTCCCGGAATCGGTTTCATTCCGACCATCCGTCGGTAGAGATTCGAGACCAGGTAGTTCTGACTGCCCGGTGTGGTGAGTTTCGTGAAGCCGCCCTTGCGCGCGAGTTCCAGGAGTCGCTCCTTGGCAAAACGAAAGACGTCCATCGGGAGTCCTGTTCTTTCCTGCGAAGCGTGAAGTCGCGAAGTGCCAGGAACATACATCGGATTTTCGAGGCGAAGAGCGTCGATTCCGACCGTTTGCGGATGGGCAGGATCCAGAATGAATTTCCACCGCATGAATTCCGGGATCTTCTTTGAAAAGCGAACTTCGAAAGCCATGACGTCATCGATGCGACTGGAGTCCACGTAGGGAGTCACACCGAGTTTGCTTCGAATCGTTTCGAGAAAAGCGACGGGCAGCAGGTCTGCAGCTTCGAGCTTCGGCGCTTCAACTCCGGGTCTCCACGGCACGATATTCGGATCTCGGAGCAGGACCGTGCACGGCTTGGGACTGAAAAAGTCAGCGGCCTGGCTCAGGGGACCCGCGAGAACCAAAATCGCGAAGGAGGCGAGAACACTCCAGGAGCTCAACGCGCCGAAGGAGAATTTAAAGAAGCATTTGAAGAAGCGTTTGAAAAAGCATTTGAAAAAGAAGAATGAGAGGAGGCGAAAAAAGGGCATTCCTGACTTTTCGACAGATTCCGTTTAAAAGTGAAGAGTATCCCGTCGACAAAAGCCTGACGCCATCGTGCTTCAGGAAGAGCACGACAAAGCCGAACAGCCAGGCGCATCGCGGGCCCAGTCCGGGCGCTTCTCAGCCAGGTCTTCTTCGCTCGGCATTTCGTCGTAAGGAGTCCTGAGGACTCGGAGCAGACGCTCCAGCACGGAGGGGTCGCCCTTCTCGGCAGCCGTGATCGCGTTCTGCGCCAGGTAGTTCCTGAGCACGTATTTCGGATTCACGCTCTTCATCAAAGCGCTGCGAGTGGGTTTCATTCCGGCTCCCTGAGCTTCGACTTCACTTCGGACTCGAGCGGAGTACCGGGTGAACCAGCTGACCCACTTCGGGAGCGAAAAATTCGTGGTATAAAAAGTGGGCTGAATCAGCTCCCTGAAATCGGCTTCAAGCTCTTTTTCTCCCGCAGGTCCCGCGGCCGGCACTCCCGTGGGCCAATCGCAGAGACGCCTGAAAAAAAGCGTCATGTCGGCTTCGGATCCCTGGAGCAGCTCAAAGAGTTCAAGAACCAGCTTCTGGTCCGCTTCTGATTCAATGGAGGACAAGCCCAGCTTCTTCGCGAGAGTTTTCGCGTAAGCTTCTTGAAAAGTGGTTTTGTAGAGTTCAAGGCTCGCCAGCGCACGCGCCTGATCCTGGATCAGGGGGAGAAGGGCTTCGGCCAGGCGCGAGAGATTCCAGAGCGCGATGCTGGGTTGATTGCCGTAGCGGTACCGTCTTCCCTGAGCATCCGTCGTGTTTGGAGTCCAGTTCGGATCATAGGGCTCAAGCCATCCGTAAGGCCCGTAGTCGATGGTGAGTCCGAGGACAGACATGTTGTCGGTATTCATCACGCCGTGAACAAAGCCCACGCGCATCCATTCCGAGATCATGAAAGCCGTGCGACGCGAAACTTCGTCGAGAAGTTTTCCGTACACATCCGAGTCCCTCAGGTCGAGCTCCGGGTAATGATCGGTGATGAGAAAGTCCGTCAACTTTTTCAGCAGTGGGATTTCTCCGGATGAAGCGAGGATCTCAAAATTTCCAAAACGCAGAAAGGAAGGGGCCACTCGGCAGACGATGGCTCCGGGTTCCGGCTTTGCATTTCCGTCGTAGAACATGTCGCGCACGACGGCGTCTCCCGTCGTGACGAGACTCAGGGCACGGGTGGTGGGGACCCCGAGAAAGTGCATGGCTTCGCTGCAGAGAAATTCGCGCACCGAGGATCTCAGGACCGCTCTTCCGTCGGCGCGCCGAGAATAAGGGGTGGGACCTGCGCCTTTCAGCTGGTATTCGAAGCGTCCTTTTCCGGGGGTGAGCGCTTCTCCCAGAGTGATCGCTCGACCATCTCCCAGCTGGCCGGCCCAATGACCGAACTGATGCCCGCCGTAACGAGCGGCATGGGGTTTCATGGTCGGCAGGACGAGGTTGCCTCCCAGAATTTCAACGGAGCGCCGATCTTCCAGAGTGGGCTTTGAGATCCCAAGCTCCGCAGCCAGAGAATCAGACCAGCCGAGGAGCTGGGGATTTCGGACGGGGGTAGGCTGAACGCTCGAGTAGGAAACCTCCTGCACGGTGCGCGTGAAGTTCCGAGTCTCCGGATCCGCCGGAAGGCTGTTGGCGAGATGGGATTCCCAGGGGAGGTCAGAAAATTTCAGGGAGTTCATGGCTCCAGCATTATCTCAATTGCGATCTCAGTGCCATGGCCCGAGCCAACGTTTTTTCTGGGAAGTTCCCTGAAAAACCCCTTAAGCTTGGAAAAGGCCCGCAGGACATCAAAACGGGCAGGGGATTCACATCAAGTGCTTGAACATCATCGTTTCCTGGGTACTTTCAGTCCACTCCTGGTCGTGATTTCGCAGCTGACCACTTTTTCTCCAGTTTGGGCGGCAGCGCCGGCATCCGTTCCCGGGGGAGCGAGCTCATGCTCAAAGCCTGGAAACCTGTCGGAACTCGCCGCTGAGGTGGGAGGCTACCGGGATCTGGTCAATCAGATTTCCAGCTGCCTGACACCTGAACTCGTGAAAAAATATGAAGTCTACCAGCCCAATCTCTACCTGGACGGCGAGGTGCTCGCTCACCGCGTGACCGCCCAGGTTCTGGCTCACAAGGCGCAGCGTGAAAATAAACTTGAAGTCGAGAGCCTGCCGTCCCTGGGTTTTTCTCTGTTCGAAGGAACCCAGATCGCCTACCCAGCTTCTGAACAGCAGCGCGACGAGCTCAGAAAGTGGCTCGAAACGCGGAAAGAAGGGACCATCACTCCTGATGCGCTTTTCATGCACGCTCTGGATGGGGCGGGTGGAAATGTTCAGCGTGCGTTGATCTGCTGCTGGAATCAACTGTCAGACGGTTGGAACAGTGCCGCCATTGA
This sequence comes from Oligoflexia bacterium, assembly GCA_014378465.1. Lineage (GTDB taxonomy): Bacteria > Bdellovibrionota > UBA1018 > UBA1018 > UBA1018 > UBA1018. The sequence continues at coordinate 31,849 of JACMNQ010000070.1, read as the reverse complement.
AAGAAACAGTCGCTTCACCACTCTCAAGCTCAAGGACATCACCGGCGAGCTGATACGCTTTGACGGAATCCGTCAGAAGACGCGGGCGGGTGAGAGTCATGAATTCGTCCGAGGAGATAACTTCAGTGCCTGGTATCATTTCTTCGGAACGGCTCTTCACGCCTATACGGCCGAGCGTTCTCGGGTGCCACGACTGCCCACGACTGCCCACGACTGCCCTGATCAAACTCGAGGAGTCAGTGGTCACCGCCGTGAAGTACGATTTGAAGGATTCAAGAAAGAGGTTGAACCTGGATCTTTCGGGCGCAAGCTTTGGAAAGAGTCTCGCGACCAATCTCGAAAAGTTCGGCAACTCCTCGCAGTTTGAAGCTTCGCCCGAAGCCAGGCGCTCCCGGTCGGAGTTTCTTGTTCAGAGGCCTGATCTTTACGGAGAAAGCTGGGCCCTCAAGCCCGGCCAGCATCCCAGAGATTTTGGAACTCAGGCACGAACGCTGCTGGGTCAGACTGCCATGCAGAAAGTGCTGTTGCTGCATCGACTGAAATACGAGTACCCGGACCGGTTCTATTGTTACGCGAGCGAATTGATCTCAGACCATCACCTGCCCGAGGTGGCGAGAGCGGCGCTCTACTCTCTTGCGGAAATTCGAACCCGGCCGAGAGCCATTGCAGTCCTGAGAGAAGCCGCGCGCTCTGACGTCAAAGTCGTGTCCAGTCTGGCTCAAGCCATTCTGGATCCGAAGATCAGGACGGATGATCTCCTTCCGAAACAGCAGAGCACGGGAGCCTATTTCAAAGACGTTCTGAAAAGCGGCGATGGGGGCAGTTCAGATCTTGACTGAGGCTCAGACTCCTCCGCGCAGAGAAGTGTTTCAGCGGGGTCAGCGTACACGGTGTACGCTGAGGTCGGGAAGTTCAGTGTACGCTGGGGTCGGGAAGTTCAGTGTACGCTGAGGTCGGGAAGTTCAGTGTACGCTGAGGTCGGGAAGTTCAGTGTACGCTGAGGTCGGGAAGTTCAGTGTACGCTGACCCCCAGCTCTCCTTTGTACTCGGAGCTTCAGCCGAACACCAGGGTCACGCAGGCTCCGGTTTCAGCGCCCCGAGTTTCGTTGGAGTACTGAACGACCCCGCCCATGATTTCCATGTAATCGCTGACGATCATGCAGCCGAGGCCGCTGCCCTGTTTTTTCGTGGAGATGTACTGGCCCTGATTGAGGCGCTTCAGCGTCGCGGGTGAGAAGCCTCCCGCATTGTCCCAGAGCACGATGCGTCTCAGCGCTCCGGCAGATTGACAGGACACTTCCATGCGAGGGTTCGGGCTTTTTCGTTCCTCGATCGCATCCAGCGAATTCGTGAGAACATTCAGCAGAGTCCGGAATAGGAGATTATGGTGCTGCGAAACCGGCGGGCATTGTTCCGGGTCCCTGAGCACGAGCTTCGCTCCGTTTCTCATGCGCGCCTTGAGCAGAGCTTCGATCGCCGAGAGGAGTTCACTCATCGAGATGGGCTCGCCCTTTTCGAGTTGCGCCGACGAAAGGCGATTGGCACCGGAGACGAGGTCCTTGGAGAACGTCAGGCTTTCTTCGAGCCCTTTCATCACGGCCTGGATTCTCGGATTTGAAGTGTCCTTGAGTTCGCGCTTGAGAATCGCGGCGGAGATGAGGGGAGTGGCCATCATCCCTTTGAGGTCGTGCACCAGCATCGAGGTGTAGCGACCCGCGTCCGCGAAGCGGCGATACTGTTCCTGTTTCAGCGCTCTTCTTTCAGAGATGCTCGAGTGACCATACACCGCGATCAGGTTGGTCATGACCATGCCGATGTAGAGATCGGTGTGAAAGCCATTGAGTCCCAGCCCGACGATCGCCTTGGAAAAGTAGAAGGCGACTCCGAAGAAAAGCTGCCCTACGGCCAGTTGCCAGCGAAATTCCCGGCGACTGAGATGAAAGAAGAAGGCCCAGATCATGACGGTCTGAAAATAGCCGATCACGTAACCGGCGCGGAAATACACGTCGACGCAGAGATGAAAGAGATTGATGAGCCACAGAATCCAGGGCAGCCAGGTGCTGGCGCGGGCACTGAGAGTTCTGCGCTGAATCTTGACCAGAAGTGTGAAAACGAAGGCACTGACGAAAACGCGACAGACGAGAAAGACGGCCCAGTCCGTGCGTGCGATGACCGAGAGATCGACGGGAGTCATCGTTGCGAAGATGACGAGAATCGTGATGATCAGGACCCGAGCGGTTTCCTGGTTGCTTTGGCGATGGTTGATTTCCACTCCGTTTGGAATATCCAAACTATGGGATTTATTGAACCCCTTTCAACAGTTTCGCTCTCCAAGGGGACAGCGAGTCGGCGTCGATTGATTTAGTGTTGACATGATGAGTCAATTTGCTTAAAGCATGTGCCCATGAACACACTTCAAACTTCGAAGAAGACCGCTTCCACACGTGAGCCTTTTGACCGTTCTCAGCTCGAGAAGTCTGAAAAATACGCTTATCTGGATATTGTAGGCGAAGGTTTTGGGGCCTACCGTTCAGGCAATGTGGCTGACCTTTCCTCTCCGCTCTGTGGCCTCAGTGGCACGGAGCTTCTCAAAGCGCAGATCCGGGCGGCGGTGGACGCCGTCGGCGCCTGTTCCTGAATTCAAGTCTTTTCGAGTCCCGGCTTGTAACCTTTCGCGGTTTCTGAGCGAATCCTCAGTACGAGGATTTTTTCATGATGACCCGACTTCGTTCCTTCGCGCTGAACTGCTCCTGGGTCACGTCAATCGCCTTCTTCCTTCCTGGGGTTGCATCTGCGGCATCGCAAACCGCCACTTTCGCGGCAGGTTGCTTCTGGGGCACTGAAGAGTTTTTCCGGAAGATCCCGGGGGTCATGGAGACCCAAGTCGGTTACGAAGGAGGCAAGGGGCAGGCGGATTACGGCTCCGTGAGTGGGGGATCAACCGGCTACGCTGAAACTCTGCAGCTGAAGTTTGATCCAGGACAAGTGAGTTATGAAAGTCTTGTGGTTTCCTTCTTCAAGATGCATGACCCGACCACTTTGAATCGTCAGGGCAATGACCGCGGCACCCAGTACCGCTCCGCAATCTTCACCCATACCCCTGAACAGTTGAAAATCGCGGAGAAGGTCAAAGCGCGAGCCGAGGGACCTCTGGGGTGGAAGGCGAAGATCACGACGGAAATCGCGCCGGCCACTGAATTTCATCCAGCCGAGGAGTATCACCAGAAGTACCTGGTCAAGAATCCGGGCGGTTACGACAACCATTCCTCAAGAAAGTTGAAATTCTGATGTTCCAGTTTCAGCTTGCGTGGTGCCAGGGCAGACCTTAATGTTCCTCCCATGCGCAAATTGCCGATCGTGTTGAAGGAAGCCGGCCTCGAAGAAGTCCGCTGGTCCAACCCGAACATTCCGGACCTGAAAGTGCAGCTCGACCGCGCTTCGGATCATTCCGCTCTGGAATTTGAAATCGAATGACGGGCGCGGAGATATCACCGTCGACCGTGCGTGCTTTGCGGGCCGGCTTTCTTCTCGTTGGACTCGGCGGAGTCGTGCTCTTCTTTTATTTCTTCGTCCAAGAGCGTGAAATGAAAGCTTTGCCTGCACTCGTGAGCGGGCTCTGCCTGTTCATTGACAGTCGTCTGAGAAAACTGCCAAACGCGTGAACTTTCAGTGGAGATTTCGGATGTCGCGCAGAAAGAAGAGCGGAATCTTCACGTCAAAGCTTGCGCCGAGAGTATTGACCATCTGAAAGGTGCCCCGCATGTTTCCGGTCGGAGTGGGGAGGGGGCAGAAACTGGAGTACTCATGCTTCTGGCCCGGCTTCAGGTTGGGCTGTTCACCGATGACACCAGGACCCTTCACTTCACGAATCACGCCTTCGCCATCGGAGATGATCCAGTGACGGCTGATGAGCTGCACTTCCGTATCACCCTTGTTCGTGATGGTGATGTGATAGCCAAAGACGTACTGAGACCGCTCGGGTGCGGATTCCGCCGGAAGGTATTGCGGGGTGACTTCGACTTCGATGCCTTGGGTCAGTTCGTAGTACATAGCCCTTTGATACTGCTTTTTTGCACTCCGAGTAAAGAGGCATGCTGCTCTGCCCGGTTCATGCGATGCTTAACGCGGGCAGTCTCGCGAAAAAGTTGTGCGCAAGCTGGACAAGGGGCCTGCTGCAAGCGCTCAACCCTCCGCTGCCTCACGCAGCAGGGCACCATTCCTGCAATCCCCGGCGGCAAGGAGATTTTACTCAAATGAACACACTCAATGAACTCACGACCCCATTCGAAAATCAGGATTTCAAGACTCAGTTTTCCAAAATTGGAGATACTGTAGGCAACTCTTTCACGAGCGTGAAGAGTTCAAAATACACCAGGCCAGTCCTGTGGACCCTGGGCCTGGGCGCTGCCGCCTACGGTCTTTTCCGACTCTATCAGTACAGCACGAACCGTTTTGAAACGGTCAAGACTGACAAATGGGCTGAACAGCTCGAAGCCAAGCTCGGCGGCCCGGAAAAATCCGCTCGCAAGCCCTCCGGCCCGATCATGGACCGCGCCAGTGACCGTGGCGTGAAAGACATCCACAGCGCCTGATTCGTCAGCGCTCGTTTGCTCTGAAATAAAGAGGCTGCCCATTCGCAGATCCATCGATGGATCACGAAGGGCAGCCCTTTTCTTTCTAAAATTCGTTCGCGCTTCAAACGGCTCTTCTGTAATCGTCAGCATCCTCGTCCGTATTTTCTCCGACATCCGGAAGATTGTTCAAGGCATTGCCCTGATCATCCAGATGCGTGAGGTGCAGATCCAGGCCCTTCCAGGCAACCATGGCGTCCTGGAGTCCCTGAAGCACTTCATCGGCCGTCTCAAACGTCTCACCCTTGAGATGATCGGTCAGATCTCTCACCGGGATGAAGCTTCCTTTGCCGTCTTCGAGTTCGATGTCCCCGAAGTTGTAGTCAATGGCGCTGTGGTCCATCGGAAATTCATCCGAAGGTTCCGCGCGAACCGCTTCAATGAGCAGCTTGATTCCGCGTGGGCTTTGAACAGGTTGCTTCGCTGAGTTTTCATTTTTCATAGGGCTTATGCTCTGCAATTCGCGTTCTGAGTGGGCTGCCTTCGACGCTAAAACTCAAGGATTCCTGACGCGACGTGAAGAATTCAGTCGCGGTCTGTGAAAATGGATTCGAGCGAGATCTTGCGCGGTTTTCTCCAAGGGTGGGGTCGGACGAAAGTTTGCCCTTCTTCAATTGCCGCTTTGATGTTCTCCAGCCTGAAGAAGAGGCGTACTTCAGGCGAAAGGCTCGGATCAACCTGAGTCTGAAACGTCATTCGTGTTTCTCCGGCGGAGATGCTTTCGTAGAGCTGGCGAACGAAGTAGCGGGCCTGACGGGTCACGCGACCCGGATGATAATTTTCAAGGTGATGGACCCAGAGTTGGCGCATTTCAAAGGGTTTCACGTCAAAAACGAGCTCATCCCAGCTCGTTAACGCGGAGTATTAAGGTTTTCGAGTCAGGCGCGGCCGGCGCGAAGCTCTTCCGTCAGCGGAGTGAAAAGTTCCGGCTGCTTGAGGGCCATGCTCATCCGGTTCAGCAGAGTCGGAACCGGGATTTCAAAGAGAGACGCGTGATTTCCCCAAGTATTGGGCTGAAAGTACGTGATCGCTTCAAACTTGATCAAGTGTTCCTTGGTCGCCATGAAAGTTGTTTCCATCGCGGCAAGCAGGTGTTTGGACTCCATCGTTCTTTGCGGGCCCTGAGGCGTGAGGAGAGTGGATTTGAGGCCGGTGGGGACGTCCGCAGTTTCAATGAACTGAATGTAATCGAGGCACTGGCGGATCGGAGTCAGGTCCGTGTCAATGCCACGGTAATCATTCTTCATGAGGGTCAGAAGATGGGTATCGGACTGGATGCGTGTCTCGAGTGCGCGGATCTGCTCAGCGCAGAGCTGTGCACGCGAAAGTGAATTCAGATCCTGCTCGGGGTTGGCGCCCACTTCGTTCAGTATCGCCTGGAGAGCCCGGAGGCTGGTCAGCCTTTCAAGCAGCGTGGCCTGCAGCGTGGAAAGGTTCGATTCCGCGTCCATTTCAGAATTCATCTTCAAAAAAGGTAAAGCCAACGGCGCTTCGGCCATTTCTCGCAGAGTCTGGAGATCTGCCACGGAGGCACTCGCGATGAAACTGAAGAGCTGCGCGCCGAAGGCGGAGCGGTTCGCATCAAGAGCCGTTCTGATTTCAGCAAATCTCGAGCTGACGTCTTTTGCCGTTCTGAAGTCCGTATCAATGCCCTTGAAATGGGCGCCGAGAGCAGCCTGGTAAGTCGCATCCGTGTTGAAGACCTGAGCCTGTTCAAGGTGATCAGCCAGTTTGGAGAGCTGTTCCGCCATCTGAGCTTTCGAAGCTTTTTTCGCCGCACTCGGATCCGAAGCACCCGCCGTCAGTTTGAGGTAGAGCTGATGAGCATTCTTGCAGTGCTGGTTGATGAGGCTGAGCATTCCGGCGCTTTTCAAGGCATCGGACGCCTGTCTCACTGAAGCGGGATCGCAGAATTCGTCGATCTTGAAAGTCGCGCCGAGATCCTCGCGAATCTTCCGAAGCTCGGTGGCTCTGGCATGGGCTTCGACCACCTTTCCTGTTTCTGAATCAGCGTTCTCAAGGAGGGCGGGTGTACGCCAGGTGAAGAAGCAGGCGGGAGTGGAGCGGACCTGTTCAAGGGCGGTTGCGATGGCACGCGCCGAAGCCACGGTCGTGGCTGCCGGCAGGGCCGACACCTTTGCTCCAAGATCCGCGAGAAACCTCAGGCTCTGCTCGAGCTGAAGGAGGTTCTCCTCGGAGGTCAGGATGAAGTTCGTGATATCGGCCGGACGCGTGTCATCGGTCAGGATCTGAAGCCGCTGCAGCAGTTCAAGGGCAGTCTGCATCTGCGTGATCAGGTGCTGCGGGTTATTCTGGTGAAGGGATTGATCGGCTGCGAGCTTCTGGCGAAGGCGGATGACGGTTTCGACTTCTGAAATGAAAGTGAGGAGCACGCTTCGATAAGTCGGGCTCGTCAGTACCGAAATGTAACGGGAGTCCTGCACGGCTCTTTTCCAGTCGGTCGAAGCGCGTGCCCAGGCGAAGATCTTTTCGAGTTCCACGATGGACGGAGCCTTGAGGCCACTCATGAAGGCCGGGATGGACTGGAGTTCGATCCAGAACTTGTTGAGTTGAATATGGGTGAAGCGCAGCGTGCGGATCACATGGTCGGAATCCGCTGAAGTGTGATTGGGGTGAGCGAAGCCATGCCAGGGGTGATTCGCTTCTCCAGTCAGGGGGACAGGTCCTGCGGCTGCGGCATTTGAAGGATTGCTCGGGCTTGTACTTTCAACAGTGGTCTGATTGCTTTCCATCCCTGATCTCTCTTCGTCTCTTGGACGTCATGCCGCGCCACCTTCATCATGAAGGCGGGTGATGGAATTCTGACTGGAGTCGGCAGAATAATCCATAAAAATGGAAGGCCAGGCCCAAGAATGCAACCAGACCGCTTGAGAGGAGAGGGTGTGTCACTCAAGTGACATTACAATCCGATTGAAGCTGAGGGATGATCCTATGAGCCCGAGTCAAGCCCGGGCTAATGTCCACGTACCATCAAAGGGGTCCATTCATGAAATCTCTGCCCAACCGTTTCTCCGCCTTCTCTTCGGTCTTCCTCTGCGTGCTGGTGAGCCTGACCAGCGCTTCGGCTCATGCCACGTGCGTGCAGAAGTGTTCGGATTCCGATGGAGGAGTGGTTGCCGAGGTTCCTGGAGAAGTCATCGTGACTCAGTCCTGCGCCGCACCTGGCGGATCGCCGTCAGAGTCCAGGGAAGTGCTCCGCGACATCTGCGCGAGCAAGAAGAACCTGATTGAATTTTCGTGCATGCAGATCGCTCCGGGAGTGGAAGTGGCCACGGCCAATTCCGTCACCTGCGACTCCGGCTGTAAACCTTCCAAAGAAGGCGCCTCCTGCAAATCCGCAGGTGATCCAGTCGTCTGCCACCTTCCGCAGTGTTCGGCTCCGCCCGAAGGCTGCACTTACGGCGCTCCGGAAATCAAGAAGGGTTGCCCGGTCAACTGTGGTCCTCTGAATTGTGCGGGAGACCCCGTACCCCTTCCCATTCGCAAACGCTGATTTCGCGGACTTTGAAAGTTTCGGCCCCGCACATGCGCTGCATGGCGGGGCTTTTTTTGCGCAAGGAGTGCCGATAACGCAAAGAGCGTCGAGAACACCAGGTGCGCCGCTCTGTTGGCCCCGTTCTTCCATGAATATCGGCCTATGAAAGAACAAAACTCGAATGACTACAAACCGGTCAGCTGTGATCTCATGGATCAGCTCGAAGCCTTGTCTTCACATCAGACGCCCGTCCGCCTGAAGGTGAGCCAGAAGGATGGAAGCGTCGCCTGGCTGAATGGAACCATCACGGACATTTACGCCAGGGATCATGCGGACTATTTGAAGCTCGACTCAGGTCAGGAGATCCGGCTGGATGCAGTCATCACTCACCGGTCGACGGATCAGGTCGCTTAGCCACTTCTCGAAGCATCGTGATCGCAAGATCCTGATCAAGTCCATCTGGATCATAGGTCGGTTGCCAATACTGATCGGCCTCGGGATGAACCCCGCTGATGAAGACTTCACCTTTACCGTAATGGCTTCGTGCTGCGGCGGTGGAACCGTCCGCGTAAGTGGCCACCACCTCCGCCGACTTGTCTGAGAGTTGCAGATAAGGCCCGTGCTCAAAATGCATGTAACGAGTCGCTCCCAGCCATTTCACTGGAATCTTGCCCGTGGCTTCGTCGAGGTTCCATGCGCTCCCGGCGATGAGTTCGAGATTGTTCACCGCTGAAAAGGCTCCGCCGCAGAAACCGACGTAGCCACCTCCACGGGTCACGAAATTCCTCACTTGATCGGCCATGCCATTGGCATTCATGTAGGAGTCCGCAGAGAGATTCGGACCTCCCGGCTGGACCCACACGCTGGCGCTGTCGAGAATTTCCGAATCGACGAATTGAGTGACTTCGATCACTTTGAAGCCCGCTTTTGCGGCGACGGATTTGGCCATGTCCAGCGTATCTCCCGGTCCAGGCAGAACACCCGGTCCCCCGTAAACCAGAGCGATGGGTTTTGAAGCGGGAGAAGCACCGGGAAGTGGTGCAGGAGTCACGACGGGAGTGGCGCCCGAAGGCGCTGTCGGCTGCGAGATTGGCTTCTGATCTTGAGTGGGATTTCCGGATACCGGGGCGGAGGCCGAAGGATCGGCAGCGATTGATTCACCCGTCGAAGAATTGCAGGCGACTGCAGTCAGAAAAAACAGAGTCATCAGGATGCTCACGGCCGATCTAGAATTGAAATGGATCACAAGGCTCCTCGTGTTTGGAATCGGTTCATTTCAGAATACGCAAGTGGCCAGCAAAGGGTCTCGCGCAATTTTTTTGACACCCGGCAAACTGGGGTCATAAGCAACGCATGAGTGAGCTCCTGAACCAGACCGGTGTTGAAAAATCCGCTACTGGATGAAACCCGAGCTTCCTGAGTTTCGGGATGCCGAACCGACAGGATTGGTTCACTTCAGGAGTCAACGAGCTCGGTGAACTTGCGAAAGCTTGTCACCGCTCCAACTCTTCCACTTTCGTCACGAACGGCAAGGTCCACGGATTGCACCCCCTGATGCCAGGGGGAGCGACTCATGAGCCATGCGATTCAAATTCTTGAAACCGTCGATCCTGAGAAGTTGAAGTGGGAAGAAGTCGAACTGGGCAAACCGGGACCCGGGCCGGCCACACCTTTTTCTGACGCGTCCCGCCCGCGCAAACTTTTCAGAGTCGTGAAGAATGGCGCGGTCAGGATTTCGATGGGTCAGACTTATTCATTTCGGGACGCTGCGCAAGCTCATCGCGACCTTTAATCGCGCAAGACGACCGGATCAACGATCCTGATTCCGGATTGATCTTTGCAACTCCCTTCTCATGATAAAAAGCATCGGCTATGCCGTCAAAAAATCCAAAAATAAGCTCGAGCCTCATCAATTCACGCGTGAGGAGCCAGGGCCTGAGGATGTCCTGATCGAAGTCCTCTATACGGGCGTCTGTCATTCAGACGTGCATCAGGTGAACAACGACTGGAAGAACACGGTCTGGCCCTGCATGCCGGGGCACGAAGTCGTGGGTAAAGTGACTCGAGTTGGCGCGAACGTGAAAAATTTCAAAGCAGGCGATACTGCGGCAGTCGGCTGCATGATCGAATCCTGCATGAGCTGTCCCAGCTGCATCGAAGGAAATGAGCAGTACTGTGAGAGCGAAACGAGTTGGCTCGCCACTTACAACGGCGCGATGATGCCGAATGGCCAGAATACTTTCGGTGGGTATTCGAACACGCTGGTCGTCAGTGAGCACTTCGTCCTGAAAGTCCCGGGGAATCTGGATCTCAAATCAGTGGCACCCATCCTTTGCGCCGGAGTGACGACTTATTCACCTCTCAAGCATTTCAAGGTCAAAGCCGGACAGAAAGTCGGAGTCGTGGGTTTCGGGGGCCTGGGCCACATGGCCACTCAGATTGCACGTGCGATGGGCGCCGAAGTGACGGTGCTTTCCACTTCTCCAGACAAGAAGGAAGACGCACTGAGGTTGGGCGCTTCGAGCTTCATTCATTCCGGCGACAAAACGCAGATGGAGGAAGCGGCGGAGTCTCTGGATTTCATTCTGAATACAGTGCCGGAGAAGCATGAGATTGAACCTTATCTGGAACTTCTCAGGCGCGACGCCGTGATGATCATTGTGGGAGTATTGATGCCCGAGCCAGGGTGGGATCCGCAGAAAGTGATCATGAAAAGAAGACTTTTGGGCGGCAGTCTCATCGGAAGCATTCGGGAGACCCAGGAGGTTCTCGATTTCTGCAGCGAGCACGGCATAGCTCCCCAGGTCGAAGTGATCCCGATTGAGCGGATCAATGAGTGTTTTGAGAACGTGGAGAAAAAGAAAGTCCGGTACAGGTATGTGATTGATCTCGCATCCCTGAAGGCCGTCGAAGGAAGGTCTGATCTGAGCGACCTGGGCTCCGTGGGCAATCACCTGAAGAAGGCTCAAGCTGCTGATCAGGCGGCGTGATCATTTCCGGCTAGGATTTGGGGCGAGCAGCGGGAGGCGCCTGCTTGAGCGTGAAGAAAGCGCAGAGCGCGCTCCCCAGCGCGAGAAGGAAAGACAACCCCATGAGCTCGCGGAAGCTGGCAAGGTAGGCTCGTCTGATTTCGACTCTGGCTTCAGGGGCGTCGAGTGCCGCAAGCTCAGAAGCACGGGCAAGAATTGCGGCGTTTGGCGCATGCAGCAATTCTGATTTCAAGTGAATCTTGAAGGATCGAAGAATCAACAGAGTCATGACTGCAATCGCGATCAGTCCGGCGAAGCGGGCAATCGCGTTGTTGATCCCTGACCCGACTCCGGAGTGTTCCGTCGGCACGGACTCGAGCACCGCCGTGGTAAGAGGCGAAACGCAGAAGGACATCCCGATGCCGAAAACGATGAGGCCCGGAAAAAACGCACTCCAGTATCCGGCCTGACCGGTGGGACCAGCCAGAAGCCCGGGTAGAAAACCCAGCAGGAGAAATCCAACGCCTGCAATGAGGGATCCGCCCACAAGTGGATAGCGAGGGCCGTACCGGTCGTGAAATCCTCCGGTCCAGCGCGAGAGAATGAACAGGATGAGAACGAACGGAAGGTTGGCCGCGCCCGCTTGAGTCGGCGTGAATCCCTGCACCTGAATCAGATTGAACGGTAGAAAGAAGAACACCCCGCCGAGGGCACCGTAAAGAAGGAAAGTCGAGAAGTTCGCACCGGTGAAAGCTCTGGACCTGAAGAGCTCCGGGGGCAGCAGAGGAGAGGGTGTTCGAAGTTCAAGCCAGAGAAAATGCGCAAGCAGAAGAGCCCCCGCTCCGAGGCTCCCGAACACTCGCGGATCCTGAAAACCCAGTCTGCTCGACTCGATGAGGCCAAAGGTGATCCCGGCGAGACCGAATGTTGAGGTCAAGGCACCGCGGTAGTCGAGGCGGGACCTTCCAGATTTCTCAGATTCGCCGCAGTTTGCGGGAACGAACTTGCGAGCGAAGTGGAGAGTGAGAAGTCCGAGCGGCAGATTCAGCAGAAAGACTGAGCGCCAGGAGAATTCCTCAGTGAGCCATCCTCCGAGCACGGGGCCGAGCGCGGAAGTGATCGCGCTGAAACCGGCCCAGGTCCCGATCGCTCGGCCCCTTTCAGCTTTCGGAAAAGTGGCGTTGATGATGGCCAAACTGCCTGGAGTGAGGAGTGCGCCGCCGATTCCCTGGAGTGCGCGGGCCACCGTGAGCTGCAGGAGGGAACCCGCCAGTGCGCAACCGAGTGAAGCCGCGATGAAGAGGACAGTGCCCAGCTGAAAGATGCACTTTCGGCCGAATCGGTCTCCGAGCGCTCCCCCGAGCAGAATCAAGGCAGACAGAAATAGAAAATAAGCTTCAACTACCCACTGGATCTGATCCGCACTGACTTGAAATTCAGTCTGAAGCCGGGGGAGAATGACATTCACGACGGTGGAGTCCATGATCACCATGCTGGAGCCGAGGATGGTCGCGGTGAGGATGCCCAGGCGGTTGAAAGAGGGGGACTTCATCAGAACCCCCACACATCATTTCACGGGTCTCCTTGTCAACGCCGCGCCTGATCATTGCAGTGCGGCCTTTGACCCCAGTCCAGTCGTGAGACAGTGCAGGACTTTTGAAGCGAGCTCAGGTCGGGCTTGGCAATCGCCAGGAGACTTCCGGGTGGTATGCAATCTGCTTCACGGCGCGGGATGAAGCGTTCAACCTCTCTGGATCCGAAACTGACGAAGATCATGGCAGCGGAGACGGGCGCAAAGTGACTTTTTCTTGATGAAAGCGCTCAGCCGACTTCGTGTCAAGCACGCTTCAGCTCGTGACCATGGGTTCAAGCACTGTGAAAGTCGCGTCGTGATCGTGATGGGCTGAGATTGAAACCTGAGTCATCTCAGCCAAGGTCAGGGTCGGATTGACGTGTCCGCAATCAAACTGAGTGATGATCGGGTATTTGCGGTGAGTCCCGACGATTTCAAGAATGAGTTCGTCGTAACCGAAAGGTGCGTCTTCCTGCTGATACATCTCAGGTTTGCTCACGATGAGGCCGGAGATGCTTTCGAACACTCCCAGGCGTTCGAGGTGCCGCAGGCTTCGCTCTTCGAGCGATAGCGGGGCACTCATCTCCTCAAGAAGCAGGATCTTTCCATTCAAATCAGGAAAGTAGGAGGTGCCTGCTGAGCTCATCAACGTGTTCAGATTGGCGACGAGGATCGGAGCGGAGGCTTCACCGGGGTGCAGCGATCGCCAGCCCGGGTTGGGCTCAAAGCGGCGCGGTTCCGTCTTCCAGGCGTCAGTGAGGGCAGATCTCAAATGAGTGCTCCAGCGTGCAGGAGGCGTGAACTTTCTCGGCGCAGGTCCAGTTTCCTGAACGGCCGCGAGAAATGAATCTCGTGTTTCCGGAAGGAGATCGGGCCACTCTCCGAACGAAGGCATGACCGCAGGACCATAAAATGTGCTGAGTCCGGAATAGGCGAGAATGGACAGGTGCAGGGAAGTCACATCACTGTAGCCGCAGATGATCTTGGGATTCGCGCGGATTTCATCAAAGTCGAGATACGGAATCATGCTGGATGAATTGGAGCCTCCGATCGTGGAGATCATGCAGCTCACTTTCGGGTTTCGAATCAACCCCATGAATTCGTCGGCGCGTTCGCGCGGTGAGCCCGATCGATATCCTTCGGATTTGTGGCTGGCGGTCAAAGAGCCTTCGAGCACATGAAACCCCATGCGCTTCAGGACCTCAATGCCGTGAAGGTATTTCTCCCTGAATTTCACATGGGCTGGGAATGAAGGAGTGAAGATTCCGATCGTGGCTCCGGGGTTGAGGGCAGGTGGTCGGATCAATCTTCTGGGCGTCTTCATGCGTCTTTCATAGTATCGCCTGCCGAATTAGGCAAGGCAGCTTCCAGGATCTGAGGTGTCGGTGCCCGAGTCCGTGATCACGCCGTCCGGCTTTGCGATCAGGGGCTCGTTTGCAATGAGGTTGTCAGGATGATCCTGCCAACCTCATTGCTTTCCTTTCTGGCTTTTTGGCCTTGGGTAATGCGACGATGCCTTCATGACGATTCCGCTCCTCGGTGTTCACCGAGTTCAACTGGCTTCAAAGTGGCTGCAGAAGATTTTTGATTGGACCAGCAATCATGGCGGGCCTCATTTCGAGGAGCTTTTGAACTCGAACGGGGAGATCGCGCTCTGGCTTCACAAGCTGAATGGTTCACAATCAGCTGGAGATGCTCACGAGCACCTTCGGGCGTCGGCGGACGCCGCACTCGGAACCGGCGTCACGTTCTATGTCGAAGTCGACGATCTCGAAGCCGTGCATCAGCGCTGCCGCCGGGCTCGCGCCCAGATCATCGAAGAGATTCATTTCAATGAAAACGCGTCGCTGAACGAATTCACTTTCAGAAGCCCCCCGGGATACGTGTTCACTGCCTATTCAAGGCAACTGAAGAGCAAGATTCGAAAATGACGGCCCGTTGGCGTTTGCAGGCGCGAATGTTGCGCGCTTGAGCAGGGGTATTTGAAGTCAATGGGAACTGGGGCGGAGAAGCTTTCAGATATTTCCCTTGAGCTGAACGACGGCCCGAGCAGGATGCAGGTCGAACTTTCTTCGGAAACGCCGCTGTCGTGCATGTTTCAGAGAAGACCGATTTTTTGGGAAATTCACGTTGCTTCTCAAGTCGTGGCTCACTTCGGACTTTCAAGGGTGGATCCACTGCCGGGTGCCGTGATCCAGGCCATGAGTACCGCTAGAAAATGAAATTCTTCAGTCCCCATTTCTTCCTTCTTGGCGGCATCACTGCAGACGGCAACACTTCCGCACTTCAGGTTCGATCGAATCCGTGTCCGTGGCCGGACCTGCGGTGACGACCGCGACCGGGACTTTGACTCCATGAATGAAGAAATGAAGAAGGTCTTCCGAGCCTGCGTCTTTTCCCTGACGGTTCATCCGAAATCGTCACCTACTGAAGTGCTTTTGGCTCTGGCTGAACGGATGGATCCCGATACCGGCGCTTCTGCTTGAACTTCCTCAGCGCGAAATCGGAGGACAGCTCCCGAGATCGCCGGACTCTTTGATTCGGTCTATGTGTCTTTCTACAAGGGCCAGTGATTGTCCTCTTCGCCTTCGACCACCACGCGCTGGCGGGGATCAAAGCGGTCCAGGATCTGGCGGTAGCCAGGGCGACTGCGGCTCGAAAGGTCCGTGATGAGGTTGACGGCTTCAATCGGCATCCAGACGAAGTAGTTCGACAGTGAATTCGAAATGACGTCCAGGTACTTGCTTGCGGCCGCTTCGGGATTGATCAGTGCTCGCTTTTCAAAGAGTCGGTCATTCAGATGAGAAAACGAGCCACAGCCGTTCACGAGAAAGATCTGGTACTTCCCAGCGCTGAATTCCATCAGATTGCTCAGGGCCTCCATGCTTCCGCCCAGTTCTGAATGGCCGCTGTAAATCACGAGATCTGCATCACGAGCATTCTGGACAAAGCGCTTTTTGAATTCTGGAGGAGTCTGAGTCATGCTGTCGATCAATTCCATGTGGACCAGAATCGGGCCCCGGTACGAGCGAAAGCTGAGATCCAGCACCGGATGAGCGAGGCCGGGGGCGCCCAAAAAGGTTTCACTGCGAGTGGTGGGCTGGCCGAACTGCTGTAAAAGATATTCGTGGAAATCGTTGTAACCCAGGAGTCCGTCGTCGTCTTTCGATGTGGATTCGGGCGAGTACTTGCCAAAGATCGCGGTGACGGTCAACTTTCCGTCCTTCCAGATTTCACCGTACTCCGGGGATTTTCCAGTTGAGTTCTCGCGGCTGACGGCGAAGGAGACCGGAAAGCGCACGACATCTGACTCGGTTGCGGTGTTCCTGATCTGAAGCGGACATCCTGCCATGAGCGGATGAAAGTAATAGAAGAGGCTCCAGTTCTCGGCATATTTGTCTGTCGAACAGGGCTTCAGATAGTGCTCACCGAATGCAGTCAATGCGATTTCATGTCCCTGACTCGGCAGAATCAGTTCGATCTGAGCGGGGATTCTCCAGTTGCGACCCCAGGCCAACTGTCCTTTGGCCCGGTAGTGAATTCTTCTCTGGGCTGGCTCCCCATTCGCGGCGGGCACCTCTTCAATCTGAACGACCGTGACTTCAAATCGGTTCACTCGAGGTGCGGCGTCGATGACGGCGAGCTGTCCGATGGTGTAGGACAGCTGATTTCGGATCGCCTGATTCAGTTCGCGCTCGGACGTTCCGGCCGGGCTGAGCATCACCCCGTTCTGGATCTCGGCATCGAGCAGAATCTGCTGACCGGAATCAAAGCTGACCCGGGCCTCAGACTGGGAAGAAGTCCCGGCAGTGAGCCCCAGAAGCAGGAGCCCAGTGGGCAAGAGAGTCGAAAAACGATGAAGTTGAACACGCATGAACTGAAGTCTCCGGACCCGGCCCGATTGTAAAGCTGGATGTGACAGGCAGTTAACACGGAAGGTCAAGGAGGTCGAGAGCTAGATTGCGGCGTTCCGTGATGGCCTCGACCCCGCCAGCCATCGTGAAGTTTGATGATTACGTCACTGACTTCAGGCAGTTCATGGATGAAGTGGTTCTCAAGCGCAACTGGTCGAGCTTGCAACTGCTCACGAATTCCATGGGCGGCGCGATCGGAACGTTCTACCTGATGAATCACCCGGATATTTTCGCCTCCGCAGTTCTGGTTTCCCCGATGTATCAGATCAAGACCACGCCTTACTCGCTGAATGTCGCCACGACCATCACGGGCGCAGCAGTTGCGCTGGGTGCAGGTCAGAAAGCGTCACTGGACCGAAAAGGGTACGAACCCTTTCCTCCGTTTGGGCGAAACGAAGTGACACACAGCCTCGCACGCTTCAACATGGCGGCAGCTTTCTGTAGCGCAGACCCTGACCTGGTCATCGGTCGACCCACCCATCGCTGGGTGCACGAAACTCTCCGGGCTACCCGAACCCTTCGCGCGGAAGGGGTGAAGCTCCACATTCCGACTCTGATTCTACAAGCTGGGCAGGACAAGATCGTTGAAGTGGCGGCTCAGGACCAGCTCTGTTCAGCGGCGGCGGACTGCAAAGGGGTACGGTACTCGGGAGCGTTTCATGAACTCATGATGGAAAGTGATCCCGTTCGTGATGATGTGTTGAAGTGCGTGGTGGATTTCTTCAGAAGTCATTCAAAAGCGGGTGGAGGCGGGGAAATTGAAACAATGTGGGACGTCTGCCCTCCATGTGAAGGTGGCGCCTGCACCCAGGAAACTTCAGGTGGTTTCCCTCTCTTGAAAGTTCTGACGCCGTGACATGGAATGTGCTAGGGTGCACCTCATGAAAAGTATTTCGCTGGCCCCGCTGTTTGCCATTTTGTTTTCGATTTCTGTACATGCGAGCGATTACCCCCCGGGCTATCCCGTCACTCACGAGTGCCGGAACCAGGCCGGATTCGAAGTTTGCCTGATCAATCGCTCCGAGGGCACTTTTCCTCGGGTCCAAATCAAGTATACGGGATACCTCGTCAAGTCCTCCAGGAATCGCGTGAACGTCCTGCTTGAGAATGGTCAGGGCCGAGCGTATTCACTTCCTTTGATCCAGAATCAGTGGGAGCAGCCAACCGTGGTCTTCGGTGACCCGCATGCATCCAAGTGCGTCGCGAAACCCCATGGTACTGCTCCTGGAGCAACTCTGCCGGCCCATCCTGGAGAATATTCGTGGTGCCGAAACCGCGTTCAGGAAACTCCAGATTCGGAAATGATCGTCTGGGAAGTGCATCCTGGAAATCCGCAGGAAAGCTCCTTTGTCAGCGATCTCTTCAGGGGCCCATCCATTCAGCTTGAAACCTCGGCCTTTGATGATCAGGGGAAATGGGACTCGGATTTCGGTAGAAATTACCGGTTCATTTTCTGAGAATACTGTTCAGCCAGCTCTCCTGGTACTCAATTCATCGGTTCGACTGACCGTTCGATGAGATGTCCTCGAGGTCGGATAGTTCCTTCTCCAGTGCCATGAGCTTGGTCCGCGCAGGCCAGTACCTTTGCGGTCCTCCCATTCAAAACAGAAGCTGTTTGGCCTGAGTTGAAGTGTACATGCCCCATTCACTGTGACCGATGCCGGGTACTGTGAGCAGGCTGTGACGGTGGGCGGGGTAGTCCTGATCGAGGAAGGCCCTGAAGTTCAAGCTGCGTTCATGCCGGGTGTGGCCCTGGAGTTCAGCCTCGCAGCTGTTGTCGAGTCCATCGGTGAGCACGTCCTGCTCGCCGGTCAGGTAAACGATGTCGCGGGCCAGGTAGCGTGGGATGGCCTCTGCCACCGGAGTTCTCGATTCATACGCATTCAGGTTTTCGAGTCCGTATTTGTAGGCGTTGTATCGGCAGTTTCCGGTTCCAGCGGGAATTGCGAAAAGAGTGGAGCTCACTCGGCGGTCTCCATTCAAGTAAGCGAAGGATCCCGGGTTGACCACGAGGTACCGGATCCGGATCTCTTTCAGGCTGTCTTCGACGGAAGAACCGATGGCAAAGCGCTGGGTGAGTTGTCCGCCGGCGGAGTGCCCAGTGACCACGATCGATTTCAAGTGAGGGAAATTCAGGCGATCGCTGAGGAGAATCAACAGTGAATCCACGATGTCAAAGGAGCCGAACTTGCTGTCGTTGAGGGCTGCATCTCCGCGAATCCAGCCTTCGTCAGTGAAGGAGAACTCGGTTGGTCCGGGTCGGTCGGTCTGGACTTTGAATCGGGGTGCGATCACGACGGTGGTGTCTGACTTGCCGATTTGGGAAGCCACGGCCATGCCCGTCTTGAAGTAGCGATCCGCATTTCCTTCAGACCCGTGAATGATGAGGAGGGCTTGTTCAACGTTCGGGTGCGCTTGATTGAGATCGGCATTGGTGAAGAGTGAAAATGCGTGGCCATGGAGCTGGATCTGAATCTCGCCTGGGAGAACAGCAGGAAGCGCGGTCGGACGACTCGGCGCGGGCTCCAAAACGATTGCGGTTGAGGCGATAGCTGTCTGTGAAGCGATTGCGAAGGCGGCAAGCGCCGATGTCAGGCGGATGGGTTTCAAAGTTCAAGATCTCCAGAATGTTCGCAGTCGCTCGCGGAATTACCGCAGGAGGCGGGAGATGGCAATCTCTGAAATGGCTCAACGGGAAGCTTCCAAGGGCTTCACGTTGGCTTCCGGATAAAGCCTCGGCAGCGTCACTTTTCCTGGGGTTGGTAATGGGACATAAAGTCCTGCCGATGCACACAAATGCCACTGGAATGCTGCTGGAACGAGCAAAAAGCGCAAATTACACATGGGCTCGGGATTGCACCGTCTTCCCGTCATGAACACTTCTGTCCGATCTGAAAGTATCCAGGCACATCTGCAAGGAACGATGAAAGCTCTGGTCCTTCTCAGTCCGGGGAAGATTGGCCTGGTGGACAAGCCGATCCCGCGTCCCTTTCATGGCGCGGCGTTGATGAAAATCACCACAACGACGATTTGCGGGACTGACGTCCCTGTCTTGAAAGGTGAGTTTTCAGTGAAGTCAGGACCCACCCTTGAACAGCCCCCAAGGAGAAGAGAATCGGCGTCCTCACCGCTGACCTGATCGAGGACGGTTCCACTCTTCAGGTGGGAATCGGCTCTCTGCCCGATGCGGTGCTGCGGGCGCTCACCGCTCATCGGCATCTCGGCGTCCATTCGGAAATGTGGAGTGATGGGGCCCTCGAACTTCTGCTCTGTGGTACAGTTGACAACTCCTTGAAAAAAATTCATCCGGGCCGCACAGTGGCCGGCTTTGTCATGGGTTCGAAGAGACTTTACGATCATATTCACGATAACCCGGCCGTACTTGGCCTGGATATCGCTTTCGTGAACAATCCGGTCAATATCGCTCTCAATCCGAAGGTCGTCGCCATCAACTCCGCGATCGAGATTGATCTGACCGGGCAGGTCTGCGCCGACTCGATCGGCCCACGGATCATTTCCGGCGCGGGAGGACAGATCGACTTCATTCGAGGTGCGGCGCTGTCTCAGGCAGGCAAGCCGATCATCGCACTGACCAACCGGACCCGAAAGGGAGTTTCCCGCATTGTTCCGATGTTGAAGCAGGGAGCCGGTGTCGTCACGACTCGGGCTCACGTTCACTACGTCATCACTGAATATGGCGTCGCTGATCTCTTCGGCAAGAACCTGGCTCAGCGGTCCAAAGCCCTGATCGCGATCGCTCACCCTGACGAACGGGAGTTCCTGGAGAAGAGTTGGCACGAAGTGTACCGGGAGCGCTCATGAAGCTTGCAGCGATGAGTCTCGCACTGCTGGATGCTTCATCAGACTCCCCGACACATGGGTACGGGACTCGAACTTTTCGGACTCAGAAAGAACGGGACCGAATTCCCACGCTGACGCGATTCTTCCGTGTCTGGAGAGAATTGAAAAGTCTGGGCAGAGAGCACGTTGGGTCTGGGAAGTGCCTTTCATTTCACGCTGCCGAATACGGGTTGAAATTCGCTTCAGCACGTGGCGGTGGCGGCAAGCCGTCGGCTGCGAGTTTCGCTCAGTCACCGGGTTCAGACGCACCTCGGTGTGGCAGCAGGGGCCCTGCTCGCCGGTGAACGATTTGAAACCTTGAACAACTTATATTCGCTAGCCATGTCTATTCAAAGATGGATGCGTTAGAGTTCCTGCTGATCAACGAATGACCGCGAGCACGCGCTGACTGCAGGACTGCTCATTCGATTCGTGACGAGGCGATGCGCTCCATCGCCATGGAACAGAAGTGAGACCGAAGCATGTCCCGAATCACGCAAATCACGCCTTCATCGAAGGCTTCTCGAGCTGTTCTTGCAAAGCGCCGCAGCCCAGCGAAACCCCTGGTGCCTGTGAAGTCTTCGGGGCAGGCGAAGTCCTTGAGAAAGGTCAGACTTCCGAGGGCCACCGCGGAACGCATGGGTTCACTCGAAAAGTTCCGCCGCATGGCGACCGTGATTCAGGATTCCAACGACGCCATCACCTTTCAGGATCTGGATGGTAATATTCTGGCCTGGAACCGGGGGGCCGAGCAGATTTACGGATACTCGGAAGCCGAAGCGCTTCACATGAACATCGTCGATACGGTGCCGAAGGAGTATCAGGAAGAAGCGCGTGAGTTTCTCTCGTCACTGAAGCGCGGAGAACTGGTCCCCACTCTCGAAACCAAGCGCAGGCACAAGGATGGACGCATCGTCGACGTCTGGCTCACCAACACGAAGCTGACGGACGATAAAGGTCGATTGACCGGAGTCGCCACCACTGAACGTGACATCACCGAGCAGACGAAAACGCTCGAAAAATTTCGCCGGATGGCGACCGTGATTCAGGATTCCAACGACGCGATCACGTTTCAGGATCTCGATGGAAACATTCTGGCCTGGAATCAGGGCGCCCAGCAGATTTACGGCTACTCCCAGGCCGAAGCGCTCCGGATGAACATCGTCGATACGGTTCCCAAGGAGTACCAGGAAGAAGCGCGTGAATTTCTGTCCTCACTCAAGCGCGGAGAACTCGTTCCGACTCTGGAGACCAAGAGAAAAACCAAAGATGGCAAGATCGTCGACGTCTGGTTGACCAATACGAAGCTGACGGATGACAAGGGAAACCTCACCGGCATCGCCACCACGGAACGCGATATTTCGGAGCGCATCGGCGCCCTCGAGAAGTTTCGCCGGATGGCGACCGTGATCCAGGATTCCAACGACGCGATCACGTTCCAGGATCTTGAAGGCAACATTCTGGCCTGGAACAAGGCCGCCGAAATCATCTACGGGTATTCTCAGGCTGAAGCCCTGAGCATGAACATCGTGGATACCGTGCCCAAGGAATATCAGGAAGAAGCGCGTGGTTTTCTCGCGTCGCTGAAGCGTGGAGAGTTGCTTCCGAATCTTGAAACCAAGCGGAAGCACAAGAACGGCAAGATCATCGATGTCTGGTTGACCAATACCAAACTGACC
This sequence comes from Oligoflexia bacterium, assembly GCA_014378465.1. Lineage (GTDB taxonomy): Bacteria > Bdellovibrionota > UBA1018 > UBA1018 > UBA1018 > UBA1018. The sequence goes on along the minus strand of JACMNQ010000070.1, from coordinate 9,747 downwards.
GATGACAAGGGCAACCTGACCGGCATCGCCACCACCGAACGCGATATTTCCGAGCGTATGGGTGCGCTCGAGAAATTTCGCCGGATGGCGACCGTGATTCAGGATTCCAACGACGCGATCACGTTTCAGGACCTCGAAGGAAATATCCTGGCGTGGAACCGCGGTGCGGAGACGATGTACGGCTACTCCGAGGCCGAAGCCCTCAGCAAGAACATCGTCGATACCGTGCCCCCGGAGTATCAGGAAGAAGCCCGCGGCTTTCTGGCTTCTCTGAAACGCGGTGAACTGCTGCCCAATCTGGAGACCAAACGCAAGCACAAGGACGGACGCATCATCGACGTCTGGTTGATCAACACGAAATTGACCGATGAAAAGGGAAAGCTGACCGGCATCGCCACGACCGAACGTGACATCACCGAACGAAAGCAGTCTGAAGCTTCTCTTCGGGAAAAGTACCGGGAACTCGACTACCTCCGTGAAGGGCAGATCGCGCTTTCCGAAAGAATGCGAGGAGAACAGATCATCTCGAGGCTCGGGCAGAGCATTCTGAGCCATCTTGTGCCCTTCACCAATGCGCAGGTGGGCGCATTTTATCTCGTCACGGATGAGAAGAAGCTTCAGATGGTCAGCGGACACGCTCTCTCCAAAAAAGCTTCCTCGGACAGCGTCATTGATTTTGGCCAGGGCCTGATCGGCCAGGTCGCCATCGAAAAGAAGTCCCTGTTGATCGAGGACGTCCCACCGAGCTATTTCAGCAAGATCGAATCGTCCCTGGGGGAGCTTGTCCCGCGGTCGCTTCTCATCTGCCCGATCCTCTATGAAAATGAGGTTACCGGCGTGATTGAACTGGGCTCACTGCATCCGTTCACTGAACATCAGAGGGCCTTTCTGGGCCACGTTTCTGAAAACATCGGCATCGCCATCAACACATCGGATGTGCGCAAGAAAGTACAGAAGCAGAACGAGGCGTTGAACAAGGCGCAGGTTCTTCTGGAAGAAAAGGCGAACGAAGTTCAGCGGGCCAGCCAGTACAAGACCGAATTTCTCGCGAACATGTCCCACGAACTCAGGACTCCGCTCAACAGCTCACTCATTCTGGCCAAGTTGCTGATGGACAACGCCCAGGAAAATCTGACTGAAGAACAGATCGAGTTCGCCACTTCGATCTACTCCTCCGGAAACGATCTTCTCAATCTCATCAATGACATTCTGGATCTTTCCAAAGTCGAGGCGGGCAAGCTCGATATCCGGGCTGAGAACGTCGTGATCCGGAAAGTGATCGATGGACTCAAACAGACTTTTCAGCCATTGGCTCTGGAAAGGAAACTCCTCTTTGAAGTCACGCAGGAAGCCGACCTCCCTAAATCTTTTCAGACGGATCGTCAGAGACTGGACCAGATCCTCAAGAATCTGATCTCCAATGCGTTGAAGTTCACGGCCCAGGGATTCGTGAAGATCCGCCTTTACGGTCATTCCAAGGGTTTCGTCGCTTTTGAAGTGAGCGATACCGGGATCGGAATTCCGAAGGAACAGCAGGCGATCATTTTTGAGGCCTTCAGACAGGCGGACGGCACCACTAACCGCAAGTACGGAGGCACCGGACTCGGGCTTTCGATCTCGCGAGACCTGGCAAAACTGCTCGGCGGAAGCATTGAAGTCGAGAGTTCAGCCGGCCGTGGGAGTCGCTTCACCCTGATCCTCCCGGAGTTGCTGGATGAATCGCTCGTCCAGCCGGAAATGTGGGAGCCCGTGTTTCATGCGGTCGCGACGAGCGCTCATCGTCATTTCGAAAAGGCCTTGCCACCTTCACCGCTGCCATTTGCGGACGACCGCACGGATCAGGAGCGCGAAGGCAGGACTTTTCTCGTGATTGACGATGATGTGAAGTTTGCCAAGATCCTTCTCGATCTGGCTCATGAGCTGAAATTCAGATGCATCATCGCGCAGGGCGCGGACGAGGGGTTTGAACTGGCTCTGGAGTACAATCCTGACGCGATTCTGCTGGATATGAAACTTCCGGATCATCTTGGCCTGACGGTGCTGGATCGTCTGAAGGAAAATCCAAAGACCCGCCATATCCCGGTCCAGGTCATGTCCATCGAGGACCATTCAAAAGCTGCAGTCCAGATGGGGGCGATCGGCTTCATGCTCAAGCCGGTCAAGCACGCTGAAATCAAGAATGCGTTCGGAAAGCTCGAGGAGAAATTTTCAAAGAAAATCAAGCGCGTCCTGATCGTCGAGGATGATGAAACCCAGAGAGAGGGGATTGCGCACCTGATTGCGGATGATGGGATTGAAATCACTTCGGTGGGGTTGGCCAGAGAAGCGATTCTTGAACTCAAGAAGACGGTCTTCGACTGCATGATCACGGATCTGACACTCCCTGACCTGAGCGGGAGCGAACTTCTCGAGCAGATGAAGCGTGAGACGATTGCGTTTTTTCCGCCGGTGATCGTCTACACGGGGACCGCACTCACGAAGGAACACGAAGACAGTCTGAAGAGACTGTCGGCTTCGATCATCATCAAGGGTGCCAGGTCTCCCGAAAAACTTCTGAATGAGGTGACCCTCGCATTGCACCGTGACGACTCGAAATTATCCACGGCTCATCGCAAGATCATCAAGGCGGTCAGGAGCCGGGAACAGATTTTCCATGGAAAGAAGATTTTGCTGGTCGATGACGACATCCGCAACATTTTCGCGCTCACCAGTGTTCTGGAAAAGAAGGGTGCCACGGTCGTGACGGGCAGAAATGGGCAGGAGGCACTCGATCAGCTGGATCTTGACCCGCTCATCGATCTGGTGCTCATGGACATCATGATGCCGGAAATGGACGGATATGAAGCGACCCGGAGAATCCGCAGACAGAAGCGGTTCGAAAGGCTTCCGATCATCGCGGTCACTGCGAAGGCGATGAAAGACGATCACCAAAAGTGCCTGGATGCGGGGACGAATGATTATGTTTCAAAACCGGTGGATCTTGAAAAGCTTCTTTCATTGATTCGGATCTGGGCACCCCTGGCGGAAATGATCTCATGATCAAAATTCTACTCGTCGATGATCTGAAGGACAATCTTCTCGCTCTGGAATGGCTGTTGAAGCGGGACGATCTCGAGATTTTCAAAGCGCGGTGCGGGACAGACGCGCTTGAGTTCATCAGTCGCCATGAGTTCGCGCTGGCGCTCATTGATGTTCAGATGCCCGGCATGAGCGGTTTTGAGCTCGCCGAACTGATACGGGGGACCAACAAGACCAAATCCGTGCCCATCATTTTCGTGTCAGCGACTGCCAAGAGCGAGAGCTTTTCATTCCGAGGTTACGAGAGCGGGGCCGTGGACTTTCTGCTGAAGCCTCTCGATACCCATGCGCTCAAGAACAAGGTCAATATCTTCATTGAACTCTTTCGCCAGAGACAGGAGCTCGAATTGACCCTGACCAAGCTCAGGAATACGGAAATTGAGCTCGAACAGGCGGTACAGATCCGGGACGAGTTCATGTCGATCGCCTCCCATGAACTGAAGACTCCGCTCACTGTTCTCAAGCTTCAGTCGCAGTTGCGGAAGCGGAGGATCGCGAAGGGAGACTCGAAATCGTTCACGGCGGAAGCGATGACCCGGATGTTCGTCGCCGATGAGAAGCAGCTGGACCGGATCACTCATCTCATCGATGATATGCTCGATATCTCGCGCATCAATTCCGGGAAGCTTTCGATTCGAGTGGAGCAGTTTGATCTGTGCGAGCTGGTTCGCGATCTGCTGGAGCGCAACAAGGAACTCTTTTCCGCCGCTGCCTGTTCGGTTTCGAGTGAGTTCTGCGGCGGGGTGCGCGGGAACTGGGATCGATTCCGGATCGAACAGGTCGTGACGAATCTCCTGACTAATGCCATGCGGTACGGCGCGGGCAAGCCGATCTTCGTGCAGGTCGAATCGTCGCGGGGTATGGCACGCATTGTGGTCCAGGATCATGGGCAGGGAATCGCCCCGGAGAATCATGAAAGAATTTTTCAAAGATTTGAACGAGCGGCCGGGAAGGAAGTGAATGGCCTGGGACTCGGACTTTATATCGTGAAGGAGATCCTGACAGCACATGGCGGATCCATTCGACTGGAAAGCGAAGTGGGAGTGGGCTCAAGCTTCTATGTGGAGCTTCCCCCAGTTGAAAGCCCGGCGCTGAACGCGGCCTCCTGAAGTTCGTGAAACGAGACAATCTTTCCCAGTCTCAGGTGTTTTCGTCCCAGTCAGCGACGCGATTCTCCTTGAAGTCGTCCCAGGTGCCCGACGGGCTGGATCACCACTTGCTCTCCCTTTGGCGGTGAACAACGTGAACAGGGAGAAACGATGAAACAGAAGAACTCCGGGTGCGTCCCGCTCCACGCGGTAATCTGGGCAATGGATCCCTTTCAGATGGATACCACACCGAATTGGGACTCCGTGCGCGAGCTCACCAGGTGGGTGAAAGCGGGAAAACTTGCGCTTCAGCCGGTTCATATCCTTTCGATGCCGAGGCCCGAAGGCAGCCGGCATGTCGGGCTCCATCACTATGTCCCGGCTGCCCAGAAGTTGACCGATCAATCAGTTCACGCCCTCGGAATGAGCAGAGCCTTGCCCGCAGTGGTGATCACCGAGAAATCCTCATCCACGGCTGATGCAGTTCGCAAGATCCTGTGCTTGAGTGGAGAAGTGGACTCTCCGCTGATCGTCGTATCATCCCATGGGCGCTCGGGAATTGGACGACTGATGTTCGGAAGTTTTTCTGAAAAGCTTCTCCTGACGTCGCGCCATCCGGTACTTTTTCTGAACCATTCAGAGGTTTCTGCAAGTGTGAGCCCGACCAGTCGAGTGCTGTTTCCTACGGACTTCTCCACCTTTTCGTTCAGGGCATTCGTGCGTTTTCTCCGTGATCTCACCTCGAAGGATTCAGAAGTCATCGTGCTGCATGCGATCTCCCTCTACGCCATGGTCGCGACTGATTATGGCGCGACTGGCGCCTTCTCTGTGCCAGAGAACTATTTCAGTGAACAGGAGCGGCTGGCCAACGACGAAGGAGTGAAATGGAAGCAGGCGGCGCAGGCGCTTGGAGTGCCCGTGAGGTTTGTCATCGCGGACTCCGGGTATTCATGCAACGTCGCGGAGTGCATTTTTGACATCGCTGAAAGAGAGCAGGTCAGTCTCATCGCCATGGCTTCGGTGAGCGGTGAGCTCAAGTCAATCGTTGCCGGAAGCGTCGCCAGGGATGTCATCCGAAAGCAGATGTATCCGGTCTGGGTCTGCGGGCCGACGCTCCTCCAGGAGGATACTCAAAGCTCAAAGCGGGTTTCACAAGCCTGAGCTCCGCGTAAGGTCTCCTCAGTGGAAAAGGTCGCATGCCTTGAATCGTTTCTTGGCCAATCCGGGGTCTCAGATGAGGAGTTCCGAAGTGCTCCTCGTGTTCGTCCATCTGTGGTACTCTCTCGGAATGAACCAAGACTTCTCCTGGCACTGGATACGGGATCATCGTCGGAAGAAAATTCTCGAAACGGAATTTCCTGATGCATGGGTGAGGATCCTGGAACGAAATGTCGCTCATTTTCGTCGACTCAGTGAAGGTGGGCGCAGGGAACTTTCCGGGATGATTCAGGTCTTCGTCGCTGAAAAACATTGGGAGGGCTGTGGCGGCCTCGTGCTCACTGACGAAATTCGTGTGACGGTTGCCGCTCAGGCCTGCCTGATGATTCTTGCTCTGAATCATGATCTGTTTCCGGATGTGGACTCCATCTTCATTTATCCTTCAACCGTCATGACGCCCGAACGCCCGGTCGGATTTTTTGAGATGCCGCAGGCTCCGGTGCGCGAGTCTGTCTCGATTCTCGGAGAAGCCCAGATGCGAGGACCCGTCATCCTCGTTTGGGACGCGGTTCTGCAGACCGCACGCCATCCCGAGAAGGGTCACAATGTCGTGTACCATGAATTTGCCCATAAACTTGACATGCTCGACGGTCGCGTTGACGGCACTCCTCCGCTCGGCAGCCCTGAGCAGTACCGGAGTTGGGTCGAAGTCTGCTCGAGGGAGTTTTTGCGCCTTCGTGCGATCACTGAAAAGGGTGAGCGGACTTTTCTGGAGAGTTATGGAGCGGTGAATGAGGCGGAATTCTTCGCGGTCATCACTGAGCAGTTCTTCGGTCAGCCGACCGGGTTGAAAAAGCACCACCCGGAACTTTACGGAGTTTTGAGTGATTTCTATCAACAGGATCCTGCAGAACTTGATTGAAGCTGCCAGTCACAAAGAAGGGGCGGGAACTTTCATTGGAGAGTGGACGATCCCATGGAGGGATCGCAGTGGGCTCGAGTGGTGGCAAGGGAAATTCAATTCTGTTCGTCCCGAGCGGCGCTGGACAGGTTGAACGTCGCTTCCTTCCTGGTTTATCGGCAAGAAGGAAAGCGTCGTCCCGTCCTGACGAAACTTTTGCGAAGTGAATCCCGGCTTCATTCGAGCACCCATCTCAGACTGAGCTGCTGCGAATTGGCGCGCCCGAGTTGCCCGAAGGAATTGTCGCCCCAGCATTTCACGGTACTGTTGCTGAGAGTGGCACAGCTATGTCGTGTTCCCCCGGAAACGGATATTACCGAAATTCCGTTGATGGACACCGGCGTGTTCAAATTTGCAACTGCCCCGTTGCCCAGTTGGCCATAATAATTGTTTCCCCAGATTTTCAGCGATCCAGCCGAGCCGATTGCTCCGACGTGATCGTCGCCCGAGAAGATCGCTGTAGCAGAGACACCAGGCACCCAGACTGGCGTGTAGGAATCGGTGTTGGTGGAGGTCCCTAATTGTCCACTCCAGTTGTATCCCCAGCACTTGATGCCGCCCACACCTGTCACAAGTGCACAAGAGTGAGCACTGCCGGCCACGACTGCGGATGCAGTGAGACCGGGGACCGTTGCTGGCGTATTGCTGCTCGTCGTATTTCCAATTCCGAGTTGTCCAAAACTGTTGTCTCCCCAGCATTGGACCGTGCCTGAGATCAATACCGCACAGGTGTGATTGGTTCCGGTGGTGATTGCGCTTGCAGTCAGACTCGGGACTAGAACCGGTGAGCTGGAATTCGTGTTGGATGCGTTTCCTAATTGCCCCATCAAGTTCCAACCCCAGCACTGGATCCCGCCACTGGTCAGAATTGCGCACGAATGTGAGCTACCGGTGGCAATCGCTTTAGCCGAAACGCCCGGAACCAGGACCGGTGTGTTTGAGCTGACCGTAGTGCCGTTCCCCAGTTGTCCAGTCGAGTTGTATCCCCAGCATTTTACGGCTCCGCTGGTTAAAACTGCGCAAGTATGGCTTGCGCCGGCAGCAATTGCCATCGCAGTGATTCCGGGCACCAGAACAGGTACGGCAGAATTGAGATTGGTTCCATTTCCGAGCTGGCCTGACAAATTTTTCCCCCAGCATTTGACCGTGTGGTCAAAAAGTATCGCACAACTGTGGTCGCCTCCAGCCGCTGTTTTCAAAGCGATCAGTGCGGGGACCAGATTGGGGAGAGTCGGATCTGAATCGACAGCGTCTCCGAGCCTGCCCAGGGTATCGATTCCCCAGCACTTCGTTCCTCCCGACAAGAGCAGTGCGCAAGTGAATCCGTTTCCAGCCGTAATGCTCTGTGCGGTCAGCCCAGCTACGAGTGCAGGCACGCTTGCGTTCGTGGTCGTTCCGGTTCCAAGTTCGCCACTGGCATTATTTCCCCAGCATTGCACGGCGCCGCCCGCGAGCAGGGCGCAGGTGTGAGCGGTTCCGACCGTGACGGCTGTCGCCGATATTCCTGCAACAAGAGTCGGAGTACCCGCGTTGGTAGTCGATCCGTTCCCCAATTGTCCCTGAGCGTTGTATCCCCAGCATTTGACTGTCCCGTTCAGAAGTACAGAGCAGGTGTGATAGCCGTTTGACGAGATCGAAAACGCGGTCAGTCCGGTGACCACAACTGGAACGCTGGAGTTGGTAGTCGTGCCATTACCCAGCTGTTTGCCCCAGTTGGCTCCCCAGCAATTCACAGTGCCATTCAGAAGAAGTGCGCAAGTGTGATAAGTCCCCACAGAAACGGCACTCGCCGTGATCCCAGAAACCAGAACGGGAGAATTTGAACTGGTATTCGTACCATTTCCGAGTTGCCCGTAAGTATTATCGCCCCAGCACTTGATCGTCGCGTTGGTCAGGAGCGCGCAAGATTGCCCGTAGCCTGTTGTGACTGCGACGGCTGTGATCCCTCCCAGCACGAGGACGGGTGTCGTCGAATCGATAGAGTTGCCGTTACCGAGCTGTCCTGACGCATTGGATCCCCAACATTTGACCGCTCCAGTCGTGAGAACCGCACAGCTATGGGAATATCCGGTCGAGACTGAGGTGACCGCAAGATTAGGAACTGAAACTGGAGAGCCTGAACTGACCAGCGTACCGTCCCCAAGTTGACCGGCCCCATTGTAGCCCCAACACTTGACACTGCCTCCTGGGAGCACGGCGCAGGAATGATTGCCGCCCAATGAGACCTGGGTTGCAGTCGTCATCAGGGGAAACTTGTAGGTCACTGAGTTGGTACAAACTGATGATCCATCGGGAAACTTTGCACGAACGCGGATTGCGATTTCCGAATCGACCAGAGGCAGATTCACCCAGGATAGTAACTGGTCAGGCACTGCAGTCACCAGGGCCTGAAGCACTGAACTGCCTGAGCATGAAATATCGGAGTCCGGCATGAATTCGACGAGCGAGCCTGCGGGAAGATTGGAGATTTGAAATACAGGGGTCTTGTTGGATTGATCAGGCGTCAATCGCGAGAGGATGACGGCTTTGTTGGCAACAACGGAAGATATTGACTCATGTGCCGGAATCAATCCCTGATTCAGCCTGAGCGAGCAGGCCGTCAAATAAAATGCCGATAGGAAAATCAGGGTCAGCCGTGCGAGATGAACCCTAAAATCCATCGAGACATTCTCCGACATGCAACTTACCTCTTGTAAAAGAATAAATAAAATTTGAGAGGATGGCAAATGTGTCTCCGGTGACACGTCGGTGCCTGCCAAGCTGAGCTGCACCAGGGTCCCATCACTCCTGCTCAGCCGAGCTGGAGGCGATGATGAGCCATGTTGGCTCCGCTGATCAACGCGTTCCTCAGCAGCTTCGAGCCCCGCGCTTTCATGAGTAGAGGCTGAGGAACTTAAGCGCCTTCGCCGAGAGAACATGGAACTCAAGAAGGTGAATCACATCTTGGAGGCGGCAGCGGCTTTTTTCTCCGAAGGCACCACTTGTAGTGAAATTTCAGAGGGTCGAAACGATGGTAGGAGAGAAAATGTCTGTGAAGCTTTCCCGCCGAGTTCTGAGGGTCAGTCGGAGCGGTCTCTACTCCTGGCGTCGCCGCCCGCAGTCCGATCGTGGCAGGTAGAACGCGGAGCTTGTGACGAAGATGCGGAAGATCCACCAAGTGAGTCGTGGCGCGTACTGTTTGCCGAGGCTTTGCGCACAGCTGCGTCGTGAAGGCTAGGCAGTTGGACGAGGACGCATTTCAAGATTGATGGGGTTGTCACGCATTTCTGGCCTAATTCATGAACGGTTTCGCGTGAGCACAACTGACTCAAAGCATGATCTGCCGGTGGCGCCAAGAACCTTTCAAGCCGAGGAGCCTGAAACTCATCCCGTGGAAACGAACCAGGTATGGGCAAGTGACATTTCCTATATTCCAACTGACGAAGGATTTGTATTTATTGGCACCTACCTTGGTCTCTTCAC
>JACMNQ010000069.1 GCA_014378465.1 Oligoflexia bacterium | reverse complement strand
GGCTTGCCGTAGTCTTAAATGTATCAGGAGGCACGTAAGTAGATGAATAAATTAATGAATTACGCGACGTTAGAGATTGAGTTTCTGGGCGATTCTGGCCCTCCAAAGGCGAATTAGCATGAGCCAAGCCGCCCGGAACAGAGACTCTGCGGCGCTCATGAACTGTCTGAATCGCTTTCCTGGCCAGGAGCGACTGCGACAGCAATATCCAAAAAATTAAATAGTCTTGAGTGCCTGTTGCGGGCAAGTCCCCGACGGGAGTCGGTCTTGAGTGGGTCTTCGGATCCCTTTGCGCGACAGACGATGATAGCGGACTCTTTGCAGACCGCATTTCTCAAAAAGTTGAACCCAGGGTGAGTTGCGCGACTCAAACCCTGGGTTCTTTTTTTATTTATGCTAATGATCCCGGCATGAAACTCTACCTCGTTCACTGCGGCTATTACGATCCCGAGATCTCTCAAGGCATTTACGAATTTCATGTGAACTTCATGGTCGCCGCTGAAAATTTTGAGATGGCTCGCGCCAACGTCAAGGAGAAGCCCGAGTTCAAGACCAAACGCATGCATGTGGATGGCGCCCAGGAGCTCGAAGCGGTGGACGGTTACCGCATCGAGCTCAACAGCGATGCCTCCCTCGCAGGCGAATCCCGCGTGACTCCGCTTCATCACCGCGACCTGGCCCCCAAGAAGCCGATACCGTCAACTTCCTGACGTCACGCCCGCGGTGCCCTGACTCCGCATTGACACCTCACACTCCCCCCTCTACCCTGAGATTGGCCGCATCTCCGTGAGTTTCCATCGCAAGATTCAGCCAAAGTTCAATACCGACTCTCAAGAGGGAATCATGGACAGATACCTGAGCTTCAAGGCGAACGCTTGCCCGATCATATCCGCAATCAGCATCCTGTTGACTGGAGCCCTCACGGGAGCGCTTTCGGTATCCATGACGGGCTGCCATACTTCACGCCCTGAAGAACTCAAGACTGAAGCAGTCACCGAGCGCACTCCCAGCAGCCCTCCCCAGGCCTATCTGAAATATGTCACTTTCAAAAACAACCGCCCTGAAGAGGACGTCATCGATATCAGTCGCTGGCAGGGCTTGGGCGGAGGCTTCGACGGCGGAGCCCGATCCGACTACCTGAAAAAGTTTTACAGCGCGAACACGCGTTCAAGATCCAACACCGGCCTCAAGCATGAAGCCTGTTTTGAAGGCAGTGCCCAGACTCTTCAGAACCTTTTTTTCAATTCGAATGATCCCAAGAACAAGATCGCTTTCGTGATCGGGGGCTATGCCAGAACTCGCAGCAGCCAGGACGGACTGGCCCTGGGCATCAGCTTCACTGAGCAGCTCAAAGGGGGTCCGCAGCAACCCTTCTTCTTCCGGCTTCAGAACTGCCGGAGCGGCAAAGCGGAAATCGGAGAAAGTCGCGATCGACGCTTGGGTCAAAATGACTTCGCTGAATCTGAAACCCGGAGATTGCCCGCAGCGGTTGAATCATCCAACGCCATGCCCGGAAAAGGCTTCATGATCGAAGACCAGGTTCAGCTGCCGGCAGGGTCGCGACTTCCTGCCTTCAGTCTTCGCAGCGATTATGATCGTGCAATGCTCTCGTCCTCAGACCGCCCTTGGGCGGGGATGGACATTCGCACTGAAGAAGGCGCGGCTCAATTCGCGCTCCTCGTCCAGAAACATTTCTACGAAGGCATGGCCACTCAGGATTCTTCGAACTCCGATCGAAACTTCATCGCCCAGAACAATGGCAAGCGCTACTGGTGCCACATGCCCTGGATGCAGGTCGGTGAATCCGGTCGCGAAGCAATTCACGGTCTGACCAAGGAACGCGATTACAAACCGAGCACGACCATGTCTCTCTACTCCGAAAATACGACAGGCACGGACTGGGGCATCGGTTATTACAATGGCAAGGGCTGCCAGGCGATCGGAAAGGTTTTCGGGACAGCGGGCAATCCCAGAGGCGCTCCTGATTTTGATCAGGCCCGGTTCGAAGACGGCACGATGTCAGTCAAGATTCTCTTCACCACAGCGCAGCTGAAAAATACCCAGGGAGCCTATACTTGGAACGCAAATGTGAGCGGAGTGGGTTCGACTGCCCGAAAGCTGCAACCTGTGCAGCACATCCAGATGGATATCTCAGTCAAAGACAGCTCACTCAAGGGCGCACGCCCTGATGTGGGCAACTGGGTCATGCTGACTTATTATTTTGATCCTTCTTACAACAGTCCCCTCCAGCGCGATCTTCCCGGCCTTCCTTCCGGTATTCTCAGGATGAGACCCATGGGAGTACAAACGGGATTTGGTCCACCCTCGCAGTCGACTCAGAGAGAAAGCATCATTTTTCAAGGCTCACAGACCAACGGATTCCTGGGTCGACTCAATGGCCCGGCCGACAATCCGAAATCGTCCTGCCTCTCCTGCCACGGCACCGCAGGCCTGGGAGTCGCGATGTCTCCGGGTTACATTGACTATGTGAACTGGGGCAAACCCACCAAAAGCAAGAGCCTCGACTTCAGCCAGCAGTTCGCGCTTGCGAAACGAAACTGGGAAACTGAACCGAAATAACGCCCGCCAGGATTTCTCTCACTGCTCCCCGCCTTGTCAGGCACTCGCTCCACGACTGGCTTTGCCGGATCAAGATTCGCAGCAAAGTCAGGGTTCTCGAAAAATAAAATGAACGCCAGGTCTTCATCAGCCTCGACATGATCGGAGTGACCTCCGAATTTGTGGACGAACTCTCGAAGTAGATCGAGCATCCCGGGTATGCGCTGAAAGCGATGGGACATTCGATGGGGCGCGAGAATGCCTGGATCCTCGGACGGAAAGTTCAACGAGAAAGTCTAACTATAGACTTCACGGAGTGCCCGGTAAGTGCCGACATACGCTTCGAGAGTCGCATCGATGGGGCGCGAGTAACCTCCTCCGAGAGCGAGGGAGAGCGGGATCCTTCTCTTTCTGCATTCGGACATCACGAAAAGATCGCGCTGAAAGAGCCCTGAATGGCTCAAATTGAGCTTTCCGAGGGCGTCCTCCTTCAAGGGGTCGACACCCGCCTGATACAGAACGATGTCCGGACCGAAATCGAAGACCCGGTGAATATTCCCGCGCAAAAGACGGAGATATTCATCGTCTTCGACGCCGTCTTTGAGTTCCACATCGAAGGTGGAGGAGACCTTCCTGAAAGGAAAATTGCTCTGGCAATGCATGTTCAGGATGAAGACGTCCGGATTGCCATTGAGGATCGCCGCATTGCCATCCCCCTGATGAACATCGAGATCAATGATGGCGACTTTTCGCACGAGCTTGAGCTCAAGGAGTTCGAGCGCCGTCACTGCGAGATCATTGAAAACGCAGTACCCCGAACCCCAGTCCCGGTGCGCATGATGAGTGCCCCCGGCCAGGTTCCCGGAAATTTCATTTTCAAGCGCGTGCTTTGCGGCAGCGAGCGCTCCTCCGACACTGGCGAGAACTTTTTTCACGAGATGCTCACTCCAGGGAAAGCCGACTCGGCGAATTTCGACTTCTGTCAGTTGTCCGTTGAGAAATCGATCCGTGTAAGTTTCATCGTGAGCGCGCAGGATCGATTCGCGCGAAGCCAGTGGCGCTTCTTTCAATTCAGTTTCATCGAGGAGGCCCTCGTGAAGGAGTCGTGCGCGCAGCAGCCCATACTTCCAGATCGGAAATCGGTGTTCGACGGGCAAGGGGATATGAAAGTGATCGGAATAGAAAATCTCGACGTTTCTGGCGCGCATCGAGTCACGATACTTAAAATTCCGGAAACTTTCCGAGGAAAGGGCGCGAACGCCGGCTTGCTCTTACCATTTCTTGGACACTTCTGCCTAATCTCGCAACACCCACCCCCCCAGACTTTAGACAGTGCTTTTCCTAACTCCACGGGAGCACTCGCCATCTCGAACCGTTAAAATAAAATCAGAAATACTATTGCAACGCGTTATGGATTTGCTATTCTCTTTATAGAGGCACGTTACATGAAAAAACTGAAATGTTACGCTAGTTTAGAGATTGAACACTGGGACTCCGCCGGACCACCACGCGCGAATTAGCATGAGCCAAGCCGCCCGGAACAGAGACTCTGCGGCGCTCATGAACTGTCTGAATCGCTTTTCTGGCCAGAGGCGACTGCGACAGCAACTTTTTTTATCACCGTCACATTCTAAACTGACAACTTCAAGGTCGCCCAAGAGGTGGCGTCCGGCGAAATGCCGATGTTGAAAAATCAAACCCAGCTCGAGTTGCGCAACTCGGGCTGGGTCTTTTTCGTTCAGCAGATTTAACTTCGTAGGTAGCAGCAAGGTAATATCGTCTGTATGAAAACGACGATGAATTTGAAAGATGATCTGGTCAGGCAGGCGATGGACGCTTCGGGAATCAAGGAAAAGGCAGCCTTGGCCCATAAAGGCCTGGATCAATCACCTGGCGAAGCCTTCTCCTCAGATCATTGATCTCCTCGAATCAGACAAGCTCCTCACCCACCGGGGCATCATCGGTGAACTTGCTTGTGGAAACTTCGAGAAACGCACTCAATTTCTCAGTGATTTGAAACTGCTGAAATTCGGCGCTGATGGAGTCGATGATGAAAACCTCTCGATGATCGAAAAACACAGTCTCTTGGGTCTTGGCTTGGGCTGGATGGATTGTCAACTTCTGGCAAGTGCCCTGGTGGACGGTTCCGCACTCCTGACTTTCGACAAAGCACTGAAAACTGCCTGCCAGCACGTCGGTGTCATTCTACTCTGACGCCACACCGCCTCACGCGCCGCAATATCTCCGTCTCGCGTTTACAGCCCTGGGTTCTTGCATTTTTGCGATCCGCTGTTAGATTAACGCCTACATTACACTATCGGCTACCGGGGGGTATCTTCGATGCGCGTCAAGCGGTTGGAAGTTCAAGGTTTTAAGTCATTCAAAGACAAGACAGTCATTCACTTTGATCACGCGATCACGGGGATCGTTGGACCAAACGGTTGCGGCAAATCCAACATCGTTGACGCGTTCTTTTGGGTGATGGGCGAACAGTCCTACAAGCACATGCGCGGTGCCAGCAGCGAAGACCTCATCTTCAACGGCAGCTCCAAGTACGCTCCCCTCGGTTTCGCTGAAGCGACTCTCGTGATGGAAATGGAACCTGCAGGCAGCGATGCCGACCTTCCTGCCGCTGGAGCCAGCGTCAATGCCCACCTGAAGGGTGGAAAAGACATCTCCGTCACTCGCCGCGTTTACCGCTCCGGCGAAGGCGAGTACTTCATCAACGGAGTTCCCGCTCGCCTCAAGGACATCCAGGAACTCTTCATGGATACCGGCGTCGGCGCCAAAGGTTACTCGGTCATCGAACAGGGACAGATCGGCAAGATCGTCAATGCGAAGCCCGAAGAACGCCGCCTTCTGATCGAAGAAGCCGCCGGAATCGCCAAGTACAAAGCTCGCAAAAAAGAATCCCTCCGCAAGATGGAAGCGACTCAGACCAATCTGTCTCGCCTCAATGACGTCATCGCGGAAATCGAACGTAACCTGGGCTCCCTCGAACGCCAGGCGCAGAAAGCACAACAGTACAAAAAGTACAAAGACGAGCTTCTCGACAAGGAAATGACCTGGGGTCGACGCAAGAGCCAGGTGCTCACCATGCGCCTCACCGACCTCAAAGCGAAACGTGATGTGCTGGAGCAGGAACTTGCCGGACTTCGCGCCGAACTTTCGACTGCGGAGAACACGATCGAAGTCGATCGCATCGCACAGCTCACGAGCACCAAGATCGCTGAAGACCTTCAGTCCAAGATCCAGGACTACGCCAGTGAGCTTGCGAGCGAAAAGAGTGCTCTCGACCTTTCTCGCCGCCGCCAGGGCGACTTGGCTTCTCAGCTCTCTACCCTCGAAGGCGAGCGCGACGAGCTTCAGGAAACCATCACCGTCGATCAGGAGCGCCTCGCCGCCCGTGAAACCGAATCGCAGGACGCGGGCTATGAATACGAAGCCGCTTCCGAGCGCGCTTCGACGATGGACGAAACCACTCGCACCCTTCGTCAGGAAGTCGAACAGGCCCGTCGCAAGCTCGATACCGACAAACGCAACCTCATGAATGGAATCGCGCAGGCATCAGACCTGACTTCTCGCGCCGCTTCACTCATGAGCCGCATGGAATCCGCCAAGTCCCAGGCTGAACGCCTGTCTCAGCAGGTCTCGACTCTCACCGAAAAAGTCGGAAGTGCCCGCGAAGAAGCTGCCAAAGCTCAAGTCACCGCGCAGGAAGTTCGTGAAAGCCGCGAAAAGCTTGCAATCGAGCGCAAAGAGCAGGCTCTCGCCAATGAAGCCAACGAGCAGGGCCTCAAAAAACTCCTTCGCGACAAAGACGACGCCAACCGCACCCTCACCCAAGTTCGTTCCAAGCTCCAGAGTCTCGAAGAACTGGCTGAAGCGAACGAAGGTTTCGGCGATGGACCCAAAGCCGCGCTCGACTGGGCCAAAGAATCCGGCTTCAGCGATCAGATCAAAGCGATCGCCGATGGACTTGATGTCACCGCTGGTTACGAAGCCGCGCTCGAAGGCTACCTCGAAGGTCGCCTCGAAGACCTGACTTCTGAAAATCCAGCCAACGCTTTGGGCGCGCTCACGGAGCTCAGAAATTCAAAACAGGGCCGCGCTTCGATTCATGTCGCTCCCGATTTCTCCTGCTCCTCCAAAGCGGCAGCTTACTCCAAGGTCGAAGCGACTTTGAAAGCTGCAGGCCTTGAAGTCATCGGTGAACTCTCCCAGTTCGTCAAAGTGAACAAGAAACTTGGCACCGTCGGACAGCAGACTGCTTCTGAACTCATCAGCCATGTCTGCGTGGTTCAGAATTTCGAAGCGATCCATTCACTGATCGGATCCGGAAAGCTCGAAGACCTCTCTGGCTGGTCCATGGTCAGCCTCGATGGTCAGGCATTTGACAAAGAAGGTACCCTTCGCGGTGGCGCCGCTTCTTCGAATCCAGGCGCAAGCATCCTCGGACGCAAGCGCGCGATCGCTGAACTCCAGGACCAGGTTGCCATCGCCGAAGCTCAGTACTCTCAGGTCGAAGCCGCCGCTCAGGATGCTCAACAGCACCTCGACGTCTCTCGCGCCCGCATGCAGATGCTCCAAAGCGAACTTCAGTCTCTCGAAGTTCAAGGCGCAGCCCTGGACCGTGACGTTCATCAGATGAACCGCGCTCTCAAGGACGCCGAGAATCAACTCGAACTCACGCAGATGGAAATGACTGAAGCCGAAGAAACGGCTCAGACCGCGACTCGTGAGCGCATGGAGATTGATGATAAACTCAACACCATCATTTCCTCCCGCTCCGACCTCGAATCCCAGATTCAGGAAGCCGAAGACGTTCTCTCCGCTCGCGAAGCTGAAGTGCGTGAACAGGAAACTGAACTCAATGCCCTGAAGGTCAATGAAGCGTCCCTTCGTGAGCGCTCCTCGAGCCTTCGCCGTGAAATGGAACAGGGACAGCGCGTCCTGGCCGATCGTCAGCGCAGACTGACTGAAGTCACTCGTACTCTGGACCGTGTAAGCGGTGAACGCGGCCAGCACAGTGGCGGAGATTCTGGTGCGGAAGAAAAGATCGCTGAACTCACTCGTACTCTGGGTGATGCCCGCGCTTCTCTGGCTCAGGTCAAGGATCAGCTCGAAAAGACGAGTACTACTTTGAACGGTGCACTCGAACGGATCAAAAAACTCCATCACGTGGGAGACGGAAAGACTGCCGAGTCCAATCACCTGTCCCTTGAAGTCGAAAAGCTCAACAGCGACCTGGCCCACCTCACTCAGAATCTCGAAGAAAAGTACGGCGCGGGTTGCCTCGAAAATCCGGTCACTTCCCACATCCAGGAAGAAATGCCCAATCCGGTCGTCACGACCGAAATGTCGGCTGAAGAAGAACGTCTCCTGGGTGAAGATGTCGAGCGCCTGCGCGAGCGCATCCGTCGCCTCGGAGAAGTGAACGTCGGCGCGATCGACGAGTTCGAAGCACTCAAGAAACGTCACGACTACCTCCTGACTGAGAAGACCGATCTCGAGCACTCCATCAGAAATCTCGAAGAAGCCATCGAACACATCAACAAGACCTCCGAGGACCGCTTCGCGCGTGCTTTTGAGGCGATTGCGGATCGATTCGAGCGTCTCTTTCCGATCATCTTCGGTGGCGGTCAGGCAAAGCTCTCTCTGGTCTATCCAGAAGGCTCCACGGACATCCTCGAAGCCGGTGTCGACATTCTGGCACAACCTCCAGGCAAGAAAGTCGTGAACATCACGCTGCTCTCGGGCGGCGAAAAAGCCCTGACTGCCGTATCCCTGATTTTCGCGATCTTCATGGTCAAGCCATCCCCCTTCTGCGTTCTCGATGAAGTGGATGCTCCTCTGGATGACGCGAACATCGGCAAATTCAACGCTCTCCTGCGTGAAATGTCGGCCAAGAGTCAGTTCATTCTCATCACTCACAACAAGAAGACCATGGAACTCAACGACACGCTTTACGGCGTGACGATGGAAGAGCCGGGCGTCTCCAAGATGGTTTCCATCGAGATGCACTGAGCGTTCGCCTGCTCTGATTGAAGACTCGTTTTCCAAAATAGAAAGAGGCCCGGCCCCAGCCATGGGATCGGGCCTTTTAAATTGGGATACCGGGATGGAGTTGAAACGGCCGGTTGAGCCGGTTCTCAGTGACGATTCTCAACTGCTCCACAAGCTGTGCTCGGACTTGCCGTCAGGTTGGCGACGAGCAATCCTTTGCTGATTCGGGCGTGGATTCTCACCTGGATCCGGATCGGGGGATGGCTGCTGTTGTATTTTCCGGCCAACTTGGCGGGCTCCAAAGTGTAGCCGTAGAAGGGAGTAAAATAGGCAGTCAGTTCGCGCATGATCTGATCTCTTGCTACCTGCTCCTCTTGAAAGAACTGAGGGCTGAGGTCATCCCATTCAGATCCGGCCTGGGCTGAGTTGAATGTACTCAGGGAAGCGATGGTGAGCAAAAGTACGGTAATCAGTCGGTACTGCATCTTCAAACTCCTGGAAAGGGAACCACGGTCGGTCCGGGTTAATGCACCAGGGTTTAAACTGTTGGGAGTCGAGAATGGAGTGCAAAGGGTGCAGGAGGGTATTGCGCCGGGTGCAAGCGGGCGAGAGGAGCACACCCGTTCTGATTACCCTTCAGAGCCAGTCGGTTGGTTGCGGTAGCTTAGATTATCAGAGCCATTGCAACAGTTGACCGTTCCGCATGGTATACTTCGTCAGGTGTTTTATATCCAAGACATTTCCTGGGCCTTTGGTTGAGCCTAGCCTGTGCCGCTATGACTTC
>JACMNQ010000068.1 GCA_014378465.1 Oligoflexia bacterium | reverse complement strand
TCGCATTTCTTCAGGTGATGGGACTTGAACAGCTGTGCTGGATTGCAGCTGCGGGGCTGTTGCTCTGGGTCACTTCATTTGGCTTGCTGGGGATCGGGATCTACAGGATGCATTCTGAAGTGTCCTTTGAGGTCTACCCGGATCACCTTCAGGTGGTTGGCGTGCATGATGCCTTCACCCTCCCTCTGGATTCCGAAATCTCCTTTCTGTTCTATCCTGTGGTCCTGGGTGGAATGGTCACGGTTCTCCGGAAGGGAGAAGCGGTTGCCACGGTCCAGCGCCTGGGTGACCCGGAGCCGCTCAAGAAAATTCTGAATGCGATGAATCTTTCCTGGCGGAGCGAATCCTGGCCGAAGTTCGTCCTGGTGGCCGGGTTGTTGGTGATGGCGTGCGGATTTCATTTTCGTGATGACGTCGTCCTTTGCATGGGACTGCTCGGGCTCATGAGCTGCAGATTCATGAAGGTCAGGCGGGAGCGTAAAAGTGGCGTTCGTTTCAGGCTCGCCGTGGGCTGCATGGGAGCGGCGGTCTGTTCATTCTATTTCCTGAATGCGCCCTTTCAAACGATGATGGAAGTTCGCGAATTGTTTCACGACGGGAAAGTGGCGCAAGGAATCACGGAACTTGAAAATCTCGTGAAAAACGACTCCAACCCCGCTTCAATGAATACACTGGCCTGGACCCTGATCACGGCGCCCGATGCTCAGCTCCGAGATTTGCCACGAGCTCTCGAGCTTTCACGCGAGTCAGTGGAACTCCTTTCGAAAAGCGGCAATCCGAAACTGCTGCGAGCCGCGCAGGATACCCTCGCCTGCGCGTACTTCGCGAACCAGAAGCCCGACGAGGCCAGAGATCTCGCCGATCGCTTGAAATCCGGCAAGCGCATCGCTCAGTTCGCCGAGGGACAGCCTTGTGAAGAAAAAACTCTTTACGTGCATCAGAAAGCCACCTACGAACCAGGCCAGTTGAAAGCTCCAGCACGCACCATCAGTTCAGAATTCTGAACACTCAATCGGGAGTTTCACTTCGAAACGGAACTCAAAGCGAAGTCAAAAATGACTCATCTCGAATCCTGTGAAAAACTTCAGTAGACTGATGGAACGATGAATCACAGCTTTTATCTCTACAATGACCGGTTGAAAACGTTTCGCCTCATTCGTGACGGCAGTGTCTGCGGAAGATCGGAAGGGGACATCCAGTTTTCGGAGGATGACCTCGTCAGTCAGAGACAGTTGCAGTTCACCGTGGCGGGCAATGAAGTCTATGTTGAGGATTACAACTCAACGAACAAGACACGGATCAATGGCGTTCACATTCTTCCGGGACGCAAAAGGCGCATTCGCCTCAATGACGTGATCGAGTTCGGCCTTCAGCGCATGGTCATGACCCATCAGAACGCCCACGCTCCGGGAGGAACCCCGGATCTGCAGGAAAAGATCCGGATCTTCAAGGCGGCGAAGCGCAATGACGGCTCACTCACGATGAGCATCACGAAAGTCGTGACTCGGACTCGAGTGCATCTGGACCGTGCGAGTTTCAGAAGGCTGCGTGTGAAACGGCAGGTGGTCGATCCCGTGCGCACTCATGCTCCTTTCCTCCTGTGCGGAATGTCACTCCTGCTCGGCAGCTGGCTCTGGACTCTGTTTTAGAAGTTTCCCGAACTGAGGAAATGGGGTTCAATTGACCTCATGAAACTCAAGCCGATCGGATTTGACTGCAGAAGTCTGGGACTTTTCAGAATCGCATTCGGCCTCACGCTGATCGGCAACTGGTTCATGCGGGTCTCTCAGGGCAGGCTCGAAGCCCATTACACCGAATTCGGAGTGATGCCGCTGAGGTTGCTGGAGTCCATCCACCCGAGGTGGTCTTTTCTCGATTCGTTTTCTTCACCCTGGGGTGCGAAGCTCGCATTCGTAGGAATCCTGCTGGTATATCTGAGTTACACGCTGGGTTTCCTGACTCGCGTCTGTCAGTTCCTGATCTTCGCGATCCTGCTGTCACTTCTTCACCGCAATCCTCTCATTGATGACGGCAGTGACTGCGTGCTGCGCATGTTCGCTCTGTGGACGACCTTTCTGCCTTTGGGAAGCCGATTCTCAATGGATGTCCGACTGGGGCGCACGAAGACTCCGGTCGGAAAGACTTTTGAATCGTGGGCAGTGTGGCTCTTCCTCGTCAATCTTTCGATCTCCTACCTCTTCAACGCCATCCAGAAGGATTCTCCGAACTGGCACGCAGGCACTGCATTGCAGTTCGTTTTCTGGGATCACATCATCGCGACCCCTTTCGCGGTTTACTTCAGAACTCGTTCTCCGCTGTGGCTCACTCAGATGCTCACTTATGGCTCGATCGCAAACGAGTATCTGTTGGCCGTTCTCCTGGTGGCAGTCCCATTTTCCAACTGGCCGAAAAGGGCAGTGGCATTTCTCGTGATTGCATTTCATGCAGGCATCGCGCTCTTCATTTATATCGGGAGTTTCTGTTTCATCTACCTGTCGGCTGGCCTGCTGTTCATCCCGTCTGCGGACTGGGAGCGGATTGAGAGGCGCTTTCCGAGCCTGAAGAAGGAGGTTCCCGCGGACGATTCAGCGGAATGTCCTGCCAGTTCCTCGTGCACGGAACGCTTGCCCTGGTTTCGTGCCGGAGAGGTCGCAGCTGGCGTGCTCTTTCTCTATTTCATGCTGCTGGTCTGTTACAACAACGCGGTCCCGCGCTGGATGCGTTCAGCTGCGGAGACGGTACACGTCGGCTTCGTCGACGATCTGAATCGCTTCATTCTGATTCCGCAGCAATGGTCGATGTTTCGCGCGCCTCCGAACGCGACCTTCGCTCCGGTGGTCGAGGCGCATGAGAGGCACGCCGCTCAGGAGGGGGGAGAGGAGGTTTACGATTTTCTTCGGTCTGCCGCAGGTCCCTTTGCGATGCGACGGCCGATTGATCACCCGGTCAATATTGGAAAGTACTGGATCTCGTATTTTTTCCGGATCCGGCAACTGGAGTACTCACAGTTTCGGCCGCAGTTCGCCCAGTACCTCTATTCCAGAGGAGTCAGCGAGTTCAAAGTTCATGAAGTCCACACTCAAGTCGACTCAACCGCTCAGAACGTGGTGAAGCAGGGGGAGACTCTTGTTTTCGGGGGGAGGCTACCCGTCGTGATCGATCTGGGTCCTCAAGCCTGGAGGGCGGGTAACATCAGTCGGGACCAGATGGGACTGCAACCCATGGGCAGGTTCGGATCATTCTGGCTTCATGACGACCAGGTCTTCGTGCGGTCCGACCGGATCGGCCAGTGGGTGGAGTTTGAATTCCCGTCTGAACAGGATTGCACTGCTGGCATTGAGTTGAGCTTGACTCGTTCTTATGACTATGGAGTCGTTCGAATCTCGATCAATGGCAAGCAAGCGATCCCCGCGGTGGATGGGTACTCAAGCTTTGGAATTGAGGGGGTCAAAGTCCCGGTCGCTCAGGTCGCTTTGAAGAAAGCTGGCAATCGTCTCAAAATCGAAGTGATTGGCAAAAATTTCCAGTCCAGCGGCACTTTCTTTGGACTTGATCATCTCGAGATCCAGTGCCAATAGGGCGCCGAGTTAAACTTTTCTTGACCGTTTGGACGCGCAGCGCTAGACAGGGCTTTCAACCCTTGTCGCGAAGTGAGTCAATAGATGTTTTCGAAGACCCTGGTCTCTGGCCTGCGTGTACTTTCCCTGGTTTCATTGCCTTTGATCGCCGTGGGGGCATCCGAGTTGTCCCGCTCCGCATCTGCGGGCCAAGTGATTGAAATTGGGGCGGGTGTCTATCATGACGCTGAAGAGAACGCCTTCCTGGTCCAAGTGAACACTTCCGGGTTCGGCAAGGGTGAAACCAAGTTCTTTCTCGTCAAGACCCGGGCCGTGATCGGCAAGGACGAAGGTGTGGGCCCGACCCAGATCATCGAACTCGAACTTGAAGTGGTCCCGGTGAGCAAGGACCTTGAAGGAGCCGTCAAAGGACAGCTTCGTATTCTTCCCTTCCAGATCGGCCGGGAGCTGGCCCTCGGAATTGGCCGACGCGTTTCGTTTGAAGTCATCGGCTGGACCTCCGAAAGTGAAGCCGCCGAAGAGGCCGAACATGCCGCCAGTGCGAAGAAAATTTCCACACTGGGTGAGATCGCGATCGACGCCATCGGGTATTCATCGATCCGGCTCGAAAACGGCAGAAAATTTCAAGGCGCCGAGCTCGCTCGAGTCGAAATTGAAAAGGGCGTCGCTTTCAAGATCAATCCCGCCCATGAAATTCGTCTGGTCGCCGAGATCGAGAGCGGAGCCGCTTACGGCAAAGTGACGGACGTCCTGGGCTCCGGAAATTCACGGGGCTTCGCGCTCACGACCGAAGTCAGCCTCGAGCTTCAGTACCTGATGAAAGCATTCGGAGGCTACTGTGTCGCTTTCGCACGCGCCGCTTACGAACGCTTTGATCTGCAGGGCACGGACCCGCTTCACAAGAAAGAAATCAACTTTCAGGTAGGCATCGCCCGCAAGTTTGGAAACTGAGAGGCTTGTCATGAAATCGGCTTTCTTTCTCGCCGCCCTTTTCCTGACCTTGCTGGTTGCCTCAGTGCCTGCACGCGCGGAGCAGGTGATTGAAATTGGGACAGGCATGTCGAGGAGTCAGTCGGAAACCCTGTTCCTCATCGAGGTCGAAACTTCCGGCTTTGGCGCTGGCCCGGAGAAGTATTTCGTCGTGAAAACCAAAGCTCATTTCGGCCGCGGAGTGGATGAGCACAGCAGTGAAATCGCCGAGCTTGAAATTGAAGTGCTCCCACTCAGCATCGATCTCGCTCATGGCCTCAAAGGCCAGCTGCGAATCCTCCCGTTCAAGATCATCCGTGAGCTCAGCATGGGGCGCGGCACGAGCGCGGATTTTGAAGTGATCGGGTGGTCCTCCAGGCACAATGGCGTGGATGCGAGCGATCGACTGGCCGATTATGGATTTGACCCTTCTCCAGAAGCTCAGAAGCGCCTGAGCTCCCTGGGAGAAATCGCGATCGACGCCATCGGCCTCTCACACTTGCGCCTCGAGGATGGACGGCGCTTTCAGGGCGCTCAGTTGACGCGCATCGATATTCAAAAAGGGATCAGTTACCAGATCAACCCGGTCAACGCGATCAGTGTCGTTTTTGAAGCTGTCGAGGGTATCTCTTACGGCAAACTCGATCAGGCTCTGGACGGGGAAACCTCCCAAGGCTTTGCATTTAAAAGTGAGATCAAGCTCGAGTTTCAGTACGCTTTTGATCTGCTGAGAGCCCACTACACTGCCTTTCTCAGAGGAGTATACGAGCGTTTTGACCTACCCGGAGGGGCCGAACCCATCCACGACCGCGAACTCAGCGTTCAGTTCGGGGTTGCCCGAGAACTCCGCTTTCACAAATTGCAGCGACCTTGACGCCTGGCCTGAGTTGATGCAAAAACTCGGGCTACGTGAAAAACATCCATCTCCTCATGCTGGCTACTGTCCTGGGCTCCTTTGCGCCTGGTTTGCCTTCCGCCCAAGCTCAACAGGTGATCGAAATCGGAAGCGGTGTCTACAGGAGCCCAACTGAAACCCTTCTGCTCATCGAAGTCGAGACGTCTGGCTTCGGTGGGAAAGGCGTGAAGTACTTTGCAGTGAAGACCAGTGCTCTCCTGGGCAAAAACGATGGAGAAGGAAAGAACCAGTTCGTCCAGCTGGGGATCGAAGTGATCCCAATCAGCAAAGAGCTTGAAGGTGTTCTGAAAGGGCAGTTGCGCGTCCTGCCTTTCCAGCTCGCGAGAGAGCTTGGCCTGGGCTACGGCAAAAGTGCGAAGTTTGAAGTGATCGGCTGGACGTCTCAGAAACTGGAGGCCGAAGGAAGCGACGCTGACGGTCCTGATGCTTCACCCGAAAATTCCGCTGAAGCGCAGAAGCGGTTCAGTGCCCTCGGTGAGGTCGCGATCGACGCCATCGGTCTGTCTTCTATCGGACTGTCAGATGGTCGGCGTTTTCAAGGCGCGGAGCTTGCGCGGGTTGAACTGGAGAAGGGGATTCGATTTCAGATCAATCCAAGGAATTCAATCACTCTCGTTTTCGGCATCGGGGCGGATGTGGCCTATGGCAGATTGGACCACGCGACCGACCTGGAGAAAGCTCAGGGCTTCGCTCTCGGAACTGAAATGAAGGTGGAGCTGCAGTATGCTTTCGAACTGATGAAAGCGCATTACACCGCCTTCCTCCGATGCGTCTATGAGCGCTTTGACTTTCTGGCTGGATCAGATCCCATTCACAATCGTGAAGTGAGCATTCAGCTCGGCGTCTCTCGCGAGTTCAAGTTCAAGCACTGAACCGTTCGATCCAAGTGGCCTGCGTGACTGTCGGGACAGCACGGGTGACTTGTCCCTGTCAGAGGCATTTGGTGAGACGCAGGGTCGCGCGGTAGTGCAGTCGATAGTTCTGAGTGACCAGCGAAGTGTTGCCTCCCTCTCCCGAAGGGTCTTGAGGTGTGTAAGTGACTGAAAGGTCCATCACGTCGCCGAAAACCTCTCCAGCGTAAAACGCTGGAGAGGTTTTCGGAACCTGGCCTTCATGAATGATTCCGGTTTCGGGGGTGTAAGTTCCGTTCGAAGTGAACTGGTTGGACTCACCCAATTGGAGGGGCCCCGCAAGAGTCCCGTGAGCGCAGTCAAATTCAACTTGGGAAGTTGCACCCTCCACGACCTCGAGGCGAATGCCTTGGCCGCCCCAGAAGCCGGTTGCCACCTGTTTCAGATTCATCGGGGGCGTGCTTGGCGCCCCCTGCGCAGTGGGAGTGGGAGCCGGAGCTTGAGAAGTCGGCGCGGGATCGCTCCCGCAGGACGCGAGAAGCAGGACAGTGACTCCAGCGGCGAGCAATCGGACTCTGAACTTGGGAATGAACATCGCACTTGGCATCGAAACCCCTCCATGGGTGAATGAGAACACGTTGCGGTTTTTGACTGCAAGTTCCGAACTCCGAATGTCATTCCTGATTTGACGCGTGTGCATATGAGCAGGTTCCATGTTTTTACACTGATTCTCTTTAAATGCGGTGAATACCGCGCGGTGGGCGTTGACTTGATGACGGGTAACACGTTTCAATAGCAGTGCACTTACTAACCAAGGATGGATTAGGATGAAAATCAAACTCTTGTTTCTCTCGGTCATCATGACCGTGTCTTCCGCTTTCAATGCCACGACGGCTTCCGCCAAAAATCTTCATCAAGTGGATGAAGACTCCCAGTCCGGATACGCGATGTACCGCACCGGTAAACCGAATCTCAGAGACTTCAAGGAAATCTGCGCTCTCGGAATCACTCAGATGATCGTGCTGAGTGGGGACGCGGACAAGGCTGAACTCAAGTACCGCGACCAGTACTGTCCTCAGTTGGAGATTCTCTACAACGAAAAGCAGACCGTGAAGGTGGCGCTGACGACTGGATTTCTGAAGCAGTTTGATGAATGGGTGAAAGTTGCAAAAGAAAAGGGAATCAAGATCGCCTTTCGCTGCGACTGTGGCTGCCACCGGACGGGACGCCTCGCTGCCTACTACGAGATGAAGTACATGGGTGCATCGAGTGATGCGGCGATCAGAAACATGAAAGCCCTGGGCAAGTGGATGTTTCTTTACCCGCACCTCAAGAATCAGGTCTGGGCGCTCAGCAATTACATCCACGGTGAGCCCTGTTCCCAGTCCGGCAAGTACTGCGTGACTGAAAGCCTCTTTACCACGGCAGGCTCCTCGTCGAGCTACCCGGAGTACGAAGTCGCAACTCCTTACACTGCTGAGGACGGCATCAATGATCCAGCTGACCAGAGCGATGACGGAGCTCAGGAGCTGCAGGACGTTGAAGCAGGTTGATTTCAGGTGGCGTTTTGAATTCAGGTGCACCCCTGGAAGAGCCATGGGTGCACCTGAATTCCCGTCTTCGAGTTCACTTTTACGAGTTGCAAGTCTCCGGTTTCAGCAAGCGGGTCGAAGGCGAAGCCTGGGTGCCGGTACAGATCCCTTCCGAGGCAGGCGAGAAAAAGGGCTGGATCAAGACCAGTACGATCGAGCTCACTGAAGGGGATATGGCTCATAATCCGCAGATGAAAAATCGGGGAGAGCCCTCCAGTGACAGTACCAGTGTCACTCGTCATGTCGTGAATTTCTGGGGCTCGGCCGGTATCGCGGATGTCCATTCGTCGTCAAAAGATCGCGCTGGTTTTCGTGCGGCGCTCGGGGCAGATTTCGTGCTCGGCCAGGAACGTCGTTTCTTCGTCGGGCCTGAGTTCTCCCGAGTGACGAGTCGGGAAGCTCTCGAGGGCGGAATCTCCGGACAGATCAATCGCACCAGCATCTTCTCGCTCAACCTCGCTTACCGTTTCATGTTCTGATTCACGCCGCCACTTTTCCGCAGCGCTTGTAGTCGTCCCGGTTGAGTTTCATGCGCACGAGAATTTCCGTGGGAAGCTGCGACCAGACCCGGTCGCGGACCTCCGGTGGCACTTCTTCGAGGATGTTCTCGAGAAAGCAACTTGCGACCCGAAAGGCGATCTCTTCATTCACATTCCAAGGGATCAGGTAGAAGGTCTTTTCAACGAAGTCCGAATATCCGATGGTCCGGTCGCCCTCCTCGTGAAACTTGTTTTCCAGGCTGGAGTATTTCGCAGGCAAGTAGGTGAGGAGCTCAGCCGCCGTCTTTCTCGGAAGGCGGGTGAGCAGTAAGGTCGCCAGTTTTTCCACGATCACGGGTGCGTGATCCTGAACTTCAGGCACTTCCTGAGAAATCTTTCCGATCACTTTTTGCAGCCAGTGGGATTTTTCCGGTTCGGATTTCATGCGACCGCCCCGGGGGGATGTTCGGAGCCGGGGGTGCTCAGCTCGCCCGTAGTTTCAACCTTCTGAAGGCGACTGCTGCGCAACGCGAATACGGACTCGAGGACCGCTTCGATCGAATCGACGAAGACGAACTTGAGTTGGTTCCGAACGTCTGCAGGCACATCGTCCAGATCGGGTTCGTTGCGCTTGGGTAGAATCAGAGTGTCGAGTTCGGCCCGGTGGGCCGCGAGGACTTTTTCCTTGATGCCTCCGACCGGAAGGACGGCTCCGCGCAGGGTGATCTCGCCCGTCATGGCCAGGCCTTCTTTCACGGGGCGATCGAGGAGGAGGGAGACCAGGGCGACGAAAATGGCCACTCCCGCAGAAGGTCCGTCCTTCGGGATGGCGCCAGCCGGAACATGGATGTGAAGGTCCTGCGTGGCGAAGTCAAAGTTCCTTGTGGCGTTCGAAATCAGGAAGGGACTTGAACGCGCCACGCTGAGAGCGATCTGCGCGGATTCCTTCATGACGTCTCCCAGTTGTCCGGTCAGAGTGAGAGTGCCTCGACCCGGCATGCGCGTGGCTTCTAGAAAAATCAGGTCCCCGCCATGCGGGGTCCAGGCGAGTCCCGTGGATACTCCCGGTTTCATCGCGCGTTCCGCTTTTTCCGGGACGTAGCGATCGGGCCCAAGAATGCGAGTGAGCTGATCCACCGTCAGTCGGACAGGTTCCGGGATCCGTGGAAAGATCAGCGGCGCCGAAGGATCCACTTCGGTTGAAGCGATGGGTTCCGCGCCGGATCTCATCACGATTTCTTCGGCGGCAGCGCGGAGGAGGGCGGCGATCTTGCGTTCAAGTTCCCGCACGCCAGCTTCGCGAGTGTAGTGAGTGATCAGGCGCAGAAGCGTTTCATCCGGCAGCAGGATCTGATGTGGGGCGAGTCCATGGGCCGTGATTTCCTTCGGAAGCAGGTGTTTCTTCGCGATCTGCAGCTTCTCGATGCTCGTGTATCCCGTGAGTTCAATCATTTCCATGCGATCTCGAAGCGGAGCGGGGATCGTGTCGATGACGTTGGCAGTGGCGACGAAGAAGACGTCTGACAGATCAAAGGGAACGTCGAGGTAGTGGTCGATGAAAGCATGGTTTTGCTCAGGGTCCAGGACTTCGAGCATCGCGGAAGAAGGATCGCCGTGAAAGTCAGACCGGAGTTTGTCGATCTCATCGAGCATCATGAGTGGATTTCTCGAACCAGCACGTTTCAAGCTTTGAATGATCCGACCCGGCATCGCACCCACGTAGGTGCGCCGATGCCCGCGAATCTCGGACTCGTCACGAACGCCCCCCAGCGAGGCGCGGATGTATTTTCTGCCCAGCGTTCGGGCGATGCTGTGGCCGAGCGACGTCTTGCCGACTCCCGGTGGCCCGACGAGGCACAGGATCGGACCATGAAGGTCGTTCTTGAGCTTCGCGACCGCGAGAAACTGCAGGATCCTCTTCTTGACCGTTTCGAGTCCGTAGTGGTCTTCATCCAGAATGGCGCGTGCGCGCGGGAGATCGATCTGATCGCGCGTGGAGACTTGCCAGGGCATCGAAGCCAACCACTCCAGATAGGTTCGGATCACGTGGTATTCAGCCGAGGCAGGGGGCAGCGAGCGGAGGCGTTTCAGCTCTTCCTGAGCCTGCTTGTAAGGTTCTTCAGGCAGGCCCGCCTTCTCAATGCGTTCAAGAAGTTCATCCGCCGCTTCGCCATTTTCCTCTTCTCCCAGTTCAGTGCGGATCGTTCTCAACTGTTCACGCAGCAGCGCTTCGCGTTGAGCTTTGTTCAAGCGCTCCGCCATCTTGTCGCGGATCTCATGCTGCAGATTCAGAACTTCGCGTTCCTTTTTCATAGCGCTCAGAAGCGTTTCAATTCGATTTTCAACTTCGACCATCTCCAGCAGGCCCTGTTTCTGAGACAGATTGAGGTTGAGGTAAGCAGCGCAGACATTGCTCAAATAGGCCGCGTCATCCACTCGATCAATCAACTTGATCAGGGGTTCCGTGGTTCCGGGCAGAAGTTCCAGAATTTCTCGGGCGAGGGACTTGAGATTGTTCAGAAGTGCCTGGCTCCGAACGCCATTTTCAGAAACCGTGTCCCCGACAATTTCTCCCCGAGCTTGCAAATAGCGTTTTGAACCCTGCTGATCGCCCGAAAAAAACTCCGCGATGCGGTAACGGGCAATTCCGGTCACCACAATCTGTCGACTACCTGCATCAGTATCAGTCGTACTTTCGATCTTGCAGACGGTTCCGACCCGGTAAAGGTCATCGGCAACTGGGTCGCCCGGTATCAGGACCTTTTGAGTGACCACCAGGACCAGAGAATTAGACTCCTCGGCCGCCTGGATGGCCTGCAGACTCCGCTGGCGTCCCACGACGAGCGGCATGGACACGGTTGGAAAGATCACTGCGTTGCGGATCGGGAGCACCGGGAGCATGGGGGGGATCTGTTCCATGATCTGATGCTTCAGCAAATCGTGAGCCGCAGAATGAGCAAAAGGCGCTTCGCAGGCGAGTCAGGAGTGAAGAATCGGGTTTTCCCTGACAGCGAGGCGTGTTAAGTACTCTGTCTATGACCCCAGACCAACTCAAAGCTCGCATTGAAACCTTGGCGCCCGGAACCGAAGCCGATGTCATGGACCTCACCGGAACCCAGGACCATTACAAGGCGATCGTCGTATCGGCCGCCTTCGAAGGCAAGATGATGATCGAGCAGCACCGCCTGGTGATGGGCATTGTGCAGAAGGAAATTGATTCCGGCGAAGTGCACGCTCTCACCCTCAAGACTTTCAGTCCCGAGCAGTACAAAAAATTTCAAGGTTAAATTAGGAGATCCCCATGGCACATCCACTCCGTTCCAAAGTCGAAGAAAAAGTCAAATCCGCTCCAGTCGTCATCTTCATGAAAGGAACTCCTCAGTTCCCTCAGTGCGGCTTCTCCAACAAGGCCTGCCAGGTTCTGAAGGCTGCCGGCGCTGAAGATATCAAAGGCGTCGATGTGCTCGCTGACGATCCACTCTGGGAAGCGCTCGAAGATTTCACTCAGTGGCCTACGGTTCCCCAGATTTTCATCAATGGCCAGTTCGTCGGCGGCTGCGACATCGTTTCCGAAATGCATGAGCGCGGCGAGCTTCAGGAAGCTCTCGGCAAGAAATAATGTCTCTTTCCCTTTACGGCTTCACTCCCTTCGATCGCAGCGGCAAAATTCGCTGGTTGCTCGAAGAACTTGGGCTGCCCTTTGAGAACCACTGGCTCGATTCCTCAAAGGGCGATCTTGAAGGAGATTATCTTGGGATCAATCCGATGGGACGCGTGCCCGCGGTGCTGATGGGCGATCGCCCGATGATCGAGTCAGGCGCGATCTGTGCCTACCTCTCGGACCAGCACCTCGGCAAAGGTATGGCGCCCGCCTTGAGTTCGCCAGAACGCCAGGACTACCAGCAGTGGATGTACTTCGCAGCGAGCACGGTGGACACCTTAGTTACCCGCGTCTCCATCATCGAAGACATCCCGCCCGGCGAAGTGCTCGACACTAAAATGTCCGCGCTTCTGAGCGAAGTGACTGACACCGTTGACCTCCTTGAACAGACCCTCACGAAAAATGAGTACCTGGTCGGGAAGTTCACAACGGCTGATATCTGCGTGAGTTATCACCTCTTTTTCTGCAGTCTCTGGCCCGAAATGAAAGCGATCATCGACGGGCATCCTCGTGTGACGGCTTACATGGAGCGCCTGAGTCAGCGCCCCGCCGCTTTGAAGTCGGAAGTGTTCACGAGCTACAGAGGCTGAAGAGCCTGAGCCTCAGGCCCTTTTTGAGGCGCGTGAAGTCCTGGGCTTGCGTGGGGATTTTTGCGTTTTCTGAGGTCGCGGGCTTCGGGCGCAGCCTTGTGCACGTTGCACCCTTTGAATGACGAGCGACTTCCTGAAAGTGAGTTCAAAGAGTTCCTTCTTCTGCTCCACTCGCAGAAGTTCGAGATCACTGGCACTGCGTGCGGAAATCGCGAGCGTCACCTGTGAGCGCTCGATTTTCGCGCCCTTGACCTGAATCCCGGCCTTGTGACCACGGTCCAGAGCATCCGCGATCCGGAGCATGGCGAGAAGTTTGATGAAGGCTTCTTTTTTGACCAGGTCGCGGCCGAAAGGCAGCTCTTTCGAAGCGATCTTGCCCATGCGATGCTTCAGGCAGAGTTGCGCTATGAAATCATTTTCCCATTTTTCCATGGCGGGAAATTCGGCATTTTTGACGATGTAGTAGGAGTGTCTTTCATGATTGACCGGAGACACGAGCTCTCCCACGTCGTGGAGCATCGCTGCCGCGACGAGGTAATTCTTCCAGTCGGGCTTGAGTTTGTGAAGCGGCGCCAGAAAATCAAAGAGGGAGGAGGAGAGCGTGATCACCTGATCAAGATGGGTTGGATTGCGCGTGAGTTGCACCGCTCGTGCTTTGACGTCCTCGAGTTGAAAGGAAACCGTCGTGCTTCTCGCCTTGTGGTCCTTCAGGTGCTTGATCTGCTCGTCGAGAATCCCGTCTCGGAGGGAAAAGTCCGTCGTGAAAACTTTTTTTGCGCCCGTCGCGATCATGCACTCTTCAAGGAGAATGGCTCCAGCGAGAATCATGTCGACTCGCTTGGCTTCCATCCCGGGGAGTCCGAGAAGTTGAGTCGTGGTCATCGTGCTCATCTGTTCAATGAGTTTTTTCAGTTCCCCGCGGTCAATTGTCTTGCCACCGCCGGTCTTCTTGACGATGCGGGCGAGGGCCTTGATGGTGCCGCTGGATCCGGTGACTCGAACCACTTTTGGCCAGGAGTCGGAAACCATTTTCGGGAGCAGCACGCTTTTGATGTAGCGGCGCAGTTGTTCGATGGGGTCCAGGATCGGCTGAACCCGGCCCGAAAGTCTCTTGGAAAGGGGGCGCTCAGGTGGGCGCGGCTTCGGCGGGCTGCTCTTCAGAAAAACTTGCTGGAGGCGAGCGGTACCCAGAGGGAAGCTGTCTCCCATCAGCATCTTCTTGCCCCGGCAGAGGGAAATTTCAGTACTGCCTCCGCCAATATCAATGAGGCCAAAGCGCCCTTTTGGGAGCTTCTCATGGTTGAGAATCCCCAAGCCAATCAGGCGGGCTTCTTCGGCTCCTGAAATGACGCGGACTTCAATGCCGGTGCGGGCGTGAATGAATTGAAGGAGCTTGTCGCTGTCGGCAGCCTCTCGGAGGGCGCTCGTTGCGAAAGCAATGATCCGGTCAACATTCAATTCTTTTGCAGTGCGTTCAAAGCTGATGAAAGCATGCAAAGTCCGTCGAATGGCTTCGGGGTCCAGCTTGCCGTCGAGAAAAACACCCTGGCCCAGGCGGACCATCAACTTCTCACGGTGGAGCTGACGCACGCGAGCCTTGAGTCCGATTTGCTGGACGTCAAATCGGACTGAATTCGTACCTAAATCGATGATCGCAACACGCATGGTGTGCGATCAGGTCATTGGATAGGCTTTTTTCTTCAGAGCTTTCTTCTTACGTTCAGCGGCAACTTTATGCATCGCAGGAGCAGTGCCTTCTTTGTAGGCGCGTGCTTTGTCTTTGATCCGTTTTCTATTTTTTGCAGAGAGTGTTTTAGCCATGGGAGGGAAATAGCACGCCCTTTTCAGAGAATCTAGCGAGACTTTGACTTCCCCGAAAAACGCCCGAAAAGGGGAGGAATCAGAGTTTTTGAATGCGGACCTGTCCGTGAAGGCGCCGAATTTCAGAAGGCTGAGCCAGCGTGGTTCCGCTCACTTCGGCAGTCGCGGCCCCGGCCGCCAGTCCCCAGCTCAGCGCGTCTTCCAGAGCGAAAGGGAGTCTGCCGTTCAGAGCTGCCTGAGTGCCGAACTTCGATTCAGGCTTCTTCCTATTTCCGACAGTCAGTGAAAACACCTGATGAGCGAACTCGACTGAAAAAAGCTGATGAACATGTTCGGGCAGATAAATGCCGTATTGAAGCAGAACCGCCGCCATCGCACCCACCATCGAGTCGCCGGCGCCGACCGTGCCCTTGGCTTTCACTTTTGGAGCATGGGCCATCCACACTTGATCGCCGTAGATCAGCAGCGCACCCTTTTCGGCAAGGGAGACGACAACGAGGCAGACTTTTCGGGCGAGCTGGATGCCAGCCTCGATCACCGCTTTCTGGGAACCGAGTTTCCGGCCGCTCCATTCTTCAAGCTCCGCCAGGTTCGGTTTGATCATGAAAAGTTCCGAGGTGTGCTTTGAGCCAAGCCCCGAGGGATGACGACGAGTGACTTTCTGCTTCGACAGCAGAGGTTTGAGAATCACGGCCGGCACGTCCGCAATCACGCCGAAGCCTTTTCGTGCGGCGATCTTCGCAATCTCCAGATGGATGGTCTTTGGGCAGCCGGGCGGCAGGCTGCCGCCGATCACATAGAGGCCTTCGCCTTGAATGCGCTTCAGACTCCTGAAGAGCGATTGCTGTTCCTTGCGACTGATGGTCGGTCCGGGAAAGGTGAGGCGAGTCTGCTGGTCAGTGGCTTCATTGCTCACGGTCACATTGGTGCGAGTTTCGCCTGATATCGGGAGAAAGGAGTTTCCGACCTTCTCACGGTCCAGCAGTCGCTTCACTTCCTGGCCGGCGGCTCCCCCGAGCCAGCCCGTCGCGATCACGTCGATCTTTCGTGAGCCGCTTTCACCGGAAGTGAGGCGTGTCGCGATCCGGGCGGCATTGATCCCGTTTCCTCCCGGGTCTCTCCGTTCCGCAAAGACGTAATTTTTTTCGTTTGGGACAAGGCCCTTGACGTGTCCTGAGAGGTCCAGTGCCGGGTTGGGTGTCAAAGTTATGACTTTCAATCGTGTCTTCATCATTTCTTTGACTGATAACACGAAACCGCTTGATCCGCTTGACCGGATTCCCCACAATCTGAGGAGTCCAGTCGGCCCATTTTTCGAGGCCAATTCTCTGCATTACCGTTCAGAATCACTAGGAAGGTCGTTCGTGAAGCTCAAGTTATTTTCGCTGGTTACCACTTTGGTCGTGCTCGGTTCTCCTTCAAGCATTTCGAGAGCGGACCCGATACCGCCTCGTCCCCTGTCTGAGACGGTTCAGAAAAGTCTCACAGGACTTCCTTTTGAAGAATCTTCCGTTCGGAAGGATCTGAAGAAGCAGGCTGCGGAATTCATCGCTTCTCGCAAGGGATCCCTGAAGCATCGGCTGATGTGGCTTGCTCAATGCGTGGTTCACTCCCGAAGCAATTACTTCTGTGCCCACGCCATTGAGAAGGACCGTGAAAAAGACAGCAAGGGCAGGAACAAGGACACGGTCGTGGCCGCCGATTCCAGGGAATTCAAGGACCGGCAAGAGATCCAGAAGGATGACCAGGCATCTTTGAACGCGATTCTGGCCGGAGGCTTCCTCAATGCCACGTCCGCAGTGCCTCTTCCTCTGTTTGGAACCGAGTCTGAAGCGGTGACTCAGATCTCGTCATCCACCCAGGGACAGTCTGAAACTTCTGAAGCTGTACCCTTGGCCAGCGCTTTGACTCCGACGGGGCCGGAGACTGCTGAAGAAGAAGATGAGAGCGTTCCCGCTCCCATCGCGGCCGCTCTCCCGGGCCTGATCGAAAAGGGCGATGTTTCGTCCCTTTCCGGTGCGACTCGTGGGCAGATCTACCATGTTCTGAAGAAGTACCGGAGCTGGCAGCCGCTCGAGCGCCTGACGAAGAAAACTCTCGACTCGAGTTCGGTCTGCAAGACCGATTTGGTCGCCAATGCTCTTGGAAGCAAAGCCGAAGAATATTTCCCGGATCCAAAATTCAGACAGATCGCGATCGAACTTTATGCGAAGGCGGCGGAGTGCAAGGCTTCCGAAGCGGGCATCAAGGCGGCCTACCGTCTGAGTCTTCTGCAGATCTGGGATGGCAAGTGCAAGGCCGCCGAACCTTATCTGGAGCGTCTCGCCAACAACAAGACCGACTATGCCTCACGCGCGCTCTACTGGCGAGCTTCGTGCGCGAAAGAGCACGGGCAGAAACTGCTCTATTCAGCTCTCAGTTCGAGACTTCTGAAGGAATATCCGCTCAGCTACCACGGGATCCTCGTCAGTCACGGCAATACCGGACAGGTCACACGCGTGCTGGGCAACGAAGAGCCTAATATTCTCTTTCGTTCGGAAACCGTTCCTGAAACCCTCCCGATGGTTCGCGCCGTCGAAGCGCTTCAGACTGCCGGAGCGATGGATCTATCCCGCAGTTTCCTGAAACGTCTCGAACTCAAGGCTTTGACCTCTGAACCTCAGTTTCGCCTCTATGTCGCGATGCTGATGTACCGGAGCGGGGACACGATTGGAAATTTCAGAATCCTCTCGACCGTGTTTCGTGACAATCCTTCACTGCTCTCTCAGGCGACGCTCAAACTTTTCTACCCGCTCAAAAACTTCGATGTGATCGAGAAGTACGGAGCCAAGCTGGATCCGTATTTCGTCGCTGCGCTCATTCGCCAGGAAAGCGGCTTCAATGCCAACGCGATGTCTCGTGTCGGAGCCCGAGGTTTCATGCAGTTGATGCCGGCCACGGCTCGCCGCATGGAGCGCGTGAGCAAGAGTCAGCTTTTCAATGTGCAGACGAATGTCCGACTGGGTGTGCGTTTTTTCAACATCCTGATCAGCCGCTTTGATTCGGATGCCGAACTCGCGCTGGCCGCCTACAACGCGGGTCCAGAAAGAGTGGATGAGTGGAAGAGACGCTACACGACTTCCAACCGCATGCTCTTCTTTGACCTGATTCCCTTCAAGGAAACTCGCGACTACGTGGCGCTCATCTCGCGAAACTATTACTGGTATCTCAATCTCTATGGGAGCGGTACTCGTGAAGTCGCGCTTCGCCGTGGAACGAATGGAGCTCCCCATGCTCGAGCCCTTGCGTCATACCTTGCTGCAGACAAGATCGAGAGTTCTCAGGCAGGTTCACGTGACATGACCAGCCAGAGCTATCCTTCGAACTTGATCTTCACTGTCTTCAAATAACTCGAAATAACTGAAATAAAAGGCAGCCAGCCAGCGACCCCATTTGACAATCTCCCTGAATCATTCAAGATTGGGGTTATGGCAACGACCGTCCTTCACCGTTTAGCTCAGTGGGCCCAGGAAACTCCAGACGCTCCAGCGCAGAAGTACAAGGCCGGTGGAGAATGGAAAACCATCACGGCCAAGCAATACATTGACCGCGTCCATCACCTCGCTCTTTTTCTGGAGTCCAAGGGGATCCAGGCCGGAGCCGTAGGTGCGATCCTTTCCTACAATTGCATGGAATGGGCGCAGACCGAACTCGCTCTCCTCCTTCTGGGCGCGAAGATGGCTGGACTCTATCCGAACTCCACTCCCAAGGACATCGGCTACATCATGACCCACACCGCGGCTTCCGTCGTGACGGTTCAGAACAAGGACTATTACAAGAAGCTCAAGGGTGAAAAAGGGGACCTGCCTCTTCCTTCCAGCGTGAAGCTCGTTCTCGTGATTGACGGAGACACGACCATCGCTCCGGGTGGGGCTGACGTGGTTTCATTCGCTGACGCTCTCGCTGAAGGCAAAAAACTCGCGACCGCCAAGTCCGCCCAGCGCAAGACCGTGGACCAGTATGTCGCGCAGCTTGACCCGCGCGCCGGCGCTTTCATGATCTTCACTTCAGGAACGACCGGGAACCCGAAAGGTGCCGTGCTCTGTCACGATAATCTCACTTTCACGTCCGACGCGATCATCAGTCGCTGGAAGCTCCCGAAAGTGGGCACGATGTTCTCGTTTCTCCCGCTCTGCCATGTTGCCGAGCAGCTTCAGAGCATCGGCGTGGCCATCAGCCGCCGTTACTGTGTGAGTTACGCGACCAAGTTTGAAAATGTCTCGACCGAACTTCCCGAAGTCTCTCCGACACTTCTCCTCTGCGTCCCTCGTCTCTGGGAAAAGATGATGGAAGGCGTGATGAGCAAAGTCAGCCGCGGCACGGGCATCAAGAAGCACCTGGCGACCTGGGCTTTTGGAGTCGGCGAGAGAGTTGCCGTATCGAAGTTTTCCGGCAAGATCGGCAATCCTCTTGATCAGGCGCAGCTCAAGATCGCGGACAAACTCGTTCTGAGCAAAGTTCGGGAAGCGCTTGGCCTCGGGAAAGCGAACCTTCTGGCTTCAGGTGCAGCACCGCTTCCGGCGCACGTCACCCGCTGGTTCAGAATTTTCGGTCTGGAAATTTACGAGTGCTACGGCTCCACGGAGACGACGGGTGTGACCTGCGTCACGGAGCCGGGAGTGGACAGTGCGGGAACCGTCGGCAAACCGATGCCGGGCTTTGATTTCAAACTGGCTGAAGACGGTGAGATCCTCACCAAGGGTCGTCACGTCTTTCTTGAATACTACAAAGAGAAGGCTGCCACTGAAACCGCTCTTCAGGACGGCTGGTACCACACCGGTGATCTCGGCGAGTGGACTTCCAAGGGACTTCTGAGAATCCGCGGCCGCAAGAAGGAGATCATGAAATCTTCGGGCGGCAAAATGGTGGCTCCGGCTCCGATCGAGGATCGTCTGAAAGTGGCCGACATCATCAGTCAGGTCTGCATGGTCGGCGACAACCGCAAGTACTTTTCGGCAATCGTGACCTTATCCGAGAGCACGCTCGTTGACCTCAAGAACGCTGCGAAGTCAGGCAAGGATTCCGGTGACGGAGTGGTCACGGATCCGGATATTCTCAAGAAAGTCGGAGCGCAGTTCGAAGAAGTGAACAAGACCCTCGCGAGTTTTGAGCAGATCAAGCGCTTCACGATTCTCGACCGCGAATTCTCCATCGAGCAGGGGGAGATGACTCCGACCCTCAAGATGAAGCGCGCGGTGATTGAGACTCGTTTCAAGCCTTTGATTGACCAGATGTACATCTGAAATGAACGCTTTCGAAGCCGGGACTCGCAAAGTGGTTCCTGCCGTACTCGTTTACCTGAAGCACGGGACACGGGTCCTGATGATTCACCGGAATGCGGGAAATCGGGTGGGAGACTACCATTCCGGAAAGTGGAACGGCCTCGGCGGAAAATGCGAGCCGGCTGAATCCTTTTCCGAAACCGCGAGCCGGGAGATCCGCGAAGAAGCGGGGATCGATCTGCCTGAGTCCGTATTCAAGGCGTTGGGCTTCATCCACTTTCCCGATTTCAAGGCACAGAAGTCAGAGGACTGGATGGTGTGGATTTACACCGTTCGCCTGAGCGATGAGCAGGCAACGCAAGTCCTTCGGGAAAATCCGGAAGGTCAGTTGCACTGGGTGGAGGAATCACAACTCCAGGGGCTGAATCTCTGGGCGGGAGATCGCCATTTCATTCCATTCGTGAGGGATGAGAAGAAGTTCACAGGGACGATCTGGTATCAAGGTCCTGAGGTGCTTCGGCACTCGATTTTGCCTTGGTCGTCGTGATTTCATCCGAATAGCGGAGGGAATTCTCGAGGGTCGCGAATTCAAGGTCGATCTGGTTCTGTTGTTCAGGAGTGACAACCTCGGAAATCTTCACGGACTTGACCCCCACGGCTCGCATCTGGCGATCGAGTTGAGTGATGCAACTGTCTGCGGCAAAAGCGGAGGTCGAGAGGGAAACAGCCGCGGAGGTCACCAGCAGGAGAAGTGAAGCTCGCGCAGGCGCCCGGCGGTTGCAAATCGTATATTTCATTTCGGACATCTCATTCAGGGTTGCTGCTGTTCATCTCGTCTGTCAGACGGGCCAGCTCCACTTTATGGAGATCACGAGATTCCGTCATCTGATGGTATTTTGACACCGAAGGAGCGATTCCAGACGTCAGATGGAAACGACCAGAGTTCCTCGCAGGCCAATCTTCTGATTTTCGCATAAGAGTGTGGTTTGAGTTTGTTTCCGCGCCCGCACCAGGGCATTTCGTAGAATCAGATCATGGCGCTCCGGCACGAAGGCAAGGTTCCAGACTTTTGTGAAGAGCGCTTCGCGTGTCAAATCACCTGCGGAAAGTGCCTGGATGATATCCTGAGTTTGTTTCTGAAGTTTCAGGGGGTGAACTGAAACAGTCTGTAGATCCACCCGAAGGTGATTCTCCGGGAAAAGCAGAGTTGAAATCGGCTGAAGCAGACTTCGACCGTCATCGCGCCGTTTAAGACTGAGTCGGCGCAAGGTCTTCGCACTTTCGGAGTGGTGTTGCAGAGCCATTTCAGAATCATCCGGACACGTGTCCAATTGATCCACCCGACTGAACTGCCCTCGCAAGGCGGAGAGTCTTGTGTCGGCTTCCTGACTGAGTAACTTCGATTCACTGTATTTCAGATCCATCAGCGCAAGGGCGGTATAGAGTCCGTCCCCCATGGCATCTGCGAGTGTGTGACACGCCAACGCGCACACTGAAATGGGCAGCCCTGCCAGGCGATTGAGATCAAGGCGCAAACGTAACAGCGTCAGGAGTCGATCAGCATTTCCAATCTGTTCACTGTTAAAATAGCGCTGAGTCATTTGCTTCATCGCAGCTTCAGCTTCGATCAGGCCGAAGCTGCGCGCGACGGTTTTCACACGCAAGGCTTCCGAGTAAAATCCAGACTGAGCCACTGGATAAATCAGCTGCAAGCATCGAATGGCCTCGATATCCTTGAGTGCCTTCGACCATTCCCCAAGTTCGAACCAACAGGCTGACTGGATCTGAAGCAAGGTGAGGCGAGGGAGGCCAGAAAGTTCCGGATTTCCGAGAGCCCTCTGCGTGACTTCGAGGGTCTCGAAGTAGCGCCCGTTCTGATAGTGGACGCGCGCCAGCTCAAGTCTGAGGAGATCCGTGGTAAGGGAATCAGCGCCTTCGTCGTGGAGAATAGCCTGTTTCAGGAGCGATTCGGCTTCGTCGAAGTGGCCACGTGAAATTTTAGTTCGAATCGACTGAAAGAAGTCTCCTGTCTTCCCGCTTTGGCTGATCAACGCCTCGGCAAGTCGATAGTTGGATCGGTCCACTCTGGCGATGAGACAGTCAGTCCGCTGTTCTTCCGAGCTTTCAGAAACCCTGAAGCCGGTCGCGAGCTGAATATCAGCCTCGATTGAACTTTCAAGTTGAGAAGGAGAAGCCATTTCAGATTTCTCCACTCGGCCACTTGCAGGCTTTGGTCGCTTTTGACGGCCTGACGCCTTCGCCGCTTGGCCTGACGCCTTCGCCGCTTGGCCTGACGCCTTCGCCGCTTGGCCTGACGCCTTCG
>JACMNQ010000067.1 GCA_014378465.1 Oligoflexia bacterium | reverse complement strand
TAGTTTACCCATCGGGCGGGGCTCCTGGTTCGTGCGAAAGATGGTTGGTGTCGTAACCCCATCCGAACACAGCAGCGAGCCCTGCTCAATTTATAAAACCCCGTTATATTTGATCTGGCCTCACTTTATTGAGGGAGATTCTGGTTCTAAAGGGCTGTCCGCCCGCCTTACTTTGCTGCACTCTCGTCGGAACGACAGTGGAACCGGCAAAGTTTTCACCTCTCTTGTAAACTGTGTACTTTGGGCATTTTCTGCCGATGTCGGGTTTTACCCGACACTGGTAAAGTCGGGGAATGTCCTCGCGTCCGCTCTTCGCGCTCATTTCACCGCTGCTGCTGATCGCCACGTCCCTGGCCGGACCTCCGGCTCCCCTTCAACTCGTTCTGAAAGGCGTCGTCAATTCGGTCATCGAGCGCAATGGAAAGAAGATCGTCGAATTTCGCACGGCCGATCGGGACTATACCTTTGATTACAACCAGCTTCCCAGATCCGTGCAAGCGGCAGTGGATGCTCCTGCCGCTAAAACTGAGATCTTCGATCTCAAGGTTCCCGACATCGGTCAGAGTCAACCGGCAAGACGACAGAACTGTTCTGAACTTCCGCTTGGAGTGAAGAAGCTCGAAGAGCTCGCGACTTCAAAGGACGTGAAGTCCATGCAGGACTTCCTTCAGGCCATTCCTCAGGGGTCGCTGCAGAGTTTCACCCTGGTCACGAATTCCAAGAGCTTGCAGAAAGGAAAAGGGGAGCATCAGGTTTCCCCGATGTGGCCGCGAGTGCTGCGTTCCTCGATGGACGGCAAAGTG
The DNA here is from genome assembly GCA_014378465.1 of Oligoflexia bacterium. Taxonomy (GTDB): domain Bacteria; phylum Bdellovibrionota; class UBA1018; order UBA1018; family UBA1018; genus UBA1018. The sequence continues at coordinate 33,170 of JACMNQ010000067.1, read as the reverse complement.
ACGATGAGTTTCGTCTGCGACCCGCTGAATGAAAGCCACGGCAAGGTCGAAGTGATGTACTTCGACGACGCGACGAACGAATTCAAGACCAAGGAATTCGATTTTGGCAATCAGGCGATGAAGCGAAACCTGCCTCCGCCCCATCACCGCGTGGAAAATGATCCGGCGAGCTGCATTGCCTGTCACGCCGGCAGCACGATCAACGGCAAAGTTTCACTGAAGCCCAATTGGCCGGAGTACTTCACCTGGGGGGACATGGATCGCAAGCGCGGGATCACGGTGTACGGGGCCAATGACGACAACATGGCCGAGGTGGACTTTCCGCGGCTTCGCAATCCATCCAGCAAAAACAAGATGCCTGAAGGCTACACCATCGCCAAGGAAGTGATCGCGCGGCATCAGGAGAAGGACGATTTCAAGAAGTTCAGAAAAAATCAGGCGGACAATCCGTGCTTCTCAACTCTGCCTTGGGCGAAGGTTCCCGCCGGCCAGGAATATGAAGGGATACGCAAGCATCAGGAGTATTATCCGTATACCCGTCTGGGGCAGGGTGAGCCTGACTACGCTCTGCGACCGAATCTTCGATTCAACGATACCTACGGTCATTTGATGGCCAGACGGATCACGCAGCTTTTGAAGAACAGTCCCGACTACGAGATCTTGAAGTACTACCTCGTCATGGAAGATGCCCGCTGCCTTGATTCTGGGGACGAAACGAAAATTGAAGCTCTCATGGGAAATTTCAAGATCGATCGCAGCGACGAGCTGGCCGATGACACGATCATCAAGGATCACAAGATCAAAGCGACTCAACCGGTGATGTATGCCCTCGCCAAAAAGATCGGGATGCAGCCCCGGGACTGGACCATGGAGTTCAAACTGGATGGGGACTCCAGCTACCGTGCAGGCATTCCGGGCGGCGATCCCAGTCTCGATCTGAATATCTCGGAGGTCGTATCCGGAAATGTTCTCGCCGATCTCTCGCAGGAAAACGCCAACGTCCGCGATGCCTCCAAAGGCGCGATCACTCAGGGCGTGAAACGACAGTTCGGCGCTTCTTTCAGCTGCATGGATGATCTCGGCGGTGGGATCGATCGGGACTTCATCGGAGTGGACAAGAAGCTTTGTGATGTCCTCAGAAAAGAAAACGAAAAACACATCGCCGGCCTCAAGGCGCAGGGCATGTGCACGCCTACTTCCGCGATTTCGGCGCCATACCCCCTCAATCAGCAGGTTGAGACGATTTCTCGCAAGCTCGACGCTCAATCGGTCGAGCGCGGCAAGGCTCTCGTGCAGAGCAGTGGCAAAGCCAACTGCGTTTCCTGCCACAGCGGTGGGCCCGGACTTCCTGCTGATTTCGGGTTCATTCCAGATGAAAAGTCCAGCGCGTCTGAGCAGGCCGTTGCCGTGGCCATGATCCGAAAACGGGCTCAGGACGGGATTCTGGGCAGAATCAAGCAGCGACTCATCAAGGACAAGAGCATGCCGCCGCCTCCCAAAGGCAAGGACCTGACGGATGCGGATCGGCTCGACATCGAGTCGTACCTGGAAAGTCTGAGCAGGAAGTAGAGTGAAGATTTCCGCGATTTTCTTCATCTCGATTCTGTTGCTCGGGGGAGGACTGGACCAGCTGCACAATCAGGCGTGGGCGGGATCCCCGTCTGAAAGAATCCCCGGCCATCTTGGAAAAGTGACCTTTCAAAAAGGCCGAAAGACGGTCCAGTTCATCACTCAGACCGCGGAATACTCACTGGACTACGCGAGGCTTCCCAAAAGTGTTCGTCAGGAGGTGGATTCCGCACTCGCGCTCAGGGAAGAGAGTCGCTCCGAGGTCCAGATCCCATTTCCTGAGAAGCTCTCTCTGCACACGAACCCCTTGCAGATTGAAATTCGCCCTGACTGTTCAGAAGCTCCAATGAACATGAACCAGCTCGAAAAGCTGGCCACTTCCTCATCCGTCAATTCCATGCAGGACTTCCTGAATCAGATTCCGGGACAATCCATGCAGAGTTTCACCTTCGTGACCAATTCGAAGAGCATCCAGAAAGGGGAGGGAGCCGGAGTGGTTTCTTCGCTTTGGCCAAGGGTGCTCCGCTCCACGATGGATGGCAAGATCACGATGAGTTACGTGTGCAACCCGGCCAATCCGAACTATGGAACCGTCGAAGTCATCTACTTTGACGATTCCACCGGTGAGTTCAAGACGCGTGAACTTGAATTTCAGAAACCCGACCAGGCTTCCGTAGCTCCGAGTTCTCGCATCCACCGGAACCCGGAAAGCTGCATCAAGTGTCATGCCGGCGCCACCTTGAACGGGAAGGTCTCTCTCAAGCCCAATTGGCCAGAATACTTCTCGTGGTTCGATTGCCAGCGAACTCGAGGGATTTCGATGTACGGCGGGAGCGACGATGAAATGCGTCCCGAAAAATACAGATCGCGCACGATGAGCAGCAGGGCGAAAAGGCCAAAAGACTGTTTCCTGACCAACGATGAGGCTGCGCACCGGGAAGAGGTCGAGGATTTCCGGAAATTCAAGGAACTTCAGAAGAATAATCCCTGTTACAGCTCTCTGCCATGGGCGAAAATTCCCGATGGCATGGAGAACTCTCCTTTGTATGCACAGTACAAGAACTATCCCTATAAAAATGAATCAATCGCAGGAGACAATTACTCGGTCCGTACCAATCTCCGGTTTACGGATACTTATTCTCATCTCATGGCCAAACGAAATGCGGCGCTTCTCCAGAAGGCACCGGGCTATCCGGTCATGAAGTATTACCTCGCGATGGAAGCTCAAGGCTGTCTCAATTCGACCGATCGCAAGAGCATTGAACGTCTGCTGCCGTCGGTGCATTTCAGTGACACCAGTGAGCTTGGAGCCGGAACGTCACTTCTCGCTGCATTCTCCAAGAATGCGGGACTTCAGGACCGGGACTGGAGCATGGAGTTTCAACTCGAAAATGACCCTTCTTACCAGGCAGGTATGCCCGGAGAGAACTCTGGTACGGATCTGGTGATACCGGAGGTGGTGGCCGGAGAAGTCCTCAAGGATCTTGGCAGAAGCAGTCAAAAGCTTCAAAAGCTCGCAAGTCAGTACCTGACTCGGGGTTCGGAGCGGCAGTTTGGATCCCGCTTCGCCTGCATTGACCGTCTCGGCGGAGCCTTGAAGCCGTCCATGAAGGACGCCAGTTCCGAACTTTGCAAAGTCCTGCGAAAGGAAAACGATATCAACCTCGCCCATCTGGGAAGCTTCGGGAAATGCACGCCTCTGACGGATTCCCATCCGGCTGCTGAGCTTCAGAACGAACTGGTGCCTGTGCTCAGAGTGGTCAGTGCCGACGCCATCGCCCGTGGCAAGAAACTCATCCAGTTGGATTTTAAAGGCAAGTGCGTCAGTTGCCACAGTGAGGGGAGTTACACTGGACTCTCCCCCGATTTCAGCTTCATTCCAAATGAGAGCGCCGGGCCAGAAAATTTCCAGAAGTCTCTCGCCCGCCTCAAGGCGGGAGCCAAAGAAGGCCTTCTGCAAAAGTTGGAGAAGAAACTCGTTCAGAACAAGACCATGCCTCCACCGCCGGCAGGCGATGATCTCACGGATCAGGATCGCCAGGACATCCTGAGTTACCTCGAAAGCCTCTTGAAATAGTCTGAAAGTCCGTATTTTTACCTCATGTGTCCTTGGGGACACTCGGTGACTCTCGACCTCTCCATTTTCAAACGCCTGAAATTCCGTGAGTTTCCGTTGGCACCTTCCGTGTACTAAGTAGAGACAACAACACGGTAACACACCACGGATCGCGGCGAAGGATGAACTTCGAAACTTTCACAGAAAGGACAGCGCATGAAAAAATGAAAGCACTTGATCGGAACTGAGCTCAGGAGGTCACCAACACCTCTCACTCCTCACTCTCCCTCTTGAGGTGAGTTCCTTTCAAGTGCACGGCAGGTGCGATCGCATCTGATGGATTGGCGAGCCTCTCTCTTTTGTTTCTCAAAAACACTCTCACTCCTCCAAATTGGGTTGTGGGGCTCGCCCTGAAAAGGATCTTCTGAAAGGAACTCAGAAGGTCCTTTTTCGCGTTCAAGGAGACCGAAAGGAGTGACGGTATCAATCGTGAATTTTTCAGGCGCTGAGTTGAATGAAGTTTCAAGGCTCTTCATCAACCCCTTTCAAATAATTTTCCTTGAAGACCTCTCTCCTTTTTTTTGGCCGCTCTTTCCGCAACTGCCGCAAACGCCTCTTCGTTTTCCTGCCCGACTGGCTCCGTTCTCGTGGTGGATTGCCAAGGCGTTCGCAAGACAAGTGATCGCCTGCAATGGCAACGCGAGCTAGTCCATCTACCTGGTCGCAGCCACCGGTGAGCAAAGCGATGAACTGCAAGCCGTGCAACTGATTCGTTCGCACGACTGAATTTCACTCATGTGTCTCTGCTGACCCACGGTTGGCAGGGACACCTTCATTTTCAATTCCTTGATTTCACGGTCCTTCGTGTTGGCACTTCGCATGCTCTAACAGCAGGCAACACGGAGAGATCATCACCGCCACTCCCGGCGAGTCGATGGACTCCTCAACCAGAGAAAGGCCGGAGGACGCATGAAGGACCAGGAGCACTTTGAAGGAACTGATCTCAAGAGGATTCACACTCTCCTCTCACTCCTCCAACGTGAAGTTCACGCTCTTGAGCTGAGTCACTCTCAAGTGCTCCTTGTCCTCCGGAATCTCGAATCTGACTTTGAGCTCGACCGGACATTCTTTGCCCAGTGGGAGCTGCTCCTCAGTGAGTGTAAGAAAGTGGAGAGCCTTTACGGCGTGAAGCTCCTCGAAGGCGGCGAACCCTGTCAGAATTTTGAAACTGAGATGGACTCTTCACTTCAGGCGCTCTTTCAGGATTTCGTCAAAGCCGTGTGATCCGTTCTTTTCTTTTTTGACTTCTCAAGCCAGAATTCAAGGATGCTAAGAAGACCCTGGCCCATCGTGATTCTCGCCCTGTTGCAGATTCTCACTCCGATTGCGAATATCGGAATGAACTCATGGCTCTTTCATGTTTCGCTGACTGAATTCTTTGCCAGCTTCAGACACACTTCCTTCTTTGAGATCTATCAGACCTTTCTGCTGATGCCGGTGGCCGGGATCGCGCTCTTCGCGATGAAGAAATGGAGTTATCCGGTCTTTTTGACCTCGTGGATTGTCGGAGTGCTTGGCAACGCACAGGCCTGGAGACAGATGATCGGAGCGAACTTGGCGCACTCCTTCGCGCCCACCTGGTTGCTTCTTCTGATGATCGTTCTGAACCTTGCGCTGCTGATCTATTTCATGCTGCCCAGTGTGCGAGATGCCTATTATCGTCCCAATATCCGCTGGTGGGAGAATCAGCCCCGTTATATGATGGCAATTCAGGCACACGCGGTCTTGAAGACGAATGCAGTGGCGACCGAAGGCGGCGTCGCTTTGGCCGATGGCGCCGCCGCCACTCCGTCTGAGCAAATCGAAGTGCTCATTGAAAATCTGTCGCAGGATGGAATGAAAGTGGCTCCTCATGGCGCCGAGTTGTCAGAAACAAAGGGTTTTGAACCCGGCCAGCATCTTTCACTGTCTTTTCGCGTGATCGACCACGCCTATGAAGTTCAGGGAAAAGTGGTTCACACGGATCCAGGCAAGGCTTCAGGCCTGGTTCTGGTTCATACCTCTGAGTCTCGCGCGGCTTTCAAATTCATGATGAGAGAGTTCCGAGCGATGAAGATTGAGCGTCGGCCAAAAGTTTTCACTTTTGAAGACTCCTGGGAAGATTTCAAGCTCTGGCTCATCAGCTTCAAGAAAGGGCCATCAGCCCTGTTGCCGGAGTTACCCAGGAAGAAGTGAGATCGGCCCTGAAGTGGAGTGGGCTTCAGTCCTTCTGGAAAATGGTTTCTTCATAGTTCACCTTTCCATCCGCGCCAACAGACTCATACTGAGCATAGATCAGGACCGATCTGCCCTGTTCATCTTTTTTGAAAGTGACGAAGTCCTGCTGCTGGATTCCGTTGGTGACCGCAAAGCGGCCAGGTCCTCTCGACAATAGCCGCACTGCCTGCACGGCTTTTCCTCGGATGAGAATTTCAAGCGCCGGAAATTTTGAACCTACGACAAAGGGTCGTAGCTGAAAGAGCTCGGAAGTGGAGGCGTCGTGGAGGGTAAAAAGTCCCGATAACTGAGCCCGCTGTTCGGACGATAACGGCGGTTGGACCACGAATGGGTCTTGGATCCCGGAGAAGGCGATCTCACCCAGGGACATCGTGGTCGAGATATTGAGGTCATTCGTGAGTAGAATCATTCCGGTACCCAGGGTGGTGTCAAATTTCATGAGGCTGCTGAAGCCCTCCATAGTGGCGCCATTTTTCCAGATCGGCTGCACGCCTGGCTCGCTGTCCCAGCCAATTCCGAGCTGGTGACTGAGGGTGATCGCCTGTCCAATTTCAGATGCGTCGGGATGAAGATTCGCTTGCAGCTAAAGCAGCATGTCTGAAATACCCGAATAGATCCCGCCCGATGCAGTTGCCAGGAGGAAGCAGTGTGACATCAGGCTTGTAGTCCCGGGGGTAAGAGATCAATTCCACTCCGCTTAAGACTTTCGTTGCGCGTCCCCAAAATAGAATTCGCTGCTTCCGGTGGAATCGACCTTCCCCACTCCTGCTCCTCGAACGAGGTAAGCGTCAGCTCGCGTCTGGATCGCTCTCTGAATGGCGGTGAGATCAGGCCCTGCCGCGAGGGCTGAAGTCCAACACGAAGTCAAAAGGAGGGCGATGGACAGGGAAGACGCGATCGGGGCGGTACTCACTGAAAGTTTCATGGCCTTCGGATTACCACCTCGACAGCTTGAGTGTAACTAAAACAGTCAACTTTGACCCAATTTGGGCGCATGTGTCTCAAAAGCCGCAGAGCCTTCGGTGACACCACTTGTTTTAACTCGTTGAAATCATGAATTAAAAATTTGGCTCACTGCGTGCTTTAACTCAAGACAACCAGCAGCGATCCAGCCGCCAAGACGACGGCTCGATTCACTGACGGTATGTAGAAAGGCTGAAGGACGTATGCAGAACAGGAAAGATCAGGAGCGCTTGGAAAATAGTTTGAAGGGAATTCGCCAACTCCTCACACATCTTCACGGCGAGGTCTCGGCTCTTGAGGATAATTATTCTCAGGTGCTCCTGGTCCTTCGCAAAATCGAGAACGCCGCTGACGTCGATGACCTGAGCGGACTTCTCCGGAGAAAAGCCTTTTTCCGGAAATGGGAAGCGCTTCTCATGGATTGTCTCCAGGCCGGTGAAAATTGCGGGGTCCTGCTCGTGGACATCGATCACTTCAAGAAAGTGAACGACACGCATGGACACCAGACCGGTGATGAAGTGATCAAGAAGGTCTCGGCCCTTCTCAAACAATTTGAATCCCCAGCTTGTGTGACAGGACGTTACGGCGGCGAAGAGTTCGCAATCGCTGTGAAAGGCACGGATGCCGAAATTTTAGGAATGGCGGAGATGATCCGCCGAGGCGCCGAAAGACTCCATGGCCCCGTGGTCGGTGTCGACAATGTCGAATGGAAGTGCACCGTCAGTGTGGGGGTCGCCCATGCCAAGAAAGACGGCTATGAGTCCACGAAACTGCTGAAGTCCGCTGATGATGCTCTCTACGACGCCAAAAGAAGGGGGCGAAACCAGGTCCGAACCGCCGCTTGACTCTCGCCTGGCGCATGGGGTGCCCGCTTTTCATTTTTGAGCAGGGCTGAGCCTGTCAGTCAGCATTTTGGCGCGAAAAGTTCACAAAACTCATAAAGTTCGAAGTAAGAACCCTGCAGATCTTGCCTCTTTCGGAGCTGCTCGGTTCTCTCTTAAGATTGAAGTTCGGGAAGGTCTCTCTTCTTTCAATTTCGCCAATTTCGCTTTTCTCTCCGAAGGATTCTCTAAAAATATGCTTTTCAAGACCGGCAAGTTCGTGATTTCAGCTCTCGTGATCGGATTTTTCGTGGCGCTGGCCACTTTCGCGCAAAGAAGAGTGCCGATCATCGAGCCCATTGAGCCCGAAGCGGCACAGGCGCAGGTGGATGCTGTCCGCAGGACGAGTTCCGCGCAATTTCAACTCACTCGTTACATCGAACCCTCCGGAACCGACCAGCTCTCGATCGAATGTGACGACGGACAAAGGGATGCAAAGAAGGGCCGTTGCCTGGTCATCCGTCGTTCGAATGGGGCCACCGTGGCCACCCAGCCCATCGCACGTCAGGAAGTCAAAGGACTGCTGAGCGCCTTCTTCAAGCAGGTTCCTTCGGATGCGAAGGAAGTCGACACATCGGTGAGCGGCACTCGCAAACTAGCGTCCTATGAGATTCGCGATGACAAGAAGTTTCTCAAAGGTTCCGTTTCCGACTCGATTCTCGATGAGAAAACGGGTCAGCCTTCCCTCGCGCAGGTGAAGGTCATTGATTCCGTGCTTTCCATCGAAGGCAAGCTTCTCAGCCGTCTCGAGCAGTCGAAACAATAAAGGACCCAGAGGAAGTTGCCTCTGAGTCCTTTATCACCACGGGACCTCTTCAGTGTGTGTGGGGGGAAGTGGGGTCCCATGAACTGATTGAAACCCGAACGCAGTTCAAAACCTGCGCCCCTTATAGTCAGCAGAGGCCAGGTCTGCAACCGGATTTCAATCGATGTTCGCAGGGATTGTGGATCCCAGGAAACTCGCTGCATTCGCATGGGCGTGGCATTGCAGGATTTCCTCTTCGGTCAATCCCATCACCCGCCGGCAAATTTCAATTTCTCCCGGCATATCCACACCGAAAATGCCCGGATCGTCCGTATTGATGCACACCGGAATTCCTGCACGCAGAACTTCAGGCAGGGGGTGATGAGCGAGCGACGGAACGGCTTTGATCAACCAGTTGCTCGTCGGGCACATTTCCAGGCAGATCTGCTTTTCGGCCAGATATCGCATGAGTTCCGGATCCTGCACGCAAGTGATGCCGTGCCCGATGCGGTGGGCGCCGAGAATTTCGACGGCTTCCCAGATGCTGTCCGGACCCAGAGCCTCGCCGGCATGGACGGTGATGTTCGCGTTACGAGCGTGAGCCAGTTTGAAAGCTTTTTCGTAATCCCGGGCGGGGTGCCCGTTCTCATCCCCTGCAAGGTCAAGTCCGATGAATCGGTCCTGATGTCTGAGGAAATATTCAACCGTCTCATGAACGGAGTCATATCCCAGGTCGCGCGAAGCGATGCAGATCATGCCGGCTTTCATGTCAGGATACTTCTTGAGTCCCCGCTGAATGCCTTCTTCAAAACCATCCAGAGCGTCATCCCAGGCAAGGCCACTCAACTGACAGACGAAACTGGGCGAAAATCGGAGTTCGGCCTGACGAGTACCCTCCAGGTAACAGTCCTCCACGACTTCGAAGGCGGCTTGAGAAAGTACATCGGGGCGATCCAGCACTTTCTGAAAGAGCGTGAATTTTCCAAGCACTGATCCCAGGTCTGAGAGGGGCTGGGTGAGGATCAGCTTCTCACGAAAGGAGTCGACGCTCGTGCTTTGAGATTCTAGGCCCCGTTCCTGCGCCAGTTTGAGCAGGCTGGAGACGCGCATGGAAACGTCCAGGTGGCGATGAAGTTCAGTCTGGATGTTGCTCATGGGTACTCCTTCGCCTCCTGGGTCTCAGGCCATGATGTGCGCGCCGCTGTCGACGTACAGGGTTGTGCCCGTGATGCGCTTTGCACCCGGTCCGCAGAGAAAAGCTCCCAGCGCGCCGACATCTTCAGCGTTGATGGTTTCCTTCATCGGGGTCTTTTCTTCAGCGGCGGCGAGCATCGTTCTGAAGTCGCGGATGCCGGCGGCAGCGAGAGTCTTGACCGGTCCAGCGGAGATCGCGTTGACCCGGATCTTCTTGGGGCCGAGGTCATAAGCCAGGTAGCGTACGGAAGCTTCGAGCGCGGCCTTCGCGACGCCCATGACGTTGTAATTGGGGATGACTTTTTCGGCGCCGTAATAGGTAAGCGTCACGATCGATCCGCCGCGCCCTTCCATCAAAGGTTCCGCCAGACGCGAAACCGCGAGGAGGGAATAGGCACTGATGTCAAGCGCAGTGCGGAAGCCTTCACGTGAAGTATTGACGAAGCGTCCTTCAAGGTCTTCACGATTGGCGAAGGCGACTGAATGAATCACGTAATCGAGTGCGCCCCATTTTTCCCGAATGACGGAAAAGAGGTTTTCGATCTGAGCATCGTCCGCGACGTTGCAGGGAACCACGATCGTGGACTGGACGCTTTCAGCGAGCGGACGAACCCGCTTTTCGAGAGCGTCGCCTTGAAAAGTGAAGGCAAGTTCAGCTCCGCCCTGATGAAGTTCCCGAGCGATGGCCCAGGCCAGACTCCTTTCGTTCGCTACGCCAAGAATCAAAGCCTTTTTCCCTGAAAACATCTGACCGGTAGTTTGCATGGGACCGTTTTGCCATAACCCCCGGACCCTGTCCACAGCCGGGGATCGAGACCGCCTAGAAGCCGATATAACCCGCGTTGACGCCGAAGATGAGCTCTCCCTTGCCGCCATAGAGGTTTTTGAACCCCTTGTCGTATTCAAGGTTCAGAGTCAGCGGCAAGTGAATCAGAATATCCGTCTCGAGTCTCAGGCCGGCCCCTGCCGAAGGCAGGAAACGCGCGGCCGCCCGTGCAGTCGGGAGGTAGGTCGTCTCACCGAAGACGAAGCCGGAGAGATTTTCGAGGAAAATCGGATGGGTGCCCCAGCCTCTGAAAATCCGGCCCACGGGAAATCGCAGGTCATACGAATGGATGATCGCCGATTTGACGGCGAACGTGGTCTGCGGATAACCCCGGATGTACAGATTGTCGAAATCATCGCCTGGGAGGTTGTTCAGAATGCGACTGAGTCTTCCCGTGACGAAGACGTCGGGAGTGTAAAGATTGCGATTCGTGCGTGAAGTGATCGCGCCTTTGATCGCCGGGCTGAGGACCACGTGTTTTCCCAGGTCAAAGTACTCCGTATCTTTCAGGATGCCTTTGTAACTCTTCGTGCCCGAGTCGTTGTAGGCCCGTACTCCGCCGAAAGTGGTGCGACCTCGCTCGGGGCTGATGCCCAGGCGCGAACTTTCGGAATCCTTGTAGACCACCGAGAAATCCGCGCTCGGGATGTAGTGAGATTTCCGGACGAGATTGAAAGTGAGTCCATCTCCGCCGAAGTAGCTTTCGCGCTCGGCATTGATGCTGATCTGGGGCGTCAGGCTCGAGTAAGTCCAGAGAATCGGGTAGGACGCTTCAGCCGAAGCCTCAAACTTCCTCGAGTACGAGACCAGAGCATTGCCGTGGTAGAACATGTTATGCGTCTGATTGCTCGAAAGCAGGTTGAAAGTGGGACCGAAGGATCGATTTGAGTAGGCGACGAGAGAGTCCAGTTTTCGAGTCTGGGAGTCAAACGCGCCGAGAAGGACGTACCGGTGGCGATCGGTTGCATCGTAGCCCAGGATCTGCCCACCGACGAGCGTTTCATTGGGCTGGATCAGGAGGATCGGTGCCCACTGTCTCGGCAGAAGGCTCGGCCAGGGCGAGTAGTCCTTGATTTCAGCTTCGGCACTCGCGGAAGCGCTGCCAGGTGCCGCTTCAGAAGGACTGACGTAGGGCTCAGGCGCAGGAGGTACGGAGACGCGAACTTGCGCGGACGGGATGGCCTTATCAGACAGTTCCACTTTCGCGAGACTCCAACCGTCGTTTCCGTAAACCGAGGCGTAAACGGAATGATCGGGTGCGAACGTGGGCATCCAGATCCCGGTCGTCACATTGGTGACCTGGGAAGGAACCGCTTTGGCTGAATTCCAGCGGTAGATGTTGTCGACTCCCGTCAGATCCGAAACGAAATGAATCTTCCCTTCTGAATCATAGGTCGGGAAGCGGTTCATGTGCTGATCCGCGATCAAGGCGGAGAGTTTCCGTGCAGCCAGATCCACTTCGAAGATTTCTTCGCCGATTTTTCCGTTGCGATGAAGTGAGAAGACGATGTGCTTGGAATCAGGACTGAACTTCGGAGTCGAGACACGGTCGAGCTTCTGACCCACGAAGAGTTTCCGCACGTCAGTGACTTTCCAGTGCTTGCCTTCCCGAGTGAATTTCGCGACGCTCAGTGTAACTCCTGAGCTGTCGGCCGTCGTGAAAGTGACCTGATTGCCGGCAGGTGAAATCGAAGGATCCCGGGCACGCAGGCGACTGGTCAGCCACTCACTGGAGTTTTTTTCCAGGTCGTGAGCCTTGAGCTCGCTGAAGAGCGTGTACTGGGATTCCTTCTGGAGAGAACTGTAAATCAGGGTTTTTGAATCAGGCGTGAAACTGTGACCCACGCCGAGAATCTTGTCCTCGATCCGTTTCGTGAAGCCGGTTTCAAGATTGCGGAGGTAGAGGCCTTCACGCTGGTGCAGAGAGTCCTGTGTGTAAGCGAGCCATTTTCCGTCGGGCGAGACGGTTGCGCCGAAGCTGGAGTAATCCGTGCCGGGTAATTTCGTCACGGCCGTGAGGGGCTGAGACTTGATGCGCTCGAGGTCACTGGTCAGACGGGTCTTGGATTCTTCGAGCCAGTCATTCCAGGTTTCATACCAGTCCTTGCCGGTGAGATTTTCAAGATTGCCGTTGATGAAATAGGGAAAGCGTTCACTCGAAGTCTTCGACATCCAGCCAAGAATGTTCGTGCCCGTGGTCTTGTTGTGGCTCGCCACTTCGTTCATCAGGTGATAGCCGAAGAGGTAAGGCGTCTCGCCACCCGGGTAGTAAGGGTTCGTCCCGTTGACTTTGTCGAGGGTGATGAATTTCGGGTCGCCCAGCACGTTTTCTTCGACCGCGCTTCGAAGCACCATGTCGTAGTAAGCACTTCGACCGCGACCCACGCGAGTGTAGGCCGTCTCGTTGTAGACCGCGAGACCTTCGAGCATCCAGGTGGGCCAAAGAGAGTTCGGTAACAGGAGATCACCAAAGCCATAGCGCAACCAGGTATAGATCCCGCGAGTCGCGTCCATGTTCAGAAAATGCGTGTACTCATGAAACACGAGCAGTCGAAGCCAGTCTTCATAGTAGGCCGTGCTGAAGAAATTATCCGGAGGCGTGAGGTAGAGAATCATTCCGAAGCGTGAAACTGCCGAGGTCAGTCCATTCGCGGCATCCGCGTTGTCGATGACGAGCACCTGGGTGCGGTGCTTGGGTTCCCAGTACAGGGACTCCGTCATCAGGGAGTGCGCTTCTTCGAGGTGCTTCGCCGTGAGTTGCGCTTCCGCGCTCAACTCTTTGGGAAAGCTGATGCTGAAGTGGGCGGTGTCCAGAGTCTTCCATTCCCAGAAAGGTGAAAGTCCGAGGGAGTCGCCGAACCCCAGCGCTTGCGCCTGCGAAGGGAGGAGCCCCTGGGAGATCAGGAGGAGACTTGCTGCAACACCAAGAGACAGAACGGTTTTTTTAATTTTAAGCATAAGGTGCGATATGAACGATCGTACCTTGAGCCTTGGAAGATGGAACAGAAGTTTCGACCTGAACGGGCATTTTCTCGAGGGCGTGAATTTTTCGGACAATGGCCAGGATGGAAGTCCCCTGGGGCGTCCGGGAGATGCTGGTCACTTGCCCCACTTCGACCGGGGGTTCCGCCAGATTGAAGATTTTGGAGCCGACTGCGGGATCTGCCGAAGACACTTCATTGGCCAGAGTGGGGAGATCGATCCGGACAAGACGCCTTGCCGGGGACCCCAGGGCAATGATCTTCTCAATGACTTCCTGGCCCGGGTAACAGCCTTTATTGTCAGCGATTCCTTCACGCAGGCCGATTTCAAGGGGGATGGCGTTCTGGGTGATCTCGGAGTCGATTTTGGGGCGGACGGCCTGGACGCGCCACTGATTCAGAATCGCGTCGTCCAGAATCACGGAAGAGGGCAGGCTCGTGAGCCACTCCTCGAGTTGCGCGGTCGTCGACCAGGCCGAGATCCAGGTTCTGCCGAAATCAAGGTTCCCATGGTTGCACAGGCGGATATCGGCGCCTTTGAAGTTCATCGCTTTCGTGTGAAAGGCTTCAAGGCCGGAATCGTCCCAAAACAACCAGACCGTGGAGAGTGCGTCTCCGCCCACGGCAGTGATGTCGGTCACCGTGATGTTTTCAGCGAAAGTGAATTGATCAATCGTCGTCAGAAGTTCTTTCGTCCATTTTCCGGCTGAATCCCCGCTGCCTGCATCCAGTTCAAATGCGTATTCATCCTGCGCCAGATTCCAGAGCGTGAAAAAGACCCGGATCTTGCCCATCGGAGTCAGAAAAAATCCATTGGCGCCTTCACCCACCTGGAGAGCGCGAACATGAACGGTCGTCAGACGGTGCAGAAAATCCTGAGTGTCAGGACCTTTGATGGAAACCCAGCTGCGGTTCAAGGAATGGGAAAACGGAAAATACAATTGCGCCATGCGCTGAAGACTAGCTGAAGGGGCTGGGATCAGCAATCGGATTCAGGCGATTTTCACGTCTGGCGCGGAGGCTTCAGGTCGTGAATCTTGCTCATTTCAAGCTGCAAAACGCCTGCTTCGTTCCAGCTCATGATGTCTTCGTAGTACCGATCCCATTCGATCTCGCTCGGAAGGTAGGAAAAGCGGGAATGCACGGTCTGACCAAAGGTGTCATCAGTCCCCGTCAGGGAAACGATGATTTCGGTGTGAAGATCTTCGAGCTTTTTTCGGTCCGCTTTGTAAAATGGGCTCTTTTCATCAATGGAATGTTCCACGGTCCAGCTCACTGCCAGGACGGGAGAGCGATCCCGTACCAGGGGCAGATCGATCAGATCCCGGTAGACTTCGCCTTCCTCCGTGACGACGTCATAGATGACGATGACGCTGATTCTCGCTTCAACGATCTGGTTGCGGCGTTCGTTGGCGAGACGGAATGTGAACGAAGGTTGCCCGTCAAAATTCGTGATGAGTGCCCGGTCGCTGAAAATCAATTTGGCAGTGGGCCTCGAAAAACGGGCGAAGAGAATTCCCGTCGCCACTGCAACCGCCATCAAGCCGACGAGCGCTTCGAGCGAGACGATGAGATTCGGAAGCAAACCTGAGGGAGTGAGTTTGCCATACCCGATCGTGGCAAAGGTCTGAACGCTGAAAAAGAAGGCGTCATAAAAACGGCCGGCCAGATCGTGGCGAGTTGCGCCTTCGAGCGCGTCAGGTCCACACGCGACATAGGCCATCGCAAACAGGCCGTTCACGATGAGATACAGGAGGGTCATGGTCCCCAGGAACTGCTTCCAGGTGATCGATAACCACCGGTGGTAGATATCGATTGAGCGCCGGGTCTGACCAATGCGGACAGCATTGAATTTTCCGTTTCGTTCAAGAGCACGCTGAATGGGTCGAGTGGGATCAAGGGCCATCTGCGGTCGAACTCACCATGTCCTCGCCTTCTTTGCAATTGAATACCTGACCTCTTCGCGCTAGGTTCGGCTCATGTCATCCTTCGCAAAGTCCCAGTTCGTCAAAGACCTCAAAGATAAAGACAACGTCGGTTCTCCCTTTCTCGTCAAGTTCAGCGCAGTCGCGACGGACAAGAACGGCAAACCTTACATGAACGTCGTCTTGATGGACCGTACGGGCGAAGTCGAAGCCCGCATCTGGGAAGATGCCAACAAGTACGTGGGTCAGGTCGTGCGTGACGCTTTCGTCTACGTCGAAGGCCGCAGCCAGAGTTATCAGGGACGCAAGCAGATCGTCATTTCAAAGATTCAGATCCTGCGCGAGGACCAGGTCGATCCGAAGCAGTTCGTCGCCGAAGGCACCCTCGACGCTGAAGATCTCTATTCCCAGCTCCTGGGCTTCGTCGATTCGATGAAAGATCCCTATTACAAAGCCCTTGCCGAAATCGTGTTCAAGGACGACGCCGACATCGCGGACCGCGTGAAGCGCGCACCGGCCGCGAAATCCGTGCACCACGCCTACAAGACCGGACTGCTCGAGCATGTTGTCTCCATCTCAGGCATTCTGGCCAATCTTTCGGATCATTACGGCAAGTACCTGGACCGCGATCTTCTTCTGCTCGGCGGATTTTTTCACGACATCGGCAAGATCTGGGAACTCACGTACGACCGCACCGTGGATTACACCACGGAAGGCAAACTCATCGGGCATCTCGTGATGGGTGTGGAGATGGTCGAGAAGAAGATCAATCTGCTGGATGCCCAGCCTGGCCGTCTTCCGGCGCCATTTCCTGAAGAAAAGCGCCTGCTCGTGAAGCACCTGATCCTCGCGCATCATGGACTTCTCGAATACGGCTCACCCAAACGCCCGAAGTGCCTTGAAGCTTTGATCGTCCATTACATTGACGATCTCGATTCGAAGGTCAACGCGATCAAGAATTTCATTGAACAGGATCAGAATCCAGGTCGCTGGACCGGGCTCAACAAGATGTACGAACGCTTCTTCTTCAAGCCGGATTGGGCGATGGAAGGACAGAAGACTCCTCAGGAATGACTTGCGACCGGCTCTCGTGAAAAGACCCCTCCCGCAGTGTGCAGGAGAGGTCATTAATTGAAGATTGAGTGATCTTGGATGAAGCGAAGATCTTACATCGTCTTGCAGGCTTCCAGTTGCGCGATCGCTTTCAGAATCGAATTTCTTTCGAGCCTGTCAGATTTTTCAGGGAAATTCTGACGGTCGAAGGGGAAAGCCACGGAACCTTTGCCGAAGTCGTTGACTTTGGCGCCGTATACTCGAGAGACCGTCTCTTCGTATGCGCCAAGGCGCATGCGCAGGAACAAGCTGATGGAAACATTTCGAGTTCCGACTCGATTGAAGCTGCGTACCAGGCGGTGCTCGGATGTGTCCTGGGTAACTTCGAAGTTTTTCTTTTGCAGCAGCTTGAGTACTTCCGCATCTGAAGTGAAGCGATCGAAGTTCACAAGATTGATTTCGCAATTCCCTGGTTTACGCTGATTCGCAGCAATGGATGATTTGACCGCAAGTCGCAGCACGGTCGTCTTTTCAAGGCTGTAAGTGAGTTGAGACGACACGAAATAGTCAGAAGCGGCCCCTTCATTCTTTTCGACTCCGGCAAGACCCGCGATCTCATGGTGAAACAGGCTGTACTGCCCTTCCTCGGAAGTTTCAGAAAATCTCTTGAGGCTGCACAGAATGTGAGGAGCATTGGTTTCTGCATCTTGGAAGCCCATGCAGGTCTTCGGTTGATGGTCCACGATCACTTCATTGTCCTTCGAGGTGAAAGAAAACACGACCGCTTTTGGAAGAAGAAGCGGAACCATCTTGTTTTCGTACTCTTCGTAGGTCATTCCGACCGGAAGTTGAAGCGCCTGTGCTCCGCCCTTTGAGATCCATTTCAACAGATCGACGCGGATCTCATTCATTCTCATTTCAGAAGCATCGCCTCCGCCTCCAATTTTATCGCCCGCCCCTGCGGTGAGGGGGAGGCAAAGCATTGCGGCCAGAGCGATCGATTTCAAATTGGACATTTTCATATCAGGACTCCTTTTTCTTGTTTTTGGTGAGTGGGAAAAATTGCACATTCATCTGGTAGACTGACTTTTTGCTTCCGGTGGAGACGAGCGCCAGGATCTCGTCTTCAAAACGATCGATTTTCTCTTTGATGACTTCGATATGCTCTTCACCGCAGGTGAAGGTGATGCCGTTGATCAGGCGACTGTGAAAGTCGGCATCATCCGTACGTTTGAGTTCCGCACTGGCTTTGGAAATCATCTGGTCATGAAATTTTCTGACCGCGACTTCCGAACGGTTCGTACGAACATAGAAATTTTTCTGCGCTCTGCTGAGAACGCCTTCGTTTTCGGAGAGAAGTCCGATCGCCAGCATGCGCTCGATCGCGTCCTGGACATCAAGAGTGGAGATCCCAAGCTGTTTCGCCATCCAGTTGGGATTGCTCTCAAATTCATCAAGAGTGACGAGATTCAGGATGGCGAGGTGATGCCAGCTCGCCATGGCTTTGAAGCGTTCGATCTCCACAGTGGTGTAGAGAGTCGAAGTGGTGTCCTTTTTCATTCCTTCAAGGTTCTGTTCGATCTTCGCTCTCACGCGTTTCGAAATCTTGGCATTCCTGGACGAATTCTGAATCACGGAGAGAATGAAGGCGTTCGACTCATTTTCTACCAGGTCCAGGGCCGTCGAAATCTGCATGGCCAGCTTCAGGCTGACGGGTCTGGAGCCACCAAAAATCCTGGAGAGCAACGAGCTCGACATACCGAGGTCGCGGGCAAAGGCACTGCTGCTGTAGTGAGGATTTCTTTCTCGGCGCGCCTTGAAGAGGTCCCGCAGGAAGTCGGCGGGGGATCTCTGAAGGGGAGTGTTTTTTTCCAGTGAGGGGTGCATCTTGAGCGCAAACTAGCTCATTCTAACGCATGGCGCAAATCATTTGGAATAGGACCGTTGACAGATGGAAATACTGTCAGTTGTCAATTAGTTAGGAGCCTGATTTAAGGTTAGTCCGCGATTCTGAAGAACTTCTTTGCGGTCTGAGTGGTCGTGAGGGCGACATCCTCAAGGGAGATTCCCTTGAGCTCGGCCACTTTCATGGCCGTGAGCTTCACCATGCTCGGTTCGCACTTCCTGCCGCGATTGGGAATTGGTGCGAGATAAGGAGAGTCCGTCTCGACCAGAATCTGGTTCAAGGGAAAGTCCTTAACAAGGGCTCTCAGGTCATCCGCCTTCTTGAAAGTGATGATGCCGGAGAAAGAAATGAGGAACCCAAGCTTCAGGCAGGCTTCGCCGAAAGCGCGCGTTCCCGTGAAGCAGTGAATGATGCCTACTGGAGCGCCGGCCGGTACCTGTTTCGCGTAGCGCGTAAGCGCGATCAGAAGATCCTCCTCGCCTTCGCGACTGTGAATCACGATCGGCTGCTTCACTTCAAGGGCGAGCGTGAGCTGCATCTCCAGCACTTTCTTCTGAACCTCGGGAGCGGAGTGATCGTAGTGGTAGTCGAGACCGATCTCGCCGATCGCGCGGCACTTGGGGTGCTTCGCCGCTTCACGCAAAAGTTCGAGGTCTCCGTCCTTGAACGTCACGGCTTCATGAGGATGGATCCCGACCGTGTGATAAACGTGAGGGTAACGCGCGGAAATGAGCGGGAGCTTCTCGATCGAAGCCATCTCGGTACCGATGGTGACCAGGTGACTGACGCCGGCGGCGTGCGCCTCCTGCACGAGTTCGGCTTCGGATTTCGGAGCGTAGTCGTAGTCAAGGTGGCAATGGGTATCAATTAGGGTGGGCAGGGCGAGCTGAATGGACATGCTATTTCGCCTTCAGCAGTTTCTCGATCATGTTTTCCCAGACCGCTACCGGGTAGGCGCCTTCGATCTTGTGACCATTGATGAAAAAGGTGGGGGTGGACTGAACGCCCAGCTGAATCGCATCTTCGATGTCTCTTGAAATTCGCTGCGCGGTCGCAGGCGAGTTCACGCAGGTTTCGAGCTCAGCCGGATTCACTCCCTGGTTGGCGGCGATCGTGGCGGGCAGACCCTTTTTCATGCCTTCCTGATTCTCAAAAAGGCTTTCGTAGACCGGGACGAACTTGCCCTGCTTGTGAGCGCAGACGGCGACTCGCGCGGCTTCACAGCCGACGATGTGGAGGGAGTGCTCCATCTTGCGATTGCAGGCCGGGTCGAGCGGAAAGTAACGAAGCACGAGGCGAACCTGATTTGGGTAACGATTCAGGATGGAGTGGAGATTCATCGCGCCCTGTTTGCAGGAAGGACACTGAAAATCAAAAAACTCCACGATCGTGATGGGTGCTGAAGCGGCGGGACCCATGCTGGCAAATTCACTGTCGGCTGCTACGGCAAGGGGCGCAGTGCTCAGGATGGAGTCCGCGATTTCATTGACCTGGTCATTGGAGCCGACTTCAGGATTGCCGGAATGAAGGATCACGGCCACGATCACGAGGCATGCCGCAATGATGCCCGCCATGGATTGCCACTGAGTGAAATCGATTTTAGTCTGCGATGGTTTCGCAGGCTTGAGGCTCAGGATGAGACCCAGCGAGATGAAGTTGACTGCGTCCACGCCCAGACAGAACAGGCAGAGCGTGTGCAGCACTCCCTCCATGATGTAGATGTAGTACAGTCCCATGACAGCGCCGATGCCGGTCATGACCAGTCCCACGCGAAGCGCTTCGGTTCTCCAGTTCACGCTTCTTGCGGCGAGCATGATGAAAAAGAGGGCCAGGAACCAGCCAGCCGTGACGCTTGAGAGGGGCAGGCCCGGAAAGAGTTCAGCGTACTTGCTCGATGTGACGACGTCACAGTTCATCGTGCCACTGACATTGCAGAAGGATTTGAAACCTGCCGTGCCGTTCTTCAGTTCGTAGAAATGATGAGAAAGGTAGATGGAGGCGAGCAGGCCGAGAAGGGCCAGGATGGCCAGAAAGGTCAATCTCAGGGGAGTTTTGCGAAATGAACTCATATCAATACGATCCTCGAAGGGTTCCAGCACGGAAAATCAAATACTGCGCGAACACGAGCAGGACGAAGCCGCTCACGACCTTGATGGTCTTCATCCACTGCCCCGAGCGGGGCAATCTCTGAAGGGCGCCCGCGAAAGTCGCGATCACGATGAGCAGTGTACCGAGTCCCAGGGAGAAAGCGATCATGAGCGACAGCCCGAGACCGACCGACTGGGTCTTGGCGATGAAAGCGAGGATCACGGTCAGGACAGGAGTGGTGCAGGGAGCGGCAATGAAACCTGACGAGGCTCCGAGCGTGAGCGCTCCGAGAAAACCCATTTCAGCGTTGTGCACGTGAACGTGAGATTTTCTCTGGCCTCCGAATCTGCGTTTCACCTGTTCAATCCACATCTGCGGATCAAAAGGGATGACGTCCATCATCGTCAGTGCGGCCAAGGTCATGATCGCGCCCAAGCCGATGTACCAGCCCGAGGTATTGGTCAGTGTGCCGAAGACTTTGCCCGTGAGTCCCGCCACCACCCCGAGCAGGGAGTAGATCAGGGTCATCCCGAGAACATAGGCGCTCCCGCGAGTCAGCAGATGTTTCCAGGAAGGGCGATAAGCTTTGCCTGAAGGATGCGCAGGTCCGATGCCGCCCACCACACTCACGGTGATCGGAATCATGGGATAAATGCAGGGAGTTAAACTGGAAAGAACTCCGCCGAAGTAAGCGATCAGCACAGCCATGAGGCCGGAACTGACCGAGCCCGACCCCAGCAGGGAGGTGAGAAATTGGGAGAGTGAATCCATGGACCCGAGCATAACAAGAGAAGCGGCACTTGGCGAGCCAGCACTTGAGTGCTTTAATGCATTCCATGGGCTTCAGGGGATCTCACTTCACTTCGCATTCCAGGTTATCCATCGCCGGAGTCCTCAGTGCCGTCCTCTCGTTTTCGCCAGGCCTCTTTTTCACTGGATGCACCACGTCTCACGCTCCACCTGAGTTGCGGATTCATTTGGTCAACGACCCCGTCTCCCTCGACCCCACTCTGGTCGAGGATGGGGGCGCTTTCAAAGTGGTCGCCAACACCATGCAAGGGCTTGTCGGCTACGACGGGGCTGGTAAACTTCAAAACCAATTGGCCGAGTCCGCTGAAATTTCGAGGGATGGGCTTCAGTACACTTTCGTCCTGAAAGCGGGGGCTCGCTGGACGGATGGAAAACCAGTTCTCGCTCAGGACTTCGTGACCTCGATCCAGCGTGCACTCAAGCCTGGCAGTCGCTCCAGACTGGCAGGCCTTCTTTCTCCCATTCGTGGAGCGGAGGAGTTTCACGCCGGTAGAAGCCAGGAGCTGGGAGTGCACGCGGATCCGTCTGATCCAAAGAAGCTCGTGATTCAGCTCGGTCGCAAAGCCACTTACTTTCTGCAGGCCCTGGCTCTGCCCCTGGCGCTTCCCTTGCGGGCGGACATTCTCTCTCAGAATCAGGATCAGTGGCCGGAGACCGGGCCTTCGACCGGTTTTTATCGACTTGCGTCTCATCGACGCGATCAGGAACTGGTCTTTGAGAAGAATATCTGGGCGCCGGCGAGTGCCCCTGCGCGCGTAATCATGACCATCGTGCAGGATGAGTCCACTGCCGCAAGTCTGTTTGATCAGGGCAAGATTGATGTGCTTTCGAGAATTTCCGCGCTCGATCAGGATCGCTATCGAAAGTCAGGACTGCTCCACACCGATCCCCTGTCGGCGACTTACTTTCTCAGCTTCAACCTGGGCAAGCCTCCTTTCAATCAACGGGATTTTCGGCGAGCGGTGGCAGGGGCGCTGGACCGCAAGGAACTCACTCATCTGCTTGGATCGGGAGAAACGCCAGCCAGGAGCTGGATCCCGGTCGGGATCGAAGGGTATCAACCTTTCGAAGATCCCAGGCCGCTTTTCAAGGATGCCTTCGTCAAAATCAGAGGCCAACTTCAGAAAAAACCAATGGCTCCGGTCGCCGCCGCGTTTGACACGAGCTCAAGAAACTCGCTGGTGATGGAAAAAATTCAACACGACCTCCTGCAGGTGCTTGGACTCAGACTCTCGCTCTCCAATCAGGACTGGAAAAGTTATCTCGGAGTGCTCTTCACGGACCCGGCGCCTCTTTACCGGTTTGGCTGGTTGGCGCCTTTTCTTGATCCGGCTTTTCATCTCCACGCTTTCGTGACGGGAGATCCCTTCAACCTCTCGAAGTGGTCCAATCCCGTCTACGATGAACTCAATCGCCGCATTGAGGCTGCTGAACCGGGCCCTGAGAGAGACGAGTTGCTCAGGCGCGCGCAGAAAATCGTCGTCGAAGACGAAGCCATCGTCATCCCGCTCTATCACTATGTTCAGAACACGGCAGTGTCCGCGAGGGTACAGGGCTTCAGGATCAATCCCGTGGGAGTGGTGCGTTTTGAGGATCTGTCGCTCAGGACAGCGCCCTGAAGACGCTCAGGTGAGGGAGATCACCGAATACTGTCGAGCCCCCGCGCCCTCGCGTCGATAACTGTTGAAGCGTGGTTGAGGCGTTCCGCTCACGGCATTTTCAGGCGGAAGAGTCGAGCACCGGGTGCAGGCTCTCAGAATTTCGACTTCGCCGAGGCCGATTCGAGTCAGTTGCTCCGCATTCATCGCGGGCAGATCCAGGAGTCGACCTTTCACGTGGCGGGGGAAAGCATCCGAAAAAGTTTCTGCGAGCTCAGGGCTCACTTCGTAACAGCACGGCCCGATCGCGGGACCGATCGCCGCAACCCAGTGGCGCAGATTTTCTCCTTCGCTCAGCAGCTTTTCGCCGAGAACTTCAAGGATTCTGGCCTGAGTGCCGCGCCAGCCGGCGTGAACCGCGGCCACGCGCTTTCCATCCGTTCTCGTCATGAGAATGGGCACGCAGTCTCCTGACATCACGGTGATGGG
This sequence comes from Oligoflexia bacterium, assembly GCA_014378465.1. Lineage (GTDB taxonomy): Bacteria > Bdellovibrionota > UBA1018 > UBA1018 > UBA1018 > UBA1018. The sequence continues at coordinate 9,809 of JACMNQ010000067.1, read as the reverse complement.
AATTTTCGGAATCGAGCCGTACAGAGCGTCCACTCCACCGCATTCCTGCGCAGCCTGCGTGACTTCTGCGGCCTGCACTCCGTGCACCTGCTTCCAGCGGGGCCGGAGGGATTCCCAGTGTTCCTCGAAGATCGCGGGCAAAGGTTCAAGCCGAGTGCCAAAGCCATGGTGCACGCCGGGCACGCGCGACAGAAGTTCACTGGTCAGAAAACGTGGGTTCTCAATCATGGAGCTCCATTTCACCGGAATTGCCCGGGTAAGGAAAGTGAGATCGCCAGTCAGCGAAACTTTTTCAGGGCTTCAAGCAGCGCGGCAAACGCGGGAGGCGGGGCCGCTTCGAAGTGCAGCGTTTCGCCCGTGATGGGGTGTTTGAAGCCGAGAACTCTCGCGTGCAGCGCCTGGCCGGGGAGTTGAGTGACCAGTTCCTGAATTTCCCGGGGCAGACTCTGCCACTTGGATTGTTTGGAAGTCGGAGTCCCGTAAACCGGATCGCCCAGGATGGAATGATGAAGGCCCGTCAGGTGCACGCGCACCTGATGAGTGCGGCCAGTCTCGAGCCGAGCTTCAATCAGACTGGCGAAGGGTTTCTTAGAGGGGAGCCCGTACTCTTCGACAGGCTTGAAATAAGTGACGGCCTTGCGCCCGGTGGTGACCGTCATCGACATTTTCTTTCGATCCGCCGGACTGCGGTCGAGAAGACTTTCCACGCGGTGCTCTCTCTCCGGAAAACTGGGGCTGCCGTAACAGAGTGCCCAATACTTGCGGTCAATCTCATGACGAGAAAACACCTTCGCGAGGATCTGATGAGCCTGGTCCGTCTTGGTGATGACGAGTGCACCGCTCGTATCCTTGTCGATGCGGTGAACGATGCCTGGCCTCAGTACTCCACCGATGCCGCTCAGATCCTTGATGTGATGAAGGAGGGCGTGTACCAGCGTGCCTTCAGTCTGAGTCGTCGAAGGATGAACCGTGAGGTCGGGAGGCTTGTTGACCACGAGCAGGTGGGCGTCTTCGTAGAGAATGTCCAACGGTCGATCTTCAGGAGTGAGCTCCAGGGATTTTGGTTCCGGAAAATGGATCTCGATCTCGGCGCCTTCCGGGAGTTTGAGATTTGAGGCGAACTTCTCACCCGAGAGCAGGACCTGTCCTTCATCGATCAGTTTCTGGATCTGACTGCGCGAGAGCTTCCAGCGGTCCTCGTTCTGGACGGCGTCGGCTTCAAGGGCCTGTGTGAGGGCTTTGTCCGCCCGGACGCCTGCGCTCGAAGCGGGGACCGTCCACTTCCAGGTGGGTTTCATTTCGGAACGAAGTTTTGCTGATACCTGGCCATGTAGGCAGGCACCACTTTTTCGGGGGGGAGCCTGAGAAATTTTGCAAACTGGGTGACGAAACCGCGGATATAGACGGAAGCCGGGAGCCTCGCGTAATTTTCATCTTCGACGGCCGTCAGGTAGGTTTTAGAAATCTTCGTGAATTCGGCGATTTCCTCGACGGAAACGTTTTTGGCCATGCGGACTTTCTTGAGAAAGGATCCGGCCCATTCCGTTTCCTGGGCGATTTCAGCGATCAGCGCTTCATGGGCGGCACTCGAGGAGTTCCGGCTCGAAGCGGGTGGCTGCGCACTCCGATTGACGTGCATGTTATTGTAGTTGTTCGTCTCCATCTCCATGCTCTGGCCCGACGAAGGGGGAGCCAGGGTCGCGGAACTGGAAAAGGGAGCACTTCTTCGCTCGGCGAAGGGAGAGGACTGCGAAGCGGGGGATGCTGCCTGAGAAGGAGTGACTCCGGGTTGTCTTCGGACCGTTTCTCGAGCTTCTGATTCTCTGAAATCAGTGCTCGGCGGGACGAGGATGTCGTCCTCGTCGGACATTTCCATCGGAGGCACCCGGTCAATCGAAACGATCTTCTGCAGATTGCGATTCGGGCGGGGATTGAGATCCATCGGAGAGTCGAGAGTCAGCAGGCCATGATTTTCATCGTAATTGCGGCGCTTCTCGGGACTCGAAAGGACTTTGTAAGCTTCTTCGATCTTGTGGAGGAGCTCTTCGGTCTCTTCCTGGCCCATGAGGGAATACAGGGCGACGCTGTCCTTCTTGTAGGCGGATTTCGCGCGCATGTAGGCGGTGCGAATGTCCTGCTCTGAAGCATCGGGAGCAACTTCGAGCAGATCGTAAAGGGTGGGGTTCTCAGCAAGCATCATAGTTTGAGTGAGTTAAAAGATGTCCGTCCTCTGGTTGCCGTGTTTCTTCACTAGATATTGCACGATTCTTTCGATGCTGGAAACGAGTTTCGCATTCGGGAACTCGAGCATGAGCGGGCGCTTGCGACGAATCGCCTGCCAGACCGCGCTGTCGTAGTCGAGGTAGCCGATGTAATCCATTTCGATGCCGAAGTATTTCTTGCAGACGGTCTTCACGGAGAAGCCGATGTCGATATCCGTCTGAGTGCGGGCCTGATTGACCAGCAGCTTCGGTTTGAAGCGTTCGATTTCCTCTTTCAATCGCATGCTGGCTTCCGGATTGGTCCTGCTCACGTGTTTGAAGAGATCGGATGGACTGCGGATCCCGAGCGGATTCTTTGAATCCATGGCCATTTCAATGATCGGGCGAATTTCGGTGAGGTGTCTGGAGAGGATCAGGCGCCGGTAGTAGGCCGCTTTGATGAACCGGTAGACATTTTCGATCGAAGTCGGCTCCGGCAGAAGGGTGAGCAGGTTCACATCACTGTACAGAAAGAAATCCAGAGTGTGGTAGGTCGTGCCCGCGCCCAGATCGAAGATGAGATAATCGGCATCCAGCTCGCGGACCTTCTTGAGAAATTGAACTTTCTGTTCATAACCGATGTTCGCGATACCGAGATTATCCTGCGCACCGCTGATGATTTCGAGATTCGGAATCGAAGTCTGAGTGGTGCAATCGGACAACGAGTTCACGCGGCCGGCGAAAAAATCACTCAAAGTCTGTTTGGGGAGGTCCACACCCAGAGTCGTGTGAAGATTTGCGCCCCCGAGATCGAGATCAATGGCGATCACTTTCTGTCCCGAGCGGGAGAGGGCAATGGCAGCGCTTGAAGCGATGAGGCTTTTTCCCACGCCACCTTTTCCGCCGCCGACCGCCCAGATCTGTTTGACGCGGCTGGGAGCTGAGGAGGTGAGGTTCTCAAAAGGATTGAGGCCTTCTGAATCATCTGAAAACAAGTTCTCGACGCTTCCGTCCATGGAAGATCTCCAGTGAGGTTTTGAGGAGTAATCACTCGCACATCCTGTACAAGCGGCTCACCCCTTATCTTTAAGGATTAGGGCATTGATCTTTTGTGTCAAGCCGCAAGCGAGTGCGTAACAAGGTACGCGGCAAAAGCTGCTCATGCGTAATGCACTACTCAAATAACCGATTTATTAGGTCGCTTAAGCGGCTGAGCGGTCGAATTTTGGCGCACAACCCTATAGATAACTTATTGAAATCAATCAATTAAATATGACTCAAAAATAAAGAAAGAAACCTTCCGTTTTCGAGCTCGTTGGCACTTGCGTTGCTTTAGTTTCATTTTGTACACTTCAATTTTAGATGCGTTGCGGAAATGCAACAGGATGTCAGTGACCTTTCTCGGTTAAGCTTTCTAAAGAAGGCCACCCAGAAACCGTTGTCCGATGTTTCAGCATGAGGTTGGAATAAAAGGAGTAGTTCAGAGTGCAAAGCAGAATGCCCAATTCAGTTCCGCAGTCAGTGGAGAGCCGAGTTCGAGTTTCAAGCCATCTGGAGCCTGCCAAGCTCAGCCCGCTCTTTGCCGCCGGTTTTCCGATTCGCCTTCATATGCGGACTGACCTGCATCTGCTTCGCAAGGCCTGGCACCTTTTCATGGGGCTCCTCATTGTCGCAATCTATCTCGCCGGTTGTTCCCGAAGCGCCGGCATCATGATGCTGGGAACGGTACTTGGCTTGAGCCTCCTCATGGAAACCGCCCGTCTCCGGGTTCCTTCACTCAATGTGAAAATCATGAAAGTCATGGGCCCGCTGATGCGGAGCTGTGAAGTCAACCGCCTGAGCGGGATGCCTTATTATGTCGCGGCGTCCATCCTCGCGATCGCGATCTTCCCCAAGCCGATTGCCGCTTTGAGTATCTGCTACCTGGCTTGCGGCGACCCGATCGCTTCTCTCTTCGGGATCCTGTATGGGGACCGCAGCGTGCGATTTGCCAATGGCAAATCCCTGATCGGAACGGCCGCTGGAATCATCACTTGTGCTCTGGTGAGTGTCATCTACCTTTCAAGCCTGCACCTTTCCGACGGAAAGCTCATCGCTTTGACTGGGATTGGCGCTGTGGCCGGGGGTGCGGCAGAAATGCTTCCTCTCGAAGTGGATGACAATTTCTCGATTCCGATCGTTTCCGGCTTCGCCCTCTGGTTGGGCTTCATCGTCCTGGGAATTTGACCTCGTTCAAGTTTCCGGTCTGACCCCCGGAGATCGCCTCATCTGAGAAAAGCGTAAAAAATTTACACGTGTCTAAAAAATATACACTTCTGCTTCTGAATCCCATTGGAATTGCTTAGATTTTCAAGTCGCCCGTTTGGTATACCCATTGCTTATCTCAAGGATAGGCGGGTCACCTTTTGAAGCATCAGGCAGTACTTCTCACTTTAGCAGCAGTTTTCGGGTTTTCTGGCGTGGCTGCCAGCCCCACGGTTCACGCTGCTTCAGGCGGAAAAGCCAGGATCATCCTTTCACCTCATTGGGCTCGAAATCCTTCCAGCGAGTTCGCTTCCAATCCCAATAATTCGTTTTTGAGCACTCTCGACCCTCAACTCAACCAGAAATCCTCTGAACCCCTGTTTGACCCGCGCGTCAGCGCCGACATGCAGATGCGTTACAACGACATGAACCGGGAATACGACATGAGAAAGACTCATGACCTCGTTTCCATGGAAGAAGAGCGCGAACACAACAGGAAGATGTCCCAGTTCAGTCGCCAGGCCGCCACTGCCTACGGACGGGGTCATGTCGCCGTGAAGCTCGCCAATTTGCAGCGGTCCATTGAAAATGAACCTTCGCTTGCCAGACCCGCAGCCGTCGTGGTCGCCGCCGCCGCGATCTACACGGGCAAAGAGATGAAATACCGCGTGACGGATGACACTCATCTCGTCGGACGCACGGATGGCCCGAACCGCGAAGCCAACTTTCGAATCGATTCTCCTCTCCTTGACAGTCGCCTGGACTACAAAGCCGGTTTTGATGATCAGCCTGCAAATCTCCTGAATCAGCATGAGACCATGAAAGTCTCCGTGGCTCGTGGGCTACCGCTCTGGAACCTGAGAAGCGGCCTCACTTACGGTTCATCCAGCGCAACCGTCACAGCTTCGATCAGCAAACAACTCAATCCGAACCTGACCTGTGTGGTGGACAGTGCACACTCGAGCCGTTCCGATCAGACTTCACAGGAATCCGTGAAGCTTTATTACGGCCTCAGCTTCTGATTCAGTCCCGGTCGAATTCGACGATCGTCGCGCCGCTGCCACCCATCCCGGCACCCCCGTCCCGGAAGTCCTTGATGTAGGGAAGCTCCTTGAGGATGCCTCGCGCGCCTTCGCGGATGGCGCCTGAGCCCAGACCGTGAACGATGGTGACTTCGGCCATGCCGCCTGAGCGGTAAGCTTGATCAAGATAATGGGAGAGCGCTGACATCGCCTCTTCAAAGCGGATGCCTCGGAGGTCAATTTTCGCCTCCGGAGTGGCGGGTCGGTCCTGATCGATCACTCGAGTTCCGCGGGAGTGCCTGGCTTGAGCCTTCTGGTCCCCGGCCGGAAGCGCTTCGATATCCGAAACCGAGAGGCTCATCTGCATGCTGCCCATCTGCACGCGGACCTTGTTGCCGGAGATCTCCAGGATTTCGCCCAGCGACTTCCACTTCGGAATGCGCACTCTCGCGCCGATTGAAAGAAGCGGAGCCTGCTGCACCTTCTTTTCGACCTGGATGATGTGAAGGCTGCTGGCGAGTTCCGGAGCTTCTTCCTGGAGCGCGGATTCGATCTGATCGGCAGAGCGCGTGAGTGTCTGATTGAGAGTGGAGCGGGTCTGATCCACTTCGCGACGATTTTTAATATCGTCAAGTTTTCGGACGGAAGTCCTGACTTCGTCCTGCGCCTGCTCGAGAATGCGCCGGAGTTTCTGCCGGGTGCGATCGAGCATTTCGTTCACGGAAGATTCCGTGCGCGCAGTCCATTCCTTCCGGAGGCGTTCCGCCTCTTCGCGGGCGTGGACCGCTTCCTTGCGGGAGCGTGCGATTTCGTGGGTGTCGGATTCGAGTCGGGCAAGGAGCCCTTCAAATTCAATGTGCTCAGCCGAAAGGTATTTTCGCGCCAGCACCAGCACTTCCGGCGGCAGTCCGAGTCGCTCCGCAGTCTCGAGTGCGCGCGAGCGTCCCGGAATTCCGGTGAGCATGCGGTAAGTGGGAGAGCGTGAGGATTCATCAAAAGCCATGCTCGCGTTCAGGATGCGGGAGTCCTGCATCGAAAGCGCCTTGAGCTGTGGATCATGAGTGGTGGCGACGATCACGGCTCCACGGGCCATCACGGTTTCAAGAAACGCGCGTCCCAGGGCGCCGCCTTCGCCCGGATCCGTCGCCGTGTTGAGTTCGTCAATCAGGACGAGACTCTTTGAAGTGACGTTCTCCAGAATTTCCTTGAAGCGCAGAATGTGACCCGAAAAGCTTGAGAGGTGATTCTCGATCGACTGCGCGTCGCCGACGTCGACGAAGAAGGAATCGAAGAAAGGCACCGTCGGAATGTCCGTTCCCGGAAATTGAAAGCCCGTGCGGGCGCAGACTCCGGCGATGCCCAGCGTCTTGAGAAGCACGGTTTTACCACCGGTGTTCGGACCGGTGAGAAGCAGAGTGCGGGTGGGATCTCCAAATTCGATTTCATTGCGAGTGATGGACTCGACGGGGAGTGACCACCAGAGAAGCGGGTGGGCGGTCTGATGAAGTTCAAAGCCCGACCCTTCCGAGACCTGGATCATCTTGCCGGAATAATGGCGACCGAGCTGCGCTTTGGCCTGCACGGCGTCCCAATGAGAGATGATGGCGACTGAGGATTCAATTTCTCCCGAAAACGGTGCGATCGCTTTGGAAGTGGCTTCAAGAATGATGAAAATTTCCTGAATCAGATCATTCTGACGCTGGCGGAGTCGATTGTTGAGCTGGGCCACTTCCTTGGGTTCAATGAACACCGTCTGACGACTGGCGGAGGCTTCATAGATGATGCCCTCGACTTCGTTCTGGCTGGAGATCTTGACGGGGATGACGAAACGTCCGTCTCGCAAGTCCGTGAAATTTTCCTGCAGCACGCCTTTCTGAGAAAACGTTTTCACCAGTTGATCCAGCACGATTCCGATTTCACGCTTCAGACCGCGAATTTCCGTGTGGATCGCGGCGAGTCGGGGGGATGCCTTTTCGGAGAGTTCGCCCTCCGGAGTCAGGATGCGCTCAAGAACGCGGAGCGGTTCATGGGGATCCGAGAGCATGCTCAGAGCTTTACTGAAACGTTCGGCATGCAGACTTTCTCGAGGAGTCTGTACCCAGGAGTCGATCGCGTGGAGCCAGCCGCGCAGCGAGGCGAACTCCGCCACTTCAAGCACGCTGCCGCGGTTCAGAGATTCAAAGAGATCCTGCGGGTCCTGAAGGTCCTGCAATGGACCCCAGAGGGCTTCTCTTTCGAGGAGCAGACTGATCTCCTGCGTCTCCTGCTGAAGGATGCGCGCGGTCTCGACGTCCTGTGCCCAGGACTCGACCTGGGCCAGAAGTCGGATAGTCGCTTTCGCGGTCTGAGTGCGTGCTTCAGCTTCAGCTTTGAGAAGAAACCGCGGCCACTCCAGAGACTGGACAGCCACGGTGGAAATGCTGCGGGGTACTTGAGGTTCCGATGTCGATGGGGGGTTCATTTCTGTTTCGGCTCCTCGCTCGCTCCTAGGGCTGAACCTTACCATAATTGGAGGGGAGAGATACGGGTGATGCAGTGCTTTAGTTGAAAACTGTGAAGAATTTTCTTCAATTGACAACATCACGCACCATTCTGCATCGTTGACGGATGCTCTCCTTGTCCGACATCTTTGAAGAAATCAATCAGGAGCACTTTGACGGATTTCTCGATCCGCCCGTGCTCCGCTGGAACTCTCGCCTGCGCTCCAGCGCCGGCCGATTCTTTCCGGGCAGCAGGAAGTTTTTTCTGCGCTCTCCTCCGATCATCGAAATCGCCTCATACCTCCAGGATGAAGAAAAAGGCGAAGCGCTCATCCGCGACACGCTGGCGCATGAAATGATTCATTACTGGCTCTGGGTGAGACGCAAGCCCTATGGCCACACTCCGGAGTTCTGGAGCAAGATGACGTTCATGGGGGTCAGCCGTTACAACACGGTTCCAAGAACACGCCCTTATCGCTATGTCTACCGGTGCGAGCACTGCTGCAGTGAGTTTTTCGCGCGCAGAAAGCTCGGACCCCTGGCCTGTGCGAAGTGCTGCAAGCTCCATTCGGGCGGCAAGTACGATATCCGGTTCAAGCTTCTGCTTGCGCAGACTCTAGGGGTGGGCAGTCTGGAAGCGCCTCAGACTCAGGCTGAGAGTGTTTGAAGGGTCTTTGCTCTTCTCCTGATCTCGAAGCAGCAGAAATAGAAATGTGTTGAGCATGAGCGCATGCGAAAGTTGCCCGCTCAGGATCATCCCGGGGATGTCCTCCAGTGGAACTTCGATGACGTTGATGCTTTCCGCGGGATCGAGCTTCTGCTCGTGCGTTCTTCTCACCGGGCCAACCACGAAGGAGTGGCAGCGATTGTCCTGAATGGCCGGGTTCGGATAGGTCCATCCCAGATTTTCAACCCGAGCGCCGGGAAGCGCTTCATAGCCTGTTTCTTCGGTCATTTCACGAAGGGCGGATTCCTGGATGTTCCCATCCGTGACATCGGCCACGCCTCCTGGAATTTCAAGAGTCTGTTCGCTGATGCCAATCCGGTACTGCTGCACGAGCACGACTTTGCCGTCTTCAGTGATCGGAATGACGTTGCACCAGTCGCGTGATTTGAAGAGGTAGAATCGGTGAAGATGAGACGGGCTATCCGTCGAGTTGCAATCGCGCTGCAGGATCTTCATGAAAGGGGTATCGAGCAGAGTTTCTTCCTTGACGCAGACCCATTCAGCCGGTTTTTTCATCTTTTTTCCTTCGCGAGTCCTACAGATGGATGAGAGCTTGCCTGAACATCCGTGTAGCGAATATAAGTGAAGTCACTATCCATGGAATCACGACGAGCGCAATGAAGATAAGTGAAATGATGAGTGAAATGACCCAGAGAAATACGCAAAATTCCCAGTTCCCCCTGTGCCTGCTTCTATCCTCGCTTGTCGCGAGTTCAGGCTTCATGATGACGGGCTGCACTGAAGGCCAGTTCTTCAGTGCGCGGTCCCAGAAAGAAGCTCCTTCGATCGCAGTGCAGCAGGCCGCCCATGCCAGCGGTTCCGGGAGCTCGGTGTGGATCAAGCGCACCGACGGGGGAGTGAGTTGTGAGCAGGATAAAGCCCAGTCCGTGGAGCAGGGCAAGGATGAGCTCGTGCGCGCGGGGATTCAGGTTCAGGACTCACGCAAAGCGACGGATGGAAAGATGCATGCACAGATGTGTGGCGCTCCCACGGGTTCAGAAAATCGGTATCTCGTGACGAAGGATCAGTTCGAGAAGGCGAAAGCCCTGGGTTTCACCGAAGCCCCCAAAAGCGAGTGATCGCTTTTACTGTTTGAGCGAGTGATCGCTTTTACTGTTTGAGCGAGTGATCGCTT
>JACMNQ010000066.1 GCA_014378465.1 Oligoflexia bacterium | reverse complement strand
GGTTATCACATCATCAAGCTCACGGCAGTTCACGAGTGGGCTGATGCGGACAAAGCTCAGGTCAAACGCATGCTCTTTGATGAGAAGCGCGCACAGGTTTTCGAAAAGTACATGGCTCAGCTGAAAACGGCTTCAAAGGTCAACGTGAATAATGAGCTGATCAAAGAGTAGCCAGAGAGAGTCCACAGAGACCGAGAGCAGCGATGATCTTTTTCATTTCCAAAATTCCTTAAAAAGGCCGGGTGAAGTTTTCTGTTCGATGGACCTGGGCTGAAACAGCATCCGGCAGTATGACTGCGCACAACGGGCCGTACTAGAGCCGACTTTAACCGGACGAGTCAATACTTTGGCCGCCCAATTAAAAAATCAATTAAATCATATATTTAATATGCTTAGAAGATCTTCTCAGTTCTAATTGAACAGGGCCGTTCATGAACTTTTTCCGGAGTGAGCTCAACACGGATCAAGGAACGTTTTTCGACGCATTGCATAGCCTTGAGCAAATCCGAGTCCTGTGCGAGAACCTTAAGATGAATTTCAGAGCATGTTCCTTGCGTTCGGCTGCGGTCCTCTCATTCACACTTTCATTCTTCGCGGTCACGACAGCCAGCGCCGCCTCCGGAAAGGTCATTGATCGTCTGGAGGCTTCCGTGAACAACCTCATGATCCTGAAATCAGATCTGAAGAACTTCAGAGACACCGTCAGCCTTCGCGCTCAGTTGGATCCACTTTTCGCCGGCACGAATGTCGCCGCAAAAGGCACACAGGCTTCAGATTCTGAAATCACGGAATTTCTGGTCGATGAAAAGCTCATCGCTCAGCAGTTTCCAGTGACGGATACGGAAGTCGAGCAGGAAGTGAATTCCATTCAGGCCAACAACAAGATTGACCGCGCCCACCTCAAGGCCGCTCTCAAGGAACAGGGTTACACTTTCGACGATTACTTTGACCTCATTCGCACGAGCGCCGCGAAGAGAAACCTGATTGACCGCGACATCAGAACCAAAGTCAGCATCACGGACGACGACGTCAAAAACTACTATTACAACAATCTGGCCAAAAACAGCACTGCCCCACTTGCGTATAAAGTGAAGATCATCACCCTCACGCCGAGCAATTACAAAGTGCAGGCTGCCGCCAAGGAAGCCGCCGAACGCGCACTGGCCGCCGTCAAGTCGGGAGAAGCTTTCGAAGATGTGGCCAAACGTCTCAGTGACGACGCAACCGCCGCGACCGGCGGAGACCTGGGAACTCTGACCGATGATCAGATGTCTCCCGCAATTCGCGACCCGCTCAAGAAGATGCAGATCGGACAGGTAAGCGGCGTCCTCGGTGATTACAAGTCGCGCTTCTTCATTCTGAAGCTCATCGACATCACTTCGACTCAGAATGATCAGCTTCTGAAGATGACCAATGAAATTCGCTCGCAGCTTGCGGCGACGGAGTATCAGCGCCAGGTTGCGCTCTGGATTGAACGCCAGCGCCAGAATGCTTTCATTCATCGCTCAGGCGAGTCCTCGGTGGCAGGACTCCCCCAGGCGCGTTGATTTTCCACTCGAGGTCACGATCATGGCTCAAAAATTGATTCTTGCCGTCACTCCAGGCGATCCGCAGGGCATTGGTCCTGAGATCGTATGGAAGGCCATTCAAAGACATTCGAAATTTTTCAAGAACTTCGCGCTCCTCTGCGTGGGCGCCGAGAAACCTTTCAAGAAGCTCGGAGCTCCGATCATCGAAGTGGACTCCAGTGGCTTCGAATATCCAGACAGCAAAAAACCTTTCGTCTGGCTCCTCCCGGCACCGACGAAAGTGGAAAACAACGCATTTCTTCCCGGCTACCAGTCGGGCTGGTCTCTCGAGACTGCGACTCGGCTCGTTCAAATCGGGATCGCACAGGCTCTGGTGACCGGTCCGATCAGCAAGGAACGCCTTCAGCGCGGGGGTTATCCTTACTCCGGGCACACGGACTTTCTCGCTGATCTTTGCGGCAAAAACGACATCACGCAGGAACTTCCACCTGCGGTGAGTCCAGAAGTCACGATGATGCTGGCCAATGATCAGCTGCGAATTTCACTCGTCACGACCCACATTTCACTCAAGGACGTTCCCTCTCGCCTGACTGCACAGGCCCTTCAGCGCGCGGTCTTGCACACGGCCGACCACTTGAGAAATTCTCTTGGTATCAAAAACCCACGCATCGCGGTTGCCGCGCTCAATCCTCATGCTGGAGAAGAGGGCCTTTTCGGGCGCGAAGAGATCGAAGTGATCACACCTGAACTTCTAAACCTTAAAAAACAGGCCCGTGGGAAGTTCAAAATCTTCGGGCCATTGCCAGCCGACACTCTCTTCGCCAAACACATCCTGGCCCCGAAGAAAGAGCGGTACGACGCCGTCGTTTGCATGTATCACGACCAGGGACTCATCCCGGTCAAGCTGCTGGACTTTCCGCATACGGTGAACGTGACTCTCGGGCTTCCCATCATCCGCACATCGGTCGATCACGGCACCGGATTTGATATCGCGGGCAAGGACATGGCTGATCCTTCCAGCTTTATTTCAGCGGTGCAGCTGGCTTCTGAAATGATTTCAAAGAAGTCCGGGTCCAGGCGTTCATGAAGGTCAATCCGTCGATCTTCCGGGAATATGACATTCGAGGAGTTGCGGGCAAGGATCTCACGCCTGAGTTTGCCGAACACCTGGGTCAGGCTTACGCTCGGTACATTCAACCGACAAAAGGTGAGAAGCCCGCTGCAGGTCGCGCCAGGCTGACCGTGTCCGTCGGCTGGGACTGCAGACTCACCAGTGAAAGCTACCAGAAAGCGCTGGTCAGAGGGCTCACTCATGGCGGTCTGGACGTCATCTGTCTGGGTATCTGCCCCACACCTTTGACTTATTTCAGCGTATTTCACCTCAATCTCGACGGCGCGATCATGATCACGGGGTCCCACAATCCGGGCGACTACAACGGCTTCAAGATCTGCGTGGGTCGCGACACTCTGCATGGTCCTCAGATTCAGGCGATCCGGATTTTAATGGAAGCGCCGGTCGTGAATGCTCCGCTCACTGGCACTCAGTCGCAACTCGATATCATCCCTCTCTACACGGAACATCTGCTCAAGATCGCAAGACCCCTCCGGAAAAAAAAGATCGTCCTCGATGCCGGAAACGGAACGGCAAGCACAGTGGCACCTGAACTTTTCCGAAGACTTGGCGCTGATGTCATCGAACTCTACTGCACTCTCGACGGAACTTTCCCCAATCACCATCCTGATCCGACGGTTCCGGACAACCTGAAGGAGCTCGTTGCGACCGTGGTGAGCGAAGGAGCTGACTTCGGGATTGGTTTCGATGGAGACTCGGACCGAATTGGACTTGTGGATGAAAAGGGACGCATTCTTTATGGAGATGAGATTCTGGTGATGTTTGCCAGGGACATTCTCAAGGAACATCCAGGCGCCACCATCATCTCGGATGTGAAATCCTCGCACCGACTTTTTGATGACATTACTCAGCGCGGCGGGAAAGCGATCATGTGGAAGACTGGCCACTCTCTCATCAAGTCCAAAATGAAGGAGACGGGCGCTCTCCTGGCTGGAGAATTTTCCGCTCATATCTTCTTTGCAGACCGCTACTTCGGATTCGATGACGCCATCTATGCAGCCTTGCGTGTGTATGAGATCGCTTCAGACCTCCCGGGCCCCTTGTCCTCGGTTCTCTCGGATCTCCCGCCCACCGTGACGACTCCCGAAATTCGCGTCGATTGCATGGAAGAAAAAAAGTTTGAACTCGTCCATGAAACCCGGAAACGCCTGGCTGAAACCTACACCGTCAATGCCCTGGACGGGGTACGGGTCGACCTCAAGGATGGGTGGGGGCTTCTTCGAGCTTCAAATACTCAGCCCGTCGTGGTCCTCAGATTTGAAGCGACGACTCAGAGTCGTCTGAATGAAATTCAAAAGACCATCGAGTCGGCCCTGTCTGATGCCGCGTCGGCCATCGGGCACCCGCCCCTGAAATTGCATTGAGAGTCAGAGTCCACGCGCTAGTCTAAGAAAAGTGAAAGTCGCCCATCAAGCAGCCGATTTCCGACACGCCCGGACATACCCGCCCCTTGCCCAGTCAGTGAAAAAAAAGGTAAGTAAGATCATGGCTTCTCGTGAACCCAAAAACCCCAAGACTCCCGCATCGGATACCCCGAACGAATCTGCTGGCTCCACCTCAGCCGTTTCGCAGCCGCGGCCCAAGACTGCGGCTGCTTTTCTCACCGATCCAGCAGCCACTGCAGCAAATGACGAAGCCATCGTCGTCAAAGGCGCGCGGGTCCACAATCTGAAAAACATCAGCGTGACGATCCCACGTGATCAGCTCACCGTCATCACCGGTCTTTCCGGATCCGGCAAATCCTCGCTCGCCTTTGATACGATCTATGCTGAAGGCCAGCGTCGGTATGTCGAGAGTCTTTCTGCCTATGCCCGTCAATTTCTCGAGCAGCTCGGCAAACCTGAAGTTGAATCCATCGAAGGGCTGAGCCCGACGATCGCAATCGAACAGAGGACCGTGAGTTACAACCCTCGCTCCACGGTTGGAACGGTGACCGAGATCTGGGATTACCTTCGACTGCTTTTCGCTCGCACCGGAAAACCTTATTGCTGGAACTGCAGCAAACCCATCCGCTCTCAGTCACCGCAGCAGATCGTCGATCACATTCTTTCGTCCGACGAAGGCACGAAACTTGCCATCCTCGCGCCCATAGTCCGCGGCCGCAAAGGGGAGTATCAGAAGGAACTCATTCAACTTCGGCAACGCGGCTTTGTTCGCGTGCGCGTCGACGGAAATGTCATCGACCTTTCTGAAGACATCGTGCTCGACAAGAACAAGAAGCATGACATTGATGTCTACATCGATCGACTCGTGATCAAAGGGGATCGCGGAGTGCTCGGAACCCGGGTCAGCGATTCCGTAGAGATGGGCCTCAAGCTCAGCGAAGGTCTTCTGATTCTTGAAGTGCATGAAGGCTCCCAGATCAAAGAAACTCTCATGTCTGAAAAATTCGCGTGCCCGGATTGCAGCATCAGCTATCCCGCTCCTGAGCCCAGAACGTTCTCCTTCAACAGCCCCATGGGCGCCTGCCCGAAATGCGATGGGCTGGGTGTGGATCCCAACGCTGAAGAAGAAGAGGAGGCGACTGACGTCGACGGGATCCCGCTTCTTCACCGCGAAGTCACGCCCGACAACTCCCCTTGTCCGGCCTGCCATGGAGACCGCCTCCGCAAGGAGAGTCTGCATTTCAAGATCGCCGATCGCAACATCGCTGACCTGGCCCGTATGCCTCTTCAGGAGATGTCCGGTTTTTTCAAGACTCTCCAGTTGACGGAACGCGAACTCATGATCGCGGACCGCATTCTGAAGGAGATCAAGGACCGTCTGCATTTTCTGGATGAAGTCGGCGTCGGATACCTGAGTCTAAGTCGCCCGGCCCAGACTCTTTCCGGAGGCGAAGCTCAGCGCATTCGTCTGGCCACTCAGATCGGCAGTTCACTGGTTGGAGTCATCTATGTGCTTGATGAACCGAGCATCGGACTGCACCAGCGTGACAATGACAAACTGATCGCGACTCTGCTGAAGCTCCGTGATCTCGGAAATACCGTTCTCGTCGTCGAGCATGACCGTGACACGATGGAAAAAGCGGACTGGATCATCGATATGGGTCCGGGCGCCGGGACACACGGCGGAGAAGTGATCAGCGAAGGCACGCTTGAAGACATCATGAACACCAAGGAAAGCCTCACCGGGAAATACCTGCGCGGTGAACTTGAAATCGAAGTCCCCAAAGTGCGACGCCCCTGGACCCAGGATCACTCGCTGAGGATCGAGGGCGCCTCCCTCAACAACTTGAAGAACATTTCAGTCAATTTCCCACTCGGCACTTTCACCTGCGTGACTGGCGTCTCCGGAAGCGGCAAGAGCACCATCGTGATTGACACACTTTACCGACTTCTGGTCGAGAAGCTTTACCGGGTGGACAGCGGCGATCTTCGCATCGAGTCCTCAAGTGGTCTGGATCTGGTCGACAAGGTGGTGGATATCGATCAAAGCCCGATCGGAAAAACACCCAGATCAAATCCGGCCACCTATACCGGAATTTTCAGTCTCGTTCGTGACATGTTCGCGCAGCTTCCTGAGTCCCAGATCCGGGGCTATGGACCTGGACGTTACTCGTTCAACGTCAAAGGCGGACGCTGTGAAGCCTGCGAAGGCGACGGTGTCACCAAGATCGAAATGCACTTCCTCCCTGACGTTTTCGTGCTTTGCGACATCTGCAAAGGACGTCGCTACAACCGGGATACCCTTGAAGTCAGATTCAAGGGCAAGAATATCGCCGATGTACTTGAGATGACGGCAGAAGATGCTTACGCCTTCTTTGATGCGATCCCGAATCTGAAAATGAAGCTCAAAGTCATCAACGAGGTCGGGCTCGGTTACATCAAGCTGGGTCAGAGTTCGACCACGCTTTCGGGCGGAGAAGCACAACGAATCAAACTCTCCAAGGAACTCTCCAAGCGCAGCACGGGCAAGACCGTCTACATTCTGGATGAGCCTTCGACAGGCCTCCACTTCGACGACGTCAAGAAGCTCGTGTCAATTCTGCAGGCGCTCGTTGACCAGGGCAACACGGTCATCATCATCGAACACAATCTGGACATCATCAAGGTTGCAGATCACGTGATTGATATTGGTCCTGAAGGCGGTGGAGCGGGTGGGCAAGTGGTTGCAAGTGGAACGCCTGAAGAAGTGTGTGAAGTGGCCGCAAGCCATACCGCGCGTTTTCTGAAGCCCTACTTGCCGAAATTCAGCCTGCCCAAGAATCAGAAAGCACAGAAAAAAAAGGCCGTGCAGACCAGTCAGAAACTGTGATTTTGGATTTTAAGTGAGAGCCGTGAGGCAGGGTCATGGCTCAGCGGAACAGAAAGAAGCCGGGTCGAGAGCCCCTCCGCAGTCAGCGACCGCGAACCACGGTGCAGGATTTCTGGTAGACGAGGTAATTTTTGTATTTCTGGTCGACTGACGTGATCATGTTGACACCCCCGTTGCGCCGCGCGGTTTCAATCGTGGCGTCGCCTATCGCAACCAGTCCGAAATAGGAAACGGCGCAGGCTTCGCCCATGCGGCTGCCGCTCTGGTTGTTGGTCGCAAGATCAGCGTACTGCACGTCGGAATAGACCAGACCCTGGACGGGTGCATGAGAGCACCCCACCAGGAAGAGAACGCTGCATGCGACGGAAAGGAGAAATTTCTTCATAAAACGGCCTCAAAAAAAGACCGAACCGGCATAAACCAGGTTCGGCCCTTGAAATCAATAATGTTCGAGAATCGAATTACAACTTGATCTTCACGAATGCGATGACGAATGCGTAAAGAACGAGAGATTCGATCAGAGCCAGACCGATGATCATTGGAACGAAAATCTTGGCCTGAGCTGCTGGATTGCGTGCAATCCCTTCAAGAGCTGCAGCAGCGACTTTACCCTGGCCCAAAGCGCCACCGAAAGCGGCAAGGCCGATGGCCAATGCAGCAGAGAGGGCAGCCATACCGGTACCAACGTTGGCAGCGGATTCAGCAGCGTGCTCCTGTGCGAAAGCGGCAGATGCGAAACTCAAGGTCAAAACAGCAGCAAGAAACAGTACTTTACGAAAATTCATTGTAATATCATCCTTTTTCAATGGTCATGAGAGATGGACAGGGAAATATAGACCATCGTCATCAAACAAAAGACGAAGGCCTGGACAAAGGCCACAAACACTCCAAGACCGTAAAAGATTACGGGTAGAAGGTAAGGTACCAAACCGCTAAATACGGAAATCACGACGTGATCTCCCATGATGTTTCCGCGAAGGCGCAATGCCAGCGAGAGGGGGCGGAAAATATGGGACGCAATTTCAATCAGGAGAAGAAGCGGGGCCAGCCAGAGAACTGGACCCAGGAAATGCTTCAGGTAGGCAACACCGTGAGCGCGCGCGCCGGCATAGTTGTAATAAAGAAATACGAAAGCGCCGAGGCCGAGAGTCGTATTGAAATTATCCGTAGGTGGCAGCAGACCTGGGATGAGTCCCATCAGGTTGCAGGTGAAAATGAAGATAAAAAGCGTTCCGATGATGGGGTAATAGGTCGGGGCTTCGTGGGCTCCGATCACGCTTTCAGTCAAAGCGAAGAGTTTTTCAGCGATGATTTCGAAAAAATTTCTGAAGCTGAGGTGATCGTGTGGAACGATCGCTCCGTCTGGTTCCTTGACCGCGCTGGCTAGCTGCATGCGGGCAACTCCAGTCGCAACGACCAGAACCACGGCCACGAAGACCGTCATCACGACGTGGTTTGGAGCGTGCTCCAAGCCCGGGATCAGGGAGACCCAGTTAAAACCATGTTCTTCATGCATGACTTAATTCCTTCTGACTCCACCAAAAACCGCCCACGAGCGGTACAATCAAGAGCGTCCCAATTCCACTGAGCAAAGCCACGGTGGGTACGGTAGACGCTTTCCACAAAACCAGTCCAATGACTCCAAGAAAAATCATCTTCAGTGATCCCCAGGAAAGAGCCTGGACGGCCAAAGCTGATTTTTTTTCGGGCGCTTGATCTGACATCAATATGATCCCAGCTGCAATGGTTTTTGCCAATGCCACAAGGTCTAACACGCAAAGGGTCCAAAGCCCAAGCATCCAAAGCAAGGATTGAAGAAATTGTTCGCCCAGGAGGCCGCTCAGCACCATCCCGAAAACACCCCAGACCAGGGCAACCCAGATGAAAGGAGTGAGGGCACGGAGTTTCAGCGGTTCCTGCGATTCCTGAGTGACGGGCTGAGCTGTGATTTTATTCTTGGTGATGGATACTACGTTCATGATTTTTTCGATTTTAACTCAGCGCTTTTTCAACTGGGCGGACCTCTCGGAACCCAAACCCGGTCAAAGTTACTTCATGTCCTTTTCTGACAATCGATAAAGCTGGTAGGAGGCCAGATACAATCCGCCGATGCTGGTAACGAGGAGGATCCACCATGGGAAATCGAGCTTTTTCCAGAGAAAGTATCCCACGGCCACTCCGGCCCCAGAATATCCCACAAAATCCGCCACGATCACTCCGAAGAGTCCCAGAGTTTTCATTCCTCCTCGATCATCTGACTGGGGAGGATCTTGTCTGCGGGCCTTCTCTGGATCTTCCTGGTTCATTGTAAGTCACTGCCGGGTAACATGTAAAATCGGTATGAGTCAATGGGATTGGTTTTAGTGAGTGCGTTGTGCGCGGCGCTCGCGGATTCTCATCAGCTTGATATCGATCACTTGAGACGAGGGATAAGTGGACCGAATTGCCTCGTACTGATGGTACGCTGCATCAAGTTGATCCATTTCTTCAAGACAGTTTGCAATTCCAAACTTGGCCAGTGGGATCAGGGGACTTTCTGGATAGAGTTTGATGAAACGACCGAACGAATCCATGGCCTCCTGATAGGCTTCGTGAGGGGACACGCTGACAGTATCAGGCGCACCGGGGTGACCACCGCGGGTGAACGAAGTGACTCCGATTTCATAAGCGGCCTTTTCGGCCCAGGGCGTGCTCTTGTAGCGCTGAGCGATTTCCTTGAAAGCGGCGATCGATTCATCAAACTGCATCAGGTAGAAATGGGACTTCGCGATTCGAAAAGTGAATTCCGGAACCCCAGGACCCTCTGGCTTGAGCTGAATCAGTTTTTTGTAATGGAGGATCGCCTGATTGTACTGCTCGGTTTTGCTGAAGTAGATTTCACCGATCTGCTTCTGAGCATCCCAGGACATCGCCGAATCCTTGCTCAGATCCACGACACGATTGAATTTGCGAATCGCTTCATTGTACTCGGACAGATACAGCATCTGGGTGGTTGCCGCCCGAAAGAGCGCCCGAAGTCCCAGTGGACTTTCCGGATCCTTCTGCGAGACCTTTTCAAACTCATTGACCGCGGCCTGATACTTTCCATCGTTCCAGAGTTTTTCCGCCAGGATGTACCGCGTCTTGGCGCCTTGCCCGGTACATCCTGTCGCTGCAATCAAAAGAACTGAAAATAATGCGGTATTGAGCTTCAAAAGCTTAATGGACTGAATCTCCGGAATCATCTGAACCACCACCGGTCTCATCATCCGTAACGGGCTGGGTGACCGTGGAGTCAGATGCTGCACTCATGGTTTCACCCGGAAGAGTCGCGACGGATCCATCTTCACTCACACGGCTTTCAGCCATGTATTCGAACGAGACCACTTTTTCACCCGGAGCCATGGTCATGAGTCGCACGCCCTGAGTATTTCGACCCTGTTCAGAAATCCCACTCACGCTGATGCGGATCATCTGGCCCTTGTTGGAGACCAGCATGAGGTCATCCTTCGGAAGGACCTGACGAGAACCCATGACTGCGCCGTTCTTGTCGGTCGTCTTCATCGTGATGATGCCCTTTCCACCACGACTCTGCTGGCGGTAATCAGCGACCGGAGTGCGCTTGCCGTAACCACTTTCGGTCACGGTCAGAACCTCAAACGCTGTGTCGCTTGCAGTGTCGAGCACTTCCATCGCGACCACGCGGTCTTCAGGATCCAGGCTCATGCCGATGACGCCGCGGGCGGTACGGCCCATGGCGCGAACGTCCTCTTCGTTGAAGCGAATGGACATGCCGTCCTTGGAACAGAGAAAGATGTCGTTCTTGCCGTTGGTCAGTTTCGCGCTGATCAGCTCATCGCCTTCATCCGTGGAAATCGCGAGGATCCCGGAAGTGCGCACATTGCTGAAATCGCTGAGTGCCGTCTTCTTGATCACGCCCTGCTTCGTAACCATGATGATGTACTGGTCTTCAGTGAACGCCTTGACCGGCAAAATGGCTTTGATCTTCTCATTCGGAGTGAGTGCAACGAGATTGACGATGGCTTTGCCCTTGGCTCCGCGACTGGCTTCAGGAATCTTGTAGACCTTGAGCCAGTAGAGTCTGCCTTTGTCCGTGAAGCAGAGCAGGTAACTGAGGGTATTGGTTCCGTAGATCGCAGTGACGAAATCCTCGTCGCCCGTCGCCACACCCTTGATGCCCTTGCCACCACGGTGCTGACTTCTGAACTGGTTGGGATCGGTTCGCTTGACGTAACCCGTATGCGTGATGGAGACGAGAGTTTCTTCGTCCGTGATCAGATCTTCGGCTTCAAGTTCACTTGAACCGCCGTAGACGATCTCCGTGCGGCGTTTGTCGCCGTACTTTTCCTTCACCTCGGCAAGCTCGGCCTTGATGATTTCAAAGACTTTATTTTCACTGCCCAGGATGAGCTTGAGTTCTTCAATATAGGCGAGAATCTGCTTGTACTCTTCGATGATCTTGTCGCGTTCAAGGCCAGTGAGGCGCTGAAGTCGGAGATCAAGAATCGCCTGAGCCTGGATCGCACTCAGATCAAAACGTGAAATGAGTCCGAATTTCGCTTCTTCGGGACTCTTCGCGGATTTGATGATCTGAACGACTTCGTCGATGTTTTCGACTGCGATTTTCAGGCCCTGTAAAATGTGGGCGCGAGCTTCAGCTTTCTTCAGTTCGTAGATCGTTCTGCGAACGACCACATCCTTGCGATGCTCGATGAAGGCCCAGATCATATCTCTGAGATTGAAGAGTTTCGGCTGGCCATGGTGGATGGCAAGCATGTTGAATCCAAAAGTGTCCTGCAGCTGCGTGAGCTTGTAGAGGCGATTGAGCAGGACGTTCGAGTTTTCGCCCTTCTTGAGTTCAATCACGATGCGCATGCCGGTACGATCAGACTCATCTCGCAGATCGGAAATGCCTTCGATCTTTTTGTCTCGGACGAGGTCGGCGATCTTCTCGATGAGTTTCGCTTTATTGACCTGGTAAGGAAGTTCGCTCACGATGATGCGTTCGCGGTCATTTTTGTAAGTTTCGATTTCGGTGCGCGCACGCAAAGTGATGGATCCGCGGCCGGTCCGGTAGGCGTCGCGAATGACATTGCCTCCGAAAATGAAGCCGTAGGTTGGGAAATCCGGACCCTTGATGAACGCATGCATCGCGTCCGTATCCAGAGACGGATTGTCGATCAGAGCCTGTGTGGCATCGACGACTTCCGCAAGATTGTGTGGAGGAATGTTCGTTGCCATTCCGACCGCGATCCCGGACGAGCCGTTGATCAGAAGATTGGGAATGCGTGCTGGCAGGACGTGCGGCTCGGTCAAGCTGTCATCGTAGTTGGGACCAAAATCGACGGTCTCCTTGTCCAGATCCGAGAGCAGCTCGTCGGTGATCTTGTCCATTCGGATCTCAGTGTATCGCATGGCTGCTGGTGAATCACCGTCGATGGATCCGAAGTTCCCCTGTCCGTCCACGAGTGGATAACGAAGCGAGAAATCCTGCGCCATGCGAACGATGGTGTCGTACACCGCCGTGTCACCGTGCGGGTGGTATTTACCGATGACGTCTCCGACCACACGGGCCGATTTCTTGTAAGCTTTGCTGTGAGTGTTTCCCAGGTCATACATCGCGTAGAGAACACGGCGATGAACGGGTTTCAATCCGTCACGAACATCGGGAAGGGCACGGCCCACGATCACGCTCATGGCGTAATCAAGGTAGGCTCCCCGCATTTCGTCTTCGATGTTGACGTTGATCACATTTTTATTATCGTGCGCTTGGATTTCGCTCATATATTAATTTCTCACCATCTGAATACTGCAGAAGCCCAGGTAAATCCGCTGCCAAAGGCGGCGGACGCGACCAGCATTCCAGGTTTTAGTTTTCCAGCCTTGACCGCTTCGTCGAGTCCCAATGGGATCGTCGCAGCGGTCGTGTTTCCAAATTTTTGAATCGTGTTGAAGATCTTCTCTTCCGGAATGCCAAGCTGCTTCCCGATCATTTCGTTGATTCTGAGATTGGCCTGATGAAAGATGAAGAGATCCACATCATCGAGCGTGAAACCGCTTTCATTCAATCCTTCGAGCAGCACTTCAGGCATCTTCTTCACGGCGTGGACGAAGACCGTTTTGCCATTCATGCTCGGAAAATGCAGACCCTTCTCAATGATCTCGTGTGAGAGCCTTGGGCCGTCGTTCGAGTGAGTGGGAGCTTCAATCCAGAGTTCCTTCGCGAAAGAGCCATCGGCATGAAGCTGCGTGCAATAGAGTTGAGATTCGTCGGGCCCCGGGATGCCTTCGCAGGCACCGAGAATCACTGCTCCCGCTCCATCTCCGAAAAGAACGGCCACATCGCGGCCTTCAGGAGTCTTGTTCACGCCTTTGGAATGAATTTCCGACCCGACGATGAGGATCTTGTTATAAGCGCCCGTCTTGATGAACTGGTCGGCGATGGAAAGTGCGTAGATGAATCCCGTGCACTGCTGGCGAACATCAATCGCCGGGATTCCCGGAAGTTCAAGCTTTGCCTGCAGGAAACACGCGGTTCCCGGAAAGTCGTGATCCGGGCTCAGAGTCGCATAGACGATCATGTCGATGTCCTGCTTCCTGAGCTTGGCTGATTCAAGCGCCCGTTCCGTGGCGATCAAAGCGAGGTCCGAGTTGTTGGTCGTGCCTTCAACCCAGTGCCTCTGTTCAATGCCCGTGCGCTGCCGGATCCACTCGTCTGAAGTGTCCATCAGGTCCTTGAGGTCATCGTTCTTCATGATGCGCGGGGGTACGTATGACCCCACTCCGAGAATGCGCGAAGTCCGCAGGGTTTTCTGATGGCTGTTCTGTAACGGACGGCTCATACGTCGAGATTCCTGACGCGGAGGGCGTTTTCCTCGATGAACTGACGTCTTGGCTCAACTTGATCTCCCATGAGAACCGAGAAGATCCCGTCCGCCTGGACTGCATCATCGACCGAGACCCTGAGAAGCGTGCGACGCGTGGGATCCATCGTCGTTTCCCAAAGCTGTTCAGGATTCATTTCTCCCAGGCCTTTGTAACGCTGAATGGTCATGCCGTTCTTCGCGCGTTCCACGATCTTGTGAGCCAGATCTTCGCCGCTCGTCGCGGTTTCGGAAAGTTTTCCGTCGACGCTGATCTCATAAGGTCCTCCGCCCATGGCCTGCATCGCTTCATAATGCTTCAGCAGTTCTTCATATTCAGGAGAATCGAGAATGGCCACATTGATTGGCGAGATGCGTTTGGAGCCGTGAATGACATTTTCAATTGTGGCAAACCAGGCATTGTGCTCGGTATCTTTTTCAAGAGTGAAGCCGAAGGAAAGATTCACGGCTTTCATCTCAAGAGCAATCGCATTCAAAACGGCTTCGAACTTCTCTTTGGATTCGAGAGTGGCCGGACCCACGTGGTGCTTGATGAGACCGCGAAGGACGAGGGGATGCAGCTTCTTCGCAATCCGGTCGATGGACTTTCCAAAACGAGCCGCGGACTTGAGGGACGCGATCGCCTGACTGACTGGCAACAGGCCCGTGGTGGACTTGATCTGGATCCCGTCCATTCCAGCTGTCAGGAGGTATTCAGCCAGATCCTGTTCATTCTTCAGATAACGCTCATTCTTGCCCTTTTTGACTTTATAAAGCGGCGGCTGAGCGATGTAGAGAAAGCCTTTTTCGATGATCAACGGCATCTGACGGTAGAAGAAAGTCAGGAGCAGAGTGCGAATGTGGGATCCATCGACGTCTGCATCGGTCATGATCACGATCTTGTGGTAGCGGACCTTGTTGATGTCGAAGTCGTCTTTCCCAATGCCTGCACCCAGGGCAGTGATCAGAACTCGAATTTCTTCAAATCCGAGCATCTTGTCGAAACGGGCTTTTTCCACATTCAGAATCTTGCCTTTGAGTGGCAAGATGGCCTGGTTCTTTCGGTCACGGCCTTGCTTGGCAGAACCGCCTGCGGAGTCCCCTTCGACCAGATAGACTTCACAGAGTGCGGGATCACGTTCCTGACAATCCGCCATTTTTCCCGGCAGACCGCTGAAATCGAGAGCCGTCTTGCGGCGTGTGAGGTCGCGCGCTTTTCGAGCGGCAATGCGCGCAAGTGCCGAATCCATGCACTTCTGGACGACTTTTTTGGCGATGGCAGGGTTCTGTTCGAAGAACCCCGTCAGCTTTTCGTAAAGAGCCCCGTTGACGAAACCTTCGATCTCGCTGTTGCCGAGCTTTGACTTGGTCTGGCCTTCGAACTGCGGTTCAGCGACTTTCGCGCTGATCACGCAGGCCAGTCCTTCGCGGATATCTTCACCGCTCATGGTCTCCTTGAAATTCTTTCCAAGCCCGGATTCGGTGACATACTTGTTGATCACACGGGTGAGAGCGTTTCTGAAGCCCGAAACGTGCGTGCCGCCTTCGATCGTGTTGATGTTGTTCACGTAGGATGACGTGGTTTCGACGTAAGAATCGTTCCACTGAAGGGCGATTTCGATGCCAGCATTCTCTTTTTCAGAATGAACGTAGATCACCTGGTCGTGAAGCTTCTGTTTGGATTTGTTGATGTACTCGACGAACTGGATCAAGCCGCCTTCGAAATGAAAATCAAAAACCTTGGCTGGCTCCTGGCGCTGGTCGGTCAGGGTGATGCGAATCCCGCTGTTCAGGAATGCGAGCTCGCGCATGCGGCTGGCGAGGGTTTCGATATTGTATTCGACCGTTTCAAAAATTTCTGGATCCGGTTTGAAAGTGGTGGTCGTGCCACGCTTGTCGGTCACGCCGACTTCTTTCAAAGGTCCCTGTGCGGTCCCGCGCTTGAAGCTCATCTTGTAGACTTTTCCGTGCTGCTTGACTTCAACATGCATGGATTCAGAAAGCGCGTTCACGCAGGCCGCGCCCACGCCGTGAAGACCGCCGGAAACTTTGTAAGCTCCGCCTTCCTCATTGAATTTTCCACCGGCATGGAGCTTCGTGAGAACCACTTCCACCGCTGACACGCCTGAGCTGTGCATTCCTGTCGGAATCCCTCGACCATCATCTTCGACGGTCACGGAGTTATCCACATGGACCGTCACATGAATATTTTTTGCATGTCCCGCGAGCGCTTCATCGATGGAGTTATCCACAATTTCATAAACGAGGTGATGGAGTCCTCTTGCAGCCGTGTCACCGATGTACATGCCCGGGCGTTTGCGAACGGCTTCCAGGCCTTCCAGGATCTTGATCTTGTCCGCGGAATAATCGCTGTTATTCTCTGCCATGATGCTTTGGCCACTGGTTGGGGTGGTGCTCATACTGAAACTCCTCGTGAAGACTCAGGGCAAGCTGGCTGTACTCTCCGTGAGCGTCCCGCCTGAAACCCAAAATCGTTTTCCCTCGAAGGGCGGTTCTTCAGTTGAAGTCACAAAAACCTGAAGATCCGTTTCCGAAAGATAGCGCAGCAAAAAAGATCGTCTCTCTCGATCCAGTTCGGATGAAAAATCATCCAGCAAAAGAAGTGGCCTGTGGCCGGTCCGTTTTCGAAACAACTCGATCTCTGATAATTTAAGAGCGAGGAGTGCCGACCGTACTTCTCCCTGGGAGCCATGGCCCTTGAGGACCTGCGGACCCAGATAGAGAACCCAGTCATCTCGATGAGGGCCTACCAAGGTACTTCTGGAGCGAAGTTCGGCGTCCCCCAAAACAGATAGCTGTTTCCAAAAAGATTGCTCTAAAATTTCTAATGAAGGCTGAGACGATTGTCCAGCCAAATCACTGGTTCCTAACTTATTGTTACAAATGGATAAATCTGTGAAATTTGGAACCCAATTTGAAGTGTAAAAGGCGGCTAAATCAGGCTGCCGAGGGGCTATCTGATGAGCGACTGGATTGAGGTGCTCTTTGAGCCTCTGGATCCACTGAAGTCTCTTGTAGGTGATCTGGGCGCCGTAACTCACCAGTGGTTCAGAAAAACCGGCGAGAAGTTCTTTGGAAACTCTCACTTCGTTTTTCAAAAGCGCGTTTCTCTGATCTACCAGACGCTGGTATTTCGTGAGGGTTGTCAGATAATCAAGATCTTCGGCTGAAATGACTCGGTCCATATAAGATCTGCGAATGGAAGGTTCACCACGCACGAGGTCATGATCTGAGGGATTGAATACGACCGTGTGAAAGCCGAGTTCGAAAGATCCGAACCGCTGGCTGAGGAACTGAGTCGAACTCTTGTAGGCCTTGCCGTTGATAAAGGCGACCTTACTTGAACGGTTTCCTTGCTTACTGAACGTGACTTTGATTTCCGTCTTCCAGTCGCCCTCAGAGAGAATGCAGCTGATTTCTGACCACTCGGTATCCCAACGGATCACTTCGTCGTTCTTGGCGCCTCTGAAGGACCTTAGCGTCGACAGGAAGCTCAGCGCCTCGATGAAACTGGTCTTTCCCTGGCCATTGATCCCTACGAGAAAATTCAGATGGGCATGCGGGTGGAGAGAGCTCTGCTCGATATTGCGGAAATTTCGAAGGGTGAGCTTTTCAACTTTCATACGGAAGAGGGGCCTTCATCTTGAACTTCATCTGGGTACTCATCTGGAAGTTTTCAAAGTGCTTGAAGTCCTCGGGCAAAGTTATCCCTATTGCTTTTGGGGATATGTGCACAGGTGCACAAGTGGATAACTTTGGGGATAAGTGGATAAGATTTTTTTGAAACGCGAACTAGATCCGCATCGGCATGATCACGTAGGTGTGATTCTGCTGATCGGCGGCTTTCAAAATTCCTGGACTCAGGCGATCCTTGAAATGAAACTCAAGATCCTTGGAATGAACCACGTTCAGACAATCAAGAAGGTACTTCGCATTGAATCCGATGTCGATCGGCTCGCCTGAGTACTCCACGTCGATCTCTTCGCGAGCCTCACCCATGTCAGGATTGCTTGAAGAGATCGTCAGGGCGCTCCCCTGGAGGGAAAGTTTCACGCCCCGGCTTTTTTCATGAGCGAGGAGACTCACTCGCTTGAGAGCTGCGTTAAAACCTTCGCGTTCGATCTTGACCAGACGATCAGCTGCCTTGGGGACAACCTGTCTGTAGTCTGGGTATTCTCCTTCGATCAGACGAATGAAGAGATAAGAGCCATTCAAGTGAGCGAAGATGTAACCCCGTTCAAAAGCGATCCCGATTGAAGAATCTCCCTCGTCGAGGATTTTTCTGAGTTCACTCAATCCTTTTTTGGGAATGATGATTCCCCGCTTGAGCTCAGGCATCTTGGCAAAGAGTTCCTGATCGACGAATGAGAGGCGATGTCCGTCAGTCGCTGTCATTCGCATGATGTTCTTTTCGAGAGGCTCCAGGTAGACGCCGTTCATCAGATAACGAGTTGCATCGGTTGAGACTGCAAAGCTGGTGCGATCGATCATTTCCTTGAACGCTTCGATTCGAGCGTCAAAGTATTCCTTCTCTTCGAAAGAGGGGAGAGCTGGGTACTCATCAGCGGCGAGGCTCACGATGTTGAAACGAGACTTTCCACAGACGATCTCTACCCAGTTGTTATCCTTGCGGGTGATCTCCAGTTTCTTATGGGGAAGTTCTTTGACTATATCGAGAAAGTGTTTTGCAGAGAGAGTGATCCTTCCCTCCTGCTCGACTTCGATCGGAAGATTGATCTTGATGCCGACTTCGAGGTCAGTGGCACACAGCGAAAGCTCCTGTCCTTTGGCGATGCAAAGGATGTTGGCAAGAATGGGAACAGTGTTCCTCTTCTCGACGACGGATTGAGCTTTTTGCAAAGCTTCTAAGAGCGGATCGCGATGAATTGAAAATTTCATTTTTGGAACTCTTACTCTTCTTAAGAGAATTTATATATATAAAACTAGTAGTAGTAGTAGAGGGTGTGGAAAAGTGGATAACTCAATCAACTCTTTAATTTCACTCAAAAAATCGATTCATAAGTCGGTGTATAAGCCCTGTGGGTAAAATCCCGATTTTTGGGGATAACTCAGCAGGGATGCCAAATGACCATGTTATCCACGGGTTTTCAACACGTTTGTGGGGATAACTCTTCTAGGCCGATCTTTTTAATCAGTTACTAGGAAAGATCGCCGCAGCAAATTTCTTTTTTTCGCGACTTGTCCCCAAGACCAATCACTTTAAAAGTTTTTATCCTCATGCTTCGTGGGCAAGTTTTTTGGGGATAAGTGGATAAGTTTTTAACTGCCCGGAATATTTAAATTTATATGCTTCTGGCGTGGGGATAAGGGGTGGATAAGTCTGGGGATAAGATTTTTCCGCAGAAGTTATCCCCAGACTTATCCACCCCTTATCCCCAGACTTATCCTCAGAAAAAACAGTAACCGAGTGATTAAGTATGAGTATTCACATCAAAACGCGAGAAGTTGTCCCCAATCCATTTGGGGATAAGTGGATACGGTTTTTGAAAGGATGGAGTGTTGAAAGATCAGAGAAGGTTCTGGATGGATTCGACTGCATCCCGAAGGATCGGGTCGTTTTCGAGACCTTTTTCGATCTGCTTGTAAGCGTGCATGATCGTCGTGTGATCCTTGCCACCGAAGTAGTGACCGATCTCCTTGAAGCCAATGCCGGTATATTTCCGGATCAAGTACATGGCGATTTGACGCGGTCTTGCGATGGCTCGGGTTCGAGTGCTGGACTTGAAGTCACTGCTCTTCAGATGAAAATGTTTGGCCACTGCATTCTGAATCGCTTCAATCGTGAAGTGAGAGCCTTCTTCAGGGATGGCCATCTTGAGTTGCTGCTTCGCCATCTCAAGGGACATCTCGGCACCGGTCAGCGAAGCCTGAGCCTGGAGCTTGATCAGTACTCCTTCAAGTTCACGCACATTGGTCTTGATGTAGGTCGCAAGGAAAGTGGCGACATCGTCCGGAAGGTAAATGTCGTCTCTTTCAGCCTTGGCCTTCAGAATCGCGATGCGAGTTTCAATTTCCGGTGGGGAAATATCCGCAACCAGACCCCATTCAAAACGGGTTCGGATCCGTTCCTCGAGGCCTTCAATTTCCTTGGGCGGACGATCGCTTGAGACCACGATCTGGCGCTTGGAACTATGGAGAGCATTGAAAGTATGAAAAAACTCTTCTTCTGTGCGCACTTTTCCAGCGATGAACTGAATGTCATCGATCAGAATCAGGTCGAAGCTGTCCCGGTACTTGGTTCTGAACTGAGACATGCGGTTGTGCTGAAGGGATTCGATCAGTTCGTTCACGAAACGCTCAGCCGAAAGGTAAGCCACTCGGGCCTGAGGGTTCTTCGCGAGCACATGGTTCGCAATGGCGTGAAGCAGGTGAGTTTTACCTAGGCCCGGGTAACTATAGAGAAAGAGGGGATTGTATTGCTTGGCTGGTTGTTCAGCCACGGCGTAGGCGGAGGCCTGCGCAAACTGATTGCTCGAGCCAACGACGTAGTTCTCAAACGTGTACCGCGGGTCAAACTGGTACTCGGTGTTGGAGGACAGGGAGGCCGATGCTCTGCTTGAGGGACTCAGAACCACACCCGAAGGGCTGTTGTTGGAATGACCGGAGGAATGGCTGGATGAGTGAGATGAGTGAGAGGAATTTGAAGCTGGGTGAGACTCCTGATTGTGATGATGACCTTGGGGTTGAAACGAGCCACGGGATTCGACCGGTGGCTCAAAAATGGGTGCCGCAGCTTCGGGTTTTTCGCTGGCGTTGAAGAGAATCTCACATTTGGCGCCGGTCACCTGAGAGAAGGCACTTTCGATATCTTTTTGGTAATGATCTCGGACCCACTGGGCAGAGAAGTCATTGGGAGCCGCAAAATAGATTTTCAGGCCACTTTCACCCGTCTCGGTCTTCTGGAGCTCGAGCGGCTGGATCCAGGCACGCAACTGTGTGCTGACGACCGATTGTTCTAAAATGCGGTAGGCCGCCTGCCAGATCTCTGGCCACTGCGAAGGATCAATGTGTAAAGTGGTTCTCATAGTGAAGAGCCGTGGGCATAGCATGAGGT
Organism: Oligoflexia bacterium; assembly: GCA_014378465.1. Taxonomy (GTDB): domain Bacteria; phylum Bdellovibrionota; class UBA1018; order UBA1018; family UBA1018; genus UBA1018. Next base: position 29,791 of record JACMNQ010000066.1, on the reverse strand, counting down.
TACGCCGCTTGACAACGGAGCCGCTGTCTTATAGCTAGAGAAAACCGAATTTATATAATGATGCGCTGTGTGCTGCTGAAGCAGATTTTATACGCATTATTTTTTGAAGACTCCGAGGATTTTTATTTTATGAAAAGAACACTCCAGCCTAGCCGCACCAAAAGACGTCGTCGCCATGGTTTCCGCGCCCGCATGAAAACCGCTAACGGTCAGAGGATCCTGGCAAGACGTCGCGCCCGCGGACGTCAGCGTCTGGCTGCTACCGTCGCCGGCAAGTAAGAAGTAAGCTTTACGCTCGCTTTGCTCGGACCCCATGCATTTCCACCCAGCCGTCGACTCCACTATGCGTGGGAGTACAGGCGGTTCTTTGACAAAAATCAGGTTATTCGCCTGTCTCAGTGCACGATCTTCAGGATCAGCAATGAGACAGGGCATTTCCGATTGGGAATCACTCTCAAAGCGCGGGGCTCTTCCGTGGACCGCAACAAGGTCAAACGCCAAATTCGCGAGTCTTTTCGGAATTTGGGCCCTTTTCTCGGGAGCTTCGATTATAACGTGGTCATTCCCGGTTCAAAGAAAATGGTACATCCCTATCCTCAGAAATTGGGATTATCTTTAAAGGAAGAGTTACGTAATGCTTTGGGCGTTCCATAGGCTCAATAATTCAGCCATCACCGCTTCAGTGAGAGCCTACCGGGTTTTCATCTCTCCTTTCATTCATCTTCTCGCTGGTCCTGCTTACGGTTGTCGCTTTCAACCGACTTGCAGTGAATACGCCGCTCAAGCTCTCGAAACTCACGGCTGGATCGAAGGCGGCAGACTGTCGTTGATGCGTGTCTGCAAATGTCACCCCTGGGGACCGATGGGCGAAGATCCGGTCCCTTCAAGATTACAAAGTACTCACTCGCATCTTATAATTCACCGCAAAGGAAATTGAGTCCATGGATCGTCGTACACTCTTAGCAGTCGCTCTTTGTTTCCTCATCTTCATGGGCTGGCAGAAGTATTACATCGAACCGAGGATGCCGCACGCCACTGCAGTGACTCAGACTGCACCTCAAACGGGCGAAGCGCCCACGGCAACTCAGGCAGTGACCGCGGGTCGCCCGGATACCGCTCAGAATGCCGCGAATATTTCCAATCCCGCCACTCTCTCAACCGCTCCAGCGGTGAAAAGCGGAACTCCGGCAGCTCCATTCGAAAGTCGCTCCATCAAAGTCAGCACCGGAACAGCACTGATCGGAAACGGTCCGAAAATTTTCACAGGCTGGGATCTCACGAGTTATCGCCTTGGACTGGCTCCAGAAACTGCTGCCGTCGATATGAAGTCGACCACCAATCTGGATACCGAAGGCGAAGTTCTGTTTGATCATCCCGAGCTGGCTTACTTGAGCAGCGTCGCTCCTCAGAACTTCGTGGTGAATGGCAACACCGTCACCTGGACTTATGAAGACGACAAAGTGAAGCTCGTTCGCGAAATCACCTCCAATGAGAATCAGCCTTACGTGGATCTCAAGATCACCGCCGATTTCAAGAAGGTCCGAGCCAACTACATGTTTGTTTCCCTGGGCACGCAAGGCGTGAAGGACGAGCACGAGGCGGCGGATCGCAATTTCATGTACTGGACCAATCAGTCGGTTGAAAAAGTTCACGTCAAGGATCTGAAGCTGCAGGAAGTAGCCACTCCGGTGAAATGGATCGGCGCCACGACTCGTTACTTCGTGATGACGCTCGTCAATCAAGCTCCAACCGAGCCTCGGGCTCTGATTCAACCGTCCAACGAAATCGCAGGCAAAATCAGCCTTGTTTATCCCATTTCCGGCACGACGATCACTGTTCCTCTTCGTGCTTACTTTGGTCCAAAAGAGATCAATCTTCTCCGCTCCGTGGACCCGACCCTGGATCACACGGTTGATTTCGGATGGTTCACGATCTTCGCCTATCCGCTCTTGAGGTTGATGAAATGGCTCTATGGCATTTTTGGCAACTATGGAGTCGCCATCATACTTTTGACCGTCCTCATCAAATTGCTCACTTATCCTCTGACTTACAAGAGCATGAAGAGCATGAAGAAGATGGCGGCTCTTCAGCCGCAGCTCGCGAAGCTGAAGGAAAAATACAAGGACGACAAGGAAGCGCTCAACCGCGAGATGCTCACCCTCATGCGAGGCAAGGGTTACAACCCGATCGCCGGATGTCTGCCGATCATCATTCAGATGCCGGTATTTTTCGCCCTCTACCGCGTCCTTTACAGCTCCATTGAGCTTTACCATGCCCCTTTCGCATTCTGGATCATGGATTTGTCCTATAAAGATCCCTTCTATGTGACTCCCGTGCTTCTTTCGGCCACGATGTTTCTCCAGCAGAAACTGACACCGACGACTGCAACGGATCCGGCGCAGCAGAAGATGATGCAGTTCATGCCGCTGATTTTCGGCGGGTTCATGATCTCGCTTCCCTCCGGTCTGACCCTTTACATGCTGGTCAATGCGATCATGAGCATCCTTCAACAGTTGTTTCTGAACAAGAGACTGGACGGCGGAGCGAGTGTCCCAAGCACAGCGCGGGCAAAATAAATCCGGTTATCTTTCTGAAGATACGATTGCTGCGATCACCGCCCCTCCAGGTGGGGCAGTCTCCATCATCCGTGTGAGCGGACCGCTGGCTCTGACGGTACTCGAAAAACTGTCTGGCCAGGACATTCGCAGCAAGCAGACGCCTAGAAAACTTTTCAAATCCATCATCCGGGACGGCGACGGGACGGCCCTGGACGATGCATTGATCGCCTATTTCGTCGCCCCTGCAAGTTTTACAGGCGAAGACTGCGTGGAGTTCAATCTCCACGGCAGCCCCCTCATCGCCACGCGTGTCCTCGAAGCACTGCAGAGCCATGGCGTTCGTCAGGCACTGGCAGGTGAGTTCAGTTTTCGGGCAGTGAGAAACGGCAAGATCAACCTGACGCAGGCGCAGGCGACCGCCGATCTGATCGGGGCATCCAATGACGGAGCCATCGCACTGGCTCTTGAAAAGATGTCCGGCACACAGGCGAACTTGATTTCTTCTCTCGCGGACGAACTTCGAAAATTAGCTGTTTTGGGGGAAATCGGGATCGATTTTGCGGATCAGGATGTTGACGAAGTCAGTTTGCCCAATCTCAAACTTCGGGTGAATGGCATTTTGAAAAAGCTCCTTCATCTCAAACAGAGTTACTCCCGCGGCACGATGATTCAGGAAGGGATCAAAGTTGCGTTCGTGGGTCTCCCGAACGCGGGAAAGTCGAGTTTCTTCAACGCGCTCCTGGGTGAGGATCGCTCGATTGTTTCCGATATTGCAGGTACCACTCGGGACGTGGTGAGAGAGAAACTGACCCTTCAGGGATACACGAGCTCAGTCACACTTCGGCTCGAGGATACGGCAGGGCTTCGCAATCTGAGGGCCCGTGCTGCTTCAGAGAGCGAGACTTCTCCGGGAAGTGTTGACAACCGACCGAGCTACGGCAGCGATCATGACACGATCGAGATGATCGGGATCGAGCGCACTCTCAAAGCCGCTCGTGAGGCGGATCTGATTCTGCTTCTGGTGGATGCGCAGGCGAATCAGGACGCTGTGACGAGCCTGACGGAAGAGTGGCGACGTCTTGGAGAGCCACGCGACAGGACGCTGGGTGTGATCACCAAAATGGACCTGGGAATGAGCGAAGTGCTCCGTGACCCCGCTACCCTGGCAGCTTTTGGGCTCCAGATGTGGCAGCAGACTTCGGCAGTGTGCAGTGACGGGATCAGCGAGGCTGCCAGTGCTATCGCTGACTTCTGCGAGAAGTGGGTCAGGCGAGAAAAAGGGGAAGTCCTTTTGACACGCCTGGATCATCTCCGCTCGGTAGAAGATGCGATGGATCATCTGGAGAGAGGCGAACAAGCCCTTGAAATTGATCTTTTTGCATCAGATGTGAGACAAGCTCTTTTTGCTCTGGATCCGCTGATCGGTGAGACCGTTCCAGACGACATTTTAGGCCGTATTTTCTCAGAATTTTGTATAGGAAAGTAAGGATTCAGTTTGACCTGGAGAGCGCTCTAAGCAATGCTGCGTCACCGCTTGAAACTGAAAGGAACGGACGACACTATGACAAAAGAGTTCAAAAAGATTGGCATTCTTGGATCAGGTCAGATGGGTGCTGGCATCGCGCAAGTGGCGGCCCAGTCCGGATTCGAAGTTCTTCTCGCTGACCGTGACCAGGCTGTGGCTGAATCGGGGAAAGCGAAGATCGCTTCACAGCTCAAAAAGCAGATTGAAAAAGGCAAACTCAACGAAGCTGAAATGAAAAAGATTCTCGACGGCATCACTCCCGTGAATGGGATGGCCGGGTTGAAGGATTGCGAAATGGTCATTGAAGCGGTGACTGAGAAACCGGAACTCAAGTTTCAACTTTTCAGACAGCTAGATGAAGTCTGCGCCAAGGACACGATCCTGGCGACCAATACGTCATCGATCAGCATCACCTTGATTGCGGCTCAGACCAGGCGTCCGGAGCTTGTGGCCGGGATGCACTTCATGAATCCCGTTCCCGTCATGAAACTGGTTGAAGGCATTCGCGCACTCCAGACGACTGATGATACTTTCAGGGCCGTTCGAATGGTCTCTGAAAAGATGGGCAAGACCTTTGTTGAAGTGAAGGACATTCCAGGATTCGCCGTGAATCGCATTCTCATGCCGATGATCAATGAAGCGATCACCACACTCTATGAAGGCATCGCTTCCGCCGAAGACATCGATACGGCGATGAAATTGGGAACTAATCAACCGATGGGGCCACTGACACTTGCGGACTTCATTGGGCTGGATACGTGCCTTGCGATCATGGAAGTTCTTCATGAAGGCTTGGGCGATTCTAAATACCGCCCGTGCCCGCTGCTGAAGCAGTATGTCGCCGCTGGCTGGTATGGGAAGAAGTCAGGAAGAGGATTTTACCGATATGACGCCTAAGCATCTGGTTCTGGAAACGGTCTCTCCTGGCATCGCGATCGTGAAGATTTCACGTCGCGAAGCGCTTAATGCGCTGAACACCGAAACGCTGACGGAACTCAGAGAAGTTCTGCGCGCACATTCCGCTGACGAGTCGATCCGGGTCGTCATCCTGACCGGCGATGGGGACAAGTCCTTCATCGCGGGGGCGGACATCGCTGAAATGAAAGACAAGAACTCCAACGAAGGTGTTTGGTTTTCGCAGCTGGGCCACGAGGTCACGAAACTTCTTGAGCTGATGCCCAAGCCCACCATCGCGGCGGTCAATGGGTACGCCCTGGGGGGTGGCACGGAGATGGCGATTGCGTGCGACTTCATCATCGCGAGCGATAAGGCTGTTTTCGGTCAACCTGAAGTCGGCCTCGGAATCATCCCTGGTTTTGGTGCAACGATTCGCCTGGCTAAGTTCGTGGGCTATCCGCGTGCGAAGGAACTGATCTTCTCGGGTCGCCGAATCAAAGCGGACGAAGCGTTCGCCATTGGCCTGGTCAATCACGTTTATCCTGCCCAGGAACTCATGACCCAGGTCATTGAGCTGGCGAAGACGATCAGCCAGCAGTCCTTCGCCGCAGTCACGAAATCCAAGATGCTGATGAATGAATTTTCTGAAAGCACGGGGCTCAATTTCAAACTCGATGCTGAAGCCCATGCATTCGGCCGCCTGTTTGGCAGCGCCGATCAGACGGAAGGCATGAGTGCTTTCACCGAAAAAAGGAAGCCAGCATTCCAGGGATTAGCAAAGGACACTCAATCATGATGTACGGTTGGCCGGAAAACGACGATTCGAAAAAAATGCTGCTCGAGCAGGTCCGCTCCTTCTCTCGATCCGAGATTGCTCCCAAAGCGAAGGAGCTGGATGAAACCCACCGCTTTCCAACTGAAATCGTGAAACAGCTCGGTGAGATGGGCCTGATGGGCATGATGGTTTCTGAGCAATGGGGTGGCGCCGGAATGGACGCCGTATCCTACGCGATGGCGATGGAAGAGGTCTCCGCCGCCTGCGCTTCAACTGGCGTGATCATGTCAGTGAACAATTCCCTCGCGTGTTATCCCCTCGACGCATTTGGTACGGATGAGCAGAAGAAGAAATGGCTCATCCCGCTCGCAAAAGGTGAGAAGCTCGGATGTTTCGCCCTGTCTGAACCGGCTGCCGGATCTGATCCGGGCGGGCTTCGCTGCATCGCCAAGAAAGTCGACGGCGGTTACCGCATCAACGGAACGAAGAACTGGATCACGAATGGGCGCGAAGCCGATACCTGCATTCTGTTCGCGACCATGGATCCGACCCTTGGCTCCAAGGGAGTGACCGCTTTCGTCGTCGACACGAAGTCCAAGGGTTTCACCGTGGCCAAGCTGGAAGACAAGCTTGGGATCAATGCCTCCTCAACCGCGCAGCTCTTCTTTGATGACGTTTTCCTTCCTGCGGACTGTCTCCTGGGTAAAGAGGGTCAGGGTCTGAAGGTCGCGCTTGCGACCTTGGACGGCGGCCGCATCGGTATCGCTTCTCAGGCGCTCGGCATTGCTCGTTGTGCGTTCGACGCTTCCAAGAAGTTCGCGCAGGAGCGTGAGCAATTTGGCGCTCCGATCGCCAAGCTTCAGGCAATTCAGTGGTTCATCGCGGATATGGCCACGCGTCTTCAAGGCGCTCGTCTGCTGGTCTGGTCTGCAGCACGCAGCAAGGACATGGGGATTCGCTACACGAAGGAGGCCGCAATGGCAAAACTTGCCGCTTCGGAAGCCGCCATGTGGATCACGACGAAAGCCATTCAGGTTCACGGCGGATACGGCTATACTAAGGAATATGTGGTTGAGCGCAATTTTCGAGATGCCAAGATCACCGAGATCTATGAAGGCACTTCCGAAATTCAACGCCTGGTGATTGCTGCCCAGGAATTCGCTGGAAACTGAATCTCGAGATTTTTAAGGAGCGGTTCATGTCTGATTCGAAAATGGATCAATTGAAGAAGGCCCAGGCAGAGTGGGAACAGCGGATGATCGCCGGGGAAAAGAAAGTTCCCCAGCGCGACGGCTGTTTCACGACGCTGAGTGATATGGAAGTTCCACTTCTCTCCACTCCGGCTGATCTGGAGGCGTCCGGTTTTGATTACATGAGAGATCTTGGTTTTCCGGGAGAGTTTCCTTATACGCGGGGTGTTCAAAGAAACATGTACCGTGGCAAGCTCTGGACGATGCGCCAGTTCGCTGGTTTTTCGAGCGCGAAAGAGACCAACGAGCGCTTCAAGATGCTGCTGGAGCAGGGGCAGAACGGACTCTCGACCGCATTCGATATGCCGACCCTCATGGGTTACGATGCGGACAGTCCGAAGTCCAAGGGCGAAGTGGGCAAGTGCGGTGTCGCCGTATCCTCACTCGAAGACATGGAAGAGCTTTATGCGGGCATTCCACTCGGAGACGTGACCACTTCGATGACCATCAATGGTCCCGCGATCGTGATTCTCGCGATGTACTTCGCCGTTGCCGACAAGCAGGGCGTCCCTCACCACAAGGTGAAGGGAACCCTGCAGAATGACATTTTGAAGGAATACATCGCTCAGAAGGAGTGGCTATTCCCCGTGAAACATGCGGTGGATCTGGTCACTGACACCATCGAGTTCTGCACGAAGGAATATCCGAACTGGAACACGGTCAGCATCAGCGGCTATCACATTCGTGAAGCGGGCGCGACTGCCGTGCAGGAGCTCGCCTTCACGCTGGCGGATGGCCTGGGTTACGTCGAAGAGTGTCTGAAGCGCGGCATGAAGATCGATGACTTCGCCCCTCGCCTTTCCTTCTTTTTTGACGTGCATAACGATTTTTTTGAAGAAATCGCCAAGTTCCGGGCCGCCCGCAGAATCTGGGCTCGATTGATGAGGGAGCGATATGGCGCGAAGGATCCGAAGTCCCTCATGCTGAGAACGCATGCTCAGACCGCTGGAGTTTCTCTCACTGCTCAGCAACCTTACAACAACATCGTGCGCGTCGCGGTTCAGGCTCTGGCCGGAATTCTGGGCGGCACCAATTCTCTCCACACCAACAGCATGGATGAAACTCTAGCTCTTCCGACTCAGGAGTCCGTGATGATCGCCCTGAGAACTCAGCAGATCATTGCTGAAGAATCTGGAGTTGCGAACATCGCTGATCCACTGGGCGGTTCTTATTTCGTCGAAGCCCTCACGAACCGCGTGGAAAAGGATGCGCTCGATTATATCCGCCGTATTGATGAGATGGGTGGGATCGTGGCAGCGATTGAAAATGGCTTCCCTCAGGCTGAGATCGCGAACAGCGCCTATCATTTTCAGCGTCAGCTCGAAGCGAAGCAGAAAGTAATGGTCGGAGTGAACAAGTATAAGGCTCCAGAAGCCAAGCGCATGGATACGCTCTACATCGACCGCAGCGTCGAAAAAAATCAGATCCAGAAGTTGGCCGAGCTTCGCACAAAGCGTTCACCTCAGGCTTATGCCGAGACGATTCGAAAAGTTCGTGAAGCGGCTGTTGCCGGTCAAAACCTCTGTGGTCCGATCGGCGAAGCCGTCAAAGCTTACGCAACCTTACAGGAAGTCTGCGATACGCTCCGTGGAGTGTATGGTGAATACCGTGAAACAGGGAGTTTCTAATGTCTACGAGCCCAAAAGTGGAACCCAACAAAATTCGTGTCCTCGTCGCAAAGCCAGGTCTGGATGGCCACGACCGCGGGGCAAAAGTGATTGCGCGTGCTCTTCGCGACGCTGGTTTTGAGGTGATTTATACGGGACTTCATCAGACACCTGAAATGGTCGTGAATGCCGCAGTCGAAGAAGATGTGCATGTGGTGGGCCTCAGTATTCTGTCCGGAGCTCACAACGCTCTGGTGCCTGAGATCAAAGAAGGCCTGAACAAGGCCGGGCTTACGGATTGTCTTTTTGTCCTGGGTGGTATCATCCCGGATGAAGATATTCCCGAGATGAAGAAGCAGGGTGTGGACATGGTTTTCACTCCGGGCACAAGTCTTACCGACGTGGTCGAGTACATCAAGAAGAATGCGCCCGTTCGCGCATAAGAGTTTTCAAGCATTCATCGTTCTGCTTTTTTTAGTCGGGGGCGTGGCGCTCGTGCGGGATACCGTCGCTCAAGGGCAGGATTTTCGCGTTTTCTGGCAGAGTGGACAGCATCTGCTTCATCGCGAGCCGATCTATGATGTGCTTCGCGACGGCGCGATGGTCTTCAAGTATCCGCCGTGGATCGTGCCGTTTTTCGTGCCGTTTTCAGTTTTGCCTCTCGTGGCTGCAAAATGGGCATGGGCTCTCACTGAACTCGCTTCACTCATTTCAGTGATGCACTGGCTACGGAAACGCGGGTGTTCTGACCTGGTGATAGCATTGACTTCAGTGTTGTTCTGGGGAATCTTCGCTGTCCATTTTCTAGACGGCCAGATCACTCTGGTGATGCTCGCCGTCGCTTTGTGGGGATGGGAGAAGGCGAGGCCTTCGCCTGTCGTGTTCGCTCTGAGTACCAAGGTCTTCTCAGGAGTTTCTCTTTTGGGGTGGCGACGAATCAGTGCATGGCAGATGGGACGCGTCTGTGTTTTTCTCTTCGTCTTCACGCTTCCTGCTTTATGGTGTGCGAAAAGTCTGCACCCTCTGGAGTTTGCGAAATCCTGGAAAACTGCCGCCGCCTCCGGTGGACAGCTCTTCGAGCATGAAAAAACTCGGGGTCGCGACAACCAGGGTTTGCCGGCGGTCATTTTACGGGGACTGGAGGTTCCCTCGAGGGACTCTCGTGCGGATGGGATTGCGGCGCTGATCTGTACACTGATTATCGGCGGATACTGGTTTTTTCGTTCCAGACAGATTCGTGATTTCGGAGCGATTGAAAAGTGGCTCGGATGGTTGGCACTGGGTTGCGTGATTCATCCGTTGGCATGGTTTCACTGCTTCGTTCTGGCATATCCGCTGGCTGCGCTGACCCTGGATCAAGCAGTGAAATCAAAGGACCGAATTCTTATTTTCAGTGCGCTGCTTTCGATCTGCATGATCACCGTGTTGACGAGCAAAACGCTGGGAGATACGGGCGCTCGACTTGAGTTCTATTCGATCAAGAGTTTTGGGGTACTTTTTCTCATGGATATGGTCTTGATTCTGGAAAGACGCCGCTCGACTGCCATTCCTGTTCGAAATCTGAAGCTCATTCATTCGCTCTGATCATCTGCTTGTTTCGATTCAGAGGCGTTTCTCTTTTTTGATGAACTGAACGAAGTTCCAGATCAGCAGTGGAAAAGCTTTGATCCGGGCAGTTAGACTTCGCCGGTAGAGGTCGAAAAGTTTCCGAAACGTCGCGTATTGAAATTCAGTGTATGGAAACCACCAGGGAGATTTGAACACGAACAGCATGGATCTTGGGCGGTGAATGTGGCGTACATTCACGAATTCCTGCAGGCCACGGGCGGAGTGTTTCTTCCCGAAGCCACTGTTCTTCACTCCTCCCCACGGTGTTTCAGGCAGTCCGGCTGTGTAAACTACTTCATTTATGGTGACGGTGCCTACTTCGAGTTGCTTGGCGATGTAGTGAGCCAGACTCAGATTTTTCGTGATGACACTGGCGAGAAGTCCGTACTTGCTCTGGTTTGCCTTTTCTATGGCTTGTTGTACCGAGCGAAACGTCGTGATCGCGACCACTGGTCCGAAGGTTTCTTCGTTGTAGACATCGAGTTCTTCGATTTTTGGGCCCGTGATGATGGTGGGCTGCAATGATCTTCGGTCGTCTGAAAAAATGCCTCCGCAAAGAATTTCCGCGCCCTGGGCTTTTGCCTGCGTGAGTTGCGCTTCGTAAATCTGCTTCTGCCGATCAAGCGTGATGACGCCGAGATCATTTTGTTGATCCGCGGAATTGCCTTGGCGCAGTTTTGTTACCTTTTCCAGCAAAAGCCTGGTGAAATCCTGAACGATGCTTTCGTGAACGATGATTCGCTCGACGGATGCGCAGACTTGGCCCGAATTGCTGAAGCCGCCCCAGAGTGCTGCGCTGGTTGCATAATCAAGGTCAGCGTCTCCAAGAACAATCATCGCGTCTTTGCCGCCTAGCTCGAGATTGACCGGGATGAGGTGTAGTGCGGCCGCAGCCATGATCTTCTTTCCGGTCGCGACGCTTCCGGTGAAGAAGATTTTTGCAGGTTTCTGTTCGATCAAAGCTGAGCCGAGACTTCCGTCGCCGAAGATCGTCTGAAGCAGGTCGGTTGGGTAGCCTGCCAGTTCAAAGAGTTCCTGGATTTTAAGACCGATCTGCCACGTGATTTCACTGGGTTTGAAAATGACCGCGTTTCCAGTGGTGATGGCCATCACGATTTCCCCGAAAGGCAGGAGAAATGGGTAATTCCAAGGTGAGATGACGGCGACTGTGCCGAGTGGCCAGTAGGTGAGTTCGCTCTGGCGATGTTTCATGAGACCCATGGGGATGGGTTCGTCCTGAAGGGCGTGAGGTGAGATTCGAGCGAAGTAGGTGAGGAGTTCGATTGCCGGGAGCAGTTCATTTGCGAGTGCTTCGAAGCGGGGTTTCCCATTTTCGAGCGAGATCAGTTCGGCGATCTGGTCGATCTGATCCAGCATCACTTCCCGCAGACTCGTGAGCGCTGCCGCTCGTTTGCGGATAGGGAGGGCGGACCATCTCATCTGAGCTTCCCTGGCTTTTCGAAAGTATTCTGGCAGGGCATCGGTAGGTGTGGTGTCGATTTCGCGCAGAAGTTCGCCGGTGGCAGGGTTGAGTGAAGCGAGTTTGCTCATAGCGATCATTTTATGCCTCGGTGGCTCCAGTGTCTACCGATCGTATTGTCTTGGGTTTTTGAGCTCTGTGGCTTGCGGGACTGGGGTTTCCGAGTTAGCGTCAAGCTTGTTCGCGTCTTCGGATGAGTTTGGTGCGCGGGTGTAGCTCAGTTGGCTAGAGTGCGAGCTTCCCAAGCTTGAGGTCGAGGGTTCGAACCCCTTCACCCGCTCCAAATTGACTTGTTCTGATAATCGGTGTTATCGGGCCTGTATGGAGTTTGATGTCATTGTCATAGGCGGCGGTCACGCCGGAACTGAAGCCGCGCACGCCAGCGCGAAAATGGGCTGTCGAACCGCCTTGGTCACTCTGAACCCGTCACGCATCGGTTTCATGTCGTGCAATCCTGCCATGGGCGGCTTGGCGAAGGGTCAGCTCATTAGAGAAATTGATGCTTTGGGCGGCATCATGGGAATCAATACTGATAAGAGCGCGATTCAGTATCGCAAGCTCAATAGCAGTAAAGGGCCCGCCGTGCGGTCGTCGCGCGCTCAATGTGACAAGGCTCTTTACGCTCAGCGGATGCAGGAGTTTTTCCTCGGGCTAGCGAACCTGACGATTGTCCCGGTAGAAGCGTCTGAAATTCTCTTGGCTGAAGGCAAGGTGCGGGGAATTCGTACGACTGACGGTTCTGACATTTTTGCACCCAACGTGATCATCACTTCGGGGACTTTTCTTCGGGCGATCATGCATACCGGTTTTGATCAAGCTCCCGGGGGTCGTGCAGGGGATCAGTCTTCGACTGGCTTGAGTGCAAGTCTGGAGAAGCTGGGATTCCGGTTGGGTCGACTTAAGACGGGTACTCCGCCCCGGCTTCATAAAGACAGTATCGATTATTCGAAAGTGGAAGCCCAAGCGGGCGATGTGATTCCGGTGCCGTTTTCCTTTTATCACCGCACTCAGCCTTTTCCTCTTTTGCCCCAAGTCCATTGCTTTATTACTTATACGAACGAGCTAACCCATGATATTATTGAGAAAAATTTTGATAAATCACCGATGTTCACGGGCATTATTCAGGGTATCGGTCCCCGTTATTGTCCCTCCATTGAAGATAAAGTAAAAAGGTTTAGAGATCGAAATCGGCATCAGATTTTCTTGGAACCTGAGGGTTTGAATACCAACGAAATCTATGTGAACGGGATTTCAACGAGTCTGCCGCGCGATGTGCAAGAAGCGTTTGTTCATTCTATCGTTGGACTTGAGAATGCCCAGTTCATCCGTCACGGTTATGCGGTCGAGTACGATTGCGTTGACGCGCGGCAGCTCAAGGCGACTTTTGAATCTAAGGACGTGCCCGGACTTTTTTTTGCGGGTCAGGTTAATGGGACTTCTGGATATGAAGAGGCAGGTGCACAGGGTCTTATTGCTGGGATCAATGCCGCTCAGAAGGTTTTGGAGAAGAGTCCCTTTGTCCTCTCGAGACTCGATGGATATATCGGCGTGTTGGCGGATGACCTGGTCTTGAAAGGTGCGGATGAGCCCTACCGGATGTTTACCTCGCGGGCGGAGTATCGGCTCCTTTTGCGCGAAGATAATGCTGATTTACGTTTAAGTGAAATGGGTCATGAATTGGGTCTTCTGGGTGATGAGGAATATGAGATCTTCTGCCGGCGTCGGGATTCGATCTCACATTGGAAAGACGCACTTTCGAAAAACTACTTCTATCCGGTGACTGGCGTTAATGATTGGTTGTCGGCGCGGGGACTGAGCCCGCTCAAAGATCGCGTTTCAGCAGAAGTTTTACTTCGGAGACCAGAATTGACATTTGATTCTCTTGTAGAGTTGGGGCTTGCCCTGGGGGAGACTGTTTCTGCGGACGTGCGTGAGCAAGTCGAAATCCAGGTAAAATACGAGGGTTATATCAAGCGGGACCTTGAAGTGCTTGAAGGCGTACGAAAAAACGAGTTTTTGGCCATTCCCCTGCAGCTCGATTTTGCGGACGTACCCGGATTATCCACTGAAGTCCGATCGAGGCTTGCGCGGGTGAGGCCCGAGACGATTGGGCAGGCAACACGCCTTCAAGGTGTTACCCCGGCTGCAGTGGCCGCCATTATGATCTTTCTCAAGATGAAGTCTTCCAAAGCCACCCCAGTAAGCGACGCCCTCCATGGATAATCACGAATTTGAACGGCTATTAAAAGAGGGTAGTCCCCAGCTATCTTCGGATACTCGTGCTAAAATCTCATCTTTCCGTCAGCTAGTCATTGCCGAAAATGAGGTTCAGAATCTGACTCGCCTTTTATCACCGGTCGATTTTTATGAAGGGCATGTTCTAGACGCGATTGAACTCACGAAAAGCGGGCTCGTGAGTTATCCGGCGATGGACTTAGGTTCAGGCGTGGGGGTACCGGGGATGATTTGCGCTTTACTCGCCCCCGGGGAGTGGATTTTGTGTGATTCGGAAGTGAAAAAGGCCGACTTTCTGATGCGGGCTGCTACAGATCTCGGACTTTATGGATCGGCGGTGGATGTTTTTGCGGGTCGGGCAGAAGATTATCTTAAGAAGAATACTGTTTCATCCATCGTTGCTCGCGCGGTCGGACCTGTGACGCGCATTTATAATTGGATTCGACCATGTTCCACGTGGAACAATCTAGTTTTACTCAAGGGACCAAGCTGGCCGCAAGAGCTCAGTGACTTTAAAGAATCTCAACGACGCTCGGAACTCTCCATTGAGAAGACTTACGAGTACACGGTCGGATCTCTTCAGAAGAGTCGGATCATTGTGCGAATCATCCGCGGCAAGATAACGACCGTCTGATGGCTAGCCACGCATGTTCCACGTGGAACGTTTAAAAAAACATGACTCTCCACTTGCTCCGGAGGATATTCATGGGTAGCCTGTGTGTGTAGCTAAATTTTTCTGATCTGATTACCCACCACACCACACATCGATATCAGGGGCGCCCTAATCAGAATCAATCCGGGCGCCCCTGTAAAAGTTCAAAATCGACTGGGATTACTGGGATAACTCAGATAAGAACGTTATTTCATAGAACCCACAAAAAGAGAGTGATAAATGGGAAAAGTCATTGCCCTTACCAATCAAAAGGGCGGCGTCGGTAAGACAACTACCACCGTGAACCTGGCCGCTTCACTCGCTATGGCGGAACGCAAGACGCTCGTCATTGATTTTGATCCACAAGGCAACGCATCATCCGCTTTAGGCGTTGACCGAGCCGCACTTGCAGATAAAAAGACGATCTATCATGCGCTGATCGGTGAGGCGACGCTCGCTGAAGTCATTCAGTCGACTGAAATCGATTACCTTTTCGTAGCACCAGCAAATACTGATCTGACTGGAGCAGAAATTGAACTCGTGACCTCGTTCGCTCGAGAATCCAAACTCAAAGCGGCTATTGCGGCAATCAAGGACGACTACGACTTCATTTTGATTGATTGTCCTCCTTCTTTGGGGCTTCTCACGGTGAACTCGCTTACGGCAGCCGACAGTTTTCTGGTTCCACTTCAGTGCGAGTATTTCGCTCTCGAGGGACTGACTCAGCTGCTTCATACGGTTTCCCTGATCCGACAGAATATCAACCCGAACCTCCAGGAAGAGGGAATCGTTCTTACGATGTTCGATGGACGAAATAATCTCGCCAACCAGGTGGTGCAAGAGGTGAGAACTCATTTCAAAGATTCAGTTTTCAATACGGTCATTCCAAGGAATGTGCGCTTGAGCGAGTGCTCGAGCTTTGGCAAGCCGATCCTCTTGTATGACATCGATTCAAAAGGATGCCTAGCCTACCTGAATCTCGCTAAAGAAGTGCTGTCTCGAAATCAGCCCAAGGACGTAACGCCACCGGCCTTTCATCCGGAGCGTGCGGCTCCTTCTTATCCTAATCAAGCGCAGCTCGATAAAATCGAGGCCGAATTCGACGCGCCGGGAAATCCGCCTGTTGGCGCTCCGGCCGAAGCGACACCGCTCACACAATCAACAACACCATCGCCTGCGAAATCTGACAAGCCTGCCTCGAAGGCTTTGTAGTTCGTATCGAGTCCCGGAGGATCTGTGGCAGTTCAAAAACCCGTTTTAGGTAAAGGTCTCGCTTCGCTTCTGTCTAACGCCGCGAGCGCCCCCGTTTCGACGCCTGCTTCCTTGAGCACAAAAGGAACAGGTGCCACTGCGGCCGGAGACGCCATGCCGGCTCTTCAGCCCGAGATGGCAAACAAAGATCGACATCCAGGAATTGCATTCGCAAATGTTGACGACATCATCGCAAACCAATATCAGCCACGTCGGGATTTTGACGATCCATCCCTTCAGGAGCTTGCTCAGTCGATCCGCTCCAACGGGATCATCCAGCCTCTGATTGTTCGAAAAGGACCGAACGGCTATCAACTGATTGCTGGCGAAAGACGATTGCGTGCGTCAAAATTGGCGGGTCTCAAGCAGGTTCCCATTGTCATCCGCAAGTCGACTGATCGAGAGGCGCTCGAGTTGGCACTCATCGAAAACATACAAAGACAAAATCTCAACTGCATAGATGAGGCTTTGGCGTATTTTCAGCTCATGCAGGACTTCGCCCTGACCCAAGAAGAAATCGCGGTTCGAGTTGGAAAAGAACGTTCCACGATCACCAACTATTTACGGCTACTTCGTCTTCCCGAAGCCATCATCGACGACTTGAAGCGTCAAATTTTAAGCTTTGGTCACGGGAAGGCGCTGCTGTCCCTGGAGGACCACGAGCTTCGCCTGAGAGCTCGTGCGCAGATTGTCGAGCAGAAGCTCAGCGTTCGTGAATCTGAAGCCCTGGTTGATCAGTACAAGCGTCAAGCTGCAAACGGCGAAGGTGGCGTGCAGGCT
Organism: Oligoflexia bacterium; assembly: GCA_014378465.1. Taxonomy (GTDB): domain Bacteria; phylum Bdellovibrionota; class UBA1018; order UBA1018; family UBA1018; genus UBA1018. The sequence goes on along the minus strand of JACMNQ010000066.1, from coordinate 13,173 downwards.
GGCGCCAGCGGAGCCCCCGCAAAGCCGGTCCAATCTCGGATCGCGACCCTCTCCCAGAATCTGACTCGGCATCTTTCGACCAAAGTCGAAATCAGGGGGACTGAAAAAAAGGGCAAAATCGTTCTTCACTACGGATCGCGCGAAGAGCTTGAACGAATCCTCGGGGTCATGCAGAATTAGACTGCATGAGAAAATCCCAAAACTTGAGTGTCCCGGTCAGCAGCTTTGCCGTCAGCGGTGTCATTGACCAGGGCTGCGAGTTCGAAGGGAAGCTCTGCTTTCAGGGCACTGTCCGAATTGGTGGAACGTTCCGCGGAGAAATCTTCACTCCGGATACCTTGATCATCAGCGAAGGCGCGCGCGTCGAAGGACAGATTGATGCGGGCATCGTCATCATCAGCGGTGAAGTTCGCGGAAACATCAAAGCCAAACACCGTGTTGAAATCCACGCCCCCGCAATTTTCCGTGGAAGCATTCTCACCCCAAGCCTCCGGGTGGATGAAGGCGTGATTTTTGAAGGCAGCAGCAAGATGGTCAACTCCGCAACTCCGGGTTTACCGACACCTTCCAATGCTGCCAAAAAGCTCTCCGACTCAGGCTCAAATAAATCCAACCCCGTTTAATTCCATACTTGACCCGCGAAATTCTACCGTGTTAACTCCGCAGTGGATTCCAAACACAATCGGAGCTTCAACGTGGCCGCCATACTGCAGCAGCTTGGGCTGGATCAAACTTTTTTCACAGAATTCGCCATCTTCGCGGTGCTCTTTCTTGTTCTCTCGAATCTCTACTTCAAGCCTTTCTTGAAACTGTTCGAAGCAAGAAACAAACGCACCGTTCAGGATCGTGCCGCTGCAGAAAAGCTGGTCAGCCAAGCCCATTCTAAAATTGAAGAATACAAGACACAGCTCAGCCAAGCCCGTGCTGATGCCAGAAAAGATTTCGACGCAGTCCTTCTTGAGACAAAAAAAGAAGAAGCCGAAATTCTTTCTCATGCGCGAAATGAAGCAAAGAAGATAACTCAAGATGCCGTGGACTCCATTTCGCGGCAGACCGAGCAGCTGAAAAAGCAGCTCGAGGTTGAAGTTGAAAGTCTTGCGAAAACCATTTCCGATACTCTTCTCAAGAGGCAAGGTTGATGTACGCGCTTATTCCCTCCGTCGTCAATGTTCTCATCCTGGTCGGGATCATGGTCTATTTCCTTCGTGGGCCCGTTCGTGAGTTCGTCTCGGGACGTTCCACGGGCCTTCGTGATGAAGTCGTCCGAGTTCAGGCCCAGCTTCGGGACGCCGAACAGAAGTACACCGAGTTCTCCGCAAAACTTCAGGCCATCGATGCTGAAGTCGTCTCTCTTCGTGAGCAAGTCAGGCAGGACGCAGAAGCCATGCGTGTCAAGACCGTCGCAGAAGCCAAGCGTCTCGCGGGTTCCATTCTGGTGGACGCAAAAGATTCTTCCCAATCACTTTATGGTGATTTGAAAAATCAGCTTCGCACCGAATTGAGTGGTCAGGTCCTCGATCGTGCCGAAAAGATTCTCAAAGAGCGGCTGACCGGCGAAGACAAGCTCAGGATTCGCCGCGAATTTTCTCAGCAAGTGGAGAGTGTACAATGAGTGTCGCACGCGCCTACGCCAAAGCGCTCTATGAAGCCGCAACCGAAACAAAGCTCACTGCGGCAGATGTCGATCAGATCGAAGCGCAGCTGGATGCCTTCGTCCTTGCGGTTGATCAGAATCCAAACTTCAAAACCCTGATCGAAACTGCTGCTCTGGGCTCGAAGGAAAAAATATCTGTAGTGGCGGCCGTTTCAGAGAAGCTCGGCATTGGCGGAATTCTCGGACGTTTTCTCGTCCTTATGGCCCGCAAAGAGCGCTTATCCCTCCTTAAGGCGATCAGAGGCTCTTTCGCTGAAATCCGACTCGAATCTCAAGGCGGAGTACTGGGCCAGCTGGTATCCGCCGACCCACTCGACGCCAAAGATCTCGAAGAGCTCAGCCGCTCTTTTGGTCAGAAGCTCGGCAAGAAGATTTCCTTCAGGCCATCCATTGATTCATCTCTTTTGGCAGGCATCAAGGTCACCGTGAATGGCGTCACCTACGATGGTACGCTCCGCTCTCAACTTCAACAGCTCCGCGACCGACTTGTGTTTGGCACAAGTTCGGCGAACTAAGAAATAAGTCGAGGTAAGTATGCAGATCCGTCCAGAAGAAATTACCCAAATTTTGAAAACGCAGCTCATGGATTTCGAAAAGAAAATCGATGTCTCTGAAACTGGAACCGTAGTGTCTGTCGGCGACGGCGTCGCCAAGGTGTACGGCCTCGAAAAGGCCATGTCCGGAGAGCTTGTCGATTTCGGCGGTGGAGTCACCGGAATGGTTCTGAACCTTGAAGAAGAAAGCGTCGGTATCGCCGTTCTCGGTGATGACACTCAAATCAAAGAAGGCTCCATCGTCAAGCGGACCAATAAGATCGTTCAAGTTCCTGTGGGCGAAGAGCTCCTTGGCCGCGTCGTGAACGCACTGGGAGTCCCGATTGATGGCAAGGGTCCACTCAACACCAAACATTTCCGTAAAGTCGAAATCAAGGCTCCTGGAATTGTCGACAGGCAGTCTGTCAAAGAACCTCTGCAGACCGGAATCAAAGCAATTGATGCCATGATCCCAATCGGCCGCGGACAGCGCGAATTGATCATCGGTGATCGTCAGACTGGCAAGACCGCTGTTGCGATCGACACCATCATCAATCAAAAGGGACGCGGAGTATTCTGCATCTACGTCGCCATTGGCCAGAAACAGTCTACAGTTGCTCAGGTTGTGGACAAGCTCCGCGCAAACGGAGCACTCGATCACACGATCATCGTGGCTGCGACCGCATCCGAGCAGGCTCCCCTCCAGTTCTTGGCTGCCTACACAGGCGTCACGATGGGTGAGTGGTTCCGCGACAACGGCAAGCATGCCCTCATTGTTTATGACGATCTGACGAAGCAGGCGCAGGCTTATCGCCAGCTCTCCCTTCTTCTTCGCCGTCCTCCAGGTCGTGAAGCATATCCTGGCGACGTTTTCTACCTCCATTCTCGTTTGCTCGAGCGTGCTGCGAAATTGTCTGACAAGCTCGGCGGCGGGTCTCTCACGGCGCTTCCAATCATTGAAACTCAGGCGGGGGACGTTTCGGCATACATCCCGACCAACGTGATTTCCATCACCGATGGACAGATCTTCCTCGAAACCGATTTGTTTTACTCCGGCGTACGCCCTGCAGTGAACGTCGGTCTCTCCGTTTCTCGGGTCGGCGGCAGCGCGCAGATCAAAGCGATGAGACAGGTTGCAGGAACTTTGCGTCTTGAGCTTGCTCAGTACCGCGAAAAAGCGGCGTTCGCTCAGTTCGGAAGCGATCTCGATGCTGCGACCCAAAAACAGTTGGCTCGCGGACAGCGCCTCGCAGAGATATTGAAACAGGATCAGTACGTTCCAATGGCAGTCGAACGCCAGGTGGTTCTGGTTTACGCCGGCACCCATGGACATCTGGACAAGCATGCAGTCGATCGTCTGCACGATTACGAAATTCAGATGTTCGAATTCATGGACAAGAAACATCCAGAAATTTTCAAGGAGATCGCCACCAGCGGCAAGATCGATGATTCTCTGAAGCCGAAGTTGACCAAGGCGTTCGAAGACTTCGACGCGATTTTTGGAGCTTAAAGCGAAAAGGCGACGATTCCATGGCAAGCATCAAAGACTTAAAAAAGCGCATCGGCACTGTGAAGAACACCCAGCAAACGACTCGCGCCATGAAAATGGTGTCTGCGTCCAAGCTTCGTCGTTCCCAGGACGCGATTAGTAATCAGCGTCCCTATGCTCGCCGCATTGGCGATCTGATCAATCAGACGATTTCCTTGCTCAGCGAGCCAGTGAATTCCCCTCTGATTCAGCAGCAAGCCGAAGCTGCAGAAAATGCCGGCGGCAAAAAACTTCTTTTCGTCGTGGTGACTTCGGATCGTGGTTTGTGTGGAGGCTTCAACGCCAATATCATCAAAGGCACTCAGCGCTGGGTTGCCGCTCACAAGAACGATTACAGCAGTATTGAACTCGCCTTTGTGGGTAGACGCGGCTTTGACTTCTTCAAGACCAAGAATTTCAATATCGGTCCTTACTTCCCAGAGCTGGGCGGGAAAGTGACTTATGAGAAGGCCCGCATCTTATCCGCCAACCTCGTCGAACTTTTCACTTCGAAGCAGGTCGACGAAGTGAAGTTCATCTTCAATGAGTTCAAAAATGCTGTCACTCAGGAAGTCGTGATCGATAACTACCTGCCTCTTCAGCCTAAACCGCTCGAAGTGAAGCAAGGGGGAGATACGGTCGAGCCAATCTACCTCGTCAAGCCAAGTCCAAAGGAAGTTCTTCTTTCGTTGCTGGACAAGCATTTCTCGATTCAGGCATTCCGTATTCTTTTGGACTCCCAGGCCAGTGAACACGGTTCCCGAATGTCAGCGATGGAAAACGCGACGAAGAATGCGGGCGAGATGATCAAGAAGCTGACTCTGCAGTTCAATAAGCAGCGTCAGGCCGGCATCACGAAAGAACTCCTGGAGATCATCGCCGGAAGCGAATCCCAAAAAGGTTAAGTGAGAATTACAGCTCGGAACTCTCCGGGCACCAGAACAGATTGATTTTTTGATAAGGAGATTTTGAAGATGTCAGCATCAGCAGGACAAATTAAGACGGGTCGAATCAAGCAGGTCATCGGGCCGATCGTCGACATTGAATTTGCGCAGGGCCAGTTGCCGGAAATTTTTCACGCAGTTCGTGTGACGAATCCTTCCATTGATGACAAAGAGTGGAATCTGGTTCTTGAAGTCGCCCAGCACTTGGGTGAAAACACCGTGCGTACCGTATCCATGGACAGCACTGAAGGCCTGACTCGTGGTCAAACCGCGATGAACACCGGCGCACAGATCCAGATGCCAGTCGGACGTGAGACTCTCGGGCGCATCTTGAACGTCATTGGCGAGCCAGTGGACGAAGCGGGCCCGGTCAATCACAAGAAGACTTACCCGATTCATCGCCCGCCTCCAGCTTTCAAAGATCAGACGACGACCGTTCAGCCGTTCTTCACCGGCATCAAAGTGGTCGATCTTCTCGCCCCTTATGCCCGCGGCGGTAAAATTGGTCTGTTCGGGGGTGCAGGAGTTGGCAAGACCGTTCTGATCATGGAGCTTATCAACAACATCGCCACTCAGCACGGTGGTTTCTCCGTATTCGCCGGTGTGGGTGAGCGTACCCGTGAAGGAAACGATCTCTGGATGGAAATGAAAGAGTCCGGCGTTTTGGCCAAGACTGCTCTCGTTTACGGACAGATGAACGAACCACCGGGCGCTCGCGCTCGCGTGGCCCTTTCTGCTCTGACTGTTGCAGAATATTTCCGCGACGAAGAGAACCAGGACGTTTTGTTGTTCGTTGATAACATTTTCCGTTTCACTCAGGCCGGATCCGAAGTGTCCGCACTTCTCGGCCGTATTCCATCAGCCGTCGGTTACCAGCCGACTCTCGCCACTGAAATGGGTGAATTGCAGGAACGCATCACATCGACCAACAAGGGATCGATCACTTCGATTCAGGCGATTTACGTTCCGGCCGATGATTACACCGATCCAGCTCCAGCGACGACTTTTGCTCACCTGGATGCAACCACCAATCTTTCCCGTCAGATCGCGGAATTGGGAATCTATCCAGCGGTGGATCCACTGGCTTCAACCTCACGCGTTCTCGATCCTCGAGTCGTCGGCGAAGAGCATTACAAAGTGGCTCGTATGGTTCAGCAGTTGCTCCAGCGTTACAAGGATCTGCAGTACATCATTGCGATCTTGGGTATGGATGAATTGTCTGAAGACGACAAGATCACCGTGGCGCGTGCTCGAAAGATGCAGCGTTTTCTCTCGCAGCCGTTTTTCGTCGCTGAGCAGTTCACCGGAATCAAGGGCAAGTTCGTCAAGATCGAAGACACCATCCGTGCGTTCCGCGAAATCGCTGAAGGCAAGCATGATGACCTTCCTGAACAAGCATTCTACCTCGTTGGCACCATCGAAGACGCCATTGAGAAAGCCAAGACTCTCGCTTAATTGAGAGGGTGCAGCTTCGGCTGGAGGAACGACCGTGGCAGATATTCTTAAGCTAAGTATTCTTTCTCCTGAGCGTAGGCTCATGGACCAGGTTGAAATCAACGCGGTCACCCTTCCAACGAGTGAAGGGCAGATCCAGGTTCTTCCGGGCCACGCTGCAATGATTGGAACCCTCGAAACGGGAGTTTTCAATTATCAGCTTGCGAATGGAACTGACGGATCAGGCGTGATTTCCACAGGGTTTTTTGAAGTCAAAGAGGGCATCGTCAGCGTAATGGCAGAGACCTTTGAGCTTCGCGAAGAGATCAATCTCGCCCGCGCTCAGACCGCCCAGAAGAAGGCCGAAACGGCCCTCCAGGGAGCCGCGCTTGACGAACACCAGTTCAGGAAGTATCAACTTAAGTTGCAGCGAGCGTTGGTTCGTCAACAAGTTAGCGCTCGAGACCACCCAGCCGGGTAAGAATCGGCGAAAGAAGCCAAGGGTGGAGAAATCTGCCTGTTGCGACCACCATCGTTTGGCTTTATCCTTAGATCGAGTGATTAAGGTAAGGGCAGCAATATAAACATGAGCACCACGGATCGGGTCAGTTCAGCATCTTCGAATGTTGTACGAATGTCAGCGGCAATTGCCGTGATGGCTGCTGGTATGCTTACCCTGGGTACCGCTGCTGCACTCCATCATCTCAATGAAGGCTCATCGGTTCAGGTCAACACTTCTGATTTCACCTGGTGGACCCAGCTTGATGTCGGATTTGATTCCGTAGTGCAGGGAAACCTGCCTTTCGCGCCTATTCAGGCTCAATCTGTCAGCCTTTCAGCTTTGGACCCCTCGCTCGTCGCCTCGGTGGGCAACGCACCTAAAAAACTTCCTCTGGCTCGGATTGTTTCTCTCCGAACATCGGTGGCCACTCATCATCCTGTCAAAACGCATCTGGTCTCCGACGCCGCAAGCAAAGCACGCGCGAGTCGCGTCAGCGAGATGATTCAGGAACCTGCCGCAGTGCTGGTCAGTCCTGCATCGATCGCGGTTTCCACCGCTACAGCCTCATCACAAGATCAAATTCAAATGACTTCAGCTCAACCTTTGACCTCCGGGACAGCTTCTCCGGTGGTGATGACCGAAGCTGAAAAAATGAGAGCGATTCATAAAGAGATGAGAGTTCGCTTTCAGCTCGCAATGAATACTCAACCCCTGACTCCATCCGCCGTCCCGACCGTATTCGTGATGACTACTCAGAACGAAGTGGTACCGGCAGTGAATGCAACACCGAGTTCGACTGCTCCTGGCGTCCTTCCTGTGAAGTTCACCAGCGATAATAAGAATATCCGCCAATCCAACAAGTCTGAGAAGAAAGCCCCGAAGAAGTCTCTAAAGTCGGTTCATGCCGCCGTAGTTCCAGTCCCTGCCGATGATAACTCAGCTTCACGGAATGAACTTCCCCCAGCACAGAATCACCTGGCAGTCGTCCCATCGACTTCGATCCAAGTTTCGACTTCCGACGCAGCGCTGGACGCAGCACCCGATGCAATGATGACTACTCAGCATCACCTCGCCGTTGTCGAGGCGACAGCCCCTTCTTCTGAAGAGGCGGCTGCTTCTGAAACGGATTCGATCCGCTTGGCTCAAAGTCATGCAGGTCTGACTCCCGTCCCTTCAAAGGGCGACTCGGCAACGTCAGCTGAAACAGCCGAATCGGCTGATGTCAAAATTGCCGCAGTCCAAACAGCTTTTGCTGAGCAGCCTATGTTATCTCTCGAAATGCTCAGTCAGAAATTGACCCTGACCGCAGCGGCCCCGTTGACTACTCATGCAGTCGTTCAATTGAATACGGCAAGTGGTGATTACTCAAAGGCGCCTCAGGGGTCCACCGAGACCCCCGTGAATCAGATGACTACTCAATCCGGTAGCTCAGGCGGTAACGATCAAGCCCCACCTCCCACCGTCCCGGTCAATCCCGCTTCATTTACCGAAGCTCTCGTTCAGGCAGCGTGCGCCCCCGAGTCTCAAGGCGTGGGCGCCTTCTCCGAAGGCAAGACCTGGTTTTCGATTTCCAAGAAAGTATTGTCTCAAGAAGGCAACGAAAATGGCATTCAATCGAAATGGGTTCTCTCGGCAAGTCAGGCTAAAAAGACTCATTGGTCGACCCTTTCCCTGGAAAAAGCAAAGCCGGCACACTGTACTCCACTTTTGGCGATCAATGACGTCAGCGCGCTTTCACTCCTGGCCAAGACGACCATCCTTGGCGATACCGGAATCGTCTTCGGCCGTGTCCCGGCCGGTTGGGAGCTTGAACTGAGAAGCCGCTCTGAACAACCCATTTACTTCGACGAAAACCTGAAGCCGATCGCATTGTCCGCAGACCGCGCCCGTTATTTCGCATTCGTGAATGTCGCTCCAGGAATCCCGCTCCTTTACCTGAATGCTCATAGCGGCGGTATCACTGCCGCGATCAGTCTTCCCGTTAAGCCCGGGATTGCGACCTACCTTGAGCTGAGCGCACCTGAAAAGAAGAAGATCAGTGGAAATATCTACCTCGCGTCCTCTGTCAAAGCTCGCGGCATGACTGGCCTGAGTGTGAATGTCGTGGGACAGGATGGAAAGACGGCGATCACCGATCGTGCGGGAGCCTTCAAAGTCTCTGACGTCCTGGTGGTCGGCGAACACCCGCTGCACATCGACGTGACCATGAATGACAAGGTCTTCAAACACCGTTACAAGATCATGAGTGATCAGACCCAGAATCTCAGTCTTTTTCACTTCGGTGGAAAGGAAGTCGCCTACTGGATCTCGCAGCTCGAGGGGGGCGTCAGCCCCGTGAGCGGTTTGATCGTCAGCGCCGATCGCAACATCAAGGATTCAGAAGCCAAGCGTTCGCTTCCGTCAGTAGTCCCTCTGTTGGAGCGTCCGACGCTTTCGTCGGAGACGTACACGCTTTCCCCTGAAGACCATCTGCTGGTCAAGACTCCCATGAGAACCGGACAGAGCCGATTCATCTCCGTACAGGTCCCAGAAGGTGCAAACATGCCCTCGCTCATCACTCCTGATGGCAAAGTGATCTGGTCACAGCTCGTGGTCTCACAGCCGGGTGTGATCAACGTGATTGATAAGAATTAATTCACTGAGGTTTTCCTCAGTGGCGGGCAACGCGATCCTGTAACCGCGAGGCAACTGCGCATCCGCGCTTTGGATGTCAGGATTCAGGTACCTGAACTCATCCATTCGAATTCCCCGGTCTTTGGCAACTTGCGAAGCAACCTGGGTACGCGTCAGCTTTTCGAACCGGAGCGGCGCCAGAAAAGGCACGGGCACTTCTCCGTAGAATACGTCACGGTAAGCTTCCGCGTGAAGCATCGCGAGGAATTCCGCATAATAATTGCGACTTGCGAAGCCGAGACGTGACTTATGTTTGCGGGAAACAGCCCCATGCGAGCGGCCTTTCAGATCTCCCGCGCCGTCACAACCCTGAAAAATTTCACCCGTATTCGGTGCAGCGGTGTCCTCATCAGCTCTGAACCTCATCATCCCGCGCGCTCCATGATTGTAAGCAGTGATGGCCAAAGCCCAGTCATTCAGTGAGGAGAAATTGCGCCTGAGCAGTTTTGCAGCCGCGATGCTCGATTTGATCGGGGAGCGGCGTTCATCGAACTGATGTCTTGCGAGATCGACATGCATGTACTCGGTCGCGGACTTCGGCATGAATTGCCAGACGCCACTCGCGCCGACACGGGACGTGGCTTTGAGATTGAACGAGCTTTCAACCAGGCTGAGGCGCGTGAGTTCCTTGGGCACTTCCATTCCTTCAAAAATTTTCTCCATTTTCGGCAGGTAGGGCTCCGCTGCCGCGAGACCCTTGATCACGTTGTCGCGCTGACCCGTCTGAACACGCAGATTTCGAAGGAGTTCGGAATAGGGATGAGTGTGGCTGGAAGTCTGCAGGACTTTCAGGATGCGTTCCTCGATCTCGTTCCGGGCAACGCCTTTGAACTGCTTGGAGTCCAGCCGGCGAAAGCCTTCGCGGAAGGCGGCCATCCGGGACTTCACGAGTCGCTTTGACAGGATCTCATAGACAATGGCATTGCGCGCGCTCTTCTGCAGAGGTCTCAAGTCGATGACTTCATAAATCAACTCTGGGTGCCGCTCATCGAAAAGGACAAGCTGCTGTGTGCTGTATTCCGTGTAAACCTTCATCCAGAAGCGAACCATTTCCGTCATTGCGGGCGGAACCGAAAAGGTCGGATCAATCCGGTGAGAAGAGTCCAGCAGCGCATCTTCAAACGACGTTCGAGTGAAAGTGGGCTCCAGCAGATTGGACGTGGAAAAATAATCGAACTGCGAATTGAAAAAGGAAAAGGGACGGTCGAACGCACTTTGCGCGACCGGGAGAAAGGTGACGAGCAGGACCCCGAGGAGTGTAGCGCCAGCGAGAAGTGTATTCTTAGAAAGTGGTTTCATGCACTGGGCTATAGAGCAAGAACTCGGCCTGTGTCATTTGTCGCAAATACTCGAAATTGATCGGTATTTAATAAATTAACAGATGGGAAACTGTCTAAGCTTTTGACAGTCCGTGTTTTAATTACGGGTTCCCCAAAGCCTCAACTTAGGCATGTCGATGCGGCTCATCTCATGAGTTCCAGGCATGGGGACGCTGAATTTCAGGATATGACCGGGATAAACGGACCTTCCTACGCCCGTGCAGGCCAGAGACCAGTCCAGGGCATTGATCTGTCTCCCCGAGTGATCAGTCCATTCGAGTGCAACATGTTGAAACGAGAAGGGAACGCCCAGACGCGTGGGATCTTCGAAATCGACCACAAACTGAGCTTCCCAGTCCTGTTCACTGGAACCGCGCGAAAGCTCGAAATGAAAGAGAGCGTCGGTCATCACGGTGGATCCGGCAAACCGAGGAAGTGACCATTTCATGGGGGTCTTGAAGTCGTTCACCGGGTCCAGCGAGTTCCACTCGGCGCTGACCAGGGGGTCCTCGTGAGTACAGGCCAGGTCCACGTCTGCGACTGCCAGAAGGCGAGGCGAGGTCAGGACCCCCAGCACGAACACGCAACCGAACGAGAAGCTCGAGCGCAATCCGGAAACGAGCAGAGCAGAGGTGCGCAATAGAAGTCGCTTCAGGGCCGCCATAATCATTAATCGACATCGGATGGGTTGGCCTTAAGCTTTCAAAGTGATAAAAGAATGTCATATGACTGACACCTCCGCGAAAACCTCTGAAACCCCGAGCTTTGAAACGGCTTTTGAGCAACTCCAAAGCACTGTCAAACGACTGGAAAGCGGCGAACTCAACCTCGAACAGGCACTCAAAAGTTTTGAAGAAGGTGTGAAGCTCACCCGACTCTGTCAGGAACATCTTTCGGCCGCGGAACAGAGAATTGAGATTCTCACCACCGCCACCAATGGCAAGATCGAGTCTCAACCGTTTCAACCCAACAAGGTCTGAGCCAACGAATGAATCTGACTGAACTGAATCTTCCAGAGGATCTCCAGCGACTCTCTCTTGAGCAGCTGAGAGAGCTGGCTGAAGACATTCGTCAGGTCATCCTTTCGACCTGTTTGAAAAATGGTGGGCACCTCGGCGCAAGTCTCGGCACAGTTGAGCTCGCCATTGCTCTGCATAAGACATTTCGTTCGCCCGACGAACCCATAGTCTGGGATGTGGGCCACCAGGCATACGCCCACAAGCTGCTCACCGGACGCGCCGCAACTTTTGACACTCTCAGAACCACGGGAGGCGTCTGCGGTTTTCTCACGCGTGAAGAAAGCATTCACGACGCTTTCGGAGCTGGTCACAGCAGCACTTCGATTTCCGCGGCACTCGGCATGGCCTGGAATAATCCGAACTGGTCCACTGCGGTCATCGGCGACGGCGGCCTCACTGCAGGCATCGCCCTCGAAGCTCTCAATAATGTCTCCTCCCTGGACCTGGGTCCCTTCATTCTCGTATTGAATGACAACCAGATGTCCATCTCCGAAAACGTCGGTGGCATTTCCAAGCTGCTTGCGAGTGGTGAGGGGACCGCGCAGTTCTTCGAAAGTTTCGGTTTTGACTATGTCGGTCCAGTCGATGGTCACGATCTGTCAACTCTTCTGGGAACGCTTGAAGGAATCAAAAAAGGGTACGCTGGCAAACCCATTCTCCTTCATGTCAGAACTCTGAAAGGAAAAGGTTACACTCCTGCGGAACAGAGCCCTGCCGCCTACCACGGGATCAGCCCGGTACAGGTGGCGGCCCCAAACTCACTCAAAGTCGAAGCCAAACCGCCGCAGAAAACCTGGAGTGAAGCTTTTGGCGAAGCGCTCTGCAAGGCTGCCGAGCGCGATGATCGCGTCGTCGCCATCACTGCCGCGATGCCCGAAGGGACGGGACTCACGGAGTTCGCGACGAAATTTCCTCAGAGATTTTTTGACGTCGGAATCGCGGAGCCCCATGCCGTGACCTTCGCGGCCGGAATGGCCACGCGGGGCCTGAAACCTTTTGTCGCGATCTACAGCACTTTTCTTCAGCGCAGTCTGGACCAGATCATCCATGACGTCGCACTTCAGAATCTCCCTGTGACTTTTGCCGTCGACCGGGCGGGACTGGTCGGTGCGGATGGACCCACTCACCACGGCTCCTTCGATCTCGCCTATTTCGGCATGATCCCTCGAATGACCGTGACCGCTCCTTCGAGCATTGAAGATCTCGAAGTTCTCATCTCGGAATCCCTGGTCTCGAGCGGCCCTTTTTCCATTCGTTACCCCCGCGGAAAAGCACTCGCGAAGATTTCAACTCCGCTTTCAGATCAGATCAGAAGGCATCAGCTCGCTTTGAAACCCAAGCTGCTTGTGGTGACTCTCGGAACGCTCGCGGAGCGACTGGAGAAAATCGTCCGGGCTCTGGATCCCGAGGGTGACTCCATCACTCTCCTCTCCACCGTTTACGCGAAGCCCCTTCCATCGAGAATGATTGAGCTCCTGAATGCACAGCCCTCTGCGGTGCTCATCACGGTTGAGGACGGTTCGGTGATCGGCGGCTTCGGACAGCACCTTTTCAGTTCACTTGAGCC